>NZ_DASQEU010000077.1:0-97715 GCF_035633495.1 Mycobacterium sp. | reverse complement strand
TGTGACACAGAAGCTTTCGGCACCGCGCCGTCGAATCCGTGAAACGCGCCCGGCACGACCTCGACCTCGCACGGCACCCCGGCCGCCGTCAAGCTTTCGGCGTAGGCGAGGTCCTCGTCGTGGAACAGGTCGTTCGTGCCGACGCCAACCCAGGCGGGTGGTAGCCCGCTGAGATCGGGGTTGCGCGCGGGCACCGCGACGTTCGGATCGGCGTCTCCCAGGTAGCTGGACCAGCCGTAGACGTTCGACTTCTGCGTCCACATCCGGTGGCGGTGGTCGTCGAGGCCTTCCCGCGTACCGGAACGGTCGTCGAGCATCGGATACACCAGCACTTGCGCCGCTACGTCGACCTCACCTCTGTCGCGGGCCAGCAGCGCCAGCGCAGCGGCAAGGCCCCCGCCGGCGCTCGCGCCGCCTACCGCGACGAGGGAGGAGTCGACGGAGGGCAGCCCGGCCAGCCAGGTGAGCGCGCCGTAGCAGTCCTCGAGCGGGATCGGATACGGGTGTTCGGGCGCGAGGCGGTAGTCGACGGCGGCGACCGTGACGCCCAGTTCACGGGCGAAGCGGCGGCAGATGATGTCGTCCTGGGCCGCGCTCCCGATGACGTAACCGCCACCGTGAATCCACAGCAGGGCAGGGCCGTTCGCCGCTGCGTTCGGTGGACGATGCAGGCGGACCCCGACCCCCGAGGCGAGCGTCAGTACCTCGACGTCGGCCGGGGTGCGGCGGTCCAACAGACGCGAGGCGACTCGGAACACCGGCAACGAGTTTGGGGTGATCATGGCGCGGGGGATGAGCCGCGCGGCGCGCTTCAGGTCGGGATGAAAGTCGGGCACCCGACCGACACTACCGACCTGGTCAGTCCCGGTCGTTGAGAAGCGCCTCGAACGCCACCCGGTCACCCCGATACAGGGACCTGACCACTTCGATCGGCCGGTTCGCGGTGTCGAGGGATCGTCGGTTGAGGCGCAGCATGGGCATCGCGGTCGTCGACTCCAGCAGCCCCGCCTCCCGCGGGGAGGCCAGGACCGTCTCCACGCGTTCGACAGCCAAGCCGAATCGGACTCCCGTCGCGCGGATCGCCGCGTACAGCGACGTCGTCGGATCGAACGTCGCGGTGAACTGCCCGAAGCGATGCTTGGACAGGTACGTGCTCTCCAGCCCGATGCGTTGCCCGTCGGCGAGTAGCACCCGCTCGAGGTGTATGACCGGGGCCCCTTCGGTGAGGTCGAGGGCTGCGGCCAGGTCCGACGCGGCCGCGACGTCCTCCCAGGTGATCAGGAGGCGGCCGGGTTTGCGGCCCATGCGGAGTGCGCCCTCGGTGTAGGACCTGAGTGAAAGTGGTTGAACAAGTTTCGGTTTCGACACCACCGTGCCTCGACCTCGGCGTTCGATGCGGCCCTCGACCAACAGTTCGTGCAGCGCCTGCCTGACGGTTTCGCGGGCGACGCCGAAGCGCACGGCCAGCTCCCGTTCCGGCGGGAAGGCGTCGCCTTCGACGAGGCCGTCGAGGATCTCCTCCAGCGCGGTGCGGATCGCGTATGGCTTGCTCACGGCGACCACCGTTGCCGGATAACTCGTTCCGCGATCGCCAGCACGTCGGCGATTGTCGCAGTCTTGCCGTTCAGCCGGGCCGCTGGATCCTTGGCGTCGTCGTCATAGCGCCGGAGCCGTAATGCGTCGGGCCACCATGGGTGTACGAGGAGAGCAGCGTCCATCTCGGCTCCGCCTTGAGCCTCCAGCGACAGCACGGAGGTCGGCGTGAGTGCAGATTCGTAACCGGGCTCGGTGGCGACGAGGTACTTCTTGGCGGCGACGTGATGGCCCGCGAGCCATCCGACACGCTCGCCGAACCGCGGTGTCAGCCATAGCCGGGCGGTCTCGTCGTGTCGTTGGGCCGCCAACGCGTCGAACATCGGGCTATGCGCGAGGTCGTGTAGCGCGGCGGCGAGTACCAGTTCGTCGTCGGCTCCGTCGTCGATGGCGCGGGCGGCCGACTGCAGGGCGTGGTCGAGTTCGTCGACGGCCTCCTCGTCCCACACGTCACGCAGCGAAGACAGCAGAGCGGCGGTTTCCGCGAGAACGGGCATCGGTTGCAGAATACCCCAATTGGTCTATACCAATTGTTCAGCTGCTGTTCCGGTGCGCATCACCGGCGCTTGTGCGGGCCGTATCCCGGAGTATGAATGGTCACTGAACATGCGCGTCACGATCGTCGGCGGCGGGATCCTTGGAACCGCCCACGCACTCGAGGCGGTCCAGCGCGGCCATCACGTCACGCAATTGGAGCGCGAAGCGGAGGCGCGCGGCGCGACCGTGCGCAACTTCGGGCTGGTCTGGGTCTCCGGTCGTGCCGAGCACGAACTCGCCGCAGCCCTGAGGTCCCGCGAATTGTGGGAGCGGATCGGCACGCAGATTCCCGGCGTCGGATTTCGGCCCGCCGGTTCTCTGACCCTGCTGCGCACGCCCCGTGAGATCGCCGTCGCCGAGCAGGTCGTCGCCCGTGCCGACGCTGGGGCGCGCGGCTTCGAACTGCTCGAACCGGACCGCGCGCGGGAGATCAATCCTGCGCTGCGCGGGAAGTTCCTCGCCGCACTGCTCTGTTCGCGAGACGGTGCCGTGGAATCCCGGCAGGCGATGCCGGCCATCCGGGCCTACCTCGAGGCGACGGGACGGTACGTGTTCGTGCCGGGGACCGAGGTGCGGTCCGTCGCCGGCACCATGGTGCGCGACGACCGCGGTAGGTGCTACGAAGGCGATCTGGTGCTGATCTGCCCCGGTGCGGCTCACGGCGGCCTGACCCGCGAGATCGCCGGTGACCTGCCAGTGCGGCGCGTCCGGCTGCAGATGATGCAGACCGACCCCCTCGACGAACCGCTCACCACCGCGATCGCCGACGGTGACAGCTTCCGCTACTACCCGGGTTTCGCGGGTAGCGCGCTGGATGAGATGCGGGACGACGAGCCTCAGGACCAGGTCGCCGCCGAGGGGCGGATGCAACTGCTCTGCGTGCAGCGTCTGCACGGTGGGCTCACCATCGGCGACACCCACGAGTACGACGAACCGTTCGCCTTCGACGTCGACGATGCGCCGTACGACTACCTGGTTGCCCTGGTCGAGGAATTCTTGGGCCGCCCGCTTCCGGCCATCCGTCGCCGCTGGGCGGGCGTGTACAGCCAGTGTGTCGATCCCGGCCAGCTGGTATCCCGCACCGCGGTTGGCGACGGGGTCTGGGTGATCACCGGTCCAGGTGGACGCGGTATGACACTCGGGCCGGCCATCGCCGAACAGACCGCCGAACTGATCGAGCTCTGAAGGGAATGTCCTTGACCCACAATCACATCCAAGTAGCCGTTGTCGACATGGCAGGCACCACCGTCGCCGACGACGGTCTGGTGGTCAGCTCGTTCGAGGCCGCCGCGACGGCGGTGGGCATGCCCGCCGACGGCGCCGAGCGAGAGCGCGCCCGCCAGTACGTGCTCGACACGATGGGCCAGTCCAAGATCGTCGTCTTCCGGGCGCTGTTCGGCACCGAGGAACTTGCGCAGCAAGCCAACGCCGCGTTCGAGAATGCCTACGAGGCGGCGATCGACGACGGACACGCCATGCCGATCGACGGCGCGGCTGAGACCATCACCCGCCTTCGCGACGCCGGCGTCAAGGTCGCGCTCACCACGGGCTTCAGCGGCGCTACGCAGGAGAAGCTGCTCGCCGCGCTCGGCTGGCAGTCCATCGCCGACCTCGTGCTGGCCCCCGGCGGCGGAGTGCGCGGCCGCCCCTACCCGGACCTCATCCTGACCGCGCTGATGCGACTGCACGCCGATGGTGTCGGCAACGTCGCCGCCCTCGGCGACACCAGCAACGACGTCGACAGCGCCCTGCGGGCCGGATGTGCCATCGCCGCAGGCACTCTCACCGGTGCCCACGATGAGAAACGGTTGCACGACGCAGGCGCCACCCACGTGGTTCCGACCGTCTCCGAGTTCGCCGACCTGATCCTCAACAACCAACCCAAGGACTGAATCATGAATCTTCGCAAGGCCTTGGCGGCATTGTCCGCCGCCGCGCTGGCCGTCACGATCACCGCGTGTGGAGGTACCGGGTCCTCGGGCTCGGGAAGTGGTGAGACCGTCACGGTATACAGCGCCGATGGGCTCGCCACCTGGTACAAGACCCAGTTCGATGCCTTCACCAATAGCACCGGCATCAACGTCAACCTCGTGGAAGCCGGTTCCGGCGAGGTGGTGTCGCGCGTCGAGAAGGAACAGTCCAACCCGCAGGCCGATCTGCTCGTCACGCTTCCACCGTTCATCCAGAAGGCGGACGAGTCGGGATTGCTGCAGCCAAGTGGTGTCGACACCAGCGGTATCGCGGCCGAACAGGTCGGCCCAGGCGGCAACTACCTGCCGGTCGTGAACAACGCGCTCAGCTTCATCGCCAACCCTGGCGCCAACCCGCAGCCCGTGACCTGGAACGACCTGTTGGCGCCGGAATACAAGGGCAAGCTTCAGTATTCGACGCCGGGCCAGGCTGGTGACGGCACCGCGGTGCTGATTCTGCTGCAACATCTGATGGGCAAGCCGGGGGCGCTGGACTACCTGGGCAAGCTGCAGGCGAACAACGTCGGTCCCTCCTCGTCCACCGGCAAGTTACAGCCGAAGGTGAGCAACGGCGAACTGCTGGTGGCGAACGGCGACGTGCAGATGAATCTCGGTTCGATCAAGGACGACGGGTCCAAGTTCAACGTCTTCATTCCCGCGGCCGCCGACGGCAAGAGGACCACCGTCTCGGTGCCGTACGTCGGCGGTGTCACCAAGGGTGCCCCGCACGCCGATGGCGCCAAGAAGTTGTTGGCCTTCCTGGTGTCGGAGGACGTGCAGAAGACCGTGGCGCCTGACGCGCTGGGTATCCCCGTGCTCGACTCACTCGCCTCGTCTTCGGAGCAAGCGGCCGGACCGAACACCCCGTCGGCCGTGCTGAAGGACGTCGAGGTATGGGTGCCGGACTGGAATGCCGTGCTGACGGATCTCGATGCCGACGTCGCCGCGTATCAGAAGGCCACCGGTAGCTGAGCATGACCGAGATCGGGGATCCGGTGGGCAGGAGCGAAGCGACCCGGGTGATGTCACCGCGAACGAAGGCCGCGGTCGGCAACCGCGACCGCGGCACGACGGAAGGTGCAACGCCCGCAATCATGTTCGACCGTGTCGGTGTGACGTACGGCCGTGGCAAGAAGGCGACCAGTGCGCTGATCGACTTCAACCTCCGCGTCGCGGCAGGCGAAACGGTCGCCCTCCTAGGGCCCAGTGGCTCGGGCAAGTCCACTGCGCTCAACGCGCTGGCCGGCTTCGTCCGCCCGACGACGGGAACGGTCCGACTGGCGGGTCGCGACGTCACCGACCTTCCGCCGGCCAAGCGGGGGATCGGAGTGGTACTGCAGGCCTATGCCCTGTTCCCGCACATGCGGGTGGCCGACAACGTCGCCTTCGGACTGAAGTCACAGCGGGTGCCGCGCGGGGAGATCGCCTCCCGAGTTGCCGAGGCGTTGGACATGGTGGGCATGTCGGCGTACGAAAAGCGTTTGCCGCGTGAACTTTCCGGTGGACAGCAGCAGCGCATCGCCATTGCCAGAGCTCTAGCCATCCGACCGAAGGTACTTCTCCTCGACGAACCATTGGCTGCCCTGGACGCTCAGCTTCGGCAGTCGATGCTGGCGGAGCTACAGAGGCTCAAGGAGGCGCTGCCCGACACGGCGATGTTGTACGTCACGCACGACCAGAGCGAGGCCCTCGCGCTCGCTGACCGGATCGTGGTGATGAACGACGCCCGGCTGATGGACGTCGATACCGCCGAAAACCTCTGGAAGCGGCCACCCAGCAGCTTCACGGCCGCGTTTCTCGGCGGTGCCAACTTGATCCCGTGCACGGTCGGGCGCGTCATCGGGACGTCGGCACTCGTCACCGTCGCGCACAAGACGGTCAGTGCAGATGCGCCACAGCCCGCCGTCGGCCGGATCGACTGGGCGCCGGAGTCCAAGGCGCTGTTGTGCATTCGACCCCATGCCGTGAAGGTCGTCGGCCTCGGTGATCGAGACGCTCTGCGCGCCAGGGTGAACGCCGCCGTCTGGCGCGGCGCCAACACCCGCCTGGTGCTGTCGGTTCACGGGTTGCCCGACCAGCTGATCGACGTCGACGTACCCGGTGCGACGACGTACGACATCGGGGCCGAGATCGGGCTGCGGTTCCCCGAACCCGCCGGTGTGCTGGTGCAGGCCACGTCGTGACGACACTTCTCGAGCCCACGTCGGAGGCGCCGGAGCGATCAACCCCGCCGCGGTCGTTGGCCGCGTGGTGGGCCGTCCCACCGTTGGTGATCGTCGTGCTGGTCGCGGTGTATCCGCTGATCCGGGTGTGCCTCGAGTCGACGAAAGTCGGTGAAACCGGACGCGGTTGGTCGACATGGGCCAGGGTGCTCTCGTCGGAGGCCTTCCGCGGTGCGCTGTGGCGCACCGTCGCCATCGCCGTGACGTCGACCGTCGGGTGCCTGGTACTCGGCACATTCCTGGCCATCGTCCTGGCCTTCGTGCCGTTCCCCGGCAGCCGCCTCGTCGGGCGCCTCATCGACACCGTCCTCGCGCTGCCGTCCTTTCTCATCACCTTGGCCTTCACATTCCTCTACGGCACCGCAGGCGCGGTCAACGCCGCGATGGCCGGTATCGCTGGCGACGGAGCGCCCGTCCTGGACTTCCTCTACACCCCGGCGGGGGTGATCGCAGCGGAAATCACGTTCTTCACCCCCTTCGTCATCCGGCCCTTGCTAGCATCCTTCTCGACGTTGCCGAGAGCGCAGCTCGACGTCGCGGCCAGCCTCGGCGCGTCTCCGCTTCGGGTGCTCCGCTCGGTGGTGATGCCCGAGGCGTGGCCCGCTCTGATGGCAGGCGGCAGCTTGGTCTTGTTGTTGACGCTCAACGAGTTCGGCATCGTGTTGTTCACCGGCGCGAAGGGCGTCACCACTCTGCCGGTCCTGATCTACACCCGCGGGATCGTGACGTTCGACCTGCCGGGGGCGGCCGTGATCGCGACCGTGCAGATCGCGCTTTCGCTCGCCCTCTACACCGCCTACCGCGTGGTCTTCGCCCGCGTGATGACCCAGCGAGAAAGGGGAGGCACGGATGTTGTTGTGGACCCGGCGCGGTAGGGCCGCCATCCTGTGCGTCTTCGGCGCCGTCGTCTTCGTCGTCTTCGTCGCGCCACTTGCCACCGTGGCGCTTGCGGGACTTGCGGGCTCCTGGACCGGCGCTCTCCCTTCGCAACTTGGCTTCACCCACTTCGCCGACGCCCTGTCCGGTGAGAACCTGGCGAGCCTGTCCGTCAGCCTGCAGACCGCATTCATCGCGGGCGGCCTAGCCCTGGCGCTCGGCGCGTGGGCGGCGCTCGCGTCGCGCGAATCGCCGACCTGGCTGAGCCGTATCACCGATGCAGTGTTCCACCTGCCCATCGCCGTGCCGTCGGTGGCGATCGGGCTCGGCCTGCTCATCGCCTTCAACTCTCAGCCGTTGCTACTCGGTGGCACCCGATGGATCGTGATCCTCGCTCACGCCATCCTGGTCCTGGCCTTCTCGTTCAGCGCGGTCTCGGCGGCCCTGGATCGGCTCGACCCGGCCTATCGGCAAGCCGCGGAATCCCTCGGCGCAGGGCCGGTTCGGGTGCTGACGCGAATCACGCTGCCGCTTCTGCTGCCGGCGCTAGGCGCTGCCGCAGGGCTTGCGGTCGCGCTGTCGATGGGCGAGCTCGGCGCCACGGTGATGGTCTATCCCGCGACGTGGAAGACGCTTCCCGTCACGATCTTCGCGCTCACCGACCGCGGACAGGCCTTCCAGGCGGCTGCGTGCACCACGATCCTGCTGTTGGTCACCCTGGTGGCGCTGGTGGGCTTGGGCCGCATTCGCGGAAGGGCGGCGCTGCGCTAGTTGCGACGGGCAGCCTTGCTCAAGCGGCCGGCGGTGCGGGCTCAGGCGGAATGTAGCCGGGCAGCGTGATCGGCGGAAGGCCAGGGATCTCCAGAAGCCCGGGCGTGGGGCCGGTACTGGTCTCGCTGGGTGGAGTCGCGGGTCCCGGCGGCGGGCCCAGGGCCGGCGGCGGTTCGGCGGGCGTCGCCGTTGGCGTCGCCGTCGTGGCGGTGGTCGTGGGCGGAGGCGGCGGGGCGGGCGGTGGCACTTCGGTGGGCAGCGGACCCACCGGAATCAGAGGCTCCTCGTAGACGGGTGGCGGCGGTCGCGGCGCGTTCGACGTACTGGGCGGTGGCGCCGCAGGGGGCGGAAGATCCGCGGGCGACAGGGTTCTGACGCTCCCCGTGGTGGGGGTCCAGCCTTGCTCGGCGGGCTTGCCGACGCTGCACGACACCTGCCTGCTGCCCGCCGCCCAACTCGCGGGGGACACCGGCTCGTAGCCGAGGATCAGTCCAGTTGTCGCCAGGGTGCCGGGCGCCAGGTAGGCGTCGGCGACCCGGGTGCAGGCGGCGCCGATGAACGCGCGCTGGTCCGCGTCGGACGACAGGGCCCCAGGGAATCGTTCGGCGAGACTGACGGCGCCGGTGACCTCGAGGCCGTGCGGGGCCGAGCAGTCGACGGGAATGTCCGTCGAGCGGTTGGACGAATCGATGTCGAGGCAGGTGCCCGCCGGCCAGACCTTCGACTGATCGAGTTCGACGATGCGGCCCTGGAAGGGGATGGGCTTGCCCTCGGGGCCGAGAAGTTGAAGTCCGCACAACAGGTTTCGGCTACCGGCGATGGCGCCGTCGGCGTCGCCCGCCCAGAGCACACTGATGGTGAACCGGCTGTTGGGGTCATAGCGAGTGCCGAGATACTCGCGCACCGCGAGCTGGCAGGGCTCCCCGAAGCCGTTCATGTCGACGGGCTTCGCAACCTCGAACATGTGGTCGGAGCGGCACTGGACGAAGGATGGCTTGTCGGGTGCGTCCGGGGGCCAGCTCAGGCACGTACCGGTCCCCGCGTTGCTGAACACGATGCTTGCGCGGCTGCCGCCGTCGGCCGGCGCTCTGGTTTCCGGGGTGGAGGTGAACAATTGGATTACGCCGCCGACGAGCAGGACGACCATCACCAGGGTGAGAATCCCTCGCCGGTGCGCCCGGGCCAGCCGACGTTCGGCGTCGCCGTCGGCGCCCGAGCACCGGTCCTCGAGCGCGGCGAGAACCGACGCGAGGTCGGGAGCACCCTTGCCGGCGGGCGCGGACGCGCGGGGGTCCGTCACCGCCTACCCGGCCTGTCGCAGTGTCGGCACGTACCCGCTTTCCGCATCGGTTACCTCGCCGAATTTGCTCGTCACGGACATAGAGCTTGGCACAGCCGGGAAGGTCACGCCACGTCTGCGGCCGTACCGTGACCAGCTTCAACGTCATACCGTGTCTCGAGCGCACGATTCGTCACTACTTCAACAGGGGATCCCGCGGGAGGCCGAGGATGCGCTCGGCGATCGTGTTGCGGGTGATCTCCGACGTGCCGCCCGCGATCGTCATCGCGCGGTTGCCCAGATAGGTCGTCGTCAGCCCCGGGGTCTGTCCGACGGCGGCGGCGGATCCGGCCAGTTCCATCCCCAACCCGGTCAGTCGCTGCAACTGTTCGGCCAGCAGCAGCTTGGTCACGTTCCCCTCGGGTCCTGGCTCGGCGCCCGCGATGGCGCGGGTGACCCGCCTCAGGTTGAGCAGCCGCAACGTGTGGGCCTCGGCGATCACCTCGCCCACCCGCCGTACGTGGGCCGCCGCGGTCTCGGCGGGCCCGCCGTCGAGCAGCTTGACCAGATCGTCCACCGTGAACCCCGTGGATGCCGACGAACCACCACCGATCGAGATGCGCTCGTTGCCGAGTGTCGCGCGGGCCACCAACCAGCCGCGGTTCACGTCGCCGACCACATCGGAATCGGGGACGAAGACGTCATCCAGGAAGACCTCGTTGAAGTGGGCGTGACCGGTGATGCCCTTCAGCGGATTGATCGTCACCCCAGGCGCCTTCATGTCGATCGCCACCATCGTGACGCCCGCGTGCTTGGCCGCGCCGGGATCGGTGCGTACCGTCGCCAGCCCCCACTGGCACTGCTGCGCCAGGCTGGTCCACACCTTCTGGCCGTTGATCAGCCAGCCGCCGTCGACCTTCTTGGCGGACGTGCGCACCGCGGCGGCATCGGAGCCGGCGCCGGGTTCGGAGAACAGCTGGCACCACATCACCTCGCCGCGCAGCACCGGTTCGACCCAGCGTTCGCGCTGATCGTCGTTGCCCGCCTGGGCGATGGTCAGCGTGACCCAGCCGGTGATGCCCATGTCGGCACGATCGACCGCCTTGAACTCCTCCTCGATCACCAATTGCTCCAACACTCCGGCATCCCGGCCCCACGGCTTCGGCCAGTGCGGCACCAGATAACCAGAGTCGACCAGGAAGTCGCGTTGCTGCTCGGCGGGAAGGGACTTCCAGGTGGCGACGGCGTCGCGGGCGGACGCACGGAACTGCTCGGCCTCGCCGGGCAGCGTGAAGGATGCACCGTGGGCGTGCCCGCTGCGCTGTCCCTCGACGACGTCGACGAGAGGATCAGCCCCGTCGGCCATGATCGCCGCAAGCGTGCGTGCTCGGCGCAGGTACAGGTGCGCGTCGTGCTCCCAGGTGAAGCCGATGCCGCCGTGCAACTGAATGTTGCACTCTGCGTTGACGATCTGAGAACGAATCGCATGTGACGCGGCCACCGCTGCTGCGAACCATGCGCCGTCCAGATCGTCGGCCCGTGCGGCATCCCACGTCGCCGCCGTGGTCTCCTCGGCGTTGACGAGCATGTTGGCGGCGTGGTGCTTGACCGCTTGGAACGTACCGATGGTGCGGCCGAACTGTTCGCGCACCTTGGCGTACTCCACCGCCATTTCCAAGGTGGCCCAACTGATTCCGACGGCTTCGGCGGCCGCCAGGGTGCGGAATACGGTGCGCGCCCGGCGGACGGCGCCGCGAAGCACGCGCTCCTCGGCGACTGTCACGTTGCGCAGCGCCACCGAACCGACGCTGCGGGTGGTGTCCAGCGAGGAAAGAGAGGTCATCGTGACACCGTCGGCCTCCGAGTCGAGGATGACGACGTCATCCCCCGCCACGACGACGAGGACGCTCGCGTCCGGCGCACCGAGGACGGCGGGACTCTCGCCCGTCACCGTAAGGTCCGACCCGACGGTGATGCTGCCGGATAGTCCGAGGGCGCCAATCACGCTGCCGTCGGCCAGCCCGGGCAGTAGTTGCGCCCTGAGGGCATCCGTCCCGCAGCGGTCGATCACCACCGCGGCCGACATGCTCGGCAGGAAGGGGCCCGGGCAGAGTTCGCGGCCCTGCGCCTCCAGTACGACGGCCAACTCGGACAGGCCGAAGCCGGACCCGCGGTACTCCTCGCCGATCGCCAGCCCGGCCCAGCCGACGGCCACCGCGGCCGACCACAGGGTGGCGGGGTGGTTCGACTCGCCGGCGAGTGTTCCTCTTGCTGCAGTCCGACTCTGCAGACGGCTGAGCTGGCCGTTCGCCGCTTCGGCGAGTTCGCGGTGTTCGTCGGTGATCGCTAGCGCTGAGTTACCCACGACATCGACTAAACCACCGTGGAGGTGCGATTGGTAGACAACTTTCCGCAGGTGTCGTGTACCCGCGGGTAACCGGGGTACTCTCGCGCAATGACGGCACGACCGGATACCCGGTACCCCGGACCGACGAAGACCACCCGGTTGCGCTGGCTACTCAGAGCGGGTCCCGCCGACCACATGCTGGCGATCAGCGTTGCGGCGACGTCGTTGCCCCTGGTCGGCAAGTACCTCGAACCCCTCGGTGGCGCCACGGCGATGAGCATCTGGGGCGTCCGGCAGACACCGAGCTTCGTGAGCGCCGCAGTGAAGTCATGGTTGACGCCCGGCATCGGCGAGGTGAAGAAGCGAGAGCGCGACGTCACCAACGCCGTTGCCGAAGAAGCGCTGCGTGGGGTGATACCCGCGAAGGCACTCGACATCGATTGGCCGGCGCCCGACCGCACCCCGCCCGTCTGGAAGGCGCTGGAGCACCGGCGCAAGGTCTACCGGACGTCGGTTCGCTACGGCGACAGCCCATCTCAACTGCTCGACGTGTGGCGGCCGAAGGAGCTTCCTGCCCAACCGGCACCGGTGCTGCTGTTCGTACCGGGTGGCGCTTGGGTGCACGGAAGCCGGATCCTCCAGGGCTATGCGCTGATGTCCCATCTGGCCGAGATGGGCTGGGTCTGTCTCTCGATCGACTACCGCGTCGCTCCCAATCATCCGTGGCCTCAGCACCTCACCGACGTCAAGACGGCGGTTGCGTGGGCTCGCGCCAACGTGGACAGATTCGGTGGTGACCGCAATTTCGTTGCGCTGGCTGGCTGTTCGGCCGGTGGACACCTCGCCGCGCTGGCCGGACTGACGCCGAACGATCCCGAGGCGCAGGCCGATCTGCCCGAAGGGTCCGACACCTCGGTGGACGCCGTCGTCGGCATCTACGGCCGCTACGACTGGGAGGACCGCTCGTCCGTCGAGCGGGTGCGGTTCGTCGACTTCCTGGAACGAGTCGTGGTCAAGCGCCGAATCTCCAGGCACCCCGAGATCTACCGCAAGGCCTCGCCGATCGCCCGCACGCATGCCGACGCGCCGCCATTCCTCGTCATCCACGGCAGCGCTGACACCATCATCCCGGTGCAGCAGGCACGGGACTTCGTCGAGAAGCTGCGGAGCGAGTCGCGCTCGGTCGTCGGCTACGTGGAGTTGCCGGGCGCCGGACACGCTTTCGACATGACCGACGGGGCCCGCACCGGTTCGATGGCCACGGCGATTGGCTTGTTCCTCAACGAAGTTCATCGAAACCAGACGATGGTCGGGGCAAGGGAAGTTATATAGCCGCGTGAAGAGGCTAAGCGGATGGGACGCGGTACTCCTGTACAGCGAAACGCCGTCCGTGCACATGCACACGCTGAAGCTGGCGGTGATCGCGCTCGACGAGCTCGGGGGCCGGACGTTCGGCGTCGACGACTTCCGCAAGGTGATCCACGGGAGGCTCTACAAGCTCGACCCCTTCCGCTACGAACTGGTCGACATCCCCCTCAAGTTCCACCACCCGATGTGGCGGGAGAACTGCGAGGTCGACCTCGAATACCGCATCCGTCCGTACCGGGTGGACAGCCCCGGTGGCCGGCGCCAACTCGACGATGCGGTCGGCAAGATCGCCAGCACGCCGTTGGATCGCAGCAAGCCGCTGTGGAAGATGTACTTCATCGAGGGCCTCGCCAACGGCCGTATCGCCGTGCTCGGCAAGATCCACCACGCGCTGGCCGATGGTGTCGCGTCGGCCAATCTGATGGCGCGGGGGATGGATCTTCAGACGGCTCCCGACGACCGGGATTCCTACGCCACCGATCCCGCGCCCACCAAGTCGGAACTCGTCCGGACGGCCTTCGGTGATCACCTGCGCCAGATCGGACGGCTGCCGGGCGTGATGCGGTACACCGCACAGGGGATGAGTCGGGTGCGCAAGAGTTCACGCAAGTTGGTCCGTAACTGACCCGTCCGTTCACCCCGCCGCCCAGCTTCATGAACCACATGGTCGACGGGACGCGCAGGTTCGCCACCGCCACGTTGGCGCTCGCCGACGTCAAGGAGACCGGCAAGCATCTGGGTGTCACCATCAACGACATGGTGCCCGCGATTTCGGCCGGGGCGCTGCGGCGGCTTCTGGAGAAGTACGACGGCCGAGCCGACCATCCGCTGTTGGCTTCCGTCCCAGTGAGTTTCGACTTCTCGCGCGATCGCATTTCGGGGAATTGCTTCACGGGTGTCATGATGACGCTTCCCGTGGAGATGGAGGATCCGCTCGAGCGGGTGCAGGCGGTGCACGACGCCGCGGTGTCCGCCAAGGAGACGCACCACTTGATGGGTCCGTATTGGTGAGAGGGTGGTCGGCGTACTTTCTGCCTGCCCCCGCCGAGGCGATGTTTCGCTGGCTGGCCAACACGGACGGCCAGAACAAGGTGCTCAATCTACCCATCTCCAACGTGCCCGGCCCTCGTGAGCACGGCCGTGTCGGCGGCGCGTTGGTGACCGAGATCTACTCGGTGGGTCCGCTCACGACCGGTTCCGGGCTCAACATCACGGTGTGGAGCTACGTCGATCAACTGAACATCTCGGCGTTGTCCGACGGGGCCACGCTCGAGGATGCGCACGAGCTGACCGACGCGATGGTCGAGGCGTTCATCGAAACTCGGCGTGCCGCAGGGCTTTCCGAGGCCTCACCGTCGTGGAAGGTGTGATGGCCCCGTAGTCCGGTGCCGCGACCGTGCGCTGGGGAAACCGATTTGGTTGCGACACGGTCACGGATGCGTACCAAGCCGTCACGCACTGGGCACCACCGTCCCACTGGTCACTATCGTCACATCTGCCAGTTGCCGACGTCAACGCGACGTCCCCTGTGAAAGGTGTGACATGTCGCCGCGTCGTCGAATCGCATCCGCATCGGTGGCATCGGCGGCCGCCATCGGACTCTGCGTCGTCGTCGGCGTCGCGCCACCGGCGAGTGCCGAGCCGTGTGAGGGTGCAGCGGCGGCGGCCCAGCCGCTGCCCGGTCAAGCGTTCGAGATCCCCAGTCCGTCAGGCATTTCGCCGTTCAACCGCCCGATCGGGCACAAACCCGTCGGGGCGAATGACGCAGCCCCGCTTCCGAAACTGGGACTGCTGCCTGCCCTCCTCAAGGCGCTCACTCCGCCCGCCGCGCCGGTACGGCAGCAAGCGGCGGTCGTGCCCTCGCCCAACCCCGCGGGCGCGGCCACCCCGCAGCAACCGGCTGCGGCTCAGCCCGCCCCCGCCCCGGTGGCCGCGCCCGCGCCGGTGTCCACCGCGCCTCCGGGGACATCGCTCGTCGGATGGGTGACGGGGCCGGACAGTCCGAACGAAACCATCAAGCGGTTCGCCGTCACCGGGACCGACCTCGGGATCATGTGGGACAACGGCGACCCCGCCAACAATCAGGTGCTCATGGCCTTCGGCGACACGAACGGCTACTGCGGCATCCCCGGCAAGCAGTGGCGGTACAACACGCTGTTCCGCAGCCAGGACCGTTCTCTGGCCAAGACGGTCGCGGTGCCCAACGGCGTTGTCTCCAATAAGTATTCCGGTTCACCGGTATGGCGGCCGGGCATCTCCAAGCAGGTCATCAACACCATCGGACAGGCGCCGCAGGAGACGGGCATCATCCCGACCGCAGGCGTCGCGGTCGGGAGAAACCAGTACCTCAACTTCATGTCCATCAGAAGTTGGGACGCCAACGGCGCGTGGTCGACGAACTACTCGGCGATTGCGATGTCCCCCGACAACGGCGAGACCTGGGGCGTCTACCCGGGAACCATCCGCACTCCCGGAGCGGGCAACGAGAAGTTTCAGATGGGGGCGTTCCTCAAGCCCGGGCCCGGTGATCCCTACCTGTACACGTTCGGGACGCCGAACGGGCGCGGTGGATCGGCTTACGTGGCGCGGGTGTCGCCGGGGCTCATCCCCGACCTCACGAAGTACGAGTACTGGAACGCCGACGACGGATCCTGGGTCCCGGGAAGTCCGGCGGCTGCGACGCCGGTGATCCCCGGCCCGGTGGGCGAGATGTCGGCCCAGTACAACACTTATTTCAAGCAGTACCTGGCGCTCTACTGCAACGGAGCCAACGACGTCGTGATGAGGACGGCGCCGGCGCCGCAGGGACCATGGAGCCCCGAGCAGGTGCTGGTGACGTCCGGTGAGTTTCCCGGCGGCATCTATGCGCCATACCTGCATCCCTGGTCGACGGGCAAGGAGCTGTACTACAACCTGTCGCTGTGGTCGGCGTACAACGTCATGCTGATGCACACTGTCCTGCCCTAGCCGCGCTTGGCCTTCACCCAATCGAGGAAGTGGCCCACCGCGATCGCGGTGTAATGCCCGTGTGGTGAGCCAAAGAAGTCGAATGCGTGCTGCGCGTGCGGAATCTCTGCGTAGACGACGGTGTCGTCGGACTTCTGCTCGAGCGCGTCGGCGAACTCCCGGCCTTCGATGACCGGAATGATGGAGTCGTCCGTTCCGTGCAGGACGAAGAACGTCGGGGTCGCCGTCGTAGTCGGCGATGTTCTCCTTCACCCAGGCCAGCGCGCGCTTCACGTCGACGATGTGGGCAGGCCAGGTGTTGCGCGGGCTCACCCGATAGGCCATCGACACGCAGATCCAGCCGCGTTCGGTCATGTGGGTCATCAGCGGGTACGCCTGCGGACGTCGCATTCCGATCGCCCACGCACCGCCCGGCACCTGCAGCAGTACGGGCGCCTTCCCGTCGAGCGGGAGGTCGGCTCGGTGCCAGATGTCGGCGACATTGGCCCGATGTGGGCCGTATCGGACGATGTCGGTCTTCTTGACGTACTGGCGTCGCGCCCATGACGTGCGGAGCACACCACCGCGCCGGACGGACGCCTCGGTGACCTCCGGGTGCGCCGCCAGCGTGGTCTCCACCTCGATGGGATAGACGTTCTCGCCCCCCGAGACGATCATCTCGTCGTCGCGGCCCACCACCTACAACCGGCGGGTCGCATCGACCTAATCGACGTCGCCGCTGGACATGTAGTCGTCGTGGAAGTCCTTGGTGGCACCGGAGGTGTAGCCGTCGAACTGCGTGGAGTTGCGCACGAAGGTGGTGCCCACGTCGCCAGTGGGCACCTCGCGGCCGTCGGCGTCGAGGATCCGGATGTCGGTGCCCTCGGCGGGTCTGCCAGCGGCGTCCGGCGCCGCGCGCAGGTCGGCGGGCGTCGCGGTGGCGATCATGCCCGCTTCGGTGGCGTTGTAGTTGTTGTAGATGACGAACCGGTCCATGAAGCTGGTGACGACGTCGGGCCGCATGCGGGAACCCGATGCGGCGGCGAACCGGAGCGAGTGGCCGCTGTAACGCGAGAGCACGTCGTCCGGGCAGGGTCATGATCCGGTCGAACATGACTGGGAAGACGCACAATCCGGTGGGTTGGTGCCGGTCGACGAGCGCGAGCGTGGCTTCCGGATCGAACTTCCGCCGGGTGACGACCGTACACGCCATCGTCGCCGGGAACACCAACTGCGAGAAGCCCAGGCGTGAAACATCGGTGCGACGACGACCGTGACTTCCTCGGCGTGCCAGGGGGTTCGGTCGAGAATGCCCTTGAGGGTCATTGGGCTGCCGCCAGAGTGGCTGGTGCCCTTGGGTGTTCCCGTCGTCCCGGATGTCAGCAGGATCACCCTGGACCTGGCTTCGGCGCGCCGGGGTGGCTGCCGATGTGCTCGCCGATCATCGTCTCGACGGTGAGCTCCTGCGCTCCGGAGGTGTCGGTCCAGGCGACGATCCGGACGGTGTCTGGGCTGTCGGCCAGGGCCCGGTCGACGGTCGGGGTGAACTCCTCGTCGCAGACGACGGCATCGACGTGCTCGCGCGAAACCACCTCGGCGAGTGCCGGTCCCGCGAAGGACGTGTTGAGCAGCAGGACGTCCGCGCCGATCCGGTTGGCGGCGATCAGCGACTCGACGAAGCCACGGTGGTTGCGCGCCATGATCCCGATGACGCACGGGGCACCGCCGGGCATGTCCTGCAACGCGGCCGCGAAGGCATCGGCGCGCTGGTCGATGTCGCGCCACGTCAGCGTGCCGAGCTCGTCCACCAGGCCGGGCCGGTCGGGGCAGCGCTGGGCCGCACTCGCGAAACCCGAAGTGATGCCCATGTTCTCGCGGGCCATGGCCGCGGCGATCCGCAGATATTTGTCCGGCCGCAGCGGAGCGATGACGCTGGCCCGCGCCATCGTGGTCAACAGGCCGAGTGTGCCGGTGAGTTGGTCGGTGATGGCCACGGTGGTCAGCCAAGCACGTCAAGACGTCGTTCCGCGGCCAGTTCGTCGAGAGCGTGTTGCATGACGTGGCGGACGTGCGCGTCGACCTCGTCGACGTCGGGATCCTCGCCGAACTCGGCCACGATGTCGATCGGCGGCAGCACTCGCGTGACGATCTTCGTCGGCAGCGGAACGTTCACCGGGAGCACGGCCGACAGGCCGAACGGGAAGACGAAGGAGATCGGCAGGATCTTCACGCGCAACAGCTTGTCGAGCCGCAGTGTCTTGGCCATCCACTCGCCGCGGGACAGGAACAGTTGCGCCTCCTGTCCGCCGATCGACACCGAGGGCATGATCGGCACGCCGGCGTTCAGCGCGGCCCGCACGTAGCCGGTGCGGCCGTCGAAGTCGATCTTGTTCTCGGACAGGGTCGGACGGTAGACGTCGTAGTCACCACCGGGGAACACGACGACGACACCGCCGGAGCGCAGCGCCTCGTCGGCATTCTCGTGGTTGGCCGGGATGAAGCCGGTCCTGCGGAAGAAGTCGCCGGTCGGGCCGGTGAAGATGATGTCGTGGCTCAGCGTGTAGACCGGCCGGTCGAAGCCGAACTTCTCGTAGAAGCCCGTCGCGAACACCGGCACGTCCATGGCGAACAGCCCACCCGAATGATTGCCGACCACCAGTGCGCCGCCCGGCGGGAAGTCGTCGAGTCCGAGTACCTCGGAGCGGTGGTAGCCCTTGATCAGCGGGCGGATCCACGCCATCACCCGTTCGGTGAGTCCCGGGTCCCACTTGGTGACTCGCTTGGTACGACCTCGGACGGCTGATGTCGTCCGCGTTCACGATGCCCCCTGCAGAATGGAACGTGTTCTAGTTCCAGCCTACCCGGGGCGGGTGCGGACGCGGTAATCGCGGAGGCTAGAAGGAGATTGCGAAACCCGACGAGTAGAACTCGGCGGGTGTCTGCGAGGACGCGGATGGCCGTTCGACGATGACCCAGGCCCCGGTCGCACCCGATTGGACGGGACCCTGGAACGTCGTGCTGCCGACGCCTGCCGCGTCGGTCTGCAAACCGCCGACGAGGACGCCTGGAGCACCCGCCGCGCAGCCCATCGGCGAACGCGGAATCTGGATGACGCGCACGTCATAGTGGGTGGTGGGCGTCGCGGTGGCCATGTCGATGGTGGTGACGATGCTGCCGGAGTCGGCCCCCATGTGGGCCGTCGCGCGGGCGTAGCCGACCGCGGGGACCCATTTGAGGAGCGTGCCGTCGCAGGCGCGCCACTGGCTCGACAGCGGTATCACGGACGTCGAGATGCTCGGCGGCGCCGCCGAGGCGCGCGGAGCGGCCACCGACACCGAGGAAAGCAGAGACCCCACGCCGATCAGGGCCGCCGCGAAGGCGACAAATGTCGTCGACGTTAATTTGATCACAACACACCATAGTGCCGGTCCCGGCGCGTACCGCCCAATTGTCCGCATCACAGAAGTTGTGTGATGTTGACCTGAACCGCGATTGAGGTCGCAACATGAATTCATGACTAGGAGCCGACGACGAGGCTCCACGCATCCTCGGCGGCCAGCGCCATCCGGCCGAGGCGGGTGGCGTGCTGCCCCGTGGTGCCGAACTCGTCGGCCCAACTCCGCGCCCGCATCGTGGCCAGCCAGAGCGGGTGCTCGGCGGTGACGCCGATGGCGCCGTGCAGTTGGTGCGCGATCGTGGTCACCGGGCCGACGGCACGGCCCACCGCCACCTTGGCGACCGTCACCGCGAAGTCGGCGCGCGGACTCTCGAAGCCATGGTCGTTGGCTGCGGCGACGGCCAAAGCCGTTGCTGCGCGGCTTCGTTCGACTTCGCCGATCATCGCGGCCAGGGAATGCTGAACGGCCTGGAACGCGCTGAGCGGCCGGCCGAACTGTACGCGTTCCCGGGTGTGCGCGGCCGTCAGGTGTACCGCCGCATCGAAGGAACCGACGATCTGGACGCACCGCGCCCACGCGCCTCGGCGCTGAAGTTCGTCGCCGACGCTGCGGGGGAGTCGGTTGACGTCGTCCACGGACAGATCGAACGGCACTTCTCCGCGTGGCTCGCCCGCCAGGTTGTACGTCGTCGCCGCCGGACCTCGATCGAGCAGTGCGACGAACGTCGCGTCGGCTGAACGCGCGGCCAGCACGACCGATCCCACCGCGGGCCACGGCACGTCGACGGCGGTTCCGGCGATCCGTCCGCCACGCGGTTCGACGTCGGCGATCGCCACCGTCAAGGGGCCGTCATCGGGCACCACGAGGTCCGCCGTGCCGGCCAACCACGCGGCAAGCACATCGGTTTCGGCGATCGGCACGGCCGCCGCGTACCGAGCCAAGCCGCCGAGGACGACGGCGGACTCGGCCGGATCGGCGCCCTGCGCACTGGTCAGCCTCGTCAACCCGGAGGTCTCCAAGACGCGCCACAGGTCTTCGTCGAACCTTTCGGGTAGGCCGTGATGTCCAACGCGCGCGTCGTACGACCGCCGTCCGATCTCCTCGATCAGCTGCCTCAACTCGTCGTTCACGTGGCCGCCTTGGCGATCAGGCCGCGCAGAACCTCGTTTGTGCCGCCGCGCAGGGTGAACAGCGGTGAGTGCACCCGTGCGGCGTCCAACAGCGCACGCAGACGCGCACCTTCGGGCCCGTCGACGCCGTCGATCAGGTCGGCGGCCCGCTCGACGGACTCCTGCTCGAACCGGGTGCCGACATCCTTGACCAGAGCTGCCTGGGTGTTGGCGTCCTGTCCCGCGGTCAAGGCCCGCGCCACCGACACCGACAGCTGGCGCAGCGAGATCATCCGGGCCACCAGATCGCCGACGTCCGCGGCGGTCCGGTCATCGACGTCCCGGCGGCGCAGCGCCGCGACGATCTCGAACAGCATCGTCGCCGTGGACAGAAAGCGTTCGGGCCCACTGCGTTCGAAGCCCAACTCGGAGGTGACCTGGTGCCAGCCCGCACCGATCTCGCCGAGCACGTCATCATCGGTGAGCCGGACGTCGTCGAACAACACCTCATTGAAGTGGTGCTCGCCGTTCATCAACACGATCGGGCTTATGGTGATGCCCGGCAGGTCGGTCGGCACGATGAACTGACTGAAGCCGGCGTGACGATGGTCGGGGTCCAGCGGTCTGGTGCGGGCCAGCACGACGACCTGATGGGCGAGGTGCGCCCCGCTCGTCCACACCTTGGTGCCGTTGAGCACCCATCCATCGTCGGTGCGCGTCGCCCTGGACTGGACGGCTGCGAGGTCCGAGCCCGCGCCGTGCTCGCTCATGCCTATCGCGGAGTACAGACGCCCGGCGGCGATGAGCGGCAGAAGGCGCTGCCGCTGCTCCTCGGTCCCGTACGCCAACAGGCCGGGTGCCACCTGGCGGTCGGCGATCCAATGCGCGCCCACCGGAGCACCGTGAGCCAACAGTTCCTCGGTCACCACGTAGCGGTGCAGATAACCGGTCCCGTTGGCCGGTACCCGTCCGCCGTATTCGACGGGGATGGTCAGCCCGATGAAGCCGGCCTCGGCGAGCCGGATGCTGAACTCGGTGTCCCAGCTGGACAGCCAGCAGTCCACCGCGGGCGTCCACCCGAAGGAGTCGCGGTCGGCAGCCAGGAACGCCCGGACCCCCGAGCGGAGCTCGGCGAGATCGGCGTCATTGGCACACAGCACATCGAATTCGCTCACTTAGTAGACGAGTCTAGTGCGGCGGTGAGACAGCAGGAATCGTCATGTCGCTTCCCGCGGCGCCGGACCATACTCGGTGACTGTGAGCGATCAGCCTCGACGAGACCGTCTGCGAGAGTTGCTCGACGCCGTCGTCGACGGTGACAACTCCGACGTCGCCGAGATGGCGCGCGGCAGCTTCGCGTCCCCGTTCCACTTCTCCCGACAGGTCAGTCGGTTGACCGGCGAGCCGCCTGCGGCGATGCGGCGTCGGGTCATGTTGGAGCGGGCCGCCTGGCGACTGCAACGCGGCGAAGGCGTCGCAGCGGTGGCCGCCGAAGAAGGCTGGTCGTCGCCCGAGGTGTTCTCGCGTGCCTTCCGGCGCTCGTACGGTGTGCCACCGTCGCAGGCCGGTGACGTCGAGTTCCGGCTTGCCGCACCCAACGGCGTGCACTTCCATCCGCCGGAGTCGCTGTGGCTGGACAGCGTGGACGACGCCAAGCCGCCCGACGTCTCCCACCTGATGGTGGCGCATGACGTCGCGGACACCGCCTACCTCATCGGCAAGGCCGGCGAACTCACCGAAGATCAATGGTGCGAACGGCTTTCGCCGGGGCAGGTGGTCCTGGACTGGGACGGTGAAGAGCCCAGCGTCGGTGCGGTGCTCAGCGCCATCGTGTGGACGAAGGAGGTATGGCTCGCGAGCATCGAGGGGCGCGACCAACCCGAGCGCCCCGGGCTGCGGCCCGCCGCGCAACTCGCCGACGACCACGCGGCGGTGTCCGCGCGCTGGACGGCGATGGTGATCCAGCGCGCCGAGCAGGGGCGGCTGGGCGACACCGTCATCGATGCACTGTGTGACCCGCCGGAGTCCTTTCAGCTCTACGGCATCGTCGCGCACGTGCTGACCTACGCGGCGCATCGGCGGGAACTGGCCCGGACGATGCTCGCCCGCCACGGCGTGCTCGCAGGCCGCGGCGACCCCTTGGACTGGATGAGGAGGAACTGACATGGCGACCGTCTACTACACCGCGTCGAGCCTCGACGGTTTCGTCGTCGACGAGGCGAACAGCCTGGACTGGCTCACCTCGCGCGCCGTCGACGCCAACGGCGCGTTCGGCTACGAAGCCTTCGCGAATGACGTTGGGGCACTTGCGATGGGATCGTCCACCTACGAGTGGTTACTCGCGAACCATCCCGGTGAGTGGATGTACGAACAGCCGAGTTGGGTGCTCACGCACCGGCCCGACGTCATCGCGGATGGTCACCCCGTACAGACGTTCGCCGGCGAGGTCACCGAACTGCACCCCAGATTGGTGTCGGCGGCGAGGGACGGGGACGTCTGGGTCGTCGGTGGTGGCGTCGTCGCGGCACAGTTCGCGGCCGCAGGCCTCATCGACGAGATGGTCGTGACGTATGCGCCGTGCTCGCTCGGCGAGGGCGCACGCGTGCTGCCGCTGCGCTCCGAATGGGTCCTGCAGGAGGTGGCGCGCAACGCCGACTTCGTCTGTGCGCGTTGGGCGAAGGCTGCTTAACGCTCGGCGGAAGGCAGCCCGAAGCGTTGCACGAATTCCCTTGACTTGATGAGGAACTCGACCTGTCGTGCGACCTCGCGCAGGGGGTCGGAAGTACGGGTCGAGCGGCACAGCACCACGGCGCCCTCCAACGCGGCGATACAGGTCACCGCCAGTGATCCGGCGTCGGCGTCGTCGAACCCGTCGGCGGTGAACGCGCGGCTGAGGGCCGCCCGCCAGCGGTCGAAGATGTCACCCGCGATGTCGGTCAGGGCGGGATCGTCGTCGGCCGAACCGATCGCGGCAGCGACCACCGGACAGCCCGCGGCGAAGTCACTGTCGGCAAGCGTGCGCTCCCAGAACGCGACGAACTGGCGCACCAGCGAGATGCACCCCTGCGTGGCGGCGTCGTCGATGACGGCGGTGATCGAATCCCCCGCGTACAGCAGGGCCTCGGTGAGCAGCTGACTCCGGCCGTCCGGAAAGTGGTGGTACACCGAACCGCGTGGGGCACCGCTGCGCGCCAGCACCTCGTCGATCGTGACGCCGGCGGCGCCCTTCTCGCGCAGCACCTCGGCGGCCGTGAGCAGCATCCGGTTCCGGGTCGAGCCGCGCTTGTTGGTGATCTTGGCGGGGGCTGGCATCAGGCGGCGGCGCGCGGGTGGCGCTGCTTCCAGTGACGCCACTGTGTCATGCGCGGCGTACGCAGGGAGGGGTCCGGACGGTCACCGACGGTGTGCGTGAACCTGCGGCCCAGGACGTTGATCTCAACGATCCACATGGGTACCTCCCTAGCTATGTCATCGAGCATAAATCGCGTAACACAGCCAAGCAACGAATGTATTCCTCGTCACAGAAGCTCAGTGGTGAGAGGCTGATGAACGACATCGGGATTGCAGGTCGCCACTCCAAAATATGGTATATTGCATAATCCGCCTCGATGAGGTTCACTCCGGGGGTGACCACTGCGAATACCGTCGACCCCGACCCGACTCTGGGTAGCGTCACCCTCGAACGGGACGGACACGTACTCGTCATGGGCCTCAACCGCCCCGAGAAGCGCAACGCCTTCAACGTCGCCATGCTGGCGGACCTCTCCCGCGCCTACGCACTGCTGGAGGGCGACGACGACTTGCGGGCCGGCGCCCTCATCGCCCACGGCGAGCACTTCACCGCGGGCCTCGACCTGGAAGACGTCGCCCCGTACATCACCGCGGGGCGCGATCCCATGCCGGAGGACGGCCGTGACCCGTGGCGCCTCGACGGCGCGTGGACCAAGCCCGTGGTGGCCGCCGCGCACGGACGTTGCCTCACCCTCGGCATCGAACTTCTGCTGGCCGCGGACATCCGGATCGCGGCGGCGGACACCCGCTTCGCGCAGATGGAGGTGCTGCGCGGCATCTACCCGTTCGGGGGAGCGACGATACGGTTTCCGCGCCAGACGGGCTGGGGAAACGGCATGCGCTGGCTGCTCACCGGGGACGAGTTCGATGCGGCCGAAGCGCACCGGATCGGTCTGGTGCAGGAGGTCGCGCCCGATGCGGCCGCAGCGGCGGCCAAGGCCAGGGAGATCGCCCATACGATCGCCGATCGGGCGGCGCCGTTGGGCGTCCGGGCGACGTTGGCCTCGGCGCAGTTGGCGCGCGCCGAGGGTGATTCCGCCGCAGTCGCCGCACTCCGTCCCGAGGTGACGCGCCTGTTCGGCACAGCGGATGCCGCCGAGGGCGTGCTGTCCTTCGTCGAGCGCAGGTCCGCCCGGTTTCGTGGTTGCTGAGGCGTAATCGGACTACGCTTCAGGGCGCAGTTCGACCGCGAAAGGCGCAAGACATGGGCCACTACAAGAGCAATGTGCGCGACCTCGAATTCAACCTCTTCGAGGTCCTCCAACTCGAGAAGGTGCTGGCATCCGGCGAGTTCGGCGATCTGGACGCGGCGTCGATCCGCGACATGCTGAGCGAGGCCGCGCGACTGGCCGAAGGGCCACTGGCCGAGTCGTTCGCCGAGTGTGACCGTCATCCGCCGACGTTCGACCCGGACACCCACGCGGTGACGCTGCCGGAGCCGTTCAAGAAGTCGTTCAAGGCGTGGCAGCAGGGCGAGTGGTTCCGGATCGGTCTGTCCGAGGATGTCGGGGGCGTGCCTGCACCCTCGATGCTGTCCTGGGCGATCAACGAGTTTCCGCTCGGCGCACAGCCTGCCGCCTTCATGTATCTGGCCGGACCGGTGCTCGCCGGCATCCTGCACGCGGAGGGCAACGAGCAGCAGAAGCATTGGGCCGCACTGGCCGTCGAACGCAACTGGGGCGGCACGATGGTGCTCACCGAGCCCGACGCCGGTTCCGACGTCGGCGCCGGCCGCACCAAGGCGGTCGAGCAGGCTGACGGCACGTGGCATCTCGACGGTGTGAAGCGCTTCATCACCAGCGGTGACTCCGACGACCTCTTCGAGAACATCGTTCACATGGTGCTCGCCAGGCCCGAGGGTGCGGGCCCGGGCACCAAGGGCCTCTCGCTGTTCGTGGTGCCCAAGTTCATGCCCGACCCCGAGACGGGTGAACCCGGTGAACGCAACGGCGTGTACGTCACCGGTGTCGAGCACAAGATGGGTCTCAAGGTGTCGGCGACCTGCGAGCTGACCTTCGGCCAACACGGCAAGCCGGCGGTCGGGTGGCTGGTCGGCGACACGCACAACGGCATCGCCCAGATGTTCAAGATCATCGAGTATGCGCGAATGATGGTGGGCACCAAGGCAATCAGTACGCTCTCGACCGGATACCTGAATGCGCTCGACTATGCCAAGACGCGAATCCAGGGCGCCGACCTGACCCAGATGACCGACAAGGCCGCGCCGCGCGTCAGCATCCTGCACCATCCCGACGTCCGACGGGCCTTGCTGACGCAGAAGGCCTACGCCGAGGGTCTGCGCGCGCTGTACCTCTACACCGCAGCGCATCAGGACGTCTCGGCGGCGAACGTCGTCTCGGGTGCGGATGCTGGAATGGCCGATCGCGTCAACGATCTGCTATTGCCCATCGTCAAGGGCGTCGGGTCCGAACGCGCCTATCAGACGCTGACGGAGTCCCTGCAGACCTTCGGTGGCTCCGGCTTCCTGCAGGACTATCCGATCGAGCAGTACATCCGGGACGCCAAGATCGACTCGCTCTACGAGGGCACCACGGCGATCCAGGCGCAGGACTTCTTCTTCCGCAAGATCGCCCGCGATCAGGGCGGCGCTCTCGCGCACGTGGCAGGTCGGATCCAGGCGTTCCTCGACACCGAATCGGCGCGAACCGAACTCGCCGACTGCCGCGAGAGACTGGCCTCCGCGCTGGCCGACGTCCAGGCGATGGTCGGCACCATGACCGGTTATCTGATCGCATCCCAGCAGAACTCGCGTGACCTGTACCGCGTCGGGTTGGGCTCGGTATCGTTCCTGCTCGCGGTCGGCGACCTCTTCATCGGGTGGATGCTACTTCGAGGCGCCGAGATCGCCCTGGACGCACTCGACGGCGAACATTCCGATCGCGACCGCGCGTTCTACTCCGGAAAAATCACGGCGGCAAGGTTCTTCGCGAACAACGTGCTGCCGAGGCTGACCGCCGAACGCAAGATCATAGAATCGGTCGACCTGACCACGATGGACCTCGACGAGGGATCCTTCTAACCACCGTGAGCCACTACAAAGCCAACGTCCGGGACCTGACGTTCAACCTCGTCGAGGTGCTCGGCCTCGAAAAGGCTCTTGCCAGTGGCCAGTTCGGCGGGCTCGACGTGGACGACGTCCGCAGCATGTTGGACGAGGCCGCCCGACAGGCAGAGGGTCCGTTGGCCGCGTCGTTCGAGGAGAGCGACCGACGTCCGCCGACGTTCGATCCGGAGACCCATTCGGTGGCGCTGCCGGAGGCGTTCAAGGAATCGGTGCTGGTGTGGCAGCGAGGAGAGTGGACGCGCATCGGCCTGGCCGAGGAGATCGGCGGCCTCCCCGCGCCCGCGATGGTCAGGTGGGCGATCAACGAGTTCCTCGTCGGTGGTCTGCCCGCGGCCTTCTTCTACCTCGACGGACCCCCGATGATGGACGTCCTCTTCGATGTCGGCAACGAGCAGCAGAAGCATTGGGCCGCATTGGCGGTCGAGCGCAACTGGGGTGCCACCATGGTGCTCACCGAGCCCGACGCCGGCTCCGACGTCGGCGCCGGGCGCACCAAGGCAGCGGAGCAGTCCGACGGCACCTGGCATCTCGACGGCGTCAAGCGGTTCATCACCTCCGGCGACTGCGACGACCTGTTCGAGAACATCGCCCACCTGGTGTTGGCGCGGCCCGTCGGTGCGGTGCCGGGCACCAAGGGCCTCAGTCTGTTCCTCGTCCCGAAGTTCATGCCCGATCCCGAGACGGCGGCACCCGGAGAGCGCAACGGCGTCTACGTCACGGGCCTCGAGCACAAGATGGGCCTGGCGGCGTCGGCGACGTGTGAACTGACCTTCGGCCAGCACGGCAGGCCCGCGGTCGGCTTTCTGGTGGGCGACCGCCACGAGGGCATCGTGCAGATGTTCAAGATCATGGAGTTTGCGCGAATGGCCGTGGGCGGCAAGGCCATCGCTACGCTGTCGACGGGTTACCTCAACGCCCTCGAGTTCGCGAAGACGCGCGTTCAAGGCTCCGATCTGACCCAGATGACGAACAAGACGGCGCCCAAGGTGACGATCCTGCACCACCCCGACGTCCGCCGTTCCCTGCTGATGCAGAAGGCCTATGCGGAAGGCCTGCGGGCGCTCTACCTCTACACTGCGGCGCACCAGGACGACGTCGTCGCGGAACTGGTGTCGGGCGCGGACGCCGACGTTGCCCGACGCGTGAACGACCTGCTGCTGCCGATCGTCAAGGGGGTCGGTTCGGAGCGGTCGTACCAATACCTCTCCGAATCGCTTCAGACGCTGGGTGGTTCCGGCTATCTCAAGGACTATCCGATAGAGCAGTACATCCGGGACGCCAAGATCGACTCGCTCTACGAGGGCACCACGGCGATCCAGGCGCAGGACTTCTTCTTCCGCAAGATCGCCCGCGACCGCGGCGTCGCACTGGATCACGTGCTGAACCAGATCCGGACCTTCGTCGAGAGCCCCGCCGGCCAACCCGAACTCGTCACCTGCCGCACCGTGCTGGCCACCGCCGTCGCCGACGTGCGCGCGATGGTCGCCACCCTCACGGGGTACTACGTCGAGGCGAGCACCGATCCGCGCGAGGTGTATCGCGTGGGCCTGCAGTCGGTCCCGTTCCTGCTCGCGGTCGGCGACCTGATGATCGGATGGCTGCTGTTGTGGCACGCCGAGATCGCGTTGTCGGCGCTGGACGGGGAGCCGTCCGAACGCGACCGTGCCTTCTATCGCGGGAAGGTCACCGCCGCAACGTTCTTCGCGGCGAACGTGCTGCCCCGCCTCGGTGCCGAGCGTAGGGCGATCGAGTCCACCGAGTTGGCGGCGATGGAGCTCGAGGCAGAGGCGTTCTAATAGCTCACTGCTCCGCTCTGCGTTGGCGGCGAGGGTCACTCGCACTTTTGCGCCATGGACGCAGAGCGGAGCCAGTTACGACTACGGCGTGTAGCCGAAGGGCAGCAGCACGCTCTTGGACTCGCAGTACTGCTCGATGCCCTCGGGGCCGTTCTCGCGGCCGATGCCCGAGTTCTTGTAGCCGCCGAAGGGTGCACCCGGATCGAACGCGTACATGTTGACCGCGTAGGTGCCGGTGCGGATCTTCTTGGCGATCTCCAGCGCCTTCGGGAAGTCCTGCGTGAACACGCTGCCCGCAAGGCCGTACACCGAGTCGTTGGCGATGCGCACCGCGTCGTCCTCGGTATCGTAGGGAATCACCGCGAGCACGGGCCCGAAGATCTCTTCCTGCGCGATGGTCATCGAGTTGTCGACGTCGGCGAACACCGTGGGCTGGACGAACCATCCGCTGTCCAGGCCCTCGGGGCGACCGCCGCCGGTGACGATCCGCGCGCCTTCCTCGACGCCCTTCTTGATGTAGCCCTCCACCCGCTCGCGCTGCTTCTCGGAGATCAGCGGGCCGATCATGGCGCCGGGGTTGTCGGGCAGGCCGATCGGCATCGCCGCAACGGCGGCCGACAGCTTCTCCACGACCTCGTCGTAGCGCGACCGTGGCGCCAGGATGCGGGTCTGCCCTACACATGCCTGTCCGCAGTTCATCAGTCCGGAGAACACCAGCATCGGCAGCGTCGAGTCGAGGTCGGCGTCCTCGAGGATGATCGCCGCGGACTTGCCGCCGAGTTCCAGCGTGCAGGCCTTCAGGTTCTCGGCCGCGATCTTGGCAACCTCCTTGCCGACACCCGAGCTGCCGGTGAAGGTGTACTTGTCCAACTGCGGATTGGCGGTCAGCGCGCGTCCCGTCTCGGCGCCGCCGGGCACGATCGAGAGCACGCCCTCGGGCAGTCCGGCCTCGGCGAACATCTCCGCCATCGCGAACACCGACAGCGGCGTCTCGGCGGCAGGCTTCAGGACCACCGTGCAGCCGGCAAGCAGGGCGGGGCCGAGCTTGTTGGCGGCCAGGAAGAAAGGGACGTTCCACGCGGTGACGGCGCCGACGACGCCGATGGGCTCCTTGAGCACCAGGGTCTGGCCGTAGATGCCGTCGCGGATGTCCTGCCAGGTGAACTTGTCAGCGGCACCGACGTAATAGTTGAACGACGACATCGCGGCGCCGTACTGCATCATGTCGACGATGGTGGGCGGCTGGCCCGTCTCGGCGGCCAGAAGGAACTTCAGCTCGTCGGCGCGCTCCTCCATGATCTTGACCGCGGCACCCAAGACGGCGGCGCGCTCCTCGGGCGAGGTGTGGGGCCACGGACCCTCGTCGAACGCCTTGCGCGCGGCGGCGCAGGCTGCGTTGACGTCGGCCTCTGTGGCCATGGGAACCTTGCCGACCAACTCGCCGGTGGCCGGCGAGTGCACTTCGATGACCTCGGAGGTGGACGGCTCGACCCACTTGCCGCCGATGAACAGCTTGTCCCACTCGGTCTTGAACGCCGTGCTCTGTGTCATGAGCGTCACATTACCCATCACAGGGCCAAACGAGAACCTGTTGCAGTTCAGACGTTCAGTGCGGTTGCAACACCAGCACCAGGTTGCTGACCAGAAACTCCCGCAGCACCGGCACACGCGTCATCCACCAGGCCCATCGTGGGTGGTAGCGGGGAAAAGCGGCGATCAACGTCCCAGTGCTCGCGGCCCACTCGAGGCCGTCGGCAGCGGACACCGGGAACAACGACGAGCCGTAGTCGTTCTTCGGCCGATGCCCGTGTGTGCGGGTGTACCGCTCGGCGGCCCGCGCACCGCCGAGGTAGTGCGTCAACCCAGTCTCGTGGCCACCGAACGGGCCGAGCCACACCGTGTACGACAGCACCACGAGCCCGCCGGGCTTGGTCACCCGCAGCATCTCGCGCCCCATCCGCCACGGGTCGGGTACGTGTTCGGCGACGTTGGAGGACAGGCAGACGTCCGCGCTGTCGTCGGCGAACGGCAGTGCCATTCCCGAGGCGCGGACGAAGTTGCCGGTGCCCCGCACCCCGGCTGGCCCGGCGTGCATCTCCCTCGGGTCGGGCTCGACGCCGACGTAGTGCACGCCCGCCTCGCCGAAGGCGGTGGCGAAGTAACCGGGTCCGCCACCGACGTCGAGCAGCGTTCGCCCCGTGGGTGCCGTGCCGTGCAGCGACGTCCACAACGCGGTGACGAGGGCGAGGGTGTCGTCGGCGAGGGCGCCGTAGAACCGGGCCGGATCACGCTGCTCGAATCGGAACTCGCCCAGTAACCGCACCGAGCGCGCCAGGGTGGCCTGGCTGGCGAAGAGGTCGGTTGCGGGCATGGGGTCGACCCTAGGCGGCAGCTAGGCTGACGAGGATGTCTGCCCAGTCCGAACACGCTCCCGGGTCGCTGTGCTCTCCCCCGCAAGCGGGAGGACCCCCAGCGCCGATCCGAAGCGTGTTGCTGCTCTGTTGGCGCGACACCGGTCACCCGCAGGGCGGCGGCAGCGAAACCTACCTGCAGCGGATCGGCAGTCAGTTGGCGGCCGACGGAGTCGACGTCACGCTGCGCACCGCCCGTTACCCGGGCGCCCCGCGCCGCGAGGTGCTCGACGGCGTCACCATCAGCCGCGCCGGTGGTCGCTACGGCGTGTACGTCCGCGCGGGCTTGGCGATGCTGGCGGCGCGCGTCGGGCTCGGCCCGTTGCGGCGGGTGCGACCCGATGTGGTGATCGACAGCCAGAACGGCATCCCGTTCCTGGCGCGGCTGGCGTTCGGGCGGCGGTCCGTCCTGCTCGTCCACCACTGCCACCGCGAGCAGTGGCCGGTCGCGGGCCCGCTGTTGAGCCGGCTCGGCTGGTTCGTCGAGTCCACGCTGTCGCCGCGGCTGCACCGTGACAATCAGTACGTCACGGTGTCGCTGCCCTCGGCCCGCGATCTCGCCGACCTCGGCGTGAATCCCGATCGTGTCGCCGTGGTGCGCAACGGGTTGGACGAGGCACCCGCCGATACGTTGACGTCGCTGCGGTCGAAGACGCCGAGGGTGGCCGTCCTCTCCCGTCTGGTGCCGCACAAGCAGATCGAGGACGTGCTCGACGCCGTCGCCGAGCTGTCGCCGCTCGTACCGGAACTGCGGCTCGACGTCGTCGGCGGCGGCTGGTGGCACGAACGCCTCGTCGCGCATGCGTCGCAGCTGGGCATCGCCGACCTCGTCACCTTCCACGGCCACGTCGACGACCGCACCAAACACGAAGTGCTGCAACGTTGTTGGGTGCACGTGTTGCCATCCCGCAAGGAAGGCTGGGCGCTGGCCGTCACCGAGGCGGCTCAGCACGCAGTGCCGACCATCGGCTACCGGTCGTCCGGGGGCCTGACGGATTCGATCGTCGACGGCGTCACCGGACTGCTGGTCGACGACCACGCCGAACTGGTGTCACGCCTGGAGCAACTGCTGTCCGACGACGTGCTGCGTGAGCAACTCGGTGTGAAGGCTCAGGTCCGCAGCGGTGAGTTCTCCTGGTCGCAGAGCGCCGACGCGATGCGCGTCGTCCTCGAATCAGTGGTCGACGGTCGGCTGATCGGCGGCGTGGTCTAGCGCCGTCGGATTGGCGAGTGTCGGTGTGCCGCCGATGAAGTCGTCCCAGTGCCGCCGGACGGGAGCCCAGCGACGATCGAACGCGGCAGCGCGACGGCGGGCACGGGCACGCTTGTCCGGACTGTAGCGCCATCGTGCCCAGGGCGACGTCGGACGGGCCAGCCGCACGGCGGCCACCCACGCGATGGGCGAAATGAACAGGCCCAACAACGCGGTGGGGTACTTGCCCTTGAGCGCCGTGATCGCGACGAGGACGAAGTTGGCGAGCAACACCCCGACGGCCGCGTAGCGGAACGCGGCGATGTCGGCCGGCAGGTCGTCAACCTTGACCGGGGACACCCCGACCGTCGCCAGTCCGACGCAGGCGGCCGCCAAGGTGACCACGTTCACCGAGAGTTGGCCCTCCTGCGACCAGTACACGTCCTGCAGCCGGAAGATCATCGCGAACTCGTCGAGGACCAGCGAGGCGCCCACCCCGACCAACAACGCGGCGAGGTAGGTCCAGACGGACAGCGGTGGTGAGCCGACCCCGGTGAAGCCACCCACGATGAGCAGCACGACGCCCGGTGTCGAGTGGTGCATGTGCACGCCACCGCTGCTGACGTTGTGGAATGGTCCCTTGCCCGCCCGGATCAGGCGCGTGATGGTGCGGGTGGTCACGAAGGTCACCACGAACGCGGTGAAGCTGAGCAGCAGCGGCCCCTTGTAGCCGTCGACGACATCGAACTGCCACCAATCGCTGAGCCACGTCATGGCGCTAGTAGACAGCACCTCTGCGGCGTCGCGCGAGCGCCGCGGCGATCATGCCTGCGGCACCAGCGACCAAGGCGGCGAGCCAGACCAGGTGTGCGGCGATCATGACCCCGCGGTGCGACGCGGCAGGACGCTCACCCCCGACCCGGTACACGGTGACGTCGTCGTCGGCGAAGGCGACGGGAAGGGCCAGCGCTGACTGAGCGTCCCGGCCGCCCTCCACGACGACCCAGCCGACGCCCGCGCGGGCCAACTCCTCGGCATCCGCGCCGGACCGCACCAGGCGTTCCACGTCGCGCGCGCGCTCGCCCTCACCGGGCACCGTCTTGCCGCCGATGACGAGGTCGCCGGTGGTCAGGACGTCGGCGGACACCCAGCGTGGGAGAGGGTCGAGCACGGGCGCGTCACCGGCCCACGGGTAGTGGCGCATGCTGTCGGGGGGAAGTACCGCGACCGGCCGCGGGTCGGCGTTGACGATCGCCGCCGCCGCCGTCCAGCCCGCCGGATAGCGCACCGGGGTCACCTTCCCGCCGACGCCCCAGGCCAGGTCGGGCAGCACGGCCACCAGCGCCAGGCAGCACGCGGTTGCCGTGACGACTCGCGGCACTCGGCGCTGCAGCGTGACGACCGTCGTCGCCCCCGCGACGGCGTACCCCGGTAGCGCCAGGGCGACCCACTTCTGCGCGTCGCGCAGCACCCCGAGGCCGGGCACGGCGCGGACGACCGCCTCCACCGCGGCCAAGCCGGGACCCGTCGCCATCAGGGCGGGTGCCACCACGGCGACCGCGGCCAGCACCAGCAGCGGCCGCGCGCCCGGACGGCGCACCGCCGTCGGCACGCCGATCGCGACCACCACGAGCAGCACGACGGTCGCGACGACCGCGAAAAGCGTTGTCCGGGAGGCCGGTAGCGCCTGCCCGTTCCAGATCCCGCCGAGACCCGCGAGGCTGAGAAGCGTGCCGAGACCCGGCTCGGCCCTGGCGGCGAACTCGGGCACCCCGGCGGCCTGCGTCAACGACAGCGAGCCCGCCATCACGGGCGCGACCAGCCACGGCAGCGCACCGAGGACTGCTGCGCCGAGCGAGACCGCTGCGCACAGCCGCCGGGAGCGGCCCGCTCCCGGGGCGGCGCACGTCACCAGCGCCACGGTCGCCGCGAGCATCAGCCCGGTCGGCGTCAGGCCGGCAAGCGCGGTCCAGAAGAGCACCGGCCACCAGGTGGCGTCCGCGGGCTCGGTTCGCAGCCGCAGCACCGCGGCGGCGACCCAGGGCAGGCACCCGTATCCCACCAGGAGGCTCCAGTGGCCCTGCAGGAGTCGTTCAGCGACATAGGGATTCCACACCGCGAGCGTCGCGGCGACGAACTGGCCGGGCAGGCCGGCGTCGGGAACGACGACGGCGGCAAGTCGCGCGGCGCCCCAGCCCGCGAGCCACAGCCCCGCGATCAACAGCAGCTTGACCACCACGCCGCCGTCGAGAACGCGCGACGCCAGCGCCACGGCGAAGTCCTGTGGCAGTGCCCGTGGCGCCGCCTCCGTGAGTCCCAGCGCGGCGTCGGTCAGATAGGAGCGCGGCGTGGACACCGCGTCGCGGAGCAGCAGATATCCCGGCGCCAGCAGCGGCGCCGTGACCGCCAGGGCAAGCGCCAGCGCGTACGCGGGCACGACCCACCCGAGGGCAGGTCCAGAACGGAGTCGAGCGATCAGACCGGTCGGTCCGGAGGCAGGTCCGACGGCCTCTGCGTGGGTATCTTCTCGGTCGCCGCCTCGGCGGCGGGCATCGGCCCGGTATCGGTCGGGCGACGGCCGAAGAACCCGTGGCCGGTGTCGTCGAGACCGGGGTCGATCAGCACGGACTCGGCTCGCAACGTGAACGATCCCAGCAGCACGCCACCCACCAGGGCTACCAGTCCGATGGCGGTGAACGTGATCGGCAGGATCCGGCCCCACAGCGCGACGACATCACCCTCGTCGCGCGCACTGGCCACCTGAGCCTCGACGGTCAGTTCGGTCGACGTGACCTTGTAGTCGGCGAACGTCACCTCGGGCCTGAGAGCGTCGCGGGCGTAGTAGTGGAAGCCGTGCTCCTCGGCCTTCACGATGGTGCCCGACACCGGATCCACCCAGAAGGTGCGCTGCGCCGCGTAGTAGCGGGTCATGGTGATCTGCTCTTCGGGGTCACCGGGCAGGCCCCACAGTTGGGCACGCGCGGAGACGACGCTGTCCGCGTCGTCGCCGTACAGTGAGGCGTACTTCACGGGTTCCACTAGCTTGCCCTCGGCGTCGTAGCCGACGTTCTGGGTGAACCGGAAGGTATTCAGCCCGTTGACGTCCTCTTCGCCGTCGTAGTTCGCGTCATACGCCTTTTGCGCGATCGGATCGAAGTACGGGTAGGTCTTCTTCTCGGTGTCGAACGGGAAGCGGTAGGCCAGGCCCTCGTGCGGCAGCGCGACGTTGGTCGGCGGCTGAGGGTCGTCGATGCTGCGCGGCTTCTGCACCGAGCCGCCCGGGTTGGTGTCGCTGGAGACGGCCAGCGCGGTCTTTCGGTCCAGCGTGACGGTGTCGACCAGGGCCAGCAGCAGTCCGTTGTCCTGCTGCTTGTCTGTCCGGCGCACCGTGTTGCCGACCTGCAGGGTGACGACGTCGGCGTTGGACGGCGCCTCGACGCTGATCTGCTGCTGGAAGGCGACGGGCGCGTTCCTGTCCACCACGAACTTCTGAGTGTTCAGCGAGGCGGGGTCGAAGACCGTTCCGGTGCCATCGCTGACCAGTGTGGTGTCGATGTCGAGCGGGATCTTCGCGATCTTGCCCTCGGTGTAGGTGGACAGCAGAAGAGCTGCGATCAACAGGGCGGCACCGAGTCCCATGAGTCCGCACGCTGCGATACGCAGCGCCACAGCGCGGTTCAAACCGTGCCTCCTCTCGTCGCGAGACGACTCCACCCCACGCCGCCACCTGCCCTAAGGCAGCTGGGGCAAACCTGCTCGACCCTAACAGCCCAACGCAGAGGCCGGTGCTGAGTGCAAGGTCATCGGGCACACTGGGCGACGTGAGCGGGAGTCCAGAACGCAGCGACCCGGGAAGTGTCTCCGGCACGCGCAGCTTCTTGCCCGCGGTCGAGGGCATGCGCGCGTGTGCCGCCATCGGCGTGGTGATCACGCACGTGGGCTTTCAGACCGGGCACACCACGTGGAGCACGGGGCGCCTGCTCGGGCGCTTCGATCTGGCGGTCGCCGTGTTCTTCGCGTTGTCGGGCTTCCTGCTGTGGCGAGGTCACGCCGCGGCGGCGCGCGGGATGCGGCACGTCCCGCCGGCGGGCCACTACCTGCGGTCCAGAATCGTGCGCATCATGCCGGGCTATCTGGTGGCCGTGGTGGTGATTCTCACCCTCTTCCCCGATGCCAACGCCGACCTGACGGTGTGGTTGGCCAATCTGACGCTGACGCAGATCTACGTGCCGTTGACGTTGACGTCCGGTCTGACGCAGATGTGGAGCCTCTCGGTCGAGGCCAGCTTCTATCTGGCGCTGCCGTTCCTGGCGCTGTTGGCGCGACGGCTGCCGGTGCGCGCCCGGATGCCGGCGATCGCCGGGGTCGCCCTGGCCAGTTTCGCGTGGGGGCTGATCCCCTTCTCGGTGCCGTTCGGCGTCAACCCGTTGACGTGGCCGCCCGCGTTCTTCTCCTGGTTCGCTGCGGGCATGCTGATCGCCGAACTGACCGTCAGCCCGGTGGGGTGGGCGCACCGCCTCGCTCGCCGCCGGATCCTGATGGCGGTCGTCGCACTCACCGCATTCGCGCTTGCCGCGTCGCCGCTGGCCGGCCCCGCGGGTCTGGCACCGGGCACGCTGGGGCAGTTCCTCATCAAGGTGTCGATGGGTGCGGTGGTCGCGGGCGCACTGCTGGCGCCACTGGTGCTCGACCGGCCGGACGCGTCGCACCGGATCCTGGGCAGTACGACGATGGTGACGCTCGGGCGTTGGTCCTACGGATTGTTCGTCTGGCACCTCGCGGCGTTGGCGATGGTGTTTCCGGTGATCGGGGAGTTCCCGTTCAACGGGCACATGCCGGTGGTGCTGGCGCTGACGCTGGTGTTCGGCTTCGCGATCGCGGCGGTGAGCTACGCGCTCGTCGAGTCGCCGTGCCGGAACGCGTTGCGGCGATGGGAGAGACGGCACGACGTGACGCCGCTGGACAGCTCGGTCAGCGACTCGCCCGAGCCTGCAGTCGCGCGATGACCTCGTCGCGGACGGCTGAACGTCGGGCCTTGCCCGCATCGTCTCGCAACGGCCGGTCCACGAACTCGACCGTGCGCGGCACCTTGTAGCCGGCCAGTCGCTCCGAGAGGAACTCGCGCACCGCTGGCTCGTCCAGGTCGGTCGCGACCTGCACCAACGCGTGCGGCACCTGCCCCAGGTCCTCGTCGGGTATGCCAACGGCCAAGCAGGACAGGATGTCCGGGTGCTCGGCTAGTGCCGACTCGATCTCGGCTGGGTACACGTTGCGACCACCGACGGTGAACATGTCGACGCGTCGGTCGGAGAGGTAGAGATAGCCGTCGGCATCGAAGTAGCCGAGGTCGCCGAGCGAGTCCCAGCCGTCTCGGCTCTTGGCGGTCGTGCCGACGTAACGATAGGTCGGCGCGCTGCCGGGAGCCGGCCGCATGTAGACCTCGCCCACCACGCCGGGCGGACACTCGTTCCCGTCGTCGTCGAGCACCTTCATCTCACCCGCGACGACGACACCCACCGAGCCGGGATGTTCCAGCCACTGGGTCCCCGAGACGAAGGTCAGGGCCTGAAGTTCGGTGCCGCCGTACAACTCCCAGACGGCCTCCGGCCCGAGGATGTCGATCCACGCCTGTTTGATGGCGGGCGGGCACGGCGAGGCGAGATGCCAGAACCGTCGGATCGAGGACAGGTCGTAGGCGCCGGCCTCGGCGCGGTAGACGGGCAGCAGGCGTTGCATCACGGTCGGGACGGTGGCCAGGAACGTGACGCGATGCTCGGTGATGAGACGCAGGAACTCCCGCGGTTCGAAGCGCGGCATGACCACCAGGTGGTGACCCATCAGCAGACCCGATGCGGCGGTGTTGAATCCGGTGCTGTGACTCAGCGGCACAGACAGCAGGTTGACGTCACCGTCCTGCATGCCGAGCGGAAGACCGCTCACCGGCGGAAGACGGCTGTCGCCGCCCGCCTCGATCAGCTTCGGTCGTCCCGTGCTGCCACCCGAGGTCATCGACTTCCACACCGGTGATACGGCCTCGGGCAACGGTGCGTCGGACAGGGCGGCGTCCGGCACGAAGTCGGCTGGCACGCTGGGCACTTCACCGCGCGGGTCCACGCGGCCGACGATCAATGCCCGCGGCTTCAAATCGAGGATGCCGGTGAACTCCGCGTCGGGCAGTCGCGCCGACAACGGTTGCGGAACCGCACCCAGCTTCCAGCATGAGACAACCGACTGAAGCCACTCGATCGAGTTGGGCATCGCGATCGACACGTAATCGCCGACCCCGACGCCGAGTTCGGCGTACGCGCGGGCCAGTCGGTTGGTCGAGGCGTCGAGTTCGGCACGGGTCAGGGTGCGGCCGTCACACGTGACGGCGGGCGCGTCGGGGTCGGCGGCCGCCAGCGCCGAGACCTGAGTGCTGATCGGTGCAATGCCCTCGACCACGTCAGTAACCGCCCTGGGTGGCAAAGATCGTCCGCGGGTTGTCGACGAGCATGGTGGTGAGTTGCTCGTCGGTGACGCCGCGCTGCTTGAGCGCGGGAATCACGTCGTTGTGGATGTGCAGGTAGTGCCAATTGGGCAGTGCGACGGGCAATGTCGCCTCCGGTAGCGCGTCGAAGTAGCAGCAGGCGTCGTGAGACAACACCATCTTGTCGGCGTGGCCGCGTTCGCACATCGTCGCCACGGTGTTGACGCGATCCTCGAAACCCAGGAACGCGTCCACCCCGAAGCGGTCCATGCCGAGATAGGCGCCCTCGGCGAGCAGTTCCTCGAGGTAGGCGATGTCGGTGGTGTCACCGCAGTGGCCGATGACGACGCGGCTGAGGTCGACGCCCTCCTCGGCGAAGATCCGCTGCTGTTCGAGACCGCGCCGGGTGGCGGCGTGCGTGTGGGTCGAGATCGGCACGCCGGTATGACGGTGCGCGGCAGCGACGGCACGCAGCACCCGCTCGACGCCCGCCGTCACACCCGGCTCGTCGGTGGCGCACTTGAGGATCGCCGCCTTCACACCGGTATCGGCGATGCCGTGCTCGATGTCGCGGACGAACATTTCGGTCATGATCTCCGGACCGCCGAGCGCTGCGCCGGGTCCCAGGTAGTGGAAGTACATCGGAACGTCGTTGAAGGTGTAGAGACCGGTGGCGACGACGATGTTCAGCTCCGTCGCCGCCGCGATGCGAGCGATGCGCGGGATGTAGCGCCCGAGGCCGATGACCGTGAGGTCGACGATGGTGTCGACGCCGCGCGACTTGAGCTCGTTGAGCCGCGCGATCGCGTCGGCCTCGCGCTTGGCCCCGTCCCCCCAGCTCTCGGGATAGTTCTCCATGATCTCGGTGGTCATCATGAACACGTGCTCGTGCATGAGCGTGACGCCCAGGTCGGTGACGTCGATGGCTCCGCGCGCGGTGTTGAGAAGTGACACTCACCCGATGGTAGGGACGATCTGGGGCGCCGAACGTGAAACCACTGCGAAGAATCCGCCCGGAATTCGCAGTGGCGTCACGTTGGGCGACTGTTCGGCACCACCGAGGCCGCCAGCGCAGCCACCGAGATCAGCGCCAGCAGTTGCACGCCCCACGCGTGGCCGATGTAACCGTCGACCGACCGCCACGGGTATCTGCTGAGCGCGGCTCCCGCCAGGATCAGCCCGCCCGCCGCGGCGCCGAGCGTCGCCCGGTCCGACACCAACGGCCTCGACCGCATTAGGTAGCGCAGTCCGATGGCGGCGCCGACGACCACGATGCCGACGAATCCCGAGACCAGGAATCCGACCGCCAGCACCGCGGCGCCCGCGCCGAGCGGCCCCGGTTGCCACGGGCGGGCGGGATCACTCGGCACCCGCTCTCGACGGACGGGGACGAAGGCGAGCAGCAGCAGCAGGGGGAGCAGGGCCAGGCCGCCGAACAGTCCGACGCGGTAGGTGGTGTTGGAGGCGAAGTCGAGGGTGACGGTGCCCGACGTGCCCGCGGGCAAGACCCAGCCCTGCTGCCAGCCGTTGACCGTGATCGGTCTCAGTACGGTGCCGTCCGACGCGTGCGCGGTCCAGCCGGGGTTGATGCTCTCTGGTACCACCAGCACCCGCTGCGCATCCGACGCGGTCACGTCGGCCTCGCGGTGGTCGGCCTGCCATTGCGTCGTCTGCGTGGGAGTCATTGGGGCACTGGACAATCGCGCCGCCAGCGGGCCGGCCAGCTGCACGCCGTCGGCGACGAACGCCGGGCCGGGGCTGACCACCAACTCCTGCTCACCCGCGGGTAACGCGATCGTCGGCGGCCCGCAGGGCTTGGCCGCGACGGGTTCACCGTCGAGGAGTGCGCCGACCGTGGTGTTCAGCGACGTCTGGACGAACTGTCCGGCAACGCCGATGATCGGACCCTTGCCACAGGGCATGCTGATCGCGCGGGCGCGGTTGCGCGTCGCGTCGGGGGCGGCGATCGGGGCGCCGCGCCCGTCCAACGCGGTGACCTCGGCCAACCCCGGCGGCTTGACCTGGTCGAAACCCAGTGCGGTGCGGTCGATGACGTCGTTCCAGTCGAGGATCGAGATCTTGACGGTGTCGGTCACGCGAGGGTTCAGTCGCACGGTTTGCGGGCCGTCGGCCTCCAGTGGCCTCACCTGCGGGCCGTCGCCGAGGTCGATGGCGACCAACGTGGGGTGTGCCGGCAACTCCGAGGGACTGGGCGTCAGCTGCAACGCGGCGACCTCCGTCGGCCGGGGGAGTTTCAGCGTCAGATTGCCCGCGGTGCGGTGCTGCACGATGTTCTGCGGGGCGGTCCACGCGGTGCGCGGGTCGCCATCGCTTGCGGCGTAGGCGGAGCCGAGCACGTCGATTAGATCGGCGTCACCTCCAGCGCGGGCGGTGCCCGGTTCTGCGATCAGGTCGGCGAGGTTGGGTCCCTGTCGCGCCCGCACCCACACCGTCGGCGTCACCGCCAAGGCCTCGGGCACCGACAGCGTGCGGCTGAGGTTGACCGGCTCCTCGGGTGACAGAGCCATGGTCGCGGCGCACCGCACCCCGTCGGGTCCGTCCGCGCACCCCGGGCGACCGAGCAGCTCCGAACCCAGATCCCACTGTGCGACAACCGAACCCGAGGGCGGCGCGGGCACGTCGACGGTGTGCCGAAGGCTGACCGGCTGAGCGAACCCGGACGCGTCGTACTGGGTGATGGTGAAGTCGGTGATACCGAACTGGACGCCCGGAGAGCCGTCGTCGGTCGCCACGGCCGTGAACCGCACCCATGGGGTCTCGCCCATCGGGAGTGCGGCCGACAACGGCTTGCCCGCCTGGTCGAAGCGCAGGGTGCTGGTACCGGTGGCGGTCGAGACCTCGATGCGTCGCACCTGTGCCCCGACGGCGGTGGCGCTCGGCGTGATGGAGACCGCCGCGTTGGCGATCGGGTAGTCGAAGTCGACCTGAAGCCATTGCCCCACAGCCGCTTGCAGCGAGTTTGACACCCAGCTGGTCGCGGGGTCCCCGTCGATGGCGGCCGCCGCGCCGGTCGCGGGCGCAACGTTCGGCAGGGCGGTGGAGTCCGCCGCCGAGCTCGACACCGACAGCCTGCCGCCCGGCCACCGGCCGTAGACGGGGGCGGCGTCACCGGCGGGGTAGTCCATGACGCGGTTGAACGTTCTGCGCGAATCTCCCTGCGCACGAACGGCCGACGAGTGGTCGTCGACGCGGCCGTAGTCGGTTTCGCGGGCCACCGGTGAGTCGGTGACCGTGACGACGGGTGTCTGCAACCCGGCAGCGCGGGCATCAGCCGTCAGCAGCATCGGACCGAGCGGTGGCTGGCCCAGCAGCCGGCGTCGCTCGTCGATTCGAAGCAACGCCTCCGGGCCGCCGTCGACCCGGGCCATCGCGTCGGCATCCGTCAGATACGGCCGCAGCGACTTGGCGCCGTCGACCCGGTAGATCTCCACCGCCGGATAGCGCGGCCGCAGCCCGCTGTCGGTGATGAAGCCCTCCAGCGTGCCGGGACCGACGGGATCGCCGAACCGAGCCACCTTCGTCAGCCCGGGCGAACCGTCGACGACGCGGTGCACCAGCAGCGGACGGGCCGACCGCGAGGTCTCCGGGTCGAGATCGTTTCGCACGACGAGGTAGGAAATGCCTTGCCGGACAAGGGTATCGGCGAGGCCGGCGGACGGCCTGCCCGCGGCGAACAGCCGCTGCACCGAGTCGAGGGCGCGGATGGTCTCCGGCGGCGTCAACGGAATCGAGTCACGCACCCCCCATGGACTGCCGCCCAGCACCTGCAACGGCTCGTCGTGACTGTTGCCCCACACCTGGGTCGCGAACGGAGCTCCGGGAACCACCAGGACCCGGCCCGGGTCGGGTTGATTGTGCTCGTCGAGCCAGTCCGCGGCGTCGTGCCAATACTGCGGAATCGCGGTGAACGTGCCCGGCGGGGTCAGTCGCGCGGTCCACGCCAGCGACGTGGCCACCGACAGCGCGACGAGGACCACGGCGCCGACGGCGACTCGCTTGTCGCGCTCGGGATGGGCCAGCGCCTGCAGCCACTCGGGTCGGGGGGCACTGCCCGGGAGCGGAACGTGACTCAGCAGATGCGCGATGCCCAGCACCAGCGGCAGCCGGATCAACGGCTCGAGTTTGTGCACGTTGCGCAGTGGCGTGCCGTCGGCGTCCAGGAAGGCCTGCAGGTAGTGGGCGAACGGACTTCCGAGGCCCCCGGAGTAGCCGACCGCCAACAAGCCGACGCCGACGAGGAGGATCGCGATCAGCCGGCCGCGGGCAGGCATCGACCGCAGGGCCAGCCCGGCCAGCCCGGCCGCGGCCACCAGCGTCGTCGCCAGCACGGCGACCGACCCCGTGACCAGAGACGCCCCGGCGGTCGCGTTCGGCGCGACGAACGGCGTCCAGCTGTACGTCCCGCGCAGCACCTCCACCAGCGACAGCCACTGCGTGGTCACGCCGGAGGATTCGATGAAGTCGAGGAACGGCGGGCTGATCCGGCCGAGCAGGAACAGCGCCACCACCCACCAGGTGACGGCGAGCACCCCGGACAGCGCCCACCACGCGGTGAACCGCCACCACAGCCTGTTCGGGCGATGGGCTGCCCACCAGATCAGCGCAGCCAGGCAGGCCGTCAGGGTGGCCACCGCGTTGACGGCGCCCATCAGCGCGACGGCCATCCCGGATCTGGCCGCGAGCATGCGCACCGAACCCGTTCCCCTCAGCGCCAGGATCACCGGCAGCAGCACCCACGGCGCCAGCATCATCGGCAGGGTCTCCGACGAGATGGCGCCGAGCGTCGTCAGCACCCGCGGTGACAGCGCGAACGCGAGCGCCGCGATGGCCCGCGAGGTGGGGGTGCCGACGTTGAGGGCCTCGGCCAATCGGATGACGCCCCAGAACCCCACCACCAGCAGCAGCGCCCACCACAGCCGCTGCGTCACCCAGCCGGGCAGCCCGAGGACGTCGCCGGCCAGGAAGAACGCACCGTGCGGGAAGAGGTAGCCGTAGGCCTGGTTCTGCGATTGCCCGAACGGCAGGTCGCTGTTCCACAGGTCGCCTGCCCTGGCCAGGAAACGCAGCGGGTTGGCGGTCAGGTCGAGCTTGGTGTCGGGGGAGATCTGTCCTGGCGACTGTGCGAATGTCAGCGCCAGAGCGACGGCTCCGACGAGCCACAACCAGCGACGGCTCAGGGGTGTGGCGACCAGGGGTTCGGGTTCGGAGTGCAGGAGCGTAGCGACCCGGGATTAGGTCCGGTCGCCGTACTCGACCCTGTTGAGCACGGACGACCCCGGATCGCCCGCCTGCAGCGGAGGCTTCGTGTCCTGCTGAACCATGAGCGTTACCCCGAAGACGGCGGCGGCACCCAGCAACAGTCCGACGACGATGCTGGCCGCAGCGGGCAAGACGAACCGTTCCACCCGGCCAAGGTAGCACCGCGGGCGGTGGGCAGCCGCAAGCAGCCAGATTCAATAGAGAACGACGACCGCGTCGCGACCCGCACGACAGGTGATCCACGGGTCGGAACCCTCGGCCGAGCAGGTGACGAAGAAGTCGTCGCCGACGCAGGCCGCGCCCTCCGCACAAGGGATCGCGCCTGCGGCGACGACGGATCGTGGCTCGCGGCTCGGGTCGGCGGCATCCCAGTAGGCCTTCAGTACACTGCCGACGAAGAAGCACGAGGCAGAAGGGCTGCCGCGGACCCCCTGGCTCGCCCATCCCGCTTGACCGGTGACCTGGAAGCCGCCCTCGCAGTCCTCACCCGTCGGATCGGCACCCCGGATCGAGGCAGGCCTGGGCCGGCCTCCCACTCCGGTGGTGGCGGCTTGATCTGACGGCGGCTGGGTGCTGCTCGACGGTGGCGGGTCGGCGGTCGGGCCGGATGGGTCGTCGCTTCCGCCGCGCGCGACGACCACGACGAGTACGACGATGAGCGCGAGGAGCGCGGCCACTCCGGTGAACGCCCACACCCGGCCCATGCGCGTGGCACCCGCTTCGACGGGCGGTTCGTCGAAGGGCGGCTCGTCGACCGGTGGTGGCGGGTACGAGGGGTCGGATAGCTGACTGGCCGCCATCGTCGGCGCGAACTCGGGCTCGAACTGCGTTTCCGGAGTCGGCTCCTCCGCCGACCAGGCAGCGACGAAGACGGCGGGCATGCCCGAGCCCGTCGTCGGATTCGCCAGGTGTTCGGTGGGGGCATGGGCCGCCGGGTCGACGACGCGTCGGGCCTGCGTCGCGGCGGTCGCTGCGTCGCGCAGTGCGGCCGCGAAGTCCAGGCACGCGTCGAACCGCTCGCGAGGGTCTGCCGCCATCGCGCGCATCAGGGCGGGATCGAATGCGGCGAGATCCTGGCGGGTGTCGCCGAGCGGGGCCACCGACTTCGGGAAGGTGTCCGCCTCGGGCGGCGACCCGCACAGCAGGTGGTACACAGCGGCCGCCAGGCCGTACTGGTCGTCCCCGCGGTCGGTGTCCTCGACGGTTCGCGGAATGCCGAAGTCCGTCAACAGGACTCGTCGTCGCCCGTCACCGCTGAGCAGGACGCTGGCCGCGGTGACGTCGCCATGCACCGAGCGCCGTTCGTGCGCGTAGTCCAGCGCGTCGGCGATCGACGTGACGATGTCGAGGACCTGATCGGCGGGCATGCCGGTGTCGTATCTGTCTCGGAGCAGCGCGCCCGCGTCGGTGCCGTCGACGAAGTCCATCGCCAGCCACAGCCGACCCTGGTCCTCGCCGTGGTCGTGCACGCCCACGATGTGCGGGTGCCACAGCGTCGCGGCCATGTCGGCGTGCCGCCGGAACCTGGCGCGGAACTGCTCGTCGGCCGACATCGAGGCGGGCAGCACCCGCAGGGCGTCCTGACGCAGCGTTCGCGGATGCGCGGTCAGATACACCTCGCCAATGGCGCCCGCACCCAGGTGGCGGACCACGGTGTAGCCCGCGAACACGTCCCCCGATCGCAGCGGCATATGCGCGAGATTACCCAGCACGGCGGCGGGCGTTGCCAACCCTGCACGCTACGATTCGGCCCATGCCACTGGGCCGTAACGCGAAAGATGACTCCACGGGTTCCAGCCAACGAACCACCATCGCGTCGATAGTGCTCGCGCTTGTCGTCATCGCGGCCGTCGTGGTGGGCAGCGTGTACTTCGTCAAGCACCGCAGCGCGTCGGCCGACGCGCCGGAACCGTCCGCAGCGAGCGAGACGGCGGCCAGTTCCGCGGCCCTGCCGCCGCCCGAAGCGCCTGCGTGCGGAGAGGGTGACGCGCTGCTGGCGGCCATGTCCACGCGCGACAAGCTGGCCCAACTACTGATGGTCGGCGTCACGGGCGCCGACGACGCGCGCGCGGTGGTGGCCAAGGACCACGTCGGCGGCATCATGATCGGCAGCTGGACGGACCTGACCATGCTGGGCGATCCGCTGAAGGAGATTGTCGCCTCGGCCAGCCCGCTGCCCTTGGCCGTCAGCACCGACGAGGAGGGCGGGCGCGTCTCGCGGCTCAAGAGCATCATCGGGGTGCAGGAGTCGGCCCGCGTCCTCGGCCAGACGGTGACCGCGCAGCAGGTGCATGACATCGCACTCGCGCGCGGCTGGGCGATGAAGGAGCAGGGCATCACCGTCGACTTCGCCCCCGTCGTCGACGTCTCCGATCAGGACGACGACACCGTGATCGGCGACCGCTCGTTCAGCGCCGACCCCGCGAAGGTCACCGAGTACGCGGGTGCCTACGCACGCGGGCTCCTCGAAGCGGGAATCACGCCGGTGCTCAAGCACTTCCCCGGTCACGGTCACGCGTCCGGTGACTCGCATCTGGGGGGCGTGATGACCCCGCCGCTCTCCGAGCTGATGACCAACGACCTGGCTCCCTACCGCGAGCTGGCCCAGTTGCCAGGCACCGCGGTGATGGTCGGCCACATGCAGGTCCCCGGACTCACCGGCGCCGATCCGGCCAGCCTGAGTCCCGCCGCCTACGACCTGCTGCGCACCGGCGGATACGGCGGCCTGCCGTTCAACGGCGTGGTGTTCACCGACGACATCTCCAGCATGGGCGCCATCAATCAGCAGTACACGGTGGCCCAGGCCGCTCTCAAGGCGCTGCAGGCGGGCGCCGACATCGCCCTTTGGATCACCACCGACGAGGTTCCCGGGGTGCTCGACGCGCTCGAGGCCGCCATCGACGCGGGCGAGCTGGACATGAAGAAGGTCGACGGCTCGGTGCTGCGAATCGCCGCGCTCAAGGGCAAGAGTCCACGCTGCGGCAGCTGAACCGGGCGCAATTGCTTACCCTTGGCTGATGGCAGGTGGAACGAAGCGGTTGCCGCGCGCGGTGCGTGAGCAGCAGATGCTCGACGCCGCCGTGCAGATGTTCTCGGTGAACGGCTACCACGAGACGTCGATGGACGCGATTGCCGCGCAAGCCGAGATCTCGAAGCCGATGCTGTACCTGTACTACGGCTCCAAGGAGGAGCTGTTCGGCGCCTGCCTCGATCGTGAGCTGGGTCGATTCGTGGACTCGGTGCGCGCCGACATCGACTTCACGCAAAGCCCCAAGGATCTCCTGCGCAACGCAGTGGTGGCGTTCCTCAGCTACATCGACACCAACCGCGCGTCCTGGATGGTGCTCTATACGCAGGCCACCAGCAGTCAGGCGTTCGCGCACACGGTGCGTGAGGGTCGTGAGCGCATCATCGACCTCGTCGGCAGGCTGCTTCAGTCCGGCACGCGAAATCCTGAGCCGGACAACGACTTCGACATGACGGCCGTCGCACTGGTGGGTGCGGGCGAGGCCGTGGCGACCAGGGTCAGCACCGGCGACGCCGAGGTGCACGAGGCCGCCGAGCTGATGATCAACCTGTTCTGGCGCGGCCTGAAGGGCAGACCCGCCGATGCTCCGGTGATACCCGCGGCCACCGGATAGCCCTTCGGCACCTAGAGCGCGGTCACCGATCCCGTCAGGTGCGGGTAGCCCTTGGACAGGTTGCGCAGCGCCAACTCCCAGCCGTTCGACACGCGGTCGACGTAGAGGCCGACGCGAGCGGGCAGCAACACCGGTTTGCCGAAGCGCACCGAGTACTTGACGGCATCGGGGAACTGGCCCTCGATGTTGGCCAATACGGCAGCGGCACTGAACATGCCGTGGGCGATCGAAGTCGGGAAACCGAACAGCTTCGCCCCGATGGAGCTGGTGTGGATCGGGTTGTGGTCTCCCCCGACGGATGCATAGTGGCGGATCTGGCCCGGCGTCACGTGCAGCACCGCATTCGGCGGCGGGAGCTTCTTCTGCTTGCGCTGCTCCGGCTTCGGCTCATCGGACAGGCTGGTCCGCTGCTGATGGAGAAACGTCGTCACCTGGTGCCACGCGGTCTCGTTGCCGACGCTGACGTCGGTGACGAGGTCGACCAGCAGGCCCTTGCGGTGCTCCCTCAGATTCTCCGCATGCACCTTGACGCCGACGGTGTCGGTGACGGCGATCGGCCGGTACTGGGTGACGTGGTTCTCGACGTGCACCGATCCCATTGCGGCGAAGGGGAAGTCGAAACCGCTGACCAGTGACATCACCGACGGGAACGTCAGGGCGAACGGGTAGGTCAGCGGTACCGAGTCGCCGAACCGCAACCCGGTCACCGCGGCGTACTCGGCGACGTTGGCCGGGTCGATGGCGAGGTCTTCGACGGTGACCGTCCGGTCGGGGACGGTGTCGCCGCGCGAGACGAACGGCAGCGCGCCCGCCGCGGCCAACAGCATGTTCTTCCGCCCGCTGGGCTGACTCATGTCACGCTCCCAACATGGCCTGGCCACACACGCGAATGGTGTTGCCGGTGACGGCATTCGACGCGGGGCTGGCGAAGTAGGCAATGGCCTCGGCGACGTCGACGGGTTGGCCGCCCTGGAACAGGGAGTTGAGTCGACGGCCCACCTCACGGGTGGCTAGCGGGATCGCCTCCGTCATCTTGGTCTCGATGAATCCCGGCGCGACGGCGTTGATCGTGATTCCCTTCTCGCCGAAGACCGGGGCCAGAGCCTGCGTCATGCCGATCATGCCCGCCTTGGTGGCGGCGTAGTTGGTCTGTCCACGGTTGCCGGCGATGCCCGCCATCGAGGAGAGCCCGACGATGCGGCCGCCCTCGCCGATCGTGCCGTTGTCCACCAGGCCCTGGGCAAGTCGTTGCGGGGCAAGTAGATTGACCGCGACGACCGAATCCCAGCGCCCGTCGTCCATGTTGGCGAGCAGCTTGTCGCGGGTGATGCCGGCATTGTTGACCAGAACGTCGGCCTTGCCCTCGTAGTGCTCGCGCAGATGCTCGGTGATGCGGTCGACGGCGTCGGCCGCGGTGACGTCGAGGGCCAGTGCGGTGCCGCCCACCTTCGTCGCGGTCTCGGCAAGTGCCTCGGCTGCGCCTTCCACGTCGATCGCGACCACCTTGGCGCCGTCGCGGGCGAACACCTTGGCGATCTCGGCGCCGATGCCGCGGGCCGCGCCGGTCACGAGCGCGACCTTGCCGTCCAGTGGCTTGTCCCAGTCGGCGGGTGGCACCGAGTCCTGGGCGTCGACGTAGAACACCTGCGCGTCGACGTACGCGGACTTCGCCGACAGCAGGAATCGCATGGTCGACTCCACGCCGGTCGCCGCGGGCTTGGCATCCGCGGCGAGGTAGACCAATCCGATGGTCGCGCCATGCTGCAGTTCCTTGCCGAGCGACCGGGTGAAGCCCTCGAGTGCGCGTTGGGCGATGCGCTCGTCGACGCTGCCCGTCTGATCGGGGGTGGTGCCGATGACGACGATGCGACCGGAGGAGCCGACGTTGCGCAGCAGCGGGGTGAAGAAGTCGCGCAGTGCCTTGAGGCCCTCGGGGGTGGTGATGCCGGTCGCGTCGAAGACCAGTCCGCCGAACGAGTCGGCCCAGCGTCCGCCGAGGTTGTCCCCGACCAGGTCGTAGTCCTCGGCCAGTGCGGTGCGCAGTGGTTCGGCGACGCGGCCCTCGCCGCCGATCAGCAGCGGCCCGGCCAGCGCCGGCTCACCCACACGGTAGCGGCGCAGGGTTTCGGGCTGCGGGACGCCGAGTTGCTTGGCCAGGAATGACCCTGGACCGGAGTTGACCACTTGCGAGAACAGGTCGGAAGCCACTGAGCTGCCTTTCGAGAAGAAACGGGTATTGAGTTCGGGCAGGGGGTACCCCGTTTGCGGGGAGACACTGTCGTATCGGTCACGAACTTACTCCAGAGTAAGAACGGTGGGTAGTATGACCCTCGACACTGACGTCCCTCGTCAATGCACAGGAAGGTACTGGAGGAACTGTGGCCGACACCAAGGCAGCCCGTCGAGTAGCCATTCTCGGTGGCAACAGGATTCCCTTCGCGCGCTCTGACGGCGCGTACGCCAACGCGTCGAACCAGGACATGTTCACCGCCGCCCTCGGCGGCCTCGTCGACAGGTTCGGCCTCAAGGGTGAACGCCTCGGCGCCGTCGTCGGAGGCGCGGTGCTCAAGCACAGCCGCGACTTCAACCTGATGCGCGAGTGCGTGCTCGGTAGCGCGCTGTCACCGTACACGCCCGCCTACGACCTGCAACAGGCCTGCGGCACCGGCCTGCAGTCGACCATCGCGGTCGCCAACGGCATCGCGCTCGGTCAGTACGACGTGGCCGCAGCCGGAGGTGTCGACACCACCTCGGACGCGCCCATCGCCTTCGGCGACGATCTCCGCCGCGTGCTGCTGGGTCTGCGCCGTGCCAGGTCGAACGTCGACAGGCTGAAGCTCGTCGGTCGACTGCCCGCCGCAGTCGGTGTCGAGATCCCCACCAACGGCGAACCCCGTACCGGGATGTCGATGGGTGAGCACGCGGCCGTCACCGCCAAGCAGATGGGCGTCAAGCGCGTCGACCAGGACGCACTCGCCGCGGCCAGCCACCAGAACATGGCCGCCGCCTACGATCGCGGGTTCTTCGACGATCTCGTCAGCCCGTTCCTCGGCCTGTACCGCGACAACAACCTGCGCGCCGACTCGACGGCCGAGAAGCTCGCCAATCTCAAGCCGGTGTTCGGCGTGAAGAACGGCGACGCAACCATGACGGCGGGCAACTCGACTCCTTTGACCGACGGTGCGTCATTGGCGCTGCTGTCGACCGAGGAGTGGGCGGCCGAGCGCAAGCTGCCCGTGCTGGCCTACTTCGTCGACGGCGAGACGGCCGCGGTCGACTACGTCAACGGCGACGACGGCCTGCTGATGGCGCCCACCTACGCGGTGCCGCGGCTGTTGGCCCGAAACGGGTTGACGCTGCAAGACTTCGACTACTACGAGTTTCACGAGGCGTTCGCGTCGGTCGTGCTCGCCACCCTCGCGGCCTGGGACTCCGAGGAGTACTGCAAGGAGCGACTCGGCCTCGACGCCGCCCTCGGCTCGATCGACCGGACCAAACTGAACGTCAACGGCTCCTCGCTGGCCGCCGGTCATCCGTTCGCCGCGACCGGCGGCCGCATCGTCGCGCAACTGGCCAAGCAACTCGCCGAGAAGAAGGCGGAGACGGGCCAGCCGGTGCGCGGCCTCATCTCCATCTGCGCCGCCGGCGGCCAGGGCGTCACGGCCATCTTGGAGGCTTGAGAATACTTCCCGGACGGCTGTAACGCGCTCGCGCGGGCCGTCGATATGGGTAGTAGCTCCGTGTTGCCGTCTGACCCCCCGACCCGACGGCAACACGGGGCCACTTTTTGCCCGCGCTAGCCGCTTGACGGGACCGGCGGGTCCTTCTTCGCCTTCACCGGGCCGGCGTTCGGCGGCGGCACGAACAAGCTTCCGCCCACGCTGCCCCGCGCGGTCCTGACGGCGACCAGCCCCCAGGTGCTGAGCAGCCCGACGAACGCGATCACCGCCGCCACCTTGAACGCGGGCAGACCGGTGTGCACGGCCAGCTGCGTCGTACCCGTCACGAACGTGCCGACGGGAAACGTCAGGCTCCACCACGTCAGAGCGAACGGCATGCCGCGCCGCAACGTGCGCACCGTCAACTCGGTGGCCAGTACGATCCACAACAACGCGAAGCCCCACACGGGGACGCCGAACAGGATGGCGAAGACGTTCATGGCACTGGCGAGTTCGGCTGGCACTGCCAGCGCTGCTGCCGTACCGAGCAGGCCCGCCGCCGTGATGCCCTGGCCCAGCGGGCCCAGCACGATCCACAGCGTCGGCACCCGCGCCGTGCCGGAGGTGCCGTACAGGGCCAGCCTGCTCCAGATCATGCTGATGATGATCAGCGCCGCGATCAGCGAGAGTCCGAACATCGCGTAGCAGCCGTAGAGCATGGTGGTGCGCCCGGTGCCAGGCGCCATGTGCGGGATCAGCAGGGCGCCCCCCGCGGCCGACACCATCGGCGGCACGACCGGCATGAGCCAGCCGCCGAAGGCCGCGTCGGGCTCGACGTTGAGTTGGGTGAACATCAGGAACGGGATCGTCGCCGCGGTGAAGAGACCGCCGACCGTGCCCGCGGTCCACAACACCCAGGCGAGGTCGACCGCGATGCGCGCCCCGATCAGATCTCTACCGATCAGGATCGCCCCCGACCCGACCGTCATCAACGCCATCGGGGCGGCGCCGTAGAAGTGCGCCATCTGCGGATTCCGCGAATGGGCCCGCGCCACCGTCGGGTGGCGAGACCACTGGACCGTCACCGCCACCAGCAGGACCACCAGCAGGACGGCGGCCGCCACCCACACGACGCGGGAGAACACGTGCAGGCCCGGAACGTGAATCGGCAGCGTGGCACCTGCCGTCGCCACGATCCCGGTGCCCATCACCGACGCGAACCAGTTGGGCCCGAAGTTCTCGAGTCGAGCCGCTTCGGTGGTCATGCTTCGACATTGAACGCCGAAGGCGCGTCGACTTCTGCACTAGGGTCGTGAACGCCGGCAATCGACGACCCTGGCGCAGATTTCGACGTCGGTGCTTCGAGGTAGGCCAAGCGAACGCAAGGGAGCGTGCGAGTCATGCAGGTAAGCATGTTCGGGCAACTCAGCGGAGCGGGTATCGACAATCCCGTCGACGGATGCGTGCAGAACCTCGCGCAACTGCGCGAGGAGGGCTTCCGTCGGCTGTGGATGAGCCAATTGCCCTACGAGCCAGACCTTCTCACGGTCCTGGCGGTGGCGCTGCGCGAGGTCGGCGACATCGAGGTGGCCACCGGCGTCGTCCCCATCCAGAATCAGCACCCGATGCAGATGGCACAGCGAGCGCTGACCGTCAGCCTCGTCTCGCACGGTCGGTTCATCCTCGGCCTCGGCATGACGCATCAGGCAGTCACCGAGGGCATGTGGGGCATCCCATGGGACAAGCCGGTGCGCAGACTGAACGAATTCCTCGACGGCCTCCTCCCGCTTCTGGCGGGTGAGCCCGCTTCCGCGATCGGCGAGATCGTCACCACTCGTGGCGCATTGATGATCGGCGATGCGCCGCGACCCGACGTCTACATCGCGGCGCTGGGTCCGCAGCTGTTGAGGATCGCGGGCCGTCGGACGGCGGGAACGTGTACCTGGATGACGGGGCCGAAGACCCTGGCCGGCCATGTCAGCCCGACGCTGCGCCAAGCTGCCGCCGACGCGGGCCGTCCCGAGGAAGCGGTGCGGGTGGTGGCGGTGCTCCCGGTGAGCGTCACCGACGACGTCGACGGCGCCCGCAAGCAGGCCGCCGAACAGTTCGCGATGTATGGGGTGCTCCCGTCCTACCGCGCCATGCTCGACCGCGAGGGTTACACCGGACCCGAGGACGCCGCGATCATCGGCGACGAGGCGACGGTCAAGGACCGCCTGGACGAACTGCGCGCAGCGGGAGTCGACGAGTACGTCGGCGCCACCTTCGACACCTCACCCGAGGGGCGGGCGCGCACCCGCGCCGTTATGCGCAGCCTCGACGACTGAGTGGTTCCTGGCGTCCAGTGGCCACTTGTCATACGCAAATCGCGAATTGATGTGCAATAACTGGCCACTCGGGGTGCAACGCAAGCGAGACTTAGAACGCAGCCTCGTCGAGCTCCATCACCTCGTTGTCGATGTTGTCGAGCACCAGACGCGTGCTGGTCAGCAGCGGCAGGAAGCTCTTCGCGAAGAACGACGCGACGGCGATCTTGCCCTCGTAGAAGGACTTGTCCGCGCCGGAGGCACCCTGGTCGAGTGCGGCGATGGCGACGGCGGCCTGCTTCTGCAGCAGCCAGCCGAGCACCAGGTCGCCGACGCTCATGAGGAAGCGCACGGAGCCGAGGCCCACCTTGTAGATGTTGGCCGGGTTCTCCTGCGCCGACATCAGGTAGCCGGTCAGCGTGGCGGCCATGCCCTGGACGTCCGCCAGGGCGGTCGCCAGCAGCTCGCGCTCGGCTTTGAGTCGACCGTTGCCCGACTCGCTCTCGACGAACTGCTCGATCTCACCTCCGACGTAGCCGAGCGCAACACCCTTGTCGCGGATGATCTTCCGGAAGAAGAAGTCCTGCGCCTGGATCGCGGTCGTGCCCTCGTACAGCGAGTCGATCTTGGCATCGCGGATGTACTGCTCGACCGGGTAGTCCTGCAGGAAGCCGGAACCACCGAAGGTCTGCAGGCTCTCGGTGAGCTTGGCGTAGGCCTGCTCCGAGCCGACACCCTTGACGATGGGCAGTAATAGGTCGTTGACCTTGCCCGCGAGCTCGGGATCCACCCCGTGTACGGCCTTGGCAACCTCGGCGTCCTGGAAGGTCGCGGTATACAGGTACAGCGCGCGCAGGGATTCGGCGTACGCCTTCTGGGTCATCAGCGACCGACGCACGTCCGGGTGGTGCGTGATGGTCACGCGCGGCGCGGCCTTGTCGGTCATCTGGATGAGATCGGCACCCTGCACGCGGGTCTTGGCGTACTCAAGTGCGTTGAGGTAACCGGTCGACAGCGTGGCGATGGCCTTGGTGCCGACCATCATGCGGGCCTGCTCGATGACCTCGAACATCTGCGCGATGCCGTTGTGCACCTCGCCGACGAGCCAACCGACGGCGGGAACACCGTGCTGGCCGAGCGACAGCTCACACGTTGCGGAGACCTTGAGGCCCATCTTGTGCTCGACGTTGGTGACGAACACACCGTTGCGCTCGCCGGGTTCGCCGGTCTCGAAGTCGAAGTGGTACTTCGGCACGAAGAACAGGGACAGACCCTTGGTGCCCGCTCCGGCACCCTCGGGGCGGGCCAGCACCAGGTGCAGGATGTTCTCGCCGATGTCGTCGGCGTCGCCGGAGGTGATGAAGCGCTTGACGCCATCGATGTGCCAGGAGCCGTCGGGCTGCCGCACGGCCTTGGTCCGACCGGCGCCGACGTCAGAACCGGCGTCGGGCTCGGTGAGCACCATCGTCGAGGTCCAGCCGCGCTCGGCGGCCAGCACGGCCCACTTCTTCTGCTCTTCGGTGGCCTGGTTGTAGAAGATGCTCGCGAAGCCGGCGCCCATCGAGTACATGTACACCGCGGGGTTGGCGCCGAGCACGTGCTCCATCAGGGCCCACTGCAGCGCGCGGGGCATCGGCATGCCGCCGAGCTCCTCGGCAAGGCCGATCTTGTCCCAGCCGCCGTCGATGATCGTGCGGACCGACTTCTTGAAGGCCTCCGGCAGCTTCACGGTGTGCGTCTCGGGGTCGAAGACCGGTGGGTTGCGGTCGCTCTCCGCGAACGAGTCGGCGATCGGGCCCTCGGCCAGTCGGGTGATCTCGGCGAGCATTTCGCGGGCGGTGTCGGCGTCGAGATCGCTGTAAGCGCCCTCGCCGAGAACCTTGTCCAGGCCGAAGACCTCGAACAGGTTGAATTCCTGGTCACGGACGTTGCTCTTGTAATGGCTCACGATGTCTCCTCGATGAGATTTCGTCTGCGGTTGGGTACTCGGGGGAAGTTACCCACCAGTAACTGCGGCTAACTATACCGGCTGGTAACTTGATCGCAAAGCATTGTCGAGCAAATTTGTGCTGGCTAACCAACCCGACGGTTGATTGGGGCCGCCTCGTCCGCCCAAGATGGGGCCTGACCTGCCGTTTCTCGAACTTGTGATGTCTGCCACTAGGGGCCCCAGCACGCCCACTAGGGTGGGGCGAATGAGGCGCGTGGTGGTATGGGGAACGGGCAACATGGGGGCCACGGCGATCCGGTCCACGGTGGCGTTTCCCGGGTTGCGACTGGTGGGCGTCATCACGTCGTCGGAGGCCAAGGTAGGACGCGACGCAGCGACGTTCCCCGGCCTCGACGCCGATACCGGCGTCGTGGCCACGATGGACGCATACGCGGCGTTGGCGGCCTGTGATGCGGTGGCCTACATGGCGTCGGGTGACATCCGCCCCGACGAGGTCGTGACCGATATCGAGCGTTGCCTGCGCGGGGGTGCCCACGTCGTAACGCCGTCGCTGTACTCCCTCTACGACCCGCGGTCCGCGCCGCGGGAGTGGGTCGACCGCCTGACCGCCGCCGCCGAGGAGGGTGGCTCCACGTTGTTGGTCAGCGGCGTCGACCCGGGCTGGGCCAAGGACGCCCTGGCGGTGATGGCCGCCGGCCTCTGTACCCGGATTCGGACGATCTACTGCCAGGAGATCTTCGACTACTCGACCTACGACCAACCCCATGCCGTGCGGGTGAGCTGCGGGTTCGGTGGGCCGATGGACGAGGTCCCGATGATGCTGCTGCCGTCGGTTCCGACGATGGTGTGGGGCGGCAACATCCGGTTGATCGGCCGTGGGCTTGGCCTGGAGATCGACGAGATCACCGAGACCGTCGAGCGACTACCTCTCGAGGAGTCGGTCGACAACGTGATGGGCCACTTCGAGAAGGGCAGCCAGGGTGCGTTCTGGCTCAAGGTCATCGGCTGGTCCGATGGCAAGCAGCGCATCGTCGTCGACCACATCACGCGCATCGACCCGGCGTGCGCCCCACAGTGGCCGCAGCCCGACGAGGGCGTCGGCGATCACCGCGTCATCGTGGACGGCGACCCTCAGCTGACCATCGTCAGCCGCGCCGACGTCCCAGGTGGCACGCGCGTAGACGGAGGCAACACCACGGCTGCGAACCGGTTGCTCGGAGCCATCGAATGGCTGGCCACCCAGAAGGCGGGCATCTACGACGGCCTCGACGTGCCGCTGCACACGCCCCTGCCCGACGCGGTCGAGGCCACGCGCTGGGCGGACTAGATTTGCGCTCCATCTCTTGAAATTTCGCGGGACGAGTGCCGGCGCTTCGCGGTTCACGGCGGCCCAATCTTCGTAGTCGCGAACACAGCGTTCGTACTGAGGCCCTGAGACCGCCCGGGGCATCGGGTTGCGTTCACGCCGATCGTGACCGTGGCCACGGCGCGGTGTCGCGACGATGATGGGCTGGTGCCCTCGGTCCATACCGCGCTGCCCGTCGTCGACCTGCGCGACGAGCACGCCGCGCTGCGGGAACGGTTGCGATCCGTCGCGCACGAGGTCGGCTTCTTCCACCTCACCGGTCACGGTGTCTCCGATGACCTGACCGAGCGGGTGCTCGCGTCGGGGCGGCGGCTGTTCGCGCTGCCGCAGCCCGACAAGGACGCGGTGGCCATGGTGAACAGCCCGCACTTTCGCGGATATACCCGTCTCGGCGGGGAGCTGACCGGTGGCGCCGTTGACTGGCGCGAACAGATCGACATCGGGCCGGAGCGGGTTCCGCTGACCGACCCGGCCGAACCCCATCTCCATTTGCAGGGGCCCAACCAGTGGCCCGCGGCACTGCCGGAGCTGCCGGGCATCGTGGCCGAGTGGGATGCGGCGCTCGCCGACGTCGGACGACGGTTGTTGCGGCACTGGGCGGCTTCCCTCGGCGGCCCCGACGACGCCTTCGACGCCGCGTTCGCGGACACCCCGGCGACGCTGATCAAGATCGTCCGCTACCCCGCGCAGACCGACGGCCCCCAGGGCGTCGGCGCGCACCGAGACGCGGGCGTACTGACACTGCTGCTCGCCGAACCCGGAAGTCGAGGGCTCGAGGTGCGCGGCCCCGACGGCGAGTGGATCGACGTGGATCCACTGCCCGGAGCGTTCATCGTCAACATCGGCGAGATGCTCGAGATCGCGAGCGGCGGCTACCTGCGCGCCACCGAGCACCGGGTCACGCTGTCCGCGCGGGAGCGCATCTCCGTGCCGTACTTCTTCAACCCGCGCCTCGACGCGCAGTTCCCGGTGCTCACCCTGCCCGTTGACCTGGCCGTCCACGCACGCGGTGTCACCGCCGACCCGTCCAACGAACGGATCTTCTCGGTGTATGGCCGCAATGCCTGGAAGAGCCGCTTGCGGGCACACCCAGACGTGGCCGCCGCGCACCGATACGTGTGAAGATGGAGTCGCTATGACCGGCACTGACCTGAGTCCGACGTCCCTGCGCGAGGCCTTCGGGCACTTCCCGTCGGGTGTGATCGCGATTGCCGCGGAGGTGGAGGGAATCCGGGTGGGTCTGGCGGCGAGCACCTTCGTCCCGGTGTCCCTGGATCCACCCCTGGTGTCGTTCTGCGTCCAGAACACCTCGACGACGTGGCCCAAGCTGAAGGATCTGCCGTTCCTCGGGATCAGCGTGCTCGGCGAGTCACACGACGCCGCCGCGAAGACGCTGGCCGCGAAGACCGGTGACCGCTTCGCCGGGCTCGAGACGCGCTCGTCGGATCGGGGGGCGGTGTTCATTCACGGCACCAGCGTGTGGCTCGAGAGCGCCATCGAGCAGCAGGTCCCGGCGGGGGATCACACGATCGTCGTGCTGCGGGTTCATCACATCACCGTGCAAGACGACGTTGCGCCCATCGTGTTTCACCGCAGCGCATTCCGCCGCCTCGGCGGCTAGCGCCGGTGCGTCAGGGGCGGGCGCTGAGTTCCTCGCGATAGCCCTGTATCCGTCGCTCGAGTTCTGCGGCGTCCTCGGGTCTGCCCTCCTTGCGGGCCAGCTGAGCGCGGACGGAGAGTTCGCGGATCGCGGTGCGAATGTCGTTGATACTGGTGGTTTCTTGCATGTGGCTGCTGCCTTTCGTCGTTGACTGGCCGCCGTCACGAGCGTACGCCCCAACGTGAAGTGGCTGGGAGATTCCGGGTGGATTCTCGCAGCCACTTCACGTTCGCGAAGCCAGGCTCTTCGCCCAGCCGATCACCGCTTGAAGAGCTTGTTCCCCAGCCACACGACCGGGTCGTACTTGCGGTCGGCGACGCGCTCCTTCATCGGGATCAGCGCGTTGTCAGTGATCTTGATGTGTTCTGGGCAGACCTCGGTACAGCACTTGGTGATGTTGCAGTAGCCCAGCCCGAACTCCTCTTGCGCCATGTCCTTGCGGTCCACGGTGTCCAACGGATGCATGTCCAGCTCGGCGATGCGCATGTGGTACCGCGGACCTGCGAAGTTCTCCTTGTTCTCCTCGTGGTCGCGCACCACGTGGCAGACGTTCTGGCACAGGAAGCACTCGATGCACTTGCGGAACTCCTGACTCCGGTTCACGTCCTCCTGCTGCATGCGGTATTCGCCCGGCTGCAGATCCTTCGGCGGCGTGAACGACGGGATCTGGCGTGCCTTCTCGTAGTTGAAGGACACGTCGGTCACCAGATCGCGCATCACGGGGAAGGTCCGCAGCGGGGTCACCGTGACGGTTTCGTCCTCGCCGAACGTCGACATCCGGGTCATGCACATCAGCCGCGGTCGGCCGTTGACCTCGGCCGAGCACGAACCGCACTTGCCCGCCTTGCAGTTCCACCGCACGGCGAGATCAGGGGCCTGGGTGGCCTGCAGGCGGTGAATGATGTCGAGGACCACTTCGCCCTCGTTGACCTCCACGGTGTAGTCCTTCAACTCGCCACCGCCGACGTCACCGCGCCAGACCCGCAAGCTCGCTTGATATGGACCGGTGGATCCTGCCATGTTCAGCCCTTCCGTTCCGGGTGTGCGGTCAGTTCGTCGTCGGTGTAGTACTTCTCGAGTTCGGAGAGCTCGAAGCACTCCAGCAGGTCCGGCCGCATCGGCACCTGCTCCTCGGGGACGACGGTGACGCGGGGGACCATCGCCTCGCTGGTCGCCGCCTCCGTCGTGCGGCACGCCAGCAGCGTGTTGCGCCAGTTGGCGTCCATCGCCGGATGATCGTCGCGGGTGTGCCCGCCGCGGCTCTCGGTGCGCTGCAGCGCGGCCTTGGCCACGCACTCGCTGACCAGCAGCATGTTGCGCATGTCGATCGCCAGGTGCCAGCCCGGGTTGTAGACCCGTCCACCCTCGACGGCGACGTTCTGCAAGCGGCCCCTGAGCTCGTCGAGTTTGGCGAGCGCCTCGTGGATCTCGTCTTCCTTGCGGATGATGCCCACGAGGTCGTTCATCGACTGCTGCAGCTCGGCGTGCAGGGTGTACGGGTTCTCGGGATTCTCGTGGGCTTCGTAGGGCGCCAACGCCATCTTGGTGGCCTCGTCGAGGGCCTCCTGCGACACCTTCGGCCGGTCGGTCAACGCCCGCACGTAGTCGGAGGCCCCGAGCCCGGCGCGCCTGCCGAACACCAGCAGGTCGGATAGCGAGTTGCCGCCCAGTCGGTTGGAACCGTGCATGCCACCGGAGCACTCGCCGGCCGCGAACAGGCCGGGGGTGGCCGCTCCGCCGCTGTCGGGATCGACCTCGATGCCGCCCATCACGTAGTGACAGGTCGGGCCGACCTCCATCTCGTCCTTGGTGATGTCGACCTCGGCCAGCTCGATGAACTGGTGATACATCGACGGGAGTCGGCGCTTGATCTCCTCGGTCGGCATGCGCGAGGCGATGTCGAGGTAGACCCCACCGTGCGGGGTGCCGCGGCCCGCCTTGACCTCGGCCACGATGGCCCGGGCCACCTCGTCGCGGGGCAGCAGGTCAGGAGTGCGGCGGGCGGAGTCGTTGTCCTTGAGCCACTGGTCGGCTTCTTCCTCGGTCTCCGCGTACTGGCCCTTGAACACCGGGGGGATGTAGTTGAACATGAACCGCTTGCCCTCGGAGTTCTTGAGCACGCCGCCGTCGCCGCGCACGCCCTCGGTGACGAGGATGCCCTTGACCGAAAGCGGCCAGACCATGCCGGTCGGGTGGAACTGGATGAACTCCATGTTGATCAGGGCCGAGCCCGCGCGCAGCGCCAGCGCATGGCCGTCGCCGGTGTACTCCCACGAGTTGGACGACACCTTGAACGACTTGCCGATGCCGCCGGTCGCGAGGACCACGGCAGGCGCTTCGAACAGGATGAAGTTGCCGGTCTCGCGCCAGTAGCCGAAGGCGCCGGCGATCTTGCCGGTGGCTCCTCCGGTGGCTCCGGTCGCCTCGTGCTCCGCGCTCGCGTCGTCGCCTGGACCCTTGTCGAGAATCAGGTCGGTGATCGAGCATTCGTGGAAGACCTTGATCCTCGCCTCGTAGTCGCCGAGCTCCTTGTGGTCCTCCTGCTGCAGCGAGACGATCTTCTGCTGGAGCGTGCGGATGATCTCCAGCCCGGTCCGGTCGCCGACGTGGGCCAGTCGCGGGTAGGTGTGCCCGCCGAAGTTGCGCTGGCTGATCTTGCCGTCCTTGGTGCGGTCGAACAGCGCACCGTAGGTCTCCAGCTCCCACACCCGGTCGGGCGCCTCCTGCGCGTGCAGCTCGGCCATCCGCCAGTTGTTGAGAAACTTGCCGCCGCGCATGGTGTCACCGAAGTGCACCTTCCAGGAGTCCTTGGTGTTGACGTTGCGCATCGCCGCCGCGCAACCGCCCTCGGCCATCACGGTGTGCGCCTTGCCGAACAGAGACTTCGTCACCACCGCCACGCGCAGGCCGCGTTCTCGGGCCTCGATCACCGCACGCAGTCCTGCCCCGCCGGCGCCGATCACGACCACGTCGTACTCGTGCCGTTCGAGTTCAACCATCTATTTTCCTCGCTAGTTCGTGAATAGTGTTGTCAGCCAACGAAATCAACCGACGAACCTCAGGTCCGAGATCGTGCCACTGGCGACGAGCATGACGTAGAAGTCAGTAAACATCAGCGTGCCGAGCGTGATCCACGCGTACAGCTTGTGCCGGGTGTTGAGCTTGCTCACCTGGCCCCACAGCCAGTACCGCACCGGGTGTTTCGAGAAGTGCTTGAGCCGCCCGCCGACGACGTGGCGGCACGAGTGGCAGGACAGCGTATAGACCCAGAGCATCACGACGTTGACGATGAGCACGATGTTGCCCAAACCAAATCCGAACCCGGACGGCGATTGGAACGCCTCGATCGCGTCATAGGTGTTGATCACCGAGATGATCCCGGCGATGTAGAAGAAGTACCGGTGCGTGTTCTGGATGATCAGCGGAAGCCGCGTCTCGCCGGTGTACTTCGCGTGCGGTTCGGCCACCGCGCACGCCGTCGGCGACTGCCACACCGACCGGTAGTAGGCCCCGCGGTAGTAGTAGCAGGTCAGCCGGAAGAGCAGCAGGAACGGCAGCGACGCCGCGGCATACGGCAGCCACCACACGTCGGGCAGTATCTGTGGCCAGAAGCCGCTGGCCTCCCCGCAGCCGGTGCTGATGCACGGCGAGTAGAACGGCGTCAGGTAGTGGTACTGCGGTACGAAGAAGTGGTCCTGTTGGAACGCCCGCACCGTCGCGTAGATCACGAATGCGGCAAAGCCGAGATCGGTGATCAACGGCGACTTCCACCAGTTGTCGGTGCGGAGCGTGCGCTGCTTGATCTGCGCTCGCGTCGGCGAGAAGACACCGGTGCCGCGGCGGTCGGCGGTGGGTGCGCTCAAGGGTTGTGCCTCACTTCGGTCGGCATGTGTCCGGGCGGTTGGTGTCTGTCAATCGAATGGCGAAGGACTCATCGGGCCGTCGTCGTCCACGTCCTGCCAGAAGTCGCTGGCGTACTGCGTGTCGGGGATGCCGATCTTCTCGCCGATGTGGTGGTGGTGACTCACCCCGCGTGCGACATTCAACTCCTCGGCATCGATGTCGAGGCGGTCGATGTCGTTCTGAATGCGTTCGGCGTCGTTGACGATGCGACGCATCGCGGCGGTGTCGCCGTAGCGTGATGCCAGAGACGAGACGCAGCGACGGAGGCCGCCGATCAACTCGTGTAGCTGGTCGAGTTCGGTGGTTGTGGACAACGGAGTTGACCTCCTTGGGCTGAAGGGTGTCACGGATCACGGTACGACAATTGATGCTAGTCACAGACTGAGTTAAGAGTGAGACGGGTCACGTCGAACAGTGGAGGTTGAAGAGTGTCGGAAGAGGTTCTGCAGGAGCGTGCGACGACGCTGAAGGCGCTGCACGTGCCCGGCAAACCGGTGATCCTGCCGACCGTGTGGGACGCGTGGTCGGCGAAGCTCGCGGTCGACGCCGGGTTCGCCGCGCTGACGATCGGCAGTCACCCGGTGGCCGATTCGGTGGGCAAGGCCGATGGCGAGGGGATGTCCTTCGACGATCTGACGGCGCGCGTCGCCCAGATCACCGGTGCGGTGGACGTGCCGATCTCGGTAGACGTCGAATCGGGATACGGCGAGACAGCCCAGCGGCTGATCGACGGACTACTCGCGGCGGGTGCGGTGGGCCTGAACATCGAGGACACCGTGCACAAGGAAGGCAAGCGGCTGCGCACGCCCGAGGAGCATGCCGCGCTGGTCGCCGAATTGCGCATGGCGTCCGACGCGGCAGGCGTGCACGTGGTGATCAACGCGCGCACCGACCTGTTCATCCGCGAAGACGGCGACGAGGCCGATCGCGTCGACCGCGCCATCGCCCGTCTGACGCTCGCGGCAGAGGCCGGCGCCGACAGCCTCTATCCGGTCGGCAGACCCGATCCGGACACCATGCGCCGGCTGACGTCCGAACTGCCGTTGCCGGTCAATGCGATCGCGCTGCCCGATACCGACGATCCCGCATCGTTCGGTCCGCTCGGGGTCGGCCGGATCAGTTTCGGCCCGTTCTTCCAACGGTTCCTGTCCGGGCACGCGGAGACGCTCCTGGCACGCTGGCGCTGACGCGTTTGCCTGCCGTTCGGCTCGCCGTCCTACCATCCGCCCGTGGACGACGAGCACGAGCGGTGGGACTGGCACGATCACCCCGGCGTCACATGGGCTGCGGGGGCGTCGGCCGTCGTGCTGGTCGTCCTGCTGGTGGTGGCGGTGATCCGGACGTCGGACTCGGCGCACGCGCCTGCCTTCGTGCCGCCCGCGCCGTCGTCGGCAGACACCACGTCGGGATCCGCGTACACGACGTCGTCGTCATCGACGAGCTACGCCCTGCCGAGTGTCCAGACCAGCCAGGACACCGGCGCGCCCGCGACCACCGAGGTGCCGAGCAGCGATCAGCCGTCCATCGACGAGCCCACCACCCCGACGACGACCACGACCATCTACAACCCGTACGGCACGACGACGCCGACGAACGCCGGCCACGTCTGAGTGCTCACAACCCGAATCGACGACGGGTGAGCACACCGTGACGGGTGATTCACGCGACGCGACATGATGGCAATCTCGGCGTGCCCCGCACAAGATCAAGATGGGCGTGTCCGGCTGCGCGCGGGAGTGCGCCGAGGCGCGCGGCAAGGACGTCGGTGTCATCGCGACCGAGACGGGCTGGAACCTCTACGTCGGCGGGAACGGCGGCGCGACACCGAAACACGCACAGCTGCTGGCCGGCGAACTCGACGACGAGACGCTGATCCGCTACATCGACCGCTTCCTGATGTTCTACATCCGCACCGCCGACCGCCTCCAGCGCACCGCGCCGTGGGTGGAGGGCCTCGAGGGCGGGCTGGATCATCTGCGCGACGTGGTCTGCAACGACTCGCTCGGCCTGGCGGCTGAGTTCGAGGATGCGGTCGCCAGGCACGTCGATGGCTATGCCTGCGAGTGGAAGGGTGTGCTGGACGATCCCGACAAGCTCTCGCGATTCGTGTCATTCGTCAACGCACCCGAAGTCGTTTATCCCACAGTGGAATTCACCAAGCGATCGGGCCGCAAGGCGCCCATCGGCATGCCGACCGTCCGTTGATGGGAATAGCCGTGACACTGCTCGACGATGCCAAGGACGTCCGGGTCTGGACTCCTGCGTGCGACTACGACCGCCAGCTGCCGGGCCGCGGCGCGGGCGTACTGTTGCCCGACGGGGTCCAGGTCGCGCTGTTCCGACTCGACGACGGATCACTGTGGGCGATCGGGAACGTCGACCCGTTCTCGGGTGCGGCGGTGATGTCGCGCGGGATCGTCGGGGACCGGGCCGGACGGGCGTGTGTGCATTCGCCGATCAAGAAGCAGGCGTTCGCCCTCGACGACGGCACCTGCCTCGACACCCCCGACGTGACGCTGCCGGTCTATCGGACCAGGATCACCGACGGCGGATGCGTGGAAGTCGGGAGCTAGCTGGCCACCGCCACCGCCGAACGTGGATTACCCCCACGCAAATTCGATGGGAGCGTGGATGATCTCCACGTTCGCGGCCCGGGGGGCTAGAGAGCGCGCAGGATCCGACTGTCGGACGTATCCCGCTCCGCCATCAGGCTGCCCCGGGTCGGCGTGCCCCACAGTTCGATGGTCTGCACCACCCAGTAGGCGGCGAACTCGATGATCAGAGCCGCCTCGACGACGATGACCGCGTGGTTGAACCGGTCCAGAATCTGATGCAGGCACACCGCCGCGGCCAAGGTCAGCACCATGACCGCTGAGATCCACTGGTAGATCAACTGATAGCGCCTGCGGTGCGGACACTTGTCGGCATCCTGATTGCCCGCCACGAAGGCGGTGATGACGACCGTCAGGATGACCGAGGCGAACATGGCGACAGCGGCGACGCCATGGGCGTTGGTGCGAAACCAGTCCGGGGCCAACACCAGCGTGACCACGCCCACCGCCAGCAGCAGGCGTTGCCCCCACACCGCCGCCGTGCCGAGTGCGCTCCGGCGTGGCGCGGTGCCGGTCCGGCGGTACATCCACCACGAGGCGGCGCGGGACACCACCAGGGCGATGACGACGGCCCACACGTTCGCGATGGCCGACTGGATCCCGATGTTCAGATCCGCACAGCCACTAAATAGTACGGGCCGCGACGTCGGAACCATGGCGACGACGAAGGCGAGAACGCCTGCCAGGTTCAGCAGGACGTCCTCGGTGTCGCTGCTGCCCTTGTAGACGATGAGCATGGCACCGATGGCGCAGAGTGCCGCGATGAATATGGCGTGCGCGGACGTGAAGTAGTACGCGCTGATGGAGGTCTGCCAACACGTGGCATGTAGGCGTTCGATGAGCACCGCAGCGCCGAGCAAGACGATCATCACCGGCATGCCGCCGCGCAGGAAGCGGTAGGTGTTCAGGACCGCGCTTTGCGTCATCACACCTCCACGAAACGCGCCGAGACTACGGTTAGTGACGGAAAATCGCCGATTCCCGTCACTAACCGTAGTCTCGGCGGGCGCGCAAGGTGGCCCCTCAGGGGGGGACGGGTAGCCGTGCCCGCCGGAATCGGCTCGCGATCAACCGGGCCACGCCGGCGTGGGTGCCCAGGGGTGCGGTCACCACGTCGGCCCCGGACTGGTGCAACCGGTCTTGAAAGAGGCCGTCCGCCAACAGATACGACGCAACGACGACCCGGCGGGCGCCATCGGAGCGCAGGGCGGTGACGGCATCGGCGACGCGTGGCTCACCGGTCGCCGCGTACGCGAGTTCCACCCGCCGGCCGATCGCGGCCGACAACAGTGCGGCCGTGATCCGGAGGTCGCGCTCGGCGCGAGGGTCTGAGGTTCCGGCTGCGGCCACTATCACCGAATCCGATGGACGCCAGCTAGATTCGACGAGGCGGTCGATGAGCACCCGAACGATGTGCGGCGACGGTCCGAGCGCGTCGGTCACGGTCTCGTTCGGGTGGCCGCTGGCTTCGACGAACCGCGGGATGTCGACCCGGACGTGATGGCCGCTGGCCAGGAACGCAGGCACCACGACGGCCGCCCCGTCGGGCAGCGCCGACAGCACGTCGGCCGGCGTCAGTCCGAGCACGTCGACGAACGCGGTGCGCACCCGTTGACCGAGGTGGCCGCTGACCCGCTCGGCGAGATCGGCGATCATCGCCACCCCGTGGACCTTTCGGGTGCCGTGGGCGACGAGCAGGGGGTTCACGCGACGCCCACCGGATGGTCGTCAACGGCCAGTCGATAGCCACGCTTCACGACCGTCGTCACGATGTGCTTGTCACCCAGTGCCGCCCGCAACCGCAGCACCGCCGTCTCGACGGCGTGCGTGTCGGTACCACCGCCCGGCAGCGCGTTGAGTGGGGGCACCGCGCGACACGACGTTTCCCGGCCGGTGGGCGAGCGCACGGATGGTCGCCATGCCTGCCGGGGGTAGCTCCTTGACGACGCGGTCGACCAGGACACAGGTACCGCGGATCTCCAGCACGTGGCAGGCGACCGTGACGGTCCTGGACTGCAGAAGTGGCAGCTCGTCGGTGATGTGGCGGGCCAGTGCGCCCAGCCGCATCCGCTCGGGTGCCGACGTCGGTACCCCTAGTCGCACCAGCGGACGAGAGGTCACCGGGCCTACGCACATCGCATGCACGTCGGTCCGCAACGCGGCGAGCACCTTGTCCTCGATGCCCATCTCGACTGCCCGCATCGGCTTGGCCGCCACGGCGGGCGCAGACGTGAAGCTGACCGCGTCGAACTCGTGCTCGGCGACGCCACCGACGAGCGCGTCGAAGCCCCCGTCGCGCGGCGCAGGGTGCCAGCGGTAGACGCGGATCGGCACGACCTCGGCCCCCGCGGCGCGCAGATCGTCGAGGAACTCGGGGAACGGGTCCCACTCCGCCGTGGCCCCGTGCAGTTGCACGGCGATCCGCAGACCCGAGATGCCGCCCACACGCAGGTACTGAAGAACTTTGCGTGAGGACTCCGACTCCGGACCACTCCTCGGGCAGCCCAGCTGCCTTCAGTGCGCCGGTCGCCTTGGGTCCGCGGGACACGACGCGGGCCTTGGACAAGGCGGCGATCAACGCCTGGGGGTGGTCGTGAAGCTCGTCGTCGTCGGGCAGCGGCACCATCGCGATCTCGGCCGCGCTGGTGACCGAAGCCCCGCGACGGCGCAACAGCGTGCTCAGCTCATCGGCACGTCTGGCTGAGGTCACCGCCATCCGGAATCCGGTCAGTACCACGGCCTTGCCTGCGAATGTCGCGACTCGCGGACCACGATCCTGCGGTGAACGTCCCCTCGCCCGCGGGGAGGTGTCACTGTGAGGCGCCTTCTAGCTGGTCACCACACGTCGCCGTTGCGGTAGTCGCACGTGATCTCGCCGGCGGTGTCGAGCTCGACGCTCAGTGGCAGCACGAAGATCGATCCGTCGTCGTCAGGGGTGGGAGTCACTCCGGAAGGGGCCAGGACGGCCGTCGTTCCCTGCCACGGCAGCCAACCTCGCGACGCGTAGATGTGCCTGCCCGCTTCCGACGAGCTGAGGGCCCCCAACTGGTACGCGCCGCGCAACACCTGCTCCAGGGCATTCATCACGGCCATCGCGAGACCCTGGCCGCGCCAGTCCTCCCGCACCGCCACTGCCTCGAGATAGCCGCAGCGCAGAGCGGTGCCCTGATGGATCAGCCGACGTTGCACCACCGCGCCGTGCGCGATCAGGGCGCCGCGGACGCAGATCAGCGCATGCATGCCGCCGAGTGAGTGTTCCCAGTCGGCGTCGGTGAAGTCGATCTCGCCGTCGGCGAAGGCGTCGACGAGCATCATGCGGGCGTCCTCACGCGTCTCGCCATCGAGATCGGACGTGTGAACCAGGCGCGCAGTGTGGAGCACACCTCGTTCCTACCAGGGGCCGACGACTAAAACTACCGTCTGCGTGGACGCGACCAGTGCATCCGCACGTGCTGTCCGGGCCGCACCTGGGCCACCCGGTCGATGTCCTGATCCGCCACCACGCCGATCACGGGATAGCCGCCGGTCACCGGATGGTCGGGACCGAGAATGACGGGTAAACCGTTGGGCGGCACCTGAATTGCGCCGCAGCTGGCACCCTCGCTGGGGAGCTGCCGGTCGGGCCAGCGGTGGTGCAGGGGTCGGCCGTTAAGCCGCATCCCGACGCGGTCACTTCGGTCGGACGCGACCCAGTCGGTGTGCACCAGGGCGTCCGGATCGGTGAACCAGTCGTCGCGCGGCCCCGGAACGACGAGGAGCTCGAGCAGGTCCCTGGCGATGGACGCGACCGGTGCCTGGTCGAGCTCGGGGAAGTCGGCGGTGTGCTCGCCGATGGACAGCACGTCACCGGGTTTCAGCGGCGGCGGGCCGATCGCCGACATCACGTCATGGCTTCGGGAGCCGAGCATCGGCTCGACGTCGATGCCGCCCCGGACGGCGAGGTAGCTTCGAAGGCCCGACTGCGGCGTGCCGAGGGAGATCACCTCACCGTCGTGGGCGTAGTGAATGCTGTTGGTGCCGAAGGGAAGTCCGTTCACCGACGGATCGGCGTCGGCACCCGTGACGGCGATGGCGACGTTGCCGCCCCGCACGCGTGCCGAGAATCCGCCGAACGTGACCTCGATGGTGGCACGGTCACGAGGATTGGCGACCAGCCTGTTGGCCAGCGTGTGGGAACGACGGTCGGCCGCACCGGAGCGGGTCACGCCCATGTGCGCAAGTCCCGGTCTGCCCAGGTCCTCGAGCAGGGCCAAGGGGCCGGTCGTCAGGATTTCGAGGGTGGTCATATCGGCCCCTATTCGATCGCCCGGAACTGCACCCACTTGCCGGGCAGAAGTGCTGGCGGGTCGCGTTCGACGTCCCAGAGGACCGCATCGGTGCGTCCGATGAGCTGCCAACCACCAGGGGTCTCCCGGGGGTAGACGCCGCTGAATTCGCCTGCCAGCCCGACGGATCCAACGGGCACCCTGGTTCGCGGCTCGGCCCGGCGCGGCACGTGGAGGCGTTCGTCGCCGCCGACCAGGTAGGCGAATCCAGGAACGAAACCACCGAACCCGACGCGCATCGGTGCGGCGGTGTGGGCTGCGACGACCTGGTCGGGGGAGAGTCCGGTCAGTCGCGCCACCTCGTCGAGGTCCTCGCCGTCGTAGACGACGTCGATCGTGACGTCGGCACGACGATCGGTTGATGCGGTGTCGGCATCGGTCGCAACCGGTTCCACGCGAAGCCGGTCGAGGCGCGCCCGCGTCGCCGCCGGGTACCGCGGGCCAGCGAGCTTGAGCAACACCGAGCGGGACGCCGGGACGATGTCGAGGACGCCGAGCAGTTTCGCTTCCCGTAGCGCGTCGCACCAGGCCAGCACTTCGGCCGTGCTGTCGAGGTCGAGCAGCAGCGCCTGGTCCCCGTAGTCGTGCACCGTGCCGAGGGGCATCACGTTCGTCAATTCAGCCGAGACCGTCATCTTCACAAGCTACCCACCAGTAGCTACGTTTTCATCAAGCCTTAGGATCTCGCCAGAGGAGCCTCAGAGATGCTTCACACCGCGGGCTCGTAGGTCGGCTCCTTGCGCTTGATGTACGCGATCACGCGGTACGTGATGGGCAGCATGACCACCTCGACCGCGGTCTTGTATAACCAGCCGAGGGCCGTGTAGACGGCGAAGTCGCGGAAGGTGGTGATGCCGATCGCGCTGGCCGCGATACTACAGAAAACCAACGTGTCGCCGAGTTGGCCGGCAAACGTCGATCCGACGAGGCGGGCCCACAGGTGCTTCTCCTTGGTGCGTTCCTTGATCGCCACGACGACCCAGGCGTTGATGGTCTGCCCGACGATGAACCCCGCGAGCCCGGCGATGATCAGTTGCGTGTAGGCGTGTACGACGTTCTCGAACGCTGCCTGGTTAGCGTAGAAGTCGGCGGCGGGGAGATAGATCGTGACCCAGAACGCCAGCGCGGCCAACACGTTCATCGAGAAACCGAGGACGATCGCGCGCCGCGCCGCCTTGAATCCGTACACCTCGGACAGGACGTCGCCGATCACGTAGGTCAGGGGGAACACGATGAAGCCGCCGTCGGTGATGATGGGCCCGAAGGCCACGCCCTTGGTAGCGGTGACGTTGGAGATGATGACCAGGGCCGTGAACACCGCGACGAGGATCGGATAGTAGGCCGAACCCACCTGTGCGAATGCTGTCGGCCTTTCGGGCTTGAGGCTGGTCACCCGCACATCTTGTCAGGCGAGAACTCCTGCGATCATCTGCGGTAACTGGTCGGCCACCAACGGATAGGACAACACCGACGTGAACGCCAGCGCGCCGGCGAGATCCTTGCCCGTGAAGACGTTTCTATTGGTCTTCGTCGACTTCAGGGTGGCGAACGTCGGGTCGGTGAGCAGTGCGCCCTGTTCCTCGTCGCTCTGGGTCTTCCATACGACGACGTCGGCGGCATCGAGGACCGATGCCAGGCGGTCGCGCGGCACCTGGGCGCGGTCGTCCTTCACGACGGCGTTGACGCTGTCCGGGATGGCGAAGCCCATCTGCGTCAGGAACTCGGTACGCCAGCCGGGCGGGGTGACGTCGTAGTCGTCCTGGTAGGTCGTGGCGCTGACCACCACGATCTTCTTGCCGTTGAACGTCGGGTTGTTCTTTCCGACGTCGGCGAACTTCGCGTCCACGTCGGCGACGAGCTTGGTCATCTCGTCGAACTTGAACACCGCCTGACCGATGGTGGTCGCCTGGTCCTTCCACGGTTCGAAGAACGCGTTCTGGCCGGACTGCGCGATGGTCGGCGCGATGGCGGACAGCTTCGTGTAGGTGTCCTGGTCGAGACCTGCGTTGGTGGCGACGATGAGATCGGGCTTGAGCGCCGCGATTTGGTCGACCTGGATGCCGTCGTAGAGGTTGAGTACGACGGGCTGCGCGGTGCCGAGTTTGGGCAGGGCCCATGGCCATACGGCGAACGGTTCGCCACCGAACCAGTCGGTGACGGCGATCGGAACGACCCCGAGCGCAAGCAGGTCGTCCTGTTCGGTGAATCCGGCGCTGACGACCCGCTTGGGCGCGGACGGGATCTTGGTCTCGCCGAAGACGTGTTTGACGGTGACGGACCCGTCGCCGGCTACCGTGCCGGGTTTATCGGAACTGCAGGCCACGGTGGTCAGGGCGAGGCCCGCGGTGATGGCCAGGAAACTCCGTCGGGACCAGATCAGTGGCACGCGGCCGAGCGTAATCGGTATCGGACGGCGGGGCCGCCGAACACGGACTAGTCCTCGTCGGAGAAGGCCTCGAGGTACTCGTCGTAATCATTGACGGCGCCGCGGATCTCCTCGCGGGCGCGGTCCCAGGATTCGACGATGTCGGTACGTGCCGCGTCGGCCCGAGCGGCCACGTGGTGTCGCTCTCGCCCCAGCGCGTCCTTGACGTCGCCACCGCGAGCGGCGATCGTCGCGACGGCGAACGCGGAGTCGATGGCCGACCCGGCCACGTTGCCCTGGCCGCGGAGGACTGCTTCGGCGACGTCGGCGGCACCGACCACGACCGCATTGGGCAGGGTGGCCTGGTTTCCCACGTACTCACCGATCGCGGTGCGAACTCGGGTGCCCGTACTGCCGACGACACCGCGCACCTCCGTGCGGGTGTGGGCCAGTGCTGCGGGCAGCGTTGCGCCACTGCGGATCTCGTCGATGACGGTGACCGGTGCGTGCACGAGGGCAACGGATATCTCGGTGGAGGCGCCGACGAGTTGGGCGCCCAGTCCCTGGCCTGCGACGAGCTGACGCTCCAGGACCTGTCGGATGACGGTTGCGGGGGTGGCGTCCTGATCGGGGGTGGTGTCGAGGTCTTGCATGTCGTCTCCTTCCAGCGCGGTCATGGAGACCAGTCCATCCGTCGCGATCGACTCGTGGCGGTCGCGGAGACCAACCGCGGATGAATCCCTCGTGGCACCCCGCCGCACCATGCGGGGGCATCGCGATTGAACTGCTCCTGCCGCGGGTAACAAGTGCGGGCACCACCTGGTGCCCTGACCAAAGGACTCATTCGTGATCGGAACCATCATCGGCGCCATCGTCGTCGGGCTCATCGTCGGCGCCCTCGCCCGACTCGTGATGCCGGGCAAGCAGAACATCGGCGTCATCGTCACCATCGTGCTGGGCGCTCTGGGCTCGTTCCTGGGCACCTGGGTGTCCTACAAGCTCGGCTACTCCAACCAGAACGGTGGCTTCAAGATCATTCCGTTCCTCGTCGGGGTCATCTTCGCAGTGGTGCTGATCGCCGGCTATCTCGGAATCGTTGGTCGTCGTAGCCAGGCCGGACGCACCAGGTAGCGGACGGACGAGCGCCATGTTGGCCCTATTGAGTAGCCCGGTACGCCGGTTCCTGTTGATCACCCTCCTGGTGCCCGCCATCGCCTTCGTTCTGAGCAAGGCCGGTGGCCTCCTGGAGCGCCGAAACGGCGGGCAGCCGACCAGGGTGTCGCGGTTCCTGGTCTCGGCGTCGTCATTCCTTCGTCGCATCGGCAAGAAGGGGGACGACACCGAGCAGCCGGCCCGTGTGCCGGGAGCGGCCTAGGCGCGGTGGAAGCCCTTGTTGCGCATCAGGAAGTCAGCCAGGTAGCCGTCGTGCGGAATCCGAGGCCTCGCGAACTGGGTGGGTTGACGTCCGCTGTAGACGTTGGTGACGGTCGGGTCGGCAAGGAGGTCGTCGATCAGGGTGCCGTCACTGGTGATCGCATTGATCACCAGTGAGTTTCGCAGCGGGCCCAGACCGTCGGCTCTGGACCAGGCGGACACCCACGCGCACGGGAAGGGCAGTTCGACGTTGAGGAGGTCGACGTCCGGCCGCCTCAGCAGGTGGACGGCGGGGCGTAGCGCGGCGTAACCATCGCCGAGGTCGACGACCACCTGATCGGCGCCGAGTACCGGTTCGGTGCCGCGGCCCCGACGCGCGAGGTGCTCGGCGAGTGCTCGCGCGTCGGAGAGCGGCATGGTGGGAAGGATGGCTGCCTCGTCGACGTTGGACAGCGGCGTGGCGGCCGCCAGTCGCTCGGCGATTGCTTGCGCCAGTGGCTCCGGGTCGCCTTCGAGGAGGACCGCAGTGGTGTTGACGCAGGCCATCCCGCCGAGCCCGCCGATCGATTCGACGATGACGTCGAGGTGGTCGCGCCAATCGCAGTCGGCCGTGATCAAGATCTTGGTGCGACCGGGACCGTTCACGAGCACCGTCGGATCGGATGCGTAGTGGTCGGTCACGTCCTGACCGCCGTAGACCATGGCGAGGTCAGCGGCGCGGACGAGTTCGTCGGCAACGGAGTGCTCGATGGGCAGGAACAGTGCATGCTCGTGGCGAAATCCGGCCTGGCGCAACGCGATTATGAGCCGGTGCGCCGTGAACGGTTCGCGTCGCGACGGCCGGACTGCGACGCGGTAGCCCAGCGCGAGCGCCTGCGGCCAAAGTCCATGCACCCCGGGAGCGTTGCCGGGCGCGAGCACCGCAAGCACGTCGCCCCGGCGAGCCCAGACCGCGCCGCCTTGCTCGCCGACGTCGCGCCAGTCGAGGCTTGCGCCGGCGGGCTTCGCGGGACGTATTGCGTCGAATGTCGTTACCAGCGAATCGGCCACCGCATGCCCACCCGCACGTGCGACGCGCATCGGAAGACCCGTCACCCGGCATGTCAACGCGATGTACTCGGCGAAGTCGAGTCCCGCGATGGAAGAGGTGAGAAACAGTTCGGACGCCCGGGTCAGCGCGGACTCGCGCTCGCTGAGGGGCAACGGCTGCACTGCGCGTTGCGCGCTGACGGACCGGGTGACGAACAGCCGCGGTACCACGCTCAGCTCTGCGACGGGGACACCGCCGGTATCACGGATGAGTTCGGGCTTGCGCGTGCGGTATTCGCCCGCCGGACCGAGCGCGTCGAGGGCGACGAGGTCCATCGTCAGTACACGCCCTCGATGATGGGTTGTCCGTCGAAGATGGCCACGGGCGCCACCTCACTGACGGAATCGCCGACCTGCCCGCCTCGGCCTGGAGCCCGGATCGCGGTGTCGCGCTCCACGTTGTTGGGGATCAGCATGCCCTTGCTGACGTGGTTCATCACGACCTGGCCCCGCTCCCCGTAGGGCACCCGTTCACGAGTGTCGGGGTCGATCACCCAGAACACCACGTACGGCGACCGTGGGTCGAAGACGAATTCGCCGCCGGCCCCGACCCTGGTGGCAGCCTGCGACAGAATCATGGTGCTACCGAAAACCGTGGAAACGCCGGCGTGGGGGAACATCTCGCGCAGCACGTCGAGAGTGTCCGCGTCGACGTGAGGTCCGCCGAGCAGGATGTAGCGGATCTTCTCGTTGACGAGGTCGACGAGCCGGTCATCGCCGGCCAGGGCCTCGAGCAACGGGGGCGTGGCATGCAGGTTGGCGACGGACTGCGTATCGAGGATGGACCTTGCCTGCTCGACGACGTGGTCGACGTAGGACGACACCTCCGCGGTCGCATCCCGGGCCGCGAGTTTCTTGACCCAGCGCGGATCCAGGTCGACTGGGTGAAACGTGGATCCGAGGCGCTCGGCAACCTCGCGGTCGAAGTGTCCGACGCCGTGGGGGCCGCTCGGCATCATGCACAGCAGCCCGCCGCCCGTCACGAAGCCGCCGGCGGTGAAGTCCGCTACCTGCCACCGGGTGACCTGCTCGACCCAGTCCGGCAGCTGCGCGGTCCGCTTGGGGGCTCCCGTGGTACCGCCGGACTCGTAGATCCGGGGAATGGGCAGCGGCAATCCGTACCCGCGGGGGATGAGGTCTTCGACGGGCGCGCTACGCAGCTGGTCGACGAGATTTGGAAACAGGGCCAGGTCGGCGTAGGTGCGGACGTCGGTCAGTGGGTCGAAGGCCAGGTGTTCGGCCGCGCGCAGCCAGAACGGTGAGCCGGTGTCGGCGCCGAAGTGCCATGCCATCGCGGCCCGTAGGTACGCTTCCGGATCGGGCGGTGCTTCTCGCGGAACGTCGAGGATGGAGAAGTCGATCTCCGTCACATCGCCATCCTGTCGCAGCCTGGTGCCGCCGGGTGGCAGGCGACAGCGAAACTTTGAGGGGCGCAACCGCAAACGGTGGTCGACGGCGACGTGAACTCGCGGGTCGCCGTGCGATTGCGGCAGCGTCATCGCCGCCATCGTCTGCGGGGCGATCGCAGCATCGAATTCCCCACGCCGACTGCACGCATGTTTACGGGCCTTGTCGACATTCGTGTGCAAGAAGCGTGCAGTCGGCGGAGATGCGGTTCAGCTGTGCGCGATCCGCTTGTTGACCAGCCGGGTCAGCCACGCCGGTGAGAATCGCGCGCCCGTCGCCAGGGCCTTCGCCTGCGACCCGACCGGGAAGTGCACCTGGTGGATCAGCCGCCGCGGCCACGACGGATCGACGGCCTTCACGATGTCGTCGGCGATGTCCTGGGCGGTGAGGCGAATGCCCAGGGATTGCGTGCTGCCCGTCGTGATGTCGTCGGTCATCGCCGTCTGCACGTAGAGCGGCCACATGGCGATCACGCGAATTCCGTACTGCTTCCACTCGATGTCGAGGGCCTCGGTCATCGCGCGGACGAAGAACTTGGTCGCGCTGTAGTTCGCCAGCTCGGCCTGGCCGTAGATCGCCGACGCAGACGCGAGGTTGACGACGACAGCGCCGGGCGTGGCCTTCAGAAACGGGAACGCGGCGTGCAGGCCGCTCACGACGCCCTTGGTGTTGATGTCGATCTCCCTGTGATGGGCCGTGACGGCGATCTCCTCGAAGCGACCCGCGATCAGAATGCCCGCGTTGTTGATCATCACGTCCAGGCGATCGCCCGCCGCCTTGGCGAATTCGGCGACGCGCCGCGCCATCTCGTCGGCGTCGGTCACGTCGAGGTGGCCGGTCACCGCCCGGGCGCCAAGGTCTCCGATCTCGTCGGCAAGGGTCTTCAAGCCGACCTCGTCGATGTCGTAGGCGCCGACGACGTAGCCGTGCCTGGCGAAGGACAAAGCGGTCGCGCGGCCGATGCCCGCGGCGGCACCGGTGATGAAGACGGACTTCGCGACGCTCATGACGCTCATGACGACCATGATGTCTCGTGCGGGTGCATGCTTGAAGTGCACCCACGAGGAGTGATCATGCGTAGAGGCCCGAACCTGGCTCCATCCGTTCGGCTGATCATGTGTTCGGCCGCGCTCGGGGTGGCCGCCTTCGCGGGCGCACCGGCGGCCTCGGCGGGGTGTAACGACTCCAGCGGGACGGTCGTCTGCGCCCAGGGAGACATCCGCGGGACGCACGCTGCGCCCCCGGCCCGGGCCGACCTCGGCGCGTGGGGTTACTGGTGCAACGGCTCCGTCTGCTTCAGCGGCGGCCGATTCGGGATCGGGCTCGGACCGTAGCGTCAGGGCACCGCGAGCGAGACGCCGAGGCCGATCATCGTCGCGGCGATGAGGCAGTCGAGCACCCGCCAGGTGATCGGCGTGGCGAAGAGTCCGGACAGTCGGCGTGCGCCGAGTCCGAGGCCGACGAACCAGACCGCGCTGGCGGTCACTGCCCCGATGCCGAACAGCCAGCGTTCCTCGCGGTGCTCGTTGGCCAGGGCACCGAGAAGTACGACGGTGTCGAGGTACACGTGCGGATTGAGGAACGTCAAAGCAGCGCACGTGACGAGCACTTCGGCCAGTCGGGCGGGCGCCGCGTCGGAAGGCGTCAGCGAGTCGGGCCGCCACGCGCGCTTGGCCGCCATCAGTCCGTAGCCGACGAGGAAGAGCGCGCCGCCGAATTTGACGACGGTCATGGCGCCGGGGTGGGCGCCGATCAGCGCGCCGACGCTGGCGATGCCCGCGGCGATCAGTACGACGTCCGACACCGTGCACATCGCCACCACGGGTAGTACGTGCTCGCGGCGGATGCCCTGCCGGAGGACGAACGCGTTCTGTGCGCCGATGGCGGCGATCAGCGCGAAGGACGCCAGGAATCCCATGACGAGGGGCGAGTTCATCCCTCGAAGCTAGGACTCGGGGCAGCTGCAGTACAGCTAATGATTCTTCACTAGCATTAGAATCGCTCATGTGAGTCTCGACGCCCAACAGCTGGCCGCACTCGCGGCCGTCGTGGAACTGGGCTCCTTCGATGCCGCGGCATCGAGGCTGCACGTGACTCCGTCGGCAATCAGTCAGCGCATCAAGGCTCTTGAACACGGCGTCGGCCAGGTATTGGTCAAGCGGGAGAAGCCTTGTAGGGCAACGGCCGCGGGCGTTCCGCTGCTGAGGTTGGCGGCGCAGACCGCGTTGCTGGAGTCCGAGGCGCTGGCCGAGATGGGTGGCGGCCAGACAGAACGCACCCGGGTGGCACTGGCGGTCAACGCAGACTCGATGTCGACCTGGTTCACCGCGCTCCTCGGCCGGTTGCCGCAAGTGTTGTTCGACATTCGGATCGAGGACCAGGACCACTCGGCACGGCTGCTGCGCGAGGGTGCGGTGATGGGCGCGGTCACGACCGAGCGCACTCCGGTGTCCGGGTGCCGCATGCAGGCCCTCGGGGTGATGCGGTACCTACCGGTGGCCAGTCCTGGATTCGTCGAACGTCATTTGCCCGACGGGTTTACCGCGCTGACGGCCGCGGCGTCTCCTTCGCTGGCGTGGAATCGCGAGGATGCGTTGCAGGACATGTTGGTACGCAGGGTCTTTGGCCGGGCAATCACCCGCCCGATTCATTACGTGCCCACTGCCGAGGGTTTCCGGGCAGCTGCGCTGGCCGGGCTGGGGTGGGCCATGTACCCGGAGCAGGCGGCCGCGCCGATGCTGGCCGACGGATCGTTCGCACGGATTGCCGCCGTACACCTCGACGTACCGCTGTTCTGGCAGTGCTGGAAGCTGGACAGCCCGACGATCGACGCCGTCACCGCCGCAGTGCGGTCGGCCGCCGGGAGCTTGCGGTGCCGAGGCGGCTGAGTCGATGCTGGCCCTCCCATGCCAACGTCCTGTGAATGTGCTTGGTCGCCGCCCGCGCGTGGCGTGCGACGGGCCTAATCGACGTGTACCTGACGCGACGATTGGTGGATCAACATGAAGCGAACCGGCAACCGCATCGACCGCAAGACGCAGGCCGCATTAATCGGCGGGACTGCGCTACTCGCGATGGGAATCATCGGGGTGGCAGCCGGTGGTGGCGGCGACGGTAAGACGGCCCTCGTGTCCGGCGGATCGATGTCGACCGGTGCCACGACGACGCTGACGTACTCGGGGACGATTGCGCCGGTAAAAGCCGTCCCGCCCGTGAAGGCCACCCCACATTGACGTCCCTTGAGGCTGCCGATATCAAGTGATGTGCCCGACGGTTCGCGGACCTTTGGGTCGTCGGGTACGGGGCCAGAACTGGCCGTGCTGGCAGCCAACGGCCGCTCGCAGGCCGAGGGCAGCGGCTTTCAAGCGCTATGCGGCGGGTGCATTCTCCCGTGATGACATGCAGTCGTCGACGTAGACGAAACCGCAGGGTTGGCAGGACACCTCGTAACGCAGGAGTCCGCCGTCGCCCTCGCGGAAGCAGTAATTCGTCTGAGTCATGCACCGAGGGCACCGTGCCGTGCCTCGCTCGACTACCACGCTCATCGCCGAGGCCTTCCGTCATGGGCAGTTTGCTCCCGCCCGCGTGTGGTGCATACCCGTCGCGACCTGCGGCTAATCCACGACATGACGCGTGTCTTTCTGGGTCGTCGCCGCAAGGGCCGACGCGGGACCGCACGCCGACCAGGTGTACGGCTGCTCGTGGGAGGTCGGGCTGCCGAGCATGAAGGTGCGGTCGGTACGTCGTGCACGGGCAATCGCGAACAGCCAGGTGGCGACGGTGCTGACCCGGTTCTGTACCCCGGTGAGGAACGCGATGTGGATGAAACCCCAAGCGAGCCAACCGAAGAAGCCCGACAACTTGACTGGACCGGCCTCGAGTAGAGCGTGGCCGCGGCTGATGTAGGCGGCTGAGCCGACATCGCGGTAGCGGAAGTCCTTGCGGGCCCTGCCCGCGAGGTCGTGACGGATGCAGGCGGCGGCGTGCAGACCGCCCTGCATGGCGTTCTCGGCCACCCCGGGCAGCTTGTCGCGGCCGACCAGATCGCCGATGACGAAGACTTCTCGATGCCCGGGCACGGACAAATCGGCGTCGACCGCGATGCGTCCCGCGTGGTCCGTGTCGGCTCCCAGCACCTCGGCGACTCGTCTGGCGAACGGCACGGCTTCCACCCCGGCCGTCCACAGCACCGTCCGTGCCGCGAACTCCTCGGTCGATCCGCCCGCCTTCGGCGTGACGGTGATGCCCTCGCGGCGTACGTCGGTGACGTGGACGCCCATGTGCAGTTCGACGCCCAACCGTTCCAGGATCTTGGCGGCCTTGGCCGACAAGCCCGGCGCAAAGCTGGCGAGGACGCACTCACCGCCGTCGAACAGCAGCACCCGGGCGTCTTCGGGTTCGATGCTGTGGAACTCGTTTGCCAGTGCGCGGGTTGCCATTTCACGGATCTGGCCGGCCAGTTCCACTCCGGTCGGTCCGCCTCCGGCGATGGCGAAGGTGAGCCAACCTTCGCGCTCCGGGCCGGCAGGCAGTGTCTCCGCGATCTCGAAGGCGGCGAAGAGGCGGCGCCGGATGCTCAGGGCATCGTCGAGGGTCTTCATTCCCGGCGCCCACGTGGCGAACTCCTCGTGGCCGAAGTACGACTGCCGCATCCCCGCGGCGAGGATGAGCACGTCGTAATCGAGGACGAACGTCGTGTCGTCGGGGCGACGCGCGGTGACTCGGCGCGCCTCGGCGTCGAGTTCGACCGCCTCGCCGAGCAAGGTGGTGACGTTTCGGTGCCGAGCCAGTTCCTCTCGTAGCGAGCGACTGATCTGACCGATGCTCAGCGTGCCGGTGGCGCACTGGTATAGCAGAGGTTGGAAGACGTGGCATGCGGCGCGATCGAGCAGGGTGACGTCGACGTCGGCATCGCCCAGACTGCGTGCGCAGAAGAGTCCGCCGAACCCGCCCCCGATGACCAGCACCTTCGTGCGACCGTTGCTCACGATTTCGAGACTACGCACAACGTGTGTTTCGTCTCACCCGATAGCGGGTACAAAAGCGCCAACGCTGCAGTCAATTCGGCGTCTGACTCCTGCTAGCGGAAGACGCCCCCATGATTCCCTTCATCTGCCCTGCGTGCGGGCAATTCAGCATCGGTACCGCGGACTGCTCGTCGTGCCCTGACGACACGACCTCACGCGGCGCGGCGCGGCCATAGCCGATGACGATCTCGAGTTCGACTCCTACGGTCCCCACCCAGACACCGCGGTCTCGGGACCGCCGGATCGCTCGGCTGCATCCCGTCGAGGTCATGCTTGCCTGCACCAGGATGTACTCGTCCGTACCCGTCGTGGGCAAGCACCTCGAACCGTTCGCCGGGTTGACGGCGTTGGCGCTCTGGGGTGGCCACTACGCACCCGCGGCCTTCCGTGCGGCCCTGAATCGGCGCGCCGACGCAGGTGCGGCGACGTCGCCGCCCGATGGCATAGCCACCGCAGGTCGCGTGCCGCCCTACTTGCGCGCCCGCGCTCAGCGTCGGAAATGCCTATACAGCAGCTCAATTCGCTACGGTGATCACCCGGCTCAGCTCCTGGACGTGTGGCGGCGCCCCGACTTGTCGCGCGGCGCGCCGGTTCTGCTGTTCGTGCCGGGAGGGGCATGGGTGCAGGGCACGCGCGTACTGCAGGGGCACACGCTCCTGTCGCATCTTGTAGGGCAGGGCTGGGTGTGCGTGACGATGGACTACCGGGTGTCACCGGTGCACCGCTGGCCGCGACACATCGCCGACGTCAACGCAGCGATCGCGTGGGCCCGCGCGAACATCGACCAGTACGGCGGTGACCGCGAATTCGTCGCCATCGCAGGCTGTTCGGCGGGTGGCCACCTTGCGGCACTGGCCGGTCTCACCCCGGGTGATCCCGAGTTTCGCGGCGAACTGGCCGACGATGCCGACACGTCGGTGGATGCGGTCGTCGGAATCTACGGCCGCTACGACTGGCAGGACCGCTCGACGGCGACCCGTCGGAACTTCCAGGGGTTTCTCGAGCGAGTCGTCGTGCGGCGCAGTCAGTCTCGTCACCCGGAGGTCTTCGCCGCCGCGTCGCCGATGGCGCGTATTCACGCCGACGCGCCACCCTTCTTCTTGATCCACGGCGAGCATGACGCGATCATCCCGGTCGACGAAGCGCGACGGTTCTACACTGCACTGAGAGCGCAGTCGCGCAATCCGGTGGAGTACTCCGAAGTACCTCGTGCCGGCCACGCATTCGATCTCGTTGATGCGTCACACGCGAGGCGCTGCGCGGTCGAGATCTCGGAGTTCCTCACCGAGGCACGGGATAGACATGTTGACCGACGGGCTGCCGCTGCGGTTTGATTCGTCCCGAGGGTCAACGTCGCGGCACGTCAACACCATTGACGTTAACTCGACGATCGCGAAGTCCAGATCGCCGAGGGGAAGGTGACGCGGGGAAGATGTTTGGTGATCGCGAACGAGCCGGCATTCCATCAGATCAGGCGCATCGCAGGTGAGGCGGGACACGTCAGCTACTACGTGGATGTCGGGACCATCGACGGCGGCACGCGGCGCTTGGCCTTCGCGGGAAACATCTTCGTCGGCCCGGTGGTCGTGACCAGCAGGGACGAAGCGAGGCAGTGGGATCACGACTTGATCGAGGACCCTCGACGGTTCGGTGAGTTCGTTTCCTCGGAGTGGATCCGGCGGTTCCTGGACGTGTGGGAGGACGAAGGTTCCGACCGTCGCTGTTCGAGGCAGCGATTCGGCTGAGTGGTTTGGCCGGTCGAACGGCCGGGGATAATTCACTGCCATGACCTCGGACGGCAACTCATGTTGACTACGGCACGCACCATGGCGGTCCCATCCTCGGCAGCGTGGCGCGTGCTGACCGATCTCGACGCGTGGCCGCAATGGGGGCCGACGGTGAGTGGCGCGGAACTGACCGATGGCGGTCCCTTGCGGCTCGGATCGCGAGGGAGGGTCTGGACTCCGGTCGGGGTGGCCCTTCCTTTCGAGATCACCGAGTTCGACGACGGACGTGCGTGGGCCTGGAAGGTCGCCGGGGTGCCTGCGACCTGGCACGCCGTGGCACCGCTGCCGGGTGGGTGCCGCGTGTCGTTCGGCGTGCCGATCTGGGCGCCGATCTATCTGACGGTCTGTGCCGTGGCGCTCAAGCGCATCGAGAAACTGGCGGCGACCTAGTTCATGCCCGTGGCCGACGCGCGAGTTCTTCGAGTAGCGGCCGGGTGCGGTAGGCGACCACCTCGTGCATCGCCACCGACATCGTCGTCCGTTCCACTCCCGGCACTGCGAGTACCAGTCCGGCGATGCGATACAGGTCGTCGGCGTCGGTGGCGACGACACCGATCAGCAGGTCTGCGGCACCCGAGAGTCCGGTGACCTGGGTGATCTGAGCGATCGTCTCTAGCGCGGCGATCACGTCTTCGAGGCGGTGCTGGTCGACCACCGCGGTGATGAACGCCTTCAGGGGATATCCGAGATCGCGCGGTGACACGCAGCGGTCGATGGGTGCCAGGACCTTCTCCTGCTCCCATCGAGACAGTCGGGCCTGCACGGTGTTGCGCGCGAGGCCGAGGACGGCGGCCAGCTGCACTCCGGTGGCGCGCGGTGCGTCACACATCGCCAGAAGAAGTCGCGCGTCGGTGCGATCGAGCCTCGTCATGTCGCCCAGTATTGCACGTCACACTTCTCCAAAAATGGGCGACATGCTCAAGTATGGTCGTCAAGCTTGCGCGATCTGTAGGTCAATGATTCCCTGGAAGGAACATTGCGCCCATTGCAGCCGAGGTGGTGAGTCCCATGACAGATCTCGACATCCGCCGGCCGGACCGTCAGCCTTATGAGTTGGGTGACCGGTACCGCCCGGGGTCGGGTCCGGTGCTGCTCACCGGTGTGCAGGCCATCGCGCGGGCGCTCGTCGAACAGCAGGAGCGCGACGCGCGAGCCGGCGTGCGGGTGGCGACGTTCGTCTCCGGATACCAGGGCAGCCCCCTCGGCGGCGTCGACCGCATGCTGGCCGGCATGCCCGACGTGTTGCAGGCCCACGACATCACCTTCGTTCCCGGTCTCAACGAGGAACTGGCGGCGACCTCGGTCTGGGGCAGCCAGGCCGAGCTTCCCATGGGCATGCCTACCCACGACGGGGTCGTGGGCGTCTGGTACGGCAAGGGGCCGGGTCTGGACCGGGCGACCGACGCTTTGCGGCACGCGAACATGTACGGCGCCAATCCGCGCGGGGGAATGCTGCTTCTGGTGGGCGACGATCCGGCGTCCAAGTCCTCGACCGTCCCGGCCGTCAGCGAACGGTCGCTGGCCGCTCTCGGGATACCGGTGCTTTTTCCGCGCAATGCCCGCGAGATCGTCACGATGGCCATGCACGGCGTGGCGATGTCGAGGGCATCGGGATGTGTCGTCGCGCTCAAGGTCGTCGCCGACGTGGCCGATGGCGCCTGGTCGGTGGACGGCAGCGTGGCCGACGTCGACATCGTCGTTCCCCGGGTGCTCTGGGAGGGACGGCCATTCGTCTACCGGCAGCGGCCGATGGCCGCGCCCGCCAACAGCCTGGATGCCGAGGCCGACCTCTACGGACCCCGTGCGGAGGTGGTGCGCGCCTACGGGGCCGCCAACGGGCTCGACGGCGTCGAACTCGATCCGCCGGACGCGACGGTCGGCATCGCCGCCACGGGTCCGACCTTCGACTCGGTGCGACAAGCGCTGACCGATCTCGGAGTCGACGACGTCGCGCTCTACCGCGCGGGCGTGAGGCTGTTGCGCATCGGCATGCCCACCCCGTTGGGGCCGGACACGGTGCTGTCGTTCGCCGAAGGACTCGACGAAGTGCTCGTCGTGGAGGACAAGGCGGCGTTCGTCGAGACGCAGATGCGTGAAATCCTCTACGGCAGAACGGGTGCGCCCCGCATCATCGGCAAGAAGGACGCCGCGGGACGACTGCTGATCCCCGCGGGCGGCGAACTCACCGCGGGTCGTCTCTTGACCCCGCTTCGCCGCGTCCTCAAGGACCGACTCGAGCTGAAGACCCCTCCTCCGCCGGCGTTGACACTTGACGTGCTTCCGGCGAAACGCGCGGCGTACTTCTGTAGCGGTTGCCCGCACAACCGGTCCACCGCCGTCCCCGAGGGATCGTTGGCAGGCGGCGGGATCGGATGCCACACCATGGTCACGATGTCCGACCGCACGGACAGCGCCGTCGTCGGCCTCACCCAGATGGGTGGCGAGGGCAGTCAGTGGATCGGCCAGGCGCCCTTCACCGACGTCGGCCACCTCTTCCAGAACATGGGCGATGGCACCTTCTTCCACTCCGGCCAACTCGCGGTGCAGGCGTGCGTCGCCGCGGGCGTCAACATCACCTTCAAGCTGCTGTACAACGAGGTCGTCGCGATGACCGGCGCCCAGAACGCCGAGGGCGCCCTCACCGTCGCGAAGCTGACCCACAAGCTGAGCGCAGAAGGTGTCGAGCAGATCATCGTCTGCGCCGACGAGCCCCACCGGCACGATAAGCGGGCACTGGCCAAGGGCACCGTCGTCTGGCACCGCGATCGACTCGACGACGCCCAGAAGCGACTTCGCGACGTCCGGGGCGTGACCGTCCTGATCTACGACCAGCACTGTGCGGCCGATGCCCGGCGGCAACGCAAACGAGGCACTCTGCCCACCCGCAGCACCCGCGTCCTCATCAACGAGGCCGTCTGCGAGGGCTGCGGAGACTGCGGCGTCAAGTCCAACTGCCTGTCGGTCCAGCCGGTGGATACCGAGTTCGGCCGCAAGACGCGGATCGACCAGACGTCGTGCAACACGGACTACAGCTGCCTCGACGGCGACTGCCCGTCGTTCGTCACCGTCGACGTCCGACCAGCCAGGAAGCTGCGCCGTCGAACCGCCCCGGAGGCGCCGATCCTGCCCGACGTCGAGGTCGAGCCGATCACCTCGACGTACAACGTCTTCTTCGCCGGTATCGGCGGAACCGGCATCGTGACGGTGAACCAGGTGCTCGCCACCGCAGCGCTGCGGACCGGTTACGAGGTGGAGGGCCTGGACCAGATCGGGTTGAGCCAGAAGGCCGGGCCAGTCGTGTCGCACCTGAGATTCGCCGCGGGCACGCTGGATCCCTCCAACCGGCTCACTCCCGGTAGCGCGGACTGCATCGTGGCCTTCGACCTGCTGGCCGCCGCCGACGGCAAGAACCTGGCGTATGGCGACCACGGCAAGACGGTGTCCGTCGCGTCGACCAGCAAGACGCCGACCGGCGAGATGGTGTACGACAAGTCGGTCGCCTATCCAGAAACGCCGTACCTGCTGAACCGGTTGGGCCAGGTGTCACGCCGCCTGTACTCCTTCGATGCGCTGGCGGCCGCCCAGACGTTGTTCGGCAGCACCGATGCAGCCAACATGCTGCTCGTCGGGGCGGCGTATCAGACTGGGGCACTGAGGCTTCCCGCCAACTGCATCGAGGAGGCCATCGAGATCAACGGCGTCGCCGTCGACGCCAATCGGGCCGCCTTCCGCTGGGGTCGCGTCGCCATCGCCGATCCGACGCGCTTCGGCGACGCGGTCTCGCCCACACGTGAGAAGCCCCCGCTCCCGCCGCCGGCGCGCGTCCTGGCCGACACCACCTTCACCGGACGCCTCGGCGACCTCGTCTCGCGGCGTGCCGCGAACTTGATCGAGTTCCACGGCGAGAAGGCGGCCCGACGGTACGTGACACTGCTGCAGTCGATCTGGACCGCCGAGCGCGCGGTGACCGGTCGCACCGAGTTCAGCGAAGCCGTCGCGAAGGGGCTCTACAAGTTCACCGCGTACAAGGACGAGTACGAGGTGGCGCGATTGCTGACCGATCCGCAGTTCGTCGAGCACGTCCGAGCCGAGATCCCGGACGGTGACAACCTGACCTACAAGCTCCACCCGCCGATGCTGAAGGCCCTGGGGCGGAAGAAGAAGATCGGCCTCGGCCCGCGTAGCCACGTTGCGCTGCGCATCCTCGCCAAGGGGAAATGGTTGCGCGGGACCAAGTTCGACCCGTTCGGGTACGCCCACGTCCGCAAGGTCGAGCGAGACCTGATCACCGAGTACGTGGACATCGTGAGGCGATTGGCCGCGGACCTCGGCCCGACGAACTATGACCGTGCGGTCGAAGTAGCCGGTCTGCCCGATCTGGTCAGGGGCTACGAAGACGTCAAGCTCGCGAGCGTCGACACCTATCACGCACGGCTGAGTGAACTCGGAATCGGCGGGCCATCGACGTGCTGACGGACCGTGCGCGCACCGTGGTGAAAGTACCAAGAAGCCAATGCATCTGGAGCCCGACGGGTGGCGACGCTGGTTATCGGGGCATGAAACGGCGTAGATTCACCCAAGGAGCGGAACGTACTCCGGAGTGCGAGCCCTCCAGCCCTTGGCGGTTCTGGACTTGAGCTTCCAAGGGCGTCCCCTGTAAGGCACCCCCGGACCCCGAATGGCCGCGCGGCGTTACCGTACGACGCAGAACGTGCACTCGGCCCCGAATCGCAAGATTTCGAAGACAACCTCGTTGAGCGGATTGCCCAGCCAACGCGTCGAGTATTGGCGCCTGCAAGTGGTCCATGACCACTCTGTCCCCGCGGCCCATGCGCCACAATCGTTCGCAAAGTCGACGTTGGGGCCGGTGTAGGGGAACCAATATGGGCCGAAGTGCCCATGATCTTCCCGGGTTGGCCGAGAATGTGAACAGCAGGCGAACCTTCACAGACGGGAAGTGGCCATGAGTGAAGTCGCAGACACCGGCGGCGATACGCCCGAGGGCGTGACGATCACTGCGCGGGTGCGCGTGTTCCCCAGTACCGATCGAGAGTCGCACGGCGTCGTCGTCGACGACTTCGGTGACTTCGTGGGCATTCCGGTGGAAATCGGGGGACATCGGATCGCTGGACCAGCACGCCGCTGGGCGGTGATGCTCGACGACGACGACCTCGTCTTCGTCGACAGCGATCAACTCGTCGCCGAGTAGGTTCCGTCCCGGCGGTCCAGTACCGCATCTGCCGCCTCGAAAATCATTCATTGGCAACGCATTTCGCCACGCCTGCAGACGATTCGTCGGCAAGAATGCGAGTACGCGGTGCCGGAACGACTCGCCCGCACCGCGGCACGCGGGATCCGAACCGTCGACCTGCGGGAAATCGACTTCCCGATCGGCGATGCGATCCGTTCGATGACCGATGGTCGGGGGACGGACGCGGTGATCGATGCCGTGGGTATGGAGGCGCACGGGTCGCCGGTGGCGAAGGCTGCGCACAAGTGACCGGGTTACTGCCCGATGCGCTCGCCAAGCCGATGATGCAGAAGGCGGCCGTCGACCGCCTCGACGCGCTCTACTCGGCGATCGACGTCGTGCGGCGCGGTGGCACGATCTCGGTCATCGGTGTGTACGGAGGGATGGCGGATCCGCTGCCGATGCTGACCCTCTTCGACAAGCAGGTGCAGCTCAGGATGGGTCAGGCGAACGTCAAACGCTGGGTCGACGACATCATGCCGTTGCTCACCGACGACGATCCGCTGGGGGTGGACACCTTCGCCAGCCACGTCGTCCCCTCGACGAAGCCCCTCACGCGTACGACATCTTCCAGAAGAAGCAGGACAACGCGGTCAAGATCATCCTCAAGCCCTGACCGAACGGAGTCGGGCGCGGTGGCGAGTGGGGACTCGATGGACGAGAGTTGTCCGAAGCGAATGGAATTCGGGCCGTGCGTCGGGGTCAGACCCGACGGGCAGTGCGAAATGCGTCCGGGGCCGTGCTCGTTCGACGACGCGGTGCGCTGGTCTGGGCGCGAGGTGGCGGTCGGCGACGTGCAGGCGCCGCTGATCCTCACCGACTTCAGCTGTGCGCCCTACGATCCGGCGGACGTCGCGCAAGCGGCGGAAGTGGGTCAGCCCACGGTGCGCTTTGACGGAGAGTGTGAAGTCGGACGGCAGTCGTTCATTCCATTGGACGAACGACGACAGCTGCGGCCACCGGTAGAAGCTCGCATTCAGTTCGACGGTGTCGAACTCCTCGGCGTACCGGCCCGATCGGGCGGCCGCTGAAGCCCCGGCCGGTACAACACCCCGTTCCAGTGCCTGTACGACCAACCAGACGTGCCGATCCTGACCGTCAGGACGTCCTCGGTAGACCCACGCGTTGACGAATTCCCGGGCTTGCGCACCCCAAACCGGGTAGCAGCCTGGACGGCTGAAATCGGGATCTCGAGCATTCAAATCAGGCAGGCAGATGGAGCGAATCTTGGTACCGGCACACGACGAGCCGCCGAAAGTGCTGTCGGCAGAGGTTTTACGCAGGCGTACCGCATTTGGATACCACGCTGGCTAATAAGGCCAGTTCTCAGAGGGGTGTTGTCGATTTCGCTCGCAGCGATCTTGTGAGGCGGGCGGCAGGACCGACGGTTAGACTCAGTGACGACGCTCCGATGATGCCGTCGTACTCACGTGTCGGAAGGTGGAGGAAATGGCATTGACAACGAAGGTGGCCGCTGGTCTTGGTGGACTGGCCATGGCTTTGATGGCTGGAAGCGGGCTCGCGTCCGCCGCCCCCAGCGACGCGGTCATCGTAAACTCGACGTGCACCTACCCGCAGGTGATCGCCGCGCTCAACGCCGAGGACCCGGTTGCCGCAAACACACTGGCCAGCAATCCAATGGCGAACGGGTTCCTGCAGGACCTCGTCAACTCGCCGCCTGGCCAACGGCAGCAGAAGATCGACCAGGTCCGGGCGTACCCCGCTGCAGCGCAGTACAGCGGGTTGATCGCTCAGGTGGCCAACACCTGCAGCAACTACTGACCGCGAATTTCTTGGGGCTGACCCCGCGCCTCTTTCAGTGAATCAGCTGCCGGGCCATTCGCCGGTCCACTTCTCGAACGCGCGAGCACCCTGACGGTCGATCACCGTCTTGACGACGGAGTAGATCACACCCTGCAGGGCCGCCGCGAGCAGGATCTCCTTGAATGGGTATTCGGTCTGCAGCGCGGTCGGCGGATCGGGCTTGTCGCCGGGTGCCGCGCGTTTCCACACTTGTTTGAAGATGGCACCGGCCATCAATCCGCCCAGCACGGAGCCGACGAGACCCACCGGACGGTAGAGGATCTTGGCCGTAGTGGACGGCGCGCTGCTGGGCATTTCCTGCTCCTTCGGTAATGGGATCGGTGGCGTAGCATTCAGCGTCGGCGCCGCCAGACGATGACACCAAGGACGACCGCCAGGACTGCGACCGTGACGGCGGTGACCGCCACGGCGGACCGAACCGAGCCATCGGCATTCTTCGTGTGCTCGACGACCGCGCCCTTGGCGTCGTTGGCCTTCTCGACCACCCGATGCTTGGATTCGGACGCAGCCTCGGTGGCACGCGCCTTGACGTCGAGCTTGTCCGTGAGGGCCTGTGTCGTCTTGCCGAGATCGGCTCGCGTCTTCTCGATGTCGGCCTGGAGATCATCCACGCCTGCGTCGGGCCCCGGTTCCGAGTGCGTTTCGTTAGGTTCGGTCATGGCGTGCGTCCTTCACTTCCTGGATGTCTTCCTTCACGTTGGCGACCGTCTGCTCCGGCACCGGCGACGCTAGCCATATTCCGAGCGTGCCACCAATGCCGGCCGCGAGAGGTGCCACTGAGAAAATTCGTTCAAGATCATTTAGTGCCATGCGGCAGTGCGGCTTTCGCTTCATGCCACGTCCTGCACCGGCTCCCGAGGTGAGGGCTATCCGTCCTCACGGCGGTGGCGCCCCTGGTAGGCGTCGGGACGGGTCGAAAGCTCGTTGTTCGGTGTCCAACCATGACCGAAGAGTTCGAGAGACGTATCACCGCTCGGTGGCATGGACAAACCAGTGGTTCCTTCATCGCGAGTCGGGTAGGAGAACTGCTCGTCTCGTTCGGTCACGCACGGTATTTACCCCACCGTCGGTCTTTGCCAAACACGAGCGGGCAGAGGTCGATCAGCGCGCGAAGTCGGCAGGTCGAAACTTGCCATTGCCCAGCTTCCCCTCGATCTCCTCGAGGCTCCGACCCGTGAGATCGGGCATCCGGAAGTAGACGAAGAGCCATGCGGCGACGTTGAACAATCCGTAGAGCCACATCGACGGGCCGACACCTATCCCGCTGATCAATGTGAGCGATGTCAGGGTGATGAGCAGGTTGGTACCCCACAGTGCTGCGGACTGTGCGGCCGTGCCTGCGGGTCGCACCGCCAGCGGGTATGTCTCCGACCCGGTGAGCCAACCCACTGCGGCGGGGATGGCCGCGATACCGATCGATCACCGCCAGGAAATCGACTCCGATGCGCCGACGATGGTGGCGATCACGATGCCGACTCCGATGGCGATCTGGAAGCATAGGACCAGCGGCCGCGATACTTCGGCGGAGCGAGTTCGGCGACGTACATCGGGGCCGTCTGCGTGGCGCCGCCGACTGAGAAGCCCACGACGAGTCGCCCGACTGACAGCACTATCGGGTTGGGCGTCAACGCGCACCAGATGGCGCCGACGACGAAGACGATCGCGAGCATCACCAACGTTCTCTTGCGGCCGCGTCGCTCGGAGAGGTAGCTACACGTCAGAGCGCCGATGACGGCCCCTCCGCAACCAACCCAAACGAAATGCCCACCTTCGAGCGAAGGTGGGCATTTCGTAGGCTGGTGTAGACCGGCCCAGGATCAGCGAACGGGCTGGGCCAGGGCGGGTTTGTGGTGGCTGTGTAGGAGGAAGCGTAGCCAGCGGACGTCAATCAACATGTCGCAGTTCCCTTCCGCTCAGGCGGACTTGGTGAGTATGGGCAGGATTCGGCGGCGCTCACCGGCGACGTCCGAGAAGTGGTGTAGCGCGTCGGGCACCGACGCCGCGGCCCGGAAGATCTCGTCGACACCGCAGAGGCGAAGCGTCCTCGAAACCGACTGGCTGACGATCAACGACCATTCGTCACCCGCCGCGAGGCAGGCCTCGTCGATGACGTCGAGCAAGTTGATTCCCTGCGCAGCGAATGAGGTCACGCCGCTGAGGTCGAGGATGAACGGCTTCTCCGCGATGATGCAGCCTTTGGCCTGTGCGGCAACGAGTTCGACGTTCACCTCGTCGATGGCGCCGGTGATCGTCAGCACGGTGGCGAGTTGGCGGCACTGCTTGTGAAGTTCGGCGCCGTTGCACTCGACCGACGGATTTCCATAGCGGAAGCGGGAATTCGATCCTGAGCTGGTGCTCGTAACGGTCACGGCACTGCCTCCCTTCGGTGGTTGCCGAGTGAGAAGGCGGCGATGCCGTCACTTCGACTTGAATCCCAAGGTAAGCGTCCAAAATAAGGTACCGGGGAGTAACTCCTAAAACATCGTTAAGAGTCCGTCGCGGGGCCGGTCAGCAAACCGATCACCGGGGTGTCAGCTCCGGCGCCACTGAGCGCCCGAATACTTCTCCCAGGGCGAGTAGTCCGCGATGAGATTTTCCTGCGGTGGCCGCTCGTCCTCTGGGACGTGCTGCAGGTTGATGCGGACGCGATACCAGATCGAACTGGGGCCTCGCATGCCGTCGACCAGCACGTCTATCGGTTTCAGCCGCGCTGCGGCCGACGCGTACTTCGTCTTCCACGTCTCCAGCGCCGCCATCGCCTGGTCCTTCGTCTTGGTGCGGGCCACCTCGATCAGCGGCATCGTCGAGGTACGGCGGCCCGCTCCATCGTCTCCGCGTCGTGCTCCCTTGGGCGCCTTCTCGGCCGGACCCATTTCCTTCGCCAGGGCAAGCAGGCCCTCCAGGCCGCCGCGCGCGTCGTCCATGCCGTCCCACGGGTCGCCGATGTCGGCGTAGCGCTCGGGCACCGTCGCCACGGTGAACGCCTCGGGCCTGCAACCGGGCACCTCGTCCCACCGCAGCGGCGCCGACACCCGGGCGTCGGGCCGCGAGCGTACCGAGTAAGCCGACGCGACGGTCCGGTCCTTGGCGTTCTGATTGAAGTCGACGAAGACGCCCTCGCGCTCTTCCTTCCACCACCGGCTGGTTGCCAAATCCGGTGCACGCCTTTCGACTTCGCGTGCAATGGTCTCGGCCGCCAGGCGTACCTGCTTGTAGGGCCAGCTCGGCTCGATGCGGGCATAGACGTGGAAGCCGCGGCTCCCGGAGGTCTTCGGCCATGCCGTCAGCCCGTAGTCGGTGAGCACATCGCGTGCCACCAACGCGACGTCGACGATCTGCGGCCACTCCACACCGGGCATCGGATCCAGGTCCACGCGCAACTCGTCGGGGTGCTCCAGATCGTGGGCACGCACCGGATGAGGGTTGAGGTCGACGCAGCCGAGGTTCACCGCCCACGCCAGGCCGGCGGCGTCGTCGAGGACGGCCTCCTTCGCCGACGTACCGGACGCGTACTTCAGCTCTGCGACGTCGATCCAGTCCGGCCGATTCTCGGGAGCCCGCTTTTGGAAGATGGCCTCCTCGGAAATGCCCTTGACGAATCTCTTCAGGATCATCGGGCGACCCGCGACCCCGCGCAGTGCGCCGTCGGCGACCGACAGGTAGTACTCGATGAGGGCCAGCTTCGTCACGCCCGCATCCGGAAACACGACCTTGTCCGCATTGGTCACCCGCAGGCTCCTGCCGCCGATGTCCATGGACAGCGAAGACGCCATGTCGGCAATGGTAGTTGTGGCGATACCCGGCCCCATGTGCGACGGCCGTCACATATTGTGGGGCCATGCCCAACCTCACAGAGCTTCGCTTGCAGGCATCGGCCAAGGTTCAGCAGTACCTCGAGCGCGGCTCGGCCGAACTGCACTACGCCAGGAAGATGTTCGAGGCGGGTGCCCTCAAACTCGAGCCTCCGCAGAACATCGCCGCCATGGTCGCCGACATCAGGCGCTGGGGTGAGATCGGGATGATCCCGGCGCTCAACGCACGCCGGAATCCCAACGGCACCGCCATCATCGACGACGACGGCGAGCTGACGTTCAAGGAACTCGACGACGCCGCCAACGCCGTCGCCCACGGACTACTGGGGTTGGGCGTCCGAGGTGGCGACGGGGTCGCGTTGTTGATCCGCAACCATCGCTGGTTTCTGATCGCGCTCTACGGTGCCGCCAAGGTGGGCGTCCGGCTGATCCTGCTCAACAGCGAGTTCTCCGGCCCGCAGATCAAGGAGGTCTCCGAGCGCGAGGGCGCGAAGCTGATCATCCACGACGACGAATACACGAAGGCGTGTTCCGCCGCCGACCCGGAACTGGGCAAGCTGCGCGCCTTGCCGACCAACCCGGACAAGCCCGACGAGCCGTCCGAGAGCACCGACGAGACACTGGCCGACCTGATCGCCAGGAGCAAGTCCAACCCGCCGCCGAAGGCGACCGCCCACTCCAAGATCATCGTCCTCACCAGCGGCACCACCGGGACCCCGAAGGGCGCGAACCGCGGCACCCCGCCCTCGCTGGCGCCCATCGGCGGCGTCCTGTCGCACGTGCCGTTCAAGGCGGGAGAAGTGACGTCACTGCCCGCGCCGATGTTCCACGCGCTCGGCTTCCTGCACGCGACCATCGCGATGATGCTTGGCAGCACGCTGGTCCTGCGTCGGCGGTTCAAGCCGGCCACGGTGCTCGCCGACATCGAGAAGTATCGCGTGACGGCAATGGTCGTGGTGCCGGTGATGTTGTCCCGCATCCTCGACGAGCTGGAGAAGACTAGCCCCAGGCCCAACCTGTCGAGCCTGCGCATCGTCTTCGTGTCCGGGTCGCAGCTGGGCGGCGAACTCGCTACCCGCGCGCTCAAGGATCTCGGCCCGGTCGTCTACAACCTGTACGGATCGACGGAGATCGCGTTCGCGACCATCGCCCGGCCCAAGGACCTCTCCATCAATCCCTCGACGGTCGGACCCGTCGTCAAGGGCGTCAAGGTGAAGCTCTTCGACGACAACGGGAAGGAGGTTCCGAAGGGTGAGGTCGGCCGCATCTTCGTCGGCAACACCTTCCCGTTCGAGGGTTACACCGGCGGTGGCCACAAGGCGATCATCGACGGACTCATGTCCTCCGGCGACGTCGGCTACTTCGACGAGCATGGGTTGCTCTACGTCAGCGGCCGCGACGACGAGATGATCGTCTGCGGCGGCGAGAACGTCTTCCCGGCCGAGGTCGAGGACCTCATCAGCGGACACCCCGAAGTCGTCGAGGCCACCGCGCTCGGCGTCGAGGACGAGGAGTGGGGGCACCGGCTGCGTGCGTTCGTCGTCAAGACCGAGGGCGCCTCGGTCGACGAGGACGCGATCAAGGCGTACGTCAAGGACAACCTGGCCCGCTACAAGGTCCCGCGCGAGGTGATCTTCCTCCACGAGCTGCCGCGCAACCCCACGGGCAAGATCCTCAAGCGCGAGCTGAAGGACATCGACGTCGAGTAGGTGCGGCCGCACCTTCCCGAAACGGAACCACGCGCTGCTGTGAAAGCCATGGAAAGCCACGACGGGCGCGGCTACCGGATTGAGGGAATAGCGAACGCGCCGCGGTGGTAGTACTCCGATCGCCAAGGGGCTCGCCGAGAGTGGCGCTCGCGTCGTCGTGAACGGCCGCACCGCGGCGCGGGTGGAGGAGGCCGTCGCGACGTTGGCGGGCGAGGTCCTCGGCGCGGTGCCGGCCCGCGAGATCACCGACGACGAGTGGCGCCGCTACTTCGACGTGAACGTCTTGTCCGCCGTGCGCCTCATCCGAGCGAGGGTGGGGCCGGGCGCTTCAGATCGCCAGCGACTCGGCGATCGTCATCCCGGAGGAGATGATCCACTACGGCACGTCCAAGACGGCGCTGCTCGCGGTGTCCCGGGGATTCGCCAAGGACGCCGCGGGCTCGGGTGTCACCGTGAACTCCGTGATCGCCGGCCCCACGCACACGGCGGGGTCGAGGACTTCGTCTACCAGCTCGTCGACCGGTCCTACCGGTGGATGAGGCGCAGCGGGAGTTCATGCGCAAACACCGTCCGCAGTCGCTGCTGCAACGCCTCATCGAGCCCGACGAGATCGCGGCTGGCGTCGGCCACCACCGGAGCGGCCGTCCGCGTCGATGGTGGGTACGTGGACTCGATCATCCCTCAAACTTCGAGGCGTCACGTCGGTGTGAGCTTGGCCGGCGTCCGCCCCTGTGACGTTTGGTTTTCGCTCTCGCTGGGTAACGATGAGCCGACATGATGCGCATGCCGCGTCTCTTCCCCCCGATAAACGCATTGAAAGCAGTGGTAAGCCCATGAGACGCGAAGTTGGCGCGCAACTCCAGGTCGAGGTCTTCGATCCGACGACCCTGGAGTTCCAGATCGCCGTCGCTCCCCAACCAGGTGCCGAGGTAACGGAGTCGTTGTCGTTCACCTTGGACGGCAACGCAATCGAGCCGATGGAGCTCATCGGACAGCACGGCACCCGCATTCACAAGTTCGATGCGGGCAAGGGGACGGTGATGGCGACCTACTCGGCGACGATCATCGGTCAGGCCGAGCCGGCGCCGGTCGCGGAGATCGACCTCTCGGCGTATCTGCGACCCAGCCGATACGCGGAGGCCGACAAGTTCTACGGTTTCGCCGCAACGGAATTCGGCAATCTGGCGAAGTCGACGACGCTGCTGGAGAAGGTGTCGTCCTGGGTGGGGACGCGGCTGCAGTACGTGCCCGGCTCCAGCGACCCCATCGACGGCGCGGCCGACACCGTGCTGGCGGGCCAGGGCGTCTGCCGTGACTACGCGCATCTGGTGATCGCCCTCCTGCGTGCGGTCAACGTGCCCGCACGCCTCGTCGCGGTCTACGCGCCCGGCTGCTACCCGATGGACTTCCACGCCGTCGCCGAGGCCTACGTCGACGGGCTCTGGCGGGTCGTCGACGCCACGTGTCTGGCGCCGCGGCAGTCGATGGTGCGCATCGCCACCGGCCGCGACGCCGCCGACACCGCCTTCCTGGACAATCACGGCGGAGGGATCAACCTCACCAGCATGAACGTCAACGCGTGGGTCGAGGGCATGCTCCCCGTCGACTCCGTCGAGGACCTGGTCTCGCTGGGGTAGGTCGCATCGAACGATCAGTGTTCGATCGCTTCGATCAGCGGGCCTGGCTCATCCATCAACGCCCAGAAGTGATCTCGGATGGCGACCGTCAGTGGGCCGGGTTCGCCGTTGCCAAACGCCCCGCCATCCAGGGAGTTGATCGGGGTGACCCCGCCCGCCGTCGTGACGGCCATCAGCTCGTTGGCGTCGTACAGTTCGCGGCTCGACACGTCGCGCAGCGTGGCCTCGATGCCCATCTGGTCGGCGAGCTCGAAGACCGTCTTGCGGGTGATGCCCGGCAGGGCATTGCGCGACGGGGACGCGAGCTTGCCGTCCTTGACGATGCAGACGTCGAAGCCGGGTCCCTCGGCGACGAAGCCGTCGGAGTCCAGCAGGACCGCCGTGCGGGCGCCGCGGTCCTTGGCCTCGAAGCTGGCCGCGGTGAGGTCGCCCCACTGGTAGTTCTTGATGGTCGGGTCGATGGTGTTGCGGCCCGCGCGACGGACGTGTCGGGGGACGACGGCGGTGGTGCCGAAGATCTGCTCCTGGGGCGGGAAGGCCCACAGGTAGGGGATCGCGTAGATGTACATCTGGTGGGTGAGCTTGGACAAGTCCTTCTCGCCCTTGCGCTTTCCGCGTTCTCTTCTCGTAGGTCGCGGCGACGGCGGCGATCGTGGGCGGCGTGCCGTTACGCGCATCCATCGCCATCCAGTAGTCGCGCCAGCGACCTGCACTGCCCGGCGCGACGACGATCGGATCGTCGAGGAGTGCGGAGATCGACACCTCGCTGCGTTGTGCGAATCGGTGGTCCGGTGGGAGGCAGGCCACCCAGTCCTCGGCATCGAGGATCAGCATCCGGTGTTCGGGCAGATCGACGGGAGGCCGGATGATCGCCACCTCGGTGGTGCCGTCGGCGAGGCCCGCCGTCGGGTCAGAGAAGTCGAATTCCCTTGGTTCCACGCTGATTTTGGGATAGGCGGCCTCGAAGTGCCGGACCAGCCGGAACAATACGTCGGCGCCCGTGCCGATCAGGTAGCCCAGCTGGATGAGGCGGTTGCGCCTCGTCGAGGCGATCAGGTCGGCGATCGCGG
>NZ_DASQEU010000076.1:0-11922 GCF_035633495.1 Mycobacterium sp. | reverse complement strand
TCAGGTACACCCCGGTGAGCAGCAGCACGATGAAGCTGTACAGCGCGATCTCCCCGAGCAGGAACGACCAGTGCGTCGGGAACACCTTGTTCAGCTGACGCCGCACCGCCGCAGACGGGTGATACCGCGAATCGATCGCATCGCCTCGTGCGGCGATGCCGCTCATTTTGGTAACGATGAGAAGTGCTCCTTCAGAAACCGCCCAGACTTCTCTAGCATGCTCTCGTCACGCCGCCTCTCCTGCCGGGAGCGCAATGGTCATCGGTTGGTCAGAACTATTACGGGGCGCGCGGGTATCCGATGAGGAAAAGTGGGGCGGTTGAAAGCCATGGGGCGCAATGACGTTTGACGATACGGAAGTCCTGATCATCGGAGCCGGGCTGGCGGGACTGCGGTGTGCCGGATTGTTGAGCAGCGCCGGCCGCGACGTCCGCGTGTGGGAGGCCTCCGACGACATCGGCGGACGCATCCGCACCGACGTGATCGACGGTTTCCGCTGCGACCGTGGGTTTCAGGTACTGAATCCCGCATACCCCGAGTTGAAGCACGCCACCGACGTGTCGGCGTTGCGTCTGCAACCCTTCGCTGCCGGTGTCGCGGTCCGGCGCGAAGTCGACTCTGCCGTGTGGGTGCATCCCCTGCGTGCGCCGACGAAGGTGCCCGCGATGCTGACGGGCGGTGGGCTCGGTCCCAGGGACATCGTCGCGGTGGGCCGCTGGGCCGCCGCCGCGGTGCGACCCCGGGCGCTCAAGGCGCCGGGCCGCGTCGACACCTCGCTGCGGACGGCGCTGGACCGTGCGGGAGTCTCCGGCGAGCTCCGCCGCGTCCTGGACAGATTCCTCGCCGGCGTGCTCCTCGAGGACGATGGCGTCACCTCCAACGCGTTTGCGCTGCTGCTGATCCGCATGTTCGCGCTTGGCGTGCCTGCCCTTCCCGCCGAGGGCATGCAGGCGCTGCCGCGTCAGCTCAGCGCCGGCCTTGACGAGGCAATCGCGTTGCAGCGCAACGTCATCGAGCTGGCCCGGGAGGGAGCGGGCTGGCGGGCATCCGATGGAACGCACGGCATCCGCGCGCAACACGTCGTCGTCGCCACGGACCCGGTGAACGCCGCGCGACTGGCGGGGGTCGCGGTCCCGCCGATGCACGGCGTCGTGACCGACTGGTGGGCGGCCGACGAGGCGCCGTCCGGGCCACCCATGTTGTGGGTCGACGGTCGGTCGGATCCGCCCGGCCCGGTGCTCAACACGGCTGTGATCAGTGCCGCCGCACCGACGTATGCGCCCGCGGGCCAGCACCTCATCGTGGCTTCGGCGCTGATGGCGAAGGACGGGCGGGCGCCGGACGAAGCCGTCACGCGCGCGCATGCCGCCAGCATTCTCGGCGCAGACGAGAAGCGGTGGAGGCTGGTCACTCGACATCTGGTGCCCCACGCGCTGCCGGAACAACCGCCGCCACTGTCCGTGCGCCGCCCCGTCCGCACCGCCGACGGCATGTGGGTGTGTGGCGACCACCGCGACACCGCGTCGATCCAGGGTGCGCTGGTGAGCGGACGTCGCACCGCGCAGGCCATCATGGACGCATGACGCCTGCCCTGGACGATCTGGTGCAGCGCCTCCACGTGGTCGCCTTGCCGATGCGAGTTCGTTTCCGCGGCATCGATGTTCGTGAGGTTGCCTTGATCGACGGCCCCGCGGGCTGGGGTGAGTTCGGCGCCTTTCTCGAGTACGGGCCCGACGAGGCGGTCCACTGGCTGGCGTCGGGTATTGAGGCTGCCTACGTCGAATCGCCCACGCCGCTGCGGGAGTGGATTCCGATCAACGCCACCGTCCCCGCCGTTCCGGCGTCGCGGGTACCCGAGGTGCTGGCCCGATTCCCCGGCGCGGGCACCGCCAAGGTCAAGGTGGCCGAGCGGGGTCAGTCCCTCGCCGACGACGTCGCCCGCGTCAACGCGGTACGCGAGCGGGTGTCCGTGGTCCGTGTCGACGCCAACGGTGGCTGGACCGTCGCCGAGGCGGCGGCCGCTTGCACGGCGCTGACGGCGGACGGCCCGCTGGAGTACCTGGAGCAGCCCTGCGCGACCGTGCCCGAGTTGGCCGAGTTGCGCCGCCTCGTCGACGTTCCCGTGGCGGCCGACGAGAGCATCCGCAAGGCCGACGACCCATTACACGTCGTGCGATCCCGAGCGGCCGATGTCGCCGTCGTGAAGGTGGCTCCACTCGGCGGCGTCGCGCGACTGCTGGACATCGCCCGCCAGATCGACATCCCGATCGTCGTGTCCAGCGCCCTCGATTCCGCCGTCGGCATGTCGAGGGGCCTCCTAGCCGCGGCGTGCCTGCCCGACCTGCGGCACGCCTGCGGACTCGGCACGGGTGGGCTCTTCGTCGAGGACGTCGCCGACGCTATCGCGCTGATGGACGGACGGCTGCGCGTCGGGCCCGTGGTGCCCGACCCGGCGCGACTGTCGACGCTCGCCGCGGCGCCGGGCCGTCGGGACTGGTGGATCGAACGGGTCAGAGCCTGTTACCCGTTGCTGTCCTAATCCGAGGGGTCCATGGCATAGACGCCATGGCTGCCGTCGTCGACACTGAGGAGGTGAAGCGGTCGGTGGTGCTCGTCGGGTTCCAGGGTGTGCAGGCCCTCGACCTGGTGGGCCCGTTCGAAGTCTTCACCGGCGCGACGCTATATCTCTCGGGCCAGGGCCGCCACGACGACGGATACGAGGTGACGATCGGCGCCGCCGACGGACAGTCCGTCAGCACCGGTACGGGTCTGGAGATCGTCGCCAAGCCGCTACCCGATCCTCGACAGGCCGTGGACACCGTCGTCCTGCCGGGCGGATTCGGCACCGATGCGGCCCGCCGCGACCAGGACCTCATCGGGTGGATCCAGGCGGTCTCCGGGAGTGCCCGGCGCGTCGTCAGCGTCTGCACCGGTGCGTTCCTGGCCGCCCAAGCCGGCCTCCTCGACGGCTGCCGGGCCACCACACACTGGGCGTTCGCGAACCAGCTGTCCCATGAATTCCCCTCCGTCACCGTCGATCCCGAACCGATCTTCGTGCGAAGTTCCCCGACGGTGTGGACGGCGGCCGGTGTCACGGCGGGTATCGACCTTGCGCTGTCGCTCGTCGAGGACGACTACGGCACGGACGTCGCGCAGACCGTGGCCCGCTATCTGGTGCTCTACCTGCGCAGGCCTGGCGGTCAGACGCAGTTCGCTGCGCCGGTGTGGATGCCGCGGGCCAGACGGGCACCGATCCGTTCGGTGCAGGAGGCCATCGAGTGCGAGCCCCGTGGCCCGCACAGCGTGTCCGATCTCGCCCGCCGCGCGGCCATGAGCCCACGTCACTTCACCCGCGTGTTCACCGACGAGGTCGGCGAGGCGCCGGGGACATACGTCGAGCGGGTGCGTACCGAGGCGGCCAGACGCCAACTCGAGGAGACCGACGACACCGTCGCCGTGATCGCCGGCCGGTGCGGCTTCGGTACCGCCGAAACGATGCGGCGCAACTTCGTTCGACGGATGGGCATCTCGCCTGACCAGTACCGCAAGACCTTCGCCTAGAGGAGAAATGATGCAGATCGCCATCGTCCTATACCCCGGCTTCACCGCTCTGGACTTCATCGGTCCGTACGAGGTGTTGCGGAACCTACCCGATGCCGAGGTGCGCTTCGTCTGGCACGAATCGGGGCCGATCACTGCGGACTCCGGTGCGCTCATCGTCGGGGCCACCCACGCGTTCGACGAAACCCCCTCGCCTGACCTCCTTCTCGTACCGGGCGGCATGACGACGTTCGAGCATGCTCGCGACGAGAAGCTGCTCGAGTGGGTGCGCAAGGTCGATGGCAGCACGACGTGGACGGCGTCGGTGTGTTCGGGGTCGGTCATCTTGGCCGCCGCCGGACTGCTCGAGGGCAAACGCGCCACGTCGCACTGGATGGCGGTGCCGACGTTGAGGGCGTTCGGCGTGACGCCGGTGAGCGACGAGCGGATCGTCGTGGCGGGAAAGATCGTGACGGGTGCGGGCGTCTCTGCGGGGATCGACCTCGGGATGTGGCTGGCCGGTCAGATCGCCGGCGAGGCCAAGGCCAAGGCCATCCAACTGGCGATCGAGTACGACCCGCAGCCCCAATTCGATTCCGGCCACGTCTCGAAGGCGTCTGCCGCCACCAAGGCCACCGCCGTTGCGATGATGTCGAAGGATCTGATGAAGCCCGCCCAGATGAAGGCCACCACGCTGCTGCTGTGGGAGCAGGCGATCCGCACCGCCCGCGGCCGCGGCCGCGGCAAGAAGCGTCACGAACCCGCGGTTTCGGCGCGCTAACGTTCGCCAGGCGACCGTTCGCGCGCCCAAATCGCTCCAAGTAGGGTCGACCGGGTGAATCTGGCGTACGACGACCGTGGCTCGGGGGAGCCCGTCCTGTTCATCGCCGGCCGCGGGGGAGCGGGCCGGACGTGGCACCTGCATCAGGTTCCCGCCTTCCAACGGGCGGGCTATCGCGTGATCACGTTCGACAACCGAGGTGTCGGCGGCACGGAGAACGCGCAGGGTTTCACCACCGAGCAGGTCGTTTTCGACACGGCAAAGCTCATCGAGAAGCTGGACGCCGGCCCGGTTCGCATCGTCTCGGTGTCGATGGGATCGTTCATCGCGCAGGAGCTGATGCTTGCCAGGCCCGATCTGGTGTCCGCGGCGGTGCTGATGGCCACCCGCGGCCGCGAAGACCGCACTCGCGAGTTCTTCAACTCCGCGGAGTTCGAGTTCCTCCAGACGGGCATCGAGCTGCCCGCCAAGTACGACGCGAAGATGCGGCTGCTGGAGAGCTTCTCGCCCAAGACGCTCAACGACGAGAACGCCGTGCGCGACTGGATCGAGATGTTCACGATGTGGCCGACGAAGCCGACGCCGGGGCTGCGCAGCCAGCTGAGAATCAGGCCCGAGGGCAACCGGTTGCCTGTTTACCGGAACATTTCGGCGCCCGTGCTGGTCATCGGCTTCGCCGACGACGTCGTGCTGCCGCCGCACCTGGGCCGTGAGGTCGCGGATGCCCTGCCGAACGGCCGCTACCTGCAGATACCCGACACCGGGCACCTGGGATTCATCGAGCGCCCGGACGCCGTCAACGCCGCCGTGCTCGAATTCTTCGGCGCGGGTGTATGACAGGCTGTACAGGTGAACCCGTCGACGACTCAAGCGCGCATCGTCGTCGATGAACTGATCCGCGGCGGCGTTCGCGACGTGGTTCTCTGTCCGGGTTCGCGCAACGCTCCACTCGCGTTCGCGCTGCACGATGCGGACCGCGCGGGGCGCCTCCGGTTGCACGTGCGCATCGACGAACGCACCGCCGGATTCCTCGCGATCGGACTCGCCCTGGCAGCCGGCTCGCCCGTGTGCGTCGCCATGACCTCGGGCACGGCCGTGGCCAACCTCGGGCCCGCCGTGGTGGAGGCCAACTACGCGCGCGTGCCGCTGGTGGTGCTCAGCGCCAACCGGCCCTATGACCTGCTGGGCACCGGTGCCAACCAGACGATGGAACAATTGGGCTACTTCGGCAACCAGGTCCGCGCCACCATCAGCCTTGGACTGGCCGAGGGTGCGACCGAGAAGATGGCCGCGCTCAATGCGCAGTGGCGTTCGGCAACGTGTCGAGTTCTGGTGGCGGCCAAGGGTTCTCGTAGTGCCAATGCAGGACCCGTGCAATTCGACATCCCGCTTCGCGAGCCGCTGGTGCCCGATGCGGACGAGTCGGGTGACTATGCACCCGCCGGCAGGCCGGACGGACGCCCGTGGACCTACACCCCGCCGGTGACGTTCGACGAGCCGTTGGACATCGACCTGACCCCGGACACCGTCGTCATCGCCGGGCATGGTGCGGGCGTCCATCCCAACCTCGCGGCCCTGCCCACCGTCGCGGAACCGACCGCCCCGCCTGCTGCGAACCCCCTGCACCCGTGGGCGCTGCCCTCGGTGAGGCCGAAGCAGGTCATCATGCTGGGCCGTCCGACCCTGCACCGTCCGGTGTCGACGCTGTTGGCCGACCCGGCGCTGCCCGTCTTCGCGCTCACCACGGGCCCGCGCTGGCCGGACGTATCCGGCAACTCGCAGGCCACCGGCACGCGGGCGGCGACCACCGGGACGCCCGACGCGGGCTGGCTGAAGCGCTGCGCCGACGCGAATGCCCACGCCGTCGAGACGGTGCGCGCGCAGTTGCAGGCTCACCCGCTGACGACTGGCCTGCACGTCGCGGCCGCAGTCGCAGACGGGTTGCGGCCGGGCGATCAACTGGTCCTCGGCGCGTCCAATCCCGTCCGCGACGCGGCGTTGGTCGGGCTCGATGCGCGGGGCATCCAGGTGCGCTCCAACCGTGGCGTGGCAGGCATCGACGGCACGGTGTCGACGGCGATCGGTGCGGCACTGGCCCACGACCCCACGGGCGGCCGCACCATCGCGTTGATCGGCGACCTGACCTTCGTTCACGACAGTTCCGGACTGCTGATCGGCCCCACCGAGCCGATCCCCAAGAGCCTCACCATCGTGGTGTCCAACGACAACGGTGGCGGCATCTTCGAACTGCTCGAACAGGGTGACCCGAGGTTCTCCGACGTCTCCTCGCGCGTCTTCGGCACCCCGCACGACGTGGACGTCGGCGCCCTGTGTCGGGCGTACCACGTCGAGTGCCATCAGGTCGAACTGGATGCCCTCGGGGACGCACTGGGCGAATCCTTCGACGGCATGCGCGTTCTGGAGGTGAAGGCCGACCGCTCGTCGCTGCGGGCGTTGCACGCATCGATCAGGGCGGCCATGTGAGAGCGGCCGCGATTGAGGCGCTCCGGCGGTTGAAGGCGTTGCGGCAGAGCTTGATTCCGCACTTGTACGGCGATCCCGGTGAGACGGGGCCGCAGCGAGTCATCCGGCGCGTGCGCATCGGCGTCGTCATCGTCGCGTGTCTGGTGACTCTGCAGTCGGTGCTGCTGGTGCTCGGTGCCTGGCGCAACGATCGTCAGATCGAAGGCAACATGGGGGTGGCTGCGGCGGAGGTGCTGGATGCGGGTCCACGCCGGTCGACCATCGAGTTCGTCACGCCGGACCGCATCACCTACCGGCCGGAACTCGGCGTTCTCTATCCGTCCGAATTGGACACGGGCATGCGGATTTACGTCGAGTACGACAGGGCGAATCCCGATCTCGTTCGCGTGCAGGACCGCAACGCCTCGTTGACGATCATCCCCGCGGCCTCGATCGCAGTGTTGGGCTGGTTGGCGGCAGCTGCGATACTGAGCCTGCTGGTCTACGTCCAGCGTCGGCAGGACCGTCAGGACTCCATCACCTTGGACAGCCAGTCGTTGTCGTAGATGTCCAGCTTCTCGCCGGCATTGAGGTCGAAAACCGTTGGCGTGCCGGTGTTCAACGGGTCGATCTGGTATAGGAACTCGAAGTTGGTCGATTCCATGTCGGCCAGGTCGGCCGCGCTCTTCTCGGCCGCACCCTTCTCGATCTCGTCCACCTGGACGCCGGGAACGTCGGCGTCGCGCGCGAGGTCGGCCATCTCGTCGTCCGACGGTCCAGGGCTGCCGGGCTGCTGGTTGGCCCACAGCTGTTCGACGAAGCGCTGGAACTGGCGCCCGGTGATGTAGGCGGCAACCTTGGGCACGCCGACGGGGGTGGCCGCCACGAACAGCGCATTGGCGACCCGCTCCGAATGCCCGTCGGTGGCGGGGGTGTCCAGGAACGTCATGGGCCGGTAGGTGATCGCGAGCTGGCCCGTTCCGATGTAATACGCGAACTGATCCCCGAAGTCGCGCTGCAGGTCCGCGCAGTGGGTGCACTGCGGCTCGGTGTAGATCTCCAGCTGGACGGGAGCGTCCTCGAGACCGGCGCGGATGCCGAACGAGTCCTGCGTCACCGCCACCCGAGGGGGGGTGAGATCACCGATCGCCGTACCGGGGATGCCGCGGGTGCACCCGCCCAATGCGACGACGAGGCCAACCAGCACGGCGATGGTGACCTGCCTCTTGCGCATCCCCGCATTCTCCACCCGTAGCCAGGTAGCCGTCAGACTTCGCGTGTCGTATCCCTGTTCGCAACCTTTGGGACAGGCGGAGCTGCCAGCCTTCTGGTGTGCGCGTTGCGATCGTCGCAGAGTCATTCCTCCCGAATGTCAACGGTGTCACCAACTCGGTGCTTCGGGTGATGGAACATCTCCGTCGCACGGGACACGAGGTTCTGGTCATCGCGCCGGACACTCCGCGTGACGAACCGCCCGCAGATCGCGTCCACGACGGCGTTCGCGTCCACCGGGTGGCGTCGAAGATGTTCCCCAAGGTCACTTCGCTACCGCTGGGTGTGCCCCGTCCGCGGATGGTCGGCGTGCTGCGCGGTTTCGGACCCGATGTCGTTCACCTCGCGTCACCGGCGCTACTCGGCTACGGCGGAGTGCTCGCCGCTCGGCATCTGGGGGTGCCGACGGTCGCGGTGTTCCAAACGGACGTCGCGGGTTTCGCGGAGAGTTACGGCGTCGGAGCGATGTCTCGCGTCGCCTGGGGGTGGACGCGTCACCTGCACGGCAAGGCCGACCGTACCCTCGCGCCGTCGACGTCGGCGATGGAGAACCTCGTCGCACATCACGTTCCACGCGTGCATCATTGGGGCCGGGGTGTCGACGTCACGGGGTTCGTCCCGTCGGCACGTGACGACGCGCTACGGTCCACGTGGTCGCCGGCAGGCAAGCCAATCGTGGGCTTCGTCGGCCGGCTGGCGCCCGAGAAGCACGTGGAGCGACTCGCGGTGCTGGCGCGGCGCGACGATCTGCAGCTGGTGATCGTCGGTGACGGCGTCGACAGGGCGAAGCTCGAATCCCTAATGCCGACAGCGGTTTTCACCGGTGCGCTGTACGGCCCCCAGCTGGCCGCCGCCTACGCCAGCATGGACGCCTTCGTGCACGCCGGCGAGCACGAGACGTTCTGCCAGGCCGTCCAGGAGGCGATGGCGTCGGGAGTACCCGTCATCGCCCCCAACGCCGGAGGCCCGCGCGATCTGGTGACACCGATGCACACCGGGCTGCTGCTGGGCGTCGACGAATTCGAGGCCAAGCTCCCCGGCGCCGTCGACCATCTCCTCGCCGAACGGCAGCGCTACTCGCTTGCGGCCAGGCGCAGCGTGTTGAGCCGCACGTGGCCCGTCGTCTGCGAGCAACTGCTGGGCCACTACGACGCCGTGCTGGGCCGTCGCGGCGTCCGCGCCGCCTGACTCAGCCCTGCGCGAGCTCGGCGACGGGCTGCCATTCCTCCCACGTCTTGAGGCGATTCTCGTAGTCCGCCTTGGCCAGCTGAATCGGGAGGCTGCCGAAGAAGACTCGCAGCGGCGGCTTCTCGGCGTCGACGACCTTGAGGATGGCGGCGGCAGACGCCTCCGGGTCACCGGGCTTGGAGGACCGTTGCGCGCGGGCCTTCTGAGCCGCTTCGTGAATCTCGGCGTAGTCGGCGATCTCGGCGGCATGTTTGGCCGACGGACCCGCCCAGTCGGTGGAGAAGCCGCCCGGCTCGACCAGCGTGACGTGAATGCCGAACGACTCGACCTCCTGAGCCAGCGCCTGCGAGAAGCCCTCGAGCGCCCACTTCGACGCGTGATAGATGCCGACATTCTGAAAGGCGGTGATGCCGCCGATCGACGACACCTGGATGATGTGTCCGCTGCGCTGTGCGCGCAGGAACGGCAGCGCCGCCTGGGTGATCCAGAGCGCGCCGAAGAGGTTGGTCTCGATCTGGTCGCGTACCTCGGCCTCGGAGAGCTCCTCGATGAAGCCGAACTGCCCGTAACCGGCGTTGTTCACCACGATGTCGAGCCGTCCGAAGTGGTCGTGCGCCCGCGTGACGGCTGCGAAGTCCGCCTCGCGGTCGGTCACGTCCAACTCGATGGGCAGCAGTGCAGCGCCGTACTTCGCGACGAGGTCGTCCAGCGTCGCGGTGTCGCGGGCGGTCGCCGCCACCTTGTCGCCCCGCTCCAGGGCCGCGATCGTCCACTCGCGGCCGAAGCCTCGTGACGTCCCGGTGATGAACCACACCTTCTCGGCCACGAACTCTCCTCTTCGGTTGCGCGTCGACGGTCTTCCTGCGGGGATTCAACGCAGGAGGAGGTCACCCATTCCCGGCAGCGCCACATTCACAGGTAGCGTCGATGCCGTGAGCCGTGCGACGTTGGAGAAGAACCCCCGTGAAGTCGCGTCGATGTTCGACGGCGTCGCCCGTCGCTACGACATCACGAACACGGTGCTCTCGCTCGGGCAAGACCGATTCTGGCGCCGGGCGACGCGCGCCGCGCTGCAGATCGGCCCCGGCGATGCGGTCCTCGATCTCGCGGCCGGCACCGCGGTGTCCACCGTCGAACTGGCGCAGTCGGGGGCCTGGTGCGTGGCAGCGGACTTCTCCGTCGGCATGCTGGCCGCTGGGGCAGCGCGCGACGTGCCCAAGGTGGCCGGTGACGCGACGCGGCTGCCGTTCGCCGACGAGTCCTTCGACGCGGTGACGATCAGCTTCGGCATTCGCAACGTCGTCGACCACGCGGCGGGGCTGCGCGAGTTGGCGCGAGTGACCCGGCCCGGCGGCCAGCTGGTGGTGTGCGAGTTCTCGACGCCGACCAACGGCCTGTTCGGCACGGTCTACAAGGAGTACCTGATGAAGGCGCTCCCGTCGGTGGCCCGTGCGGTGTCGAGCAACCCGGACGCCTACGGCTACCTCGCCGAGTCGATCCGCGCTTGGCCCGACCAACCCGAGTTCGCCCGCCGCATCGCCGATGCAGGGTGGGGTGCGGTGCGCTGGCGCAACCTGACCGGTGGCATCGTCGCCCTGCACGCCGCCACCAAGCCCTGAGCCCTAATCAACCCTCCCGCAATCAACCCTCCCGCAATCAACCCTCCCGCGAGCGTGCGTGTCTGCGGGCGACACGCCGCAGAATCTCCAGAGAATGCGCACGCTCGCCCGGAACGTGTCACGTTGTCTCGCAGAACGTTTGGGGCGACCTAGAACTGCTGAGTGATCCGCGCGTCGACGTCGAGGCTCATCCGCTCGGGCTCCGAACCGGCCCGCGCACATGCCATTTGAACCAGATCGGGCGAATCCGCGGCGAACACGCCGTAGAGAACCTCGTCGGTGGGCACGGCAAGCATCATCAACAGCCACACCGGAGAGCCCTCGGCGCACATGCTTGCCGTCGACGCGTCGAGATCGGCCACCATGTCGTCGATCAGTTGCCGCGTCAGGTTCGGCCGGTACCACTCCACCAGGTACCGGGTCGCGACCGAGACGGCTGAACTCACCAGGCCGACGGTACTGACGATCTGCAAGCGGGTAATCGGGGTAAACCCTAGATTTGACCCGACGTCAGCTTAACGGCGAGTTGTGCGCGCGATCGAATGCCCAGTTTCCGGTAGATCTGGGTCAGGTTCGCCTCGACGGTCTTCAGACTGATGAAGAGGGTGGCCGCGATGTCGCGGTTCGTCATACCCGATGTCGCCAGCTCGGCGATCTTCTGCTCGGTTGTCGTCAGCGTCGCCTTGTGCCGGGTGGCCACCTTCGTCCGGTCCAGTTCGTTGCGGGCCCTGTCGGCCCATAGCGAGGTCCCCATCCGTTCGAATTCGCGCAATGCCTGCCCGAAGGTCTCTGCCGCCGCGTGTTTCAACCGCAGCCGGCGCTGGAGCTGCCCGAGCAGAATGAGCGTGCGCGCCCGTTCGAACGGCATCGGCAGACGGTCGTGTTCTGCCAAGGCCGCCTTGACGGCACGCATCGCCTCGTCGAGGTCGCCCTTCGCGGCCCACCACATGGCTCGGCCCCTGGCGCCGGTTGCCAGCAGCCAGGCTCGGTCCAGCCGACTGCCGTCGGCCTCCAACTTCGCGATCATGGGCAGCGCCTCGTCGATCCGGCCCGCACCGA
>NZ_DASQEU010000075.1:0-9607 GCF_035633495.1 Mycobacterium sp. | reverse complement strand
CGACCCGGCGTCACCACCGGTCGCGGCCGCCGCCGACGCCGCCGTCGACGGGGAGGTGGTGAGGTCACGTGCGCCAAGGATCGGAGTCTCGATGCGGTGCTCGATGCCGGTGATCCAGGCCGGGTGCTCGCGCAGTTCGCGGGCCTTGTCGCCGGCTGCCAACACGATTGCCGACGCGCCGTCGGTGATTGGCGCGATGTCGTGGCGGCGCAACGGATCTGCGAAGTACGGCTGGCCCAGTAGTTCCTCGACCGACGTGCCCGGCTCCAGGCGGTCGTTGCGAGGCGCGGCCGCCAGAGAGTCCAGCGCGACCTGTGCCATCTGCCCGGCCGTCCACTTCCCGGAGTCCAGTCCGAACCGGGCCTGCAGGCCTGCCGTCGACACGGCGTCCGGCATCAGCGGAGCGACCGTGTACGGGTCGGTCTGCAGTGCCAGCACCCGGCGCAGCACTCCGGCCGACGACTTGCCGAAGCCGTAGACCAGTGCGGTGTCGACCGACCCCGTGAGGATCTTGATGTACGCCTCGTACAGCGCCCAGGCGGCGTCCATCTCCACGTGCGACTCGTTGATCGGCGGAACCGCGCCGATCGAGTCGATTGCGGAGAGGAAGGAAAAAGCCCGTCCGGCAAGGTAATCCGAGGATCCGGAGCACCAGAACCCGATGTCGGTCTGCTCGATGCCCAGGTCGGCGTACAGCTCGGCGAACAACGGCATGAGCATTTCCACGCCATTGGTGGTGCCCTCGGTGCGGCGGACGTGCGGAGCATGCGCGAAGCCCACGACGGCCACGTCACGAAAAGTCATCGTCGCGCCTCACTGGTGGTGCTTGTAGGTGTCGTAGTCGGCGTCGGGTTCACCCGTCGGCCGGAAGTAGTCGATGTTGTCGATGCCCAGGCCCCACTCCTCGCGAGGCTTCCACACCGCCTCCACCCGCATGCCCATCCGGACGTCGGCCGCGTCGATCTCGGTGACGAGGTGCAGGAACGGGATGTCGGCCCCGTCGAGTAGCACGTAGGCGGCGACGTAGGGCGGCTTGATCCTCTGCCCGGCGAACGGGATGTTGATGATGGCGAACGTCGTCACCGTGCCCTTGTCGGGCAGCTCGACGAACTCGGTGAGCTGCTGGCCGGTGGCCGGATCCGCTTCTCGCGCAGGGAAGTACACCTTCCCGTTCTCTCCGGTCCTGGCGCCGACCAGCCTGCCTTCCTCGAGTGCGCGCAGGAACGTGCTCTCGGGAAGTGATGCGGTGTGCTGAATCTCGATCTGCGTCGGCACGACGATCATGGTCACCGGGTCGCGATCGTCTGCGACGTCCGCGACCTCCTCTGCGGTGTCACCGAGCGCGAAGTACGCGATGTCGGTGATCGCACCGACGGGTTCGTCGGCCCAGTGCACGTGCACGCGCGCGCCGGTCTCGATGGCATCGGACGAGCCGGCGTCGACCGCGTGCAACAACGCGGTGTCGGCGCCGTCCAGTTTGATCAGCGCCCAGGCGAACGGGCGGTCCAACGGCTGACCCTCCAACGGTTCCGGCTGCCAGGTCCACGACAGCACCGTTCCGACGCTGGCCACCGGTACGATCTCGGTCAGCGGTTCGTAGGTCACGGGGTCGAACTCGGCAGGCGGAACGTGCACTCGACCGTCGGACCCGCGCACGCCGACGACGCGTCGTCCGCGCAGTGCGGTAAAGAACTCGCCTAGTACGGAACCGACTGAACGGGTGTAGTCAAAGGACAGTTTCAGCGGAGCGGAAAGGGGCGGCTCGTGGTCAACGATCTGGGCCGGGCTGCTTTGGCTGGCACTCACGGCATCGAGTAGAACAGGTTCTAACAACGGGTGCAAGAACGGGGCTACAGACGTGAAGCTAGGACTCCAGCTCGGATACTGGGGCGCGCAGGCGCCGACGAATCACGCGGAACTCGTCGCCGCCGCCGAGGAGGCGAACTTCGACACGGTCTTCACGGCCGAGGCGTGGGGCTCCGACGCGTACACGCCGCTGGCGTGGTGGGGTCGAGAGACCACCCGGATGCGGCTCGGCACGTCCGTCATCCAGCTGTCCGCGCGCACCCCGACGGCATGTGCGATGGCCGCGCTGACGCTGGACCACTTGTCCGGCGGTCGGCACATCCTGGGGCTCGGCGTCTCGGGACCGCAGGTGGTGGAGGGCTGGTACGGGCAGAAGTTCCCGAAGCCGCTGGCCCGCACCCGCGAGTACGTCGACATCCTGCGCCAGGTCTGGGCGCGCGAGGCGCCGGTGACCAGCGCCGGGCCGCACTACCCGCTGCCGCTGAGCGGCGAGGGCACCACCGGACTGGGCAAGCCGCTCAAGCCGATCACCCATCCGCTGCGGGCGAACATCCCGATCATGCTGGGCGCCGAGGGCCCGAAGAACGTGGCGCTCGCCGCCGAAGTCTGCGACGGCTGGCTACCCATCTTCTACTCGCCGCGAATCGCCGGCATGTACAACGAGTGGCTCGACGAGGGCTTCGCCCGCCCAGGTGCCCGGCGGACGCGGGAAGCCTTCGAGATCTGCGCGACGGCGCAGGTGGTGGTCACCGACGACCGGGCCGGCATCATGGAGTTGATGAAGCCGCACCTCGCGCTCTACATGGGCGGGATGGGCGCCGAGGACACCAACTTCCACGCCGACGTCTACCGCCGGATGGGTTACTCGGAGGTGGTCGACGACGTGACGGCCCTGTTCCGCAGCAACCGCAAGGACGAGGCCGCCAAGGTCATCCCCGACGAGTTGGTCGACGACTCGGCCATCGTCGGCGACCTCGACTACGTGCGCGAGCAGATCAAACTCTGGGAGGCCGCGGGCGTCACGATGATGGTCATCGGCGCGCGTTCACCCGAGCAGATCCGCGATCTCGCCGGATTGGTGTAGACAGCGGCCGACACCCTCCGCGAACAGACACAAATATGCCCGACACGCCGGGTTTTGTGGCACATTTGCGTCTGCTCGCGTGGAGGGCGGCGCCGGATTGGTGTAGACACTTCTTGCCAGTTGTCTATAACACGTTCTAGATTTGGCGCGTGACCGTGTCAACGTCTTCGCAGCACGAGATCGCAGGCACCGTTCTCACCATGCCGGTGAAGATCCGCGCCGCTACCCAACACATGGCGATGTTCTCGGTGGACGCCGATGCCGCCCAGCGCATGATCGACTACAGCGGGCTTCGAGTCTGCCGGTATGGGCCCAGCCGAGCGGTCGTCGTCCTGATGCTGATGCACTACGTCGACGGAGACCTGGGTCAATACCTCGAGTACGGCACGAACGTGATGGTCAATCCGCCGGGATCTCGGGAGGGCGGGCTGAAGGCATTGCAATCCGCGGGAGCCTTCATCCACCACCTTCCCGTCGACCAGTCCTTCACCCTGGAGGCAGGCCGGTCGATTTGGGGTTACCCGAAGGTGCTGGCGGACTTCACCGTTCGCGACGGCCACCACTTCGGCTTCGACGTGAGCATCGACGGCCAGTTCGCCGTGGGCATGGACTTCCGGCCCGGGTTGCCGGTGCCATCGGCTCTCACCTCGAAGACGCAGGTGCATCCCACCTACTCGCATCTCGACGGGGTCACCCGCGAAACCGCCGGGGAGATGAAGCTTTCCGGTGTCCGGTACCGACCGGGTGGGGTGCGAGTCCGTCTCGGCCAACACCCCTACGCCAAGGAGCTCGCCTCGCTAGGGTTCCCGAAGCGCGCGATGATTTCGAGTTCCGCCGACAACGTCGAGATGACGTTCGGCGATGCCAAGGAGATTGCATGACCACCGTTCTTTCGAAGTACGACTCCGACACCCGGCCGGACGTCGATCTGACCGACGGCACGTTCTATGCCGACGGCAATGCGCGGGCGGCGTACCGCTGGATGCGGGCCCACCAGCCGGTGTTCCGCGACCGCAACGGGTTGGCGGCCGCAGCCAGCTATCAGGCGGTGCTCGACGCCGAACGCAACCCGGAGCTGTTCTCGTCCACCGGCGGCATCCGGCCCGAGACCCCCGGCATGCCGTTCATGATCGACATGGACGACCCCGGACATCTGTTGCGGCGCAAGCTCGTCAACTCGGGCTTCACCCGCAAGCGCGTGATGGACAAGGTGCCGTCGATCGCCACGCTCTGCGACACGTTGATCGATTCGGTGTGTGAGAGAGGGGAATGCGACTTCGTCCGCGACATCGCCGCACCGCTGCCGATGGCCGTCATCGGCGACATGCTCGGCGTGCTCCCCGAGGAGCGCGGCACGCTGCTCAAGTGGTCCGACGACCTGGTGATCGGACTGAGCTCGCACGTCGACGAGATGACCGCCCAAGCGATGATGGAGGCGTTCGCGGCGTACACCGCGTTCACCATGGAGACGATCACCAAACGTCGCGCCGAGCCTACCGAGGACCTGTTCTCGATCCTCGTCAACGCGGAGGTCGAAGGCCAGCGGATGGCCGACGACGAGATCGTCATGGAGACACTGCTCATCCTCATCGGTGGCGACGAGACCACCCGGCACACCCTGTCCGGCGGCACCGAACAGCTGCTGCGCCATCGCGAACAGTGGCAGTCTCTGGTGGCCGAGCCCGACGCGCTGCTCCCCGGTGCGATCGAGGAGATGCTGCGGTGGACGTCGCCGGTCAAGAACATGTGTCGCACGCTCACCGCGGACACCACGTACCACGGCACCGATCTGCGCAAGGACGAGAAGATCATGCTGATGTTCGAGTCGGCCAACTTCGACGAGTCGGTGTTCGGTGACCCCGAGAACTTCCGCATCGACCGAAGCCCCAACAGCCACTTGGCATTCGGATTCGGGTCGCACTTCTGCCTCGGCAACCAGTTGGCCCGCCTCGAGCTGTCGATGATGACCAAGCGGGTGCTCATACGCCTGCCCGACCTGCGGTTGGCCGAGGACGCGGCCGTGCCGTTGCGGCCGGCCAACTTCGTCAGCGGCCCCGAGGCGATGCCGGTGGTGTTCACGCCGACGCCGCGCGTGCTCGACTAGGTATACGCCGAGTGTGCGAATTCATGCGCCCCGCCCGGAGTATTGCGTACTAAACCGCACAGTCGGGCGAGGGGTAAGAGCGAGTGAGCGCTACTTCATCTGGAAGTTGGGCGCCCGCTTCTCCTTGAACGCCAACGGGCCTTCCTTGGCGTCGTCGGACAGGAACACACCGATGCCGATCTTCGTGTCGATCTTGAAGGCCTCGAGCTCGTGCATGCCTTCGGTGTCGTGGATGGACTTCAGAATCGCCTGCACGGCCAGCGGTCCGTTGTCGTTGATCACCTCGGCGATCTCCAGCGCCTTGTCCAGTGCCGAACCGTCCGGCACGACGTAGCCGATCAGCCCGTACTCGAGCGCCTCCGCCGCGGTGATGTGGCGTCCGGTCAACAACAGGTCGCACGCGATCGTGTACGGAATCTGGCGAACCAGCCGCACCGCCGAGCCGCCCAACGGGTAGAGGCTCCACTTGGCCTCGGAGATGCCGAACTTCGCGCTCTCGCCCGCGATGCGGATGTCGGTGCCCTGCAGGATCTCGGTCCCACCGGCGATCGCGGGTCCCTCGACGGCGGCGATCAGCGGCTTGGTCAGCCTGCGACCCTTGAGGAGGCCGTCGATGCGGGTCGGGTCGAAGCCGCCGCTCTTGAACAAGTCACCGGGCGGTGCCTTGGTGGCCGCCTTCAGGTCCATGCCCGCGCAGAAGTAGCCGCCCGCACCCGTCAGGATGCACGTCCGAATCTCCGGATCCTCGTCGATGCGGTCCCATGCCTCGACCATTATCGAGAGCATCTCAGTCGAAAGCGCGTTTCGCGCCTCCGGCCGGTTCAGCGTCAGGATCAGCGTGTGTCCGCGCTGCTCAATGAGTGCGTCGGGGCCAGCCTCAACGCTGATGTGGGACTCGCTCACGGGTGTCCGCCTTCCAGCTTCGTCGCCATAGACTTGTCTCGAAATGTAACACGTTCTAGTTTAGGTTCCGTGGCCCTGAATATCGCCGATCTTGCCGAGCACGCCGTCGACGCCGTGCCAGACCGTGTCGCCCTGATCTGCGGCGACCAACAGCTCACCTACGCCGAGTTGGAGGAGAAGGCCAACCGCCTCGCTCACTACCTGATCGACCAGGGCGTCAAGAAGGACGACAAGGTCGGGTTGTACTGCCGCAACCGCATCGAGATCGTCATCGCGATGCTCGGCATCGTCAAGGCGGGCGCCATCCTGGTGAACGTCAACTTCCGCTACGTCGAGGGGGAACTGCGCTACCTCTTCGACAACTCGGACATGGTCGCGGTGGTGCACGAGCGCCAGTACGCCGACCGCGTCGCCAACGTGCTGCCGGACACCCCGAACGTCAAGACCGTCCTGGTGGTCGAAGATGGCACAGGCGGCAGTGACGAAAAATTCCAGCGCTACGGCGGCGTCGAGTTCCACTCGGCTCTGGAGCAGGGTTCGCCCGAACGCGACTTCGGTCCCCGCAGCGCCGATGACATCTATCTGCTGTACACCGGCGGCACCACCGGATTCCCCAAGGGCGTGATGTGGCGTCACGAGGACATCTACCGGGTGTTGTTCGGCGGCACGGACTTTGCGACCGGCGAGCCCATCGCCGACGAGTACGACCTGTCCAAGGCCGCCGCGGCGAGTCCGCCGATGATCCGGCTGCCGATCCCGCCGATGATCCATGGCGCCACACAGTCGGCCACCTGGATGTCGCTGTTCTCCGGTCAAACCGTGGTGCTGGCACCGGAATTCAGCGCCGACGAGGTCTGGCGGGCGATCCGCCAGCACAAGGTCAACCTGCTGTTCTTCACCGGTGACGCGATGGCCCGCCCTCTGCTCGACGCGCTGCTGGCCCACCAAGAGACGGGGAACACCTACGACCTGTCGTCGCTGTTCCTCCTCGCCAGCACCGCCGCGCTGTTCTCGACCAGCATCAAGGAGAAGTTCCTCGAGCTGCTGCCCGACCGGATCATCACCGACTCGATCGGCTCCTCGGAGACCGGCTTCGGCGGCACCAGCATCGTCGCAAAGGGGCAGTCGCACAACGGTGGTCCGCGCGTGACCATCGACAAGAACACCGTGGTGCTCGACGAGGACGGCAACGAGGTGGTGCCCGGCTCGGGCGTACGCGGCATCATCGCCAAACGGGGTCACATCCCGGTGGGCTACTTCAAGGACGAGAAGAAGACGGCCGAGACCTTTCAGACCATCAAGGGCGTCCGCTACGCGATTCCTGGTGACTACGCACAGGTCGAGGAGGACGGCAGCGTTACGATGCTCGGCCGTGGGTCGGTGTCCATCAACAGCGGTGGCGAGAAGATCTACCCCGAGGAGGTCGAGGCCGCGCTGAAGGGACACCCCGACGTCTTCGACGCACTGGTGGTCGGCGTCCCCGACCCGCGCTTCGGCCAGCACGTCGCGGCCGTCGTGCATCCGCGCGAGGGCACCAGGCCGACGCTGTCCGAGCTCGACGGGTTCGTCCGCAGCGAGATCGCGGGATACAAGGTGCCCCGCAGCCTTTGGTACGTCAGCGAGGTGAAGCGCTCACCGGCGGGCAAGCCCGACTACCGCTGGGCCAAGGACGTGACCGAAGCCGGGCCTGCCGATGACGTCCACGCGAAACATGCGGGGGTGCAAGCTTAATGGGGCGAGGGAAGCGACGGGAGAAATAGATGCGTACTGAACTCTGCGATCGCTTCGGCATCGAGTATCCCATCTTCGTCTTCACCCCGTCGGAGAAGGTGGCGGCCGCGGTCACCCGGGCGGGTGGACTCGGAGTGTTGGGCTGCGTGCGGTTCAACGACGCCGACGATCTCGAAGCCGTACTGCAGTGGATGGACGAGAACACCGACGGCAAGCCCTACGGCGTGGACATCGTCATGCCCGCCAAGGTGCCCACCGAGGGCACGTCGGTCGACATCAACAAGCTGATCCCGCAGGACATGCGCGACTTCGTCGACAAGACGCTCGCCGATCTCGGTGTCCCGCCGCTTCCAGACGACGAAGAGAGATCGGAAGGCGTTCTGGGCTGGCTGCATTCGGTCGCCCGGTCGCACGTCGAGGTCGGACTCAAGCATCCGATCAAGCTGATCGCCAACGCGCTCGGCTCACCCCCGAAGGACGTCATCGACCAGGTTCATGCCGCGGGCGTACCGGTAGCGGCTCTGGCGGGCAGTGCCAAGCACGCGCAACGGCACGCTGAGAACGGCGTCGACATCGTCATCGCCCAGGGTCACGAGGCCGGCGGCCATACCGGCGAGATCGCCTCGATGGTGCTGGTGCCCGAGGTGGTGGACGCCCTCGGGGGCAAGGCCGCGGTGCTGGCCGCCGGTGGCATTGGCTCGGGTCGTCAGGTCGCGGCCGCGCTTGCGCTTGGTGCGCAAGGTGTTTGGATGGGATCGGCCTTCCTCACGGCAGCCGAATACGACCTCGGTGAGCGTCTTCCGTCCGGGCGTTCGGTGATCCAGGAGGCCATGCTCGCCGCGACGTCCAGTGACACCGTTCGCCGTCGCATCTACACCGGCAAGCCCGCGCGGCTGCTCAAGAGCCGCTGGACCGACGCCTGGGACGCCGACGGTGCTCCCGAGCCACTGCCAATGCCGCTGCAGAACATCCTGGTAAGTGAAGCGCACCAACGCATGAGCGAGTCGACGGATCCGACGACCGTCGCGATGCCCGTCGGACAGATCGTGGGGCGGATGAACGAGATCCGGCCCGTCGCCGACATCATCGGTGAGCTGGTCTCGGGCTTCGAGGACGCCACCCGTCGCCTCGACGACATTCGCGGCTAGAACGGCGTTCGGGTTTCGGTCGGGTCAGCCGATGGTGGTGTCGCTGTCGATCTTCTCGGTCGCGGCGGCCAGGACGTCACCCGCCGCATCGGGTCCGTCGACGTTGAGCTGCAGGACGTACAGCCCGTCGGCGGCCGGGATCACCACGGTCTTCTGCGCGATGAAACGGGTTGCGCCGTCGCGGGTGTAGGTGCCACCGAGCACGTAGGCCGGGTAGTCGCCCAGCGTGCTGGTCTCACCCTCGTTTCCGGGCTTGTAGTCCGGCAGGTTGTTCAGCTCGCCCGGCGCCAGGTCGATGATCTGCTGCGGGTCGACGTTCCCTGCCAGCTTGGACATCAACGCGACGATGTTCGGCGGGTCGTTCTCGAACTCCGGGCCGGTGTAGACGATCGCGCCGTAGGCGTACTCGGGCGCATCTTCGGGGCTCAACGGCTCCCAGCCGTCCGGCACGGGCAGGTTGACTGCAGGAGCACTCGGGTCACCCATCTTGACCCCGGTTTCCTGAATGTTGTTCTCCTTGACATAGTCCGCGATCGTCGGGTTCGGGCCGGCCGCCGCCTCGGTGGTCTCGGACACCTTCGGCTTCTTCGACGTCGTCGTCTCGCTGGAGGACGACTTGCTCGTACTCGAACTGCTGGACGTCGCCGTCTTGGTGTCCGAGCCGCAGCCGGACAGGACGACGGCAAGGGCGGTGGCGGCCGCAGCCAGACCGGTGAGGGCCGATGCTCTCATGCGTTAACTCCTCGTGTTCATGTGTGGAGACACTGCGGGCAGGCCGGAGGCTGTCCTTTTCCGCAGCGAAGCGTAGCTCAAAAGGGGCGTTGCGCAGGG
>NZ_DASQEU010000074.1:0-4881 GCF_035633495.1 Mycobacterium sp. | reverse complement strand
AAGACGCTCGACGCCTGGGCCGCGAACCTCGAGGCGAAGAAGGACGAGGCCATCGAGATCACGTCCGAGGAGATCTACGAGCGGTTCCTCAAGTATCTGGTTGGCTGCGCCGACCTGTTCCGGCAGGGCTACACCGACGTCGTCCAATTCACCTGCGAGAAGGCGTGACTCGCGCGGGTGTAGTAATTTACGTTATTCCTACTAACTAAATGCGAACAACGAACCATCGGGTGGAGGACGTCGCACATGGTTGAGACTGCAGCCGAGCCGACAAACAGAGCAATGACCATGGAACCGCACTTCGCAGAGGTCCAAGCGCACTACGACCTCTCAGACGACTTCTTCGGCACCTTTCAGGACCCGACGCGCACGTACAGCTGCGCGTACTTCGAACGCGACGACATGACGCTCGAAGAAGCCCAGTTCGCCAAGATCGACCTGGCCCTGGGCAAGCTGGATCTCAAGCCGGGCATGACGCTGCTCGACGTCGGATGCGGCTGGGGTTCGGTGATGAAGCGGGCGATCGAGAAGTACGACGTCAACGTCATCGGTCTGACGCTGAGCAAGAACCAGGCCAAGTTCGGGCAGACGTTGTTGGACGGCCTCGACACCTCGCGGTCGCGCCGGGTCCTGCTGCACGGCTGGGAGCAGTTCGCCGAGCCTGTCGACCGCATCATCAGCCTGGAGGCCATCGAGGCGTTCCCGCAGGAGCGGTACGCGCCGTTCTTCAACAGCTGTAGCGCGATCCTGCCCAGCGGCGGACGGATGGTCTTGCAGGCGATCCTCGGGCATCCGCTGAAGCGGTGGCCGGAGATGGGCATCCCAATCGTCATGTCCGACTTGCGTTTCATGCGTTTCATCGCCAAGGAGATCTTCCCGGGCGGCTCCATTCCGTGCGACGACGACATCATCAACCTGTCCCAGGACGCCGGCTTTACGGTCGCGGAGAAGCAGCTGCTCGACGAGCACTACGTGCGCACGCTCGACATGTGGGCAGCGGCGTTGGAGGAGCACCACGACGCCGCGGTCGCCGCCACGTCCGAAGAGGTCTACGAGCGGTACATGAAGTACCTGGTCGGCTGCAGCGACTTCTTCCAGCGCGGCATCAGCGAGCTGGGGCAGTTCACCCTCGTCAAGGGGTAGTCGAGTTCGACTCTGCCAGAGTCAAAGCCGCGTTCTTTCGACGCCGTAGCGGTTGAATCGGTGACCGTGACCGGAACCCTCGCCCAAGACCGCCTCCAGCACGCCCGCGCCCACTTCGCGCCGGTGTTCGCCGAGATCGCCGCAGGCACGCGCCAGCGTGACCTGGACCGCGAGCTGCCCGTCGATGCGGTGAACGCGTTGAAGAAGGCCGGTTTCGGGGCGCTGCGCGTGCCGATCGAGTTCGGCGGCTGGGGGCTGGACTGGACCGAGGTCACGGCGCTCTGGATCGACCTGGTCGCCGCCGACGCGAACCTGGCGCAGGCCCTGCGGGGTCACTTCGTGTTCGCCGAGGACGTGCTGTTCCGGCATCGTGGCGGCGAGGACGTGCGGCGCTGGTTCGAGCGCTTCGTCGCGGGTGAGATCGCGGGCAACGCGTGGACCGAGATCGGTTCGACGTCGATCGATCGCGTGCAGACCGAGGTGACGATCGTCGACGGCCGGCAGGTGGTCAACGGTGCGAAGTACTACACGACCGGGACGATCTTCGCGGAGTGGGCCGACGTGTATGCACGCGTCGGTGACGACCCGGTGATCGCGTTGGTCGACACCCGCCTGCCCGGCGTCACCGTGCTCGACGACTGGGATGGTTTCGGACAGCGCGGCACCGGCACCGGCACGGCCGAGTTCCATGACGCCCGGGTCGAGGACCTGGTGCCGTTCAGCAAGCGGCACCCGTACCAGACGGCGCTCTACCAGTTGAGCCACCTCGCGTCGCTGGCGGGCATTACGCGTGCGGTGCTCGACGACGTCACGCGCGAGGTTCGACAGCGGGAACGAAACTTCAGCCATGCCAACAGTTCCCGGGTGCGCGACGACCCGCAGGTGCTGGCGCGCATCGGTGAGATCTGGGCGGCTGCCTACACCACCGAGGCGTTGGCACTCAAGGTGGCGGAGGCGATCGACGCGGCGGCCGCCGTGACCCGTCGGATGCCGAGGGCCTGGAGAAGGCAAGCGAGCGAGCCGAATTGGAGTCCTCGGCCGCGCAGGTGACGGCATCGCAGTTGGCGATCGACGCGGCGTCCAACCTCTTCGACACGCTGGGCGCGTCGGGCACGTCGACCCCGAAGGGGCTGGACCGGCACTGGCGCAACGCGCGCACGGTGGCGTCGCACAACCCGCGGATCTTCAAGGCGAAGGTGCTGGGCGCCTTCCAGGTCAACGGCACTCCCCCGCCGTATGCGTGGGGGATTGGGCGCACGGACCGCTAGCTCCGCAGCCTCCCGCGAGCAGACGCAAAAGTCCTTCGATTGCGGCGTGTCGCGGCACCTTTGTGTCTGCCCGCGGAGGGGCGGGGGCGCGGCGGATCTCCTACTGGGCCACAGCGATGTCCGTGTGCCCAAAGTCGTCGCCCTTGAACAACAGTGGCTCACCACTGACCTTGGCGAGCGCGTATGAGAAACAATCGCCGTAGTTCAGGCCTGCGCGATGACGGCCCTTGCCGTACTGCCGATAGGCCGCCCGGGCGACCTCGGCTTGCTCGGCACTGACCGCAACAAGACCCACCGACGCACGATGCAGCCAGAGGTCCAGTTCGCGGCCGCCAGATTCACCGAAACGGCTTTCGATCACGATGGCGGTCTCCAGGTACGACGCGGTGGACATGGTCCGCACGGGATCGTCAGCCACCCTCGTTTCGATCAGCTCGGCGTCAGGCTCGTCGGTCAGCATGGCAACCAGAGCGGAGGTGTCGATGACCATCAGGACGGCAACCCGCGGTCATCGAAGCCGATGATCTCCTCTGGGGAGCGGTCGCCGGACGCTGGCAACGCCGCGCACCGACGACGAATCGCGGCAAGTTCATCGCGCAACGGGATCACTCCAGTGCGACCGGCCTGGCGTGCCAGTCGTTCACGCAAGGCGACTACCACCGCTTCGGTCAGCGTCTCCCCGGTCCGCGCGGCGAGCTCCCGGGCGAGGCGGTCAGCCTCCGGATCTTTGATACTGAGGGCCATGTCTCGATTATAGACAGTTGTCAAGATTCTAGAAACATCTCTGCCGAGTTGGTCATCACGCATTGACTGCCCGCTCACGATGCCTGATTGGTGGAGGATCCCCATGGTGGAAAGTCCAGGTCGTCATGCTCGGATGCCTCAGCGAGGAGCGCTCGCTTGAAGCGGAGACTCTCTTCATCGATGGCCGTTATCGCCTCGTCGGTCAGATCTTGACGAATCCGGCTGTTCGCGTGCACGAATGGGATGTAAGCGCGCAGCAGCGCAGGCGTGTCCAACGCAATCTCCAAGGGGACGTGATCATCGCGGAACGGGTATCGCAGGATGTCTGAGAGCCGGTGCGTGCCCCACCGCGACGGATCCCCCCAGCCAGTGGCGCAGAGCTCCAGCAGCAGCTCCCGATAGCCGACGTTCGTGAAGGGTGCTCCTTCTGGAGAGGCAAAGAACCCGTCGAGCAGTTCGGAGACCGCGTCGTCGTCCCACTCCGGCCCCGCATACGCGGTGCCGCCGCCCGGAAGCTGGGCGAGCAACCACCTCACCAGCGGGAGGCCTTCCCGCCAGCCGTCCGGTTGCGGAAACCATTCGGCCCGAGTGAGACCGCTCTCGATCCACAAGCGCGCGTCGGCGGGATCCGTGTCAACGAATGTGGTTGCTGAGTCGACTCCTTCGCGTGCTCGGGCGAGCGACCTGTCCAGCGGTTGCGCGAGCACCGCGACGTCCGTGACCACGGACAAAGCATTGTGGTCGAGGAACGCGCCAAGCGTCATCTCGACCGCACCAGGCAGAAGCAGACCAATCGCCAGTTCGTCACCGTCGCCAAGGACGTCCGTCCGCCGCATGACTCCGCGCACCTCGACGTGCCCCAGCTCGACGATCCACTTCGGGAGATGCACGTTCCGCGTGGCGACTTCCCGTCGGCACCGCTCCTGCAGCAGGTCTTCACCGAGAAGCATTTCGGCGAGAACGGCCAGCAGGGCGGTGGTCTCACGGCATCGCCGCTCGACGAGACCGGCGACCACGCTCTCCAGGGACGACTTGACCTCCATGTCCTTTCCCCACGGACCCGGTTGAGGTGTGGACCAGCAGATGAAACGGCTGACCACGCTGAGCAGGTGCATGGGGTGCTTGGCCAACGTCTTTCGAACAGTCGTGATCAGGACGTCGTCGTCAGTCTTCGGTCGGTGGCGTTTGCGTGGACGGTTCTGTTTGGCGCCGCGGCGCTTGCGTGAGTCGGTCATGGCGCGGACGCTACGCACGGGCAGTGACACATCAGCTGTGGCGTGGCTGCCGGACAGTGACGACGCTAGTAGTTTTCTTCCCTCATGCCGATGAGCGTTCGGATGCGCTCCCCCGTGACGAGCTTGCGCTGCAGAGAGCGAAGCGCCGGAAGCGCTCGCTCATCAGGAAGGTTGGCGCCGAATTCAGTAGCCGCACCGAGAATGTCGCTAGCCCAACAGATTTCAGTCAGCAACAGCGCGCGTGCCCAATCGAGTCCGGATAGCGGTTGACCATTCTTGATCGCCGCGCTCAGCCGATCGGTGAGCTGAAAGAATGCGTCCACACTTTCTGCGCCAACGAGCGGCGCCAGGGCGCTGGCACCGGCGGCCGGTCCACCGTATTCCATCAGTCCTGCCAGCAGCAGCCGACGTTCGTCGTCGGTGAGGCCGACATCCGAGAGTTCACCGGCGGTCATTGTGGGATCGTAGTGGCCGCCTGCCGACTAGCGCCC
>NZ_DASQEU010000073.1:0-35041 GCF_035633495.1 Mycobacterium sp. | reverse complement strand
TCTCACGGCGCTGCGCTACGACAACTGGAAGATCATCTTCCTCGAGCAGCGGGCGCAGGGGACCCTGCAGGTCTGGGTCGAGCCGTTCACCGAGCTGCGCGTGCCGAAGATCTTCAACCTGCGCACCGACCCGTACGAACGGGCCGACATCACGTCGAACACCTACTACGACTGGCTACTCGACCACGCGTGGCTGCTGGTTCCGGCGCAGGCGTACATCGCCCAAATACTGCAGACCTTGATCGAGTTTCCACAGCGACAGGAGTCCGCCAGCTTCAATATGGAACAGTTGATGGCCAAGCTGCAGGCAGGCATTCCCGACTCCTAGCGAAGCGTCGCGTCTGAATCTTGGCGAGGTCCTCTGCCGTCAGCGCGTAGTTGGTAGCGAGTATCGCAACCACCTGCGGGGCCGAGCGGTCCCGGCGGACACGTCGACTTGGCCGCTACGCGCATTTTCTGCGTCATGGTCGCGGTTTTGGCACGCACCCTGTCGATCACGACCTTGGCGCAGAAAACGGCCACGGGACTGAAACCGGCTAGTGCTCGGGGAGAGAGCGCGGCGGCCCCAGACGACTGACGCCGCCAACCGGGCGCAACGCCGAGGCGATTACGCTCTATGAATGGCAGCACCCAGTCGCACCACGGCCGAGTTGATCGTCGAATGCCTGGAGAACGAAGGTGTCACCCACGTCTTCGGGATCCCCGGTGAGGAGAACATCAGACTGGTCGACGCGCTGTCGCGGTCATCGATCGAGTACGTGCTCACCCGTCACGAGCAAGGTGCGTCGTTCATGGCCGAGGTCTACGGCCGACTGACTGGCAATGCGGGCGTGTGCTCGGCGACCCTGGGACCCGGCGCGATCAACCTTCTGCTCGGTGTCGCCGACGCCACGACGAATTCGACTCCGGTGCTTGCACTCTCGGCTCAGGTGGGCATGCAGCGCAGTTACAAGGAATCACATCAGGGCGTCGACCTGGTCTCGATGTTCGCGCCGGTGACGAAGTGGTCGGCACTGGTCGCGACGCCGGGCGCAGTGCCCGAGATGGTTCGCAAGGCGTTCAAGCTCGCGCAGACCGAGCGGCCGGGCGCCGTCTACCTCGCCGTGCCCGAGGACGTCGAGTCCGCCGACGCACCCGAGGCAGCCGCTCCGCTCCGCGTCAACGTCCCGCGTCCCGACGATCCGTCGGCCACCCAGGTGGCCCGTGCCGCCGACATCCTTCGCACGGCGCGCAACCCCGTGGTGCTCGCGGGGCACGGTGCCGCCAGGACCGGCGCGGCCGAGGCGGTGCGCCGATTCGCCGAAACCCTGGGCATTCACGTCGCTACCACGTTTCACGGCAAGGGCGTCATGCCCGACGACCATCCGCTGGCGCTGGGCGCGGTGGGCTTCATGCGCCACGACTACGTGAACTTCGGGTTCGACCAGGCCGACGTGATCGTCGCCGCGGGCTACGAGCTTCAGGAGTTCGATCCGATCCGCATCAACCCGCGCGGTGACACGAAGATCATCCACATCCACCGCTTTCCCGCCGAGGTGGATGCCCACTACGACGTCGCGGTGGGGCTGCACGCCGACATCGGACGTAGCCTCGACGAACTCGCCGCCGCGGTGGAACGCGCGCATCCGCCCGCGTCGGGCCAAGGGCGCATCCGGGAGCTGCTGACCAAGGAACTCGACGGCGGCCGGGCCGACGACAGGTTTCCGCTGGCGCCCGCCCGCATCGTCGCGGACACCAGGGCGGCGCTGGGCCGCGAGGACATCGTCCTGGTCGACACCGGCGCGCTGAAGATGTGGATGGCGCGGCTTTACCCGACGTACGAACCCAACACGTGCCTGATCTCCAACGGTCTCTCCACGATGGCGTGGACCCTGCCCGGAGGCATCGCCGCCAAGATTGCGCGACCTGCCGCCAACGTGCTGGTCGCCACGGGCGACGGTTCCTTTCTGATGAACTCGCAGGAGATCGAGACCGCGCTGCGCATCGGGACGCCGATGGTGATCCTCGTCTGGGTCGACGATGCGTACGGGCTGATCAGCTGGAAGATGGACCTCGAGATCGGCCACAACGTCGACACCCGGTTCAACAACCCCGACTTCGTGGCCTACGCAGAGAGCTTCGGCGCGAAGGGTTATCGCATCTCCTCGGCAGAAGAGCTGCTGCCCACCCTGCGTGAAGCGTTGGCAGCCGACACCGTCAGCGTCGTCGCATGTCCCGTCGACTACACGGCCAACAGCGCTCTCATCGCGTCGCTGGGAGAGCTGGACGAGTCCTGGTCGTGACACTCTTCACGACGTAGCAGACGGCACTCGTGAGGTAGAAACCCGCCGTGAGCAGTAGCCAGCGCTGGAGGAACGGCTCCTGTGTCAGGCCGGTCGCGGCGATGTAGGTGAAGGCGCCCTGCTCGATGATCCCGGGAAAGAACAGCGCGAACGTCAACGCGGTTGCCATCGTGGGCAATCTGATGTAGTTCGTCAGCGGAACCCGTTGCGCGTTGGCCGGTTTCGCGTGGCTGCGTTCCTTCGGCAGAAACCTCTCCGCCAATGCGTAGAGCGGAAACAGGATGAGGTCGTGGCCGATCACGGCGACCGCGAACCACACGGCGATGGACTGCCACCACACCCTGGGGTTGAACAACTGGTCGAACCCGAGCACCGAGATCGCATAGGCGCCGAGCGCGAGTGCGCCGAGCAGCACGATCAGGTGCAGCACGTGCTCGCCGTACAGCTGCCTGAAACGTGCTGACAGCTTGTCCATCAGACCTCCCGGAAGTCAAGGGAGGCAACCCACTTCGTGCAATGCACGCCGGGGAGGGCAGGCACGATGATCCGGGCCGGATAGCCGTGATCCAAGGACAGGTCGGCGCCGTTGACCTGAAACGCGAGCAGCGAATCGGGATTGAGAACCTGATTCCGCTGCAAGCGAGCGTGATTGAACGCTCCGATCGGCTCGAGCGAAGAGACGATGGCCGAGCCCGGCTCCGGACGCCCGGCAGCCGCGGCGAGGTCAGCCAGGCGGACACCCGTCCACGTCTCGACGGTCGACCAACCCTCGACGCACGCAAGCGGTAGCTCCACCGTGTGCTGGGGCATGGCGGCCAGCATGGCCTTGTCGAGCACGACCGGTTGCGGGCCGCCGAGCAGTTGCAGCCGCCACCGATCGCCCGTCAGGGCCGGGTCGATTCGGGCCGCGAAGGCCGTGCGGTTGATCTGAAAGTCGTTGGGACCGTCGCCATAGCTACGACCCCTTGGTAGCAGGACCGCGAACTGGCGAGTCCATCCGCCGATGGTCTGGCCGGCGGTCAGCACCGCGACCAGCAGCGCGCCGCCGCCGACGACCGCCAGGATCCCTCGTCGGCTCAACGTGGGCGGATCGGGATCCGTTGCTACCAGGCCGTCCTCGTCGAGAGGCTCGGGAACGGTGTCGGCCCGCGACGTGGCGAGCACCCTGCGCATCGACCGCGAGCGCAGGCTGCGGATCATCGTCGGTAGTTTGATGGCGACGTGGGAGACGAAGCCCGCGATGAACACCCACGCGCCGAAGTAGTGGGCGGTGTAGAAGCTGAACCCGAAGATGTAGTCGTACTGGATGTTCAGCACGCCGGTGACGATCTCGAACAGCACGCCGCCGACGATCATCAGCAGCGAGACGCGCTCGAGCACGTTCGCCACCGAGCGGGCGGGGGGCCAGGTGAACAGTCGTGGGATCACCGACCAGAGCTTGGCCAACACCACCGGGATCATGATGAGCCCCAGACCGACGTGCAGCCCCTGGGTCAGGCGGTAGAGCCACTTCGGGTTGCTCGGCCAGTCGAACGACGGCAGCTTGAGCCACCCGACGTCCGCCGGAATGGCCATCCCGAACTTCGGTCCATAGGCGATGTAGGACAACAGCCCGGTGACGATGACGATCGGCAGGACGACCAGCAGCACGGCCCCGAACACCGACGTCAGCCACGGTCCTCGCAGCGGGCTGCGCCATCGAATCCTGGACAACCCCGGCGGCGGGTGATCCTCCAATGTGCGCCACAACGCGGTGGGAAACCCATGCCTGGGCGGCCGGGGTGCGTCGTCCAACTCTGAGGAAGAGCTCGTCGCGCCGTCATCGGGGGGCGGCTCGGCGGTTGTCATGGCACTCCTCGTCGACGTCGAGTGCCGCTCAGCACGCTGCTCGCAGGCCGGTCAACCTGCGCCGTCTGTACCGGATAGTACACCGATTGCGGTGGGTTCGGGCGAAACGAAACCGCTGGGACGACGGCGAGCACCCGGCCAGTCGAGACGTATGCAGCCCGTTCGATTCGAATGTCATTCCGATGCGGGTACTTCACGCATCGGGGCCGGGATGACCGTGCGGGAGGATTCGAAGCGGTGGGCCAGTCGGCGGCGCATGGCGTGTGGATGTTCCAGTTCGCGGCGCAATTCGAGTGCCTCAGCCTCGATCCGCCGCGATGCGGTCGACGAACCCTCTCCGCGCGTTTCTTCGGCGTCTGCGTCGAGGGTGGCCAGGCGGGCATCGGCCACCAGGATCATCCGAGTCAAGACGCCGACCATCAGGGCCGCCTGAGCACAGTCGGCATCGCTTGGGGGAAGCGGGCTACGCGGAGATCGCGGCGTCGCCGGCGAGGCTTGCAAGTCGCTCCTTGGAGTGCCGTTCGACGAAGAGGGGAACGAAGTCGCGGACCGAAGCGTCATCGAAGCGGTGTCGAACGGAGCCCACGATCTCGTGAACGGTGGCTGAGTTCAGGTGCGGGAAAACCGCGAGCAGGCGGTCTACCACCTGTGCAATCTGCCGGTCCTCGTCCGTGGGAATCGCCATGGGCACATCGTGGCCCACCATGCCGGTTCGCACAAGCGCGGTGGAAGCAGACCCTCCTGCTGCACTCACTGGCAAGTCAGACCCCCGTCCTCTTATACTCTGTTAACCATGCAGACCGGTCCGCCGGACGGAGCGCGACCCCTTCCGACCACCGAGCGTGGTCGTCACACCCGCGCGGCGATCATCGATGCGGCCGCCACCTTGATGTACGAGCGGGGCGTGGCAATGACGAGCCTCGACGAGGTCCTGGCCGCAGCCGGGTCCGGTAAAAGCCAGCTTTACCACTACTTCTCGAGTAAGAGCGATCTCGTCGGTGCCGTGATCGAACGGCAGTTGGAGTGGGTTCTCGAGGAACAACAGCCCTACCTCGACCACGCCGACTCGTGGAAGGGCATCCAGGAGTGGGCCGCACGGTATCTGGATCTGCACGCCCCTCCCGAAGGGCCCTTCGCCTGTCCGCTGGGCACCATGGCAGCGGAATTGAAGAACGACGAAGCGTTCCGCCCATTACTCGATGCTGCGTTCCGGCAGTGGGAGATGCGCTTGGCCGACGGCCTGCGGGCCATGAAGAAGCGCGGCGAGATCAAGCGCAGCGCCGACCCCGATCGGTTGGCAGCGATGGTCATCGCCGCGCTACAGGGCGGAATGCTGCTGGCCCGTGTGCGCGACGACGTAACGGTGCTACAGGACGCTTTGTCCAGCGCCATTGCCGAGCTGCACCGCTGGGAATCCCCGAGCCGTCGTACACGAGATGCTCAGCCCGCCGCGCGTACGCGCTCGACGCGACACCGCCTGTAGCAACCTCGTCGGCAGGCGATGTCCATGCTGGCGCCAAGGCGAGCGTGTGGCAAGGTACATCAAAAATGGGCTCTCCAGAACTAATGAACATGTACTAGTGAGTACATTCGAGAAACGCTGTGATAATTCGTGATTCGCTGGCGCAATCCTAGCGACTGCGCGTACTGTACCGCTCAGTACCATCAGTTCACCTCGTCGCCGTCGTGCCGTCACCTCGGCGCACTACCGTCCCCAATGAAGGCTTGACTTCAGCCCCGTAGCGAGCACAGAGGAGCGACACCGATCAACACACCTGCACGGTCCCTCATCGCCGCCCTAGGAACAGCCAGCGTTGCGCTTCTGGTGTGTTGTTCCCCAACGGCTTCGGCGGACACCGGTGGTGCCGAGCCACCCAATTGCACTGGCGCAGACTTCGCCGGCGTGTCAGCCGGCGTCGCGGCTGCCATGTCGACCTACTTGTTCTCCCACCCCGACGTCAACGCGTTCATCACGGGTCTGGAGGCCGACGCCGATGACCAATCGACGATGAAACTGGTCGACTACTACGCGACTCATCCTGCCGTTAAGGCAGAAACGGACGCGATTCGACAGCCCATCGCCGACTTCGACCGTCGCTGCGGCTACGGCAGGGACCGTCAATTCAACGTGACCTGAACGTCGAACGCCATCCACCGCTTCAAGACCGTGTGCACCAGACCTCTACAGGAGATCCCATGACCAGGACGTCGACTTCGCAGGTGGCGCGCGTGCTCGCCCCGTGTTTCATCGCCGCCGCCGTCGTAATGCTGAACACCGCACCGTCCGCGGCTGCCGACCCCATCGTTCCGCAGGCGGGATCGGCGTCGGCCGACATCATCATCAACGCACTCACGTCGAGTGGCTTCGATACTCAGATCAACTGGCTCCAGGGCCGTCCGAACGTGCCATTGTCTGAATGTCGAGTGGACGCGATACACAATCCGAACGGCCCGATGGCAAGCATGATCATGCTGTCGACGGTGTACGTCGACGTGTCGTGCCCGAACGCCAAGTAGGGGATCTAGGCGGCGGCCTACTTCGCCGTGAGCATCCGGCTGCGGCGGCAATCTGCTCCGGCCCCAACTGTTGCAACACGTCGGCGGTGCCGATCACGTAGTAACTGTTGAGGTAGGGCCCGATGAGTTTCTCGTCGGCCTCCCACGGCCCGACGACGAAGTCGGCCATGTGCTGCGCATCGAGGACCGCACCGGCAGCCGGGTTGCCTGCGACGCCCAATGGCGGGCGACGGACTCACGACGGCCCACGACGGCGGGGTAGAGCTGGTCGTTCCTGCCTCTGCACCAGTGCTGTTGGCGTCACCGGTGTCACCGCAAGCGACGACGATCAGCGAGCAGACAGCGAGAGCGCCGAACTTCGGGCTGCGTCGCATCACGTCTCCTGTCCATTACTGAGTGGAACGCAATCTAGTGGGGCCGTCAGGACCGCAAAGGCAGTACCTCACTACTGATGACCACGCCAACGACAGGTTGGACGGTTTCCTTCATCAGGCCGATCCACATCGGTCGGCCGCAGACGAAGGGGATCGCCATGGCGCACACCTGGTCGCCACATCTGTCAGTACTTCACGCACCGGCACTTCCGCAATGGTGGAATCACACGACCCACGCGATTGGCTCGTCGTTGCATCACGCGTTGTCGACGCGTGCCGACCGTCCTCACGAGCCGCCTCGGCCCCACCCCGCGCACTACGAGTATCTCGAAGCGGGTCGCATGGCGCGCGCGATGGAACACCTGTGACAGGCCCACGGGGCACCATGCCTGCGGTGCAACGCTATTCATGCTCGCCAGCTCGGAGCGGAGTCAGCAGCTCAGCGAGATGATCGCGGGTCGCGGTACCGGTCTTGGTCATCGCATGGTAGACGTGAGTCTCGACGGTCCGGGTGGACACGGTCAGGCGCGCCGCGATGGCGCGGTTGGACATTCCCTTGCCGATCAGCATCACGACCTCTCGTTCGCGATCGGTCAGGGGTAGTGGTTCGGCGGCTTGCCGCAGAGCGGGAGTGACGGCTCCACCACATCGGTGTGCGAGTTCCTCGGCTCGCGTGGAACAGCGCAGCGACGACCCCCGACAGTCCTGGCGACGGTAGACCAGGGCCGCATGTGCGGCGGCGTCGACGGCCGCCACCAGGTCGCCCATGCGCTCGAAGTCCTCCGATACTCTCGCCAGTTCGGGCGCATCACCGGAATGCAGTGCGACGGCGAACCGGGCCGCGACGCCCACCCGTGACCCTTCGACAATCGCTTCGAGAGCCCGCAGACGGGGTCCGCCGGACGGATCACCGAACTGGGTAGCGGTCTGCAGGCACATCACTTCGGCGGCGAATTGTTCATTGCCGCAGGCGGTTTCAGCCGCCAACAGCACCGTGGCGATGGCCTCGCTGACGGCTCCCTGACTGGCAGCGACCCACGCCTTGGCGATCGAGTACTCGTAGTCGAGGTACTGCCAGCCCGGATGCCGCTGCGCGTCGAGCGCGGTGAGCGCAGCCGCGGCCTCCTCGGTGAATCCGCGCATCGCCAGCGCGGTCGTATGGGGAATTCGGCATCGATATCCCCACCGGTTGGGGTCACCCGACGCAATGAGCAGACCGACGATCGGTTCCAGCAGAGAGCAGGCGGTGGCGAGCTCGCCGGCACCGAGGTGGGCCCGACCCGCCAAACCGTCTGCGAGGAGAGCGAACTGGCTCGCCGAGTCCGGGATGTCAGCCGCGCGTCGACCCAGCAACTGGGCGGGATACCGAGCTCTCGCGATCTCGCCGGCGAGCAGGAGTGCGCTGGTATGGCCGTCGGTGATGATGACGAAGGATCGAATCGGGACGGGGTAACCCGCTTGCGCCGCCGCCACCGCTTCACTCATACGGCCCGCTTCACCAGCGGCGACGGTCAGCGCCCAAGCGGTCAGGCGGGCAATGAGGTTGTCTGGCAACTGATCCCAGACGAACTTCTTCGGTGATTCTGCGACGGCCTCGGGCTTGCCCATCGCCGCCCAGTACACCGCGAGGAAGGCATGCACACAGCTCTGCGCTTGCGGAGGCGTGGTGCGCGCGCAGATCGCCCCCCGCGCGGCCCGCAGGAGGAGGTCCGCATCCCGTTCCAGGTCGGAGTCCAGGCTCAAGGCGGCGCGGCGAACGACGACCCGCAACTCGTCGCGATCCTCTGATTCGGCCAGCTCTCTGGCGACCAGTCCCCGCAGCCGGCGGAGCCTGGTGGGCGCTGCACGATTCCGCCGCACCTCGCCGTAGAGCGGGTGGGCGACCCGTGCCTCGATCCGGCCGTTGGCGTGATCCAACGTGATGAGACCGCGCAGGTCGGCCTCCTCGACGGCGGCCGCACCGCTCATCCTGGTCAGCGCGCCCAGCTCGATCGGCTCGCCGACGGCCAGCGTGTCGATGACGTCGCTGACCGAGGTCGGCAAGGCGCCGATGCGCGATTCGATGTGTTCGACCAGGCCGGGGGCCATCACCGGGTCGCCCACCCACCGCCAGAAGCCTCGTTGTTCGACGATCCGACCCTCGGCGACCTCCTGCTCGACGATGTTGCGCAGGTATAGGACATTGCCGCGGGTGAGCTCCCACAGCCGCCGGGCGGCATCCGGCTCCAGGGCTCCTCCCACGGCCGCCGAGACCAGCGCCGTCGTCTCCCCTCGGGACAACGGTCCCAGGTCGAGCCGCTCGAACTGTCCGCGCTCCCACAGCTCCGTGGTCGCGGCGGTCAGCGACTCATCGTCACGCACCGTGAGCACGACTGTGGCGGCGTGGCGCTGAATGACCTGGCCCACCACGAACGTCGAGAACTCGTCGAGTAGCGGTGCGTCGTCCACCGCGACGATGGCCCGCGGCCCGGGCGCATCACAGGTCAGCGAGGCGATCACCTCGCGCACCAACCTCAGATTGTCGCCCCCGCTGTCGGGGCCCACCCACTCTGCGAGAGCTCCGAGGGGGACCGCCCGCCCCGAGTTCGTCCCGACGACCCAGCGGACGTCATGTCCGTTCTCGCCGACAGCAGCCAATGCTTCGCGGGCAACGCGACTCTTCCCCACCCCCGCGGCCCCGCAGATGACGATTCCGGACACATCGGGATCCGAGATTGCGTTCTCGATGAGTCGCATCTCTTTCGAGCGGCCGGTTAGCGGCCACGGAAGCCGCATATGAACGGGTTAGAAGCCAGAAGGTGGCGGCACCGAACGATCGTCGAATTTTGCGAATCGGCGTAAACAAGGCTCGCGAAGTGCAGTAGCCGACTACGTACGTCGTGCATTGGGGGCGGACGCACAATCGGTTCGCGGTCCAAGTGAAGGGGAGCACCATGACCATCGCCTTTCAGCGCTCTACCTGCCCGAACGTCTTCGAGGCCGGTCTGCCGAGCCTCGATTACGACGACGCCAAGAGCCCAGGCCAAGCGCACGAGGCCATTCGGCGGGCGCGACACGAGTCCCCCATCGCGCTCGGTCAGCACGGGCCCGAGCTGCTGACGTACGAATTGGTGCATTCCGCCTTGCGCGATCCCCGCCTTCACATGCCCGTGGGCATGTTCCTGGCCGCACAGGACATCACGTCCGGCCCGCTGTGGGACCGGATCGCCACGAATCTGATCAGTCTCGACGGTGCCGAACACCACCGGCTGCGGCGGCTGGTGTCGAAGGCCTTCACGCCCAGGGCCACCGGACGCCTGCGGGAGACCGTCGTGGACGTCATCACCGAGCTGGTCGATCAGCAGACCGCCGAGGGCAGTTGCGACGTGGTCACCGACATCGCGCGTCGCTACCCGATTCCGATCATCTGCGCGTTGCTGGGCGCGCCCGCCGCGGACTGGGAACTCTTCTCCAACTGGACCGACGACATCTTCAAGGCATTCAGCTGGAATGCCGCCGCCGAGATGCCGGCCATCCTCTCCGCGTGGGATGAGTTCGATGCCTACCTCGACGACATGGTCGCCCACCGACGCCAGGCGCTGGCCGATGACCTGCTCTCCGAGTTGATCCGCGCCGAGGACGAGGGCGATCGCCTCACCACCGACGAACTTCGGATGCTGGCGGTCGGGCTGCTGATGGCCGGAACCGACACCACCCGCAATCAACTGGCGGCCTCGGTTGACGTCCTGTGCGATCACCCAGAGCAGTGGCGACTGCTCGCCGAGCGGCCCGAGTTCGCAGCCAAGGCGGTCGAGGAGACGATGCGCCACTCTCCGGTCGCCGCCGGCACCTTTCGCACGGCCGACGAGGACATCGAACTCGCCGGGGTGACGATCCCGGCAGGCACGATGATCGTCGCCAACACCGCGGCCGCCAATCGGGATCCAGCCGTCTACGACGACCCCGATCGCCTCGACATCACCCGCGAGGGTTCGCCGATGATGCAGACCTTCGGCGGCGGCGTGCATTACTGCCTTGGGGCACACCTCGCTCGCCTCGAACTCGTCGAGGCCCTGACCGTCATGCCGCCGCGCATGCCGAACCTCCGGCGCGCCGGGGAAGCTCCGTGGAAGCCGCTGACCGGGCTGAGCGGACCTTCGACGCTGCCGGTCGCGTTCACGCCGTCAATACGTTGAGCGGCCGCAACGATCAAGCCTGCTGACGTTACAAGAGGCAAGTCAGCGTGGCATCATGGTGGCGTGACCTCCATGATTCTCACCGGCGCGCTCGCCGAGCGCGACAGTTGGTCGGCGGCTGAATGTTCGATGGCCGCCGCCCTCGGGGTCGTGGGCCGCCGGGCCAGCATGCTGTTGCTCCGGGAGGCCTTCTACGGCGCCCATCGATTCGACGAGTTCGCCCGTCGCGCTCAGCTCAGCGAGAAGATCACCGCCGCGCGCCTCAGGGAGCTCGTCGACGAAGGCCTCTTGGAGCGGCGCCCCTATCACGTTGCCGGCCAACGCAGCAGGGAGGACTATCACCTGACCGAGAAGGGTCGGGAACTGCTTCCCGCCGTGCTCGCGCTGATGCAATGGGGTGATCGGTGGGTGCGTCCCGACGGAGGTCGGGTGGCGCTGACACACACCGACTGCGGCGCGCCGATCACCGTCGAAGTGCGCTGCACCGAAGGACATCCCGTCACCGCCGATGGCATCGAAGCGGACCGAAGACGCTGACGCGGGGCCTACCGTGTCTACATGACCGCTACCGCTTCCGCCCTACGCGTCGGGATCGTCGCGGTCGATGCCGCGCCGGCACTGTTGGCCACGCCGACTCTGTCCCATGCCGACCCGCCGACACCGTTGTTCGCGTTGGTCGATGCCGCCGCACAGCGCCTGCAGACCGCCGACGCCGTGGCCGCCTCCAAGTGGATCACCGAGGGGTCGATTGAGGACAAGGCACGCGAGCAACAGGTGATCGACGCGGTGACGACGGCCGCCGGGGAGAGTGGCGTCGATCCCGCTTACGTCGAGCGAGCCTTCCACGACCAGATCGACGCGACGGTCGCGGTCGAGTACGGTCGCTTCAGCGACTGGAAGCTCGATCCCGCCAGCGCTCCCACGGCGGCGCCCGACCTGTCGGACTCTCGCGCCACCATCGACGCGCTCAACCGCACCATGGTGTCCGAGATTGCCGGGCAATGGAATTCGTTGCATTCACCCCGGTGCCTCGTCGACCTCGAGGCAGCCAGGGGCACCGTCGCCGCCGCCCGCAGTCTCGACGACGTGTATCAGCGGGCGCTGGCCTTCGCGACCCGGTCCTACTGCCAGTAGACGACCCCGTGCCGAGGGAGTGAACGTGCGCTGAACAGCTCCAAACAGGCTGTGAGCAAGGATGTTTCGCGGTTGCGGCAAACGCCCGCCGATGGCCGCACACCACGTCCGTCAACCGATTGGGCGTTTTCGCCGCCCACGCATTATCCTTGCCCGCGGTTCGTCGACGACACAGGAAATCTTCATGCACATTCAGCCCACCTTGCGGCGCGCACAGTCCCTTCGCAGCACCCGGAGGCAGCGCATCACTCACCGCGTGAGTTGCCCGACGGTCGGTCAGAGCTTCGACATCGCGGTCAGCCGCGAGATCGACGGCTGGACGATCCGCATCCCCGAGATCGGTGGCGTCACGCACGCACGGCGCCGAACCGCCGTCGAACTTGCGGCACGGGAGTGCATCGCCGACAAGACCGGCATCCCGATCGGCTACGTGACCATCTTCGTCACCAAGGAGACCGTCGGCGCCGAGTAGCCGGGCGACGCTTGCCTGCTCTCGCAGCCGCGACCGCGTAGGCATGCATCGGCACGGCGAGCCCCGTCGCCATACCGGTGATGACGAGGGTGGCGACCGCCCCGTCCGAGGCCAGCGACGTCAGAAGATCCGATGTCGGCAGCTGTGCGAACTGCACCAGCCCGCTGAGCATCCGAAACACGTAGACACCGGGAACCATGGCGACGACGGACGCGAACCCGATCGCCGCGAACGGGATTCGCAGATGGTGCGAGATCGGCACCAGCAGAACTCCGACGAGCAGACACGACACGAGCGCAGCGGTAGCGATGTCCGCGTGACCGACCGTGACGGCCCACCAGTGCGCTGCGTGGGCGAGCATCCCCATGCCGACGGGCCAGCCGATCATCCGGTATGGCATGGAGAAGAAGACCGGGTAGGACCCCGCGGCGATGCCCGCCGCGACGACGTCTACGTAGAGCGGCACCGTCGCGCCCGACTGTGCGACCGACATGTTCAACCCCCCGGCCGCCAGTCCGATTATCAGCCCGGCGGCGATCGCCGCGAGAATCATCGCGGCGTAGCCCAGTCGCTCAATGCCCAACGACACGCGGAGCCCCAGCAGGTCGAGCGCACCGTTGAGGATGTGCGGCCCAGGGACCAGGACCATGGCCGGACAGAGCACCACCAGTCCCACGGCGCCGTCGACCTGCGAATGGTTCGCGACGACACCGATCAGACCCGCGATCAAGGCGGCGGTGAACGCCTGGGTGAGGATGCCGGCACCGAGGCGACCCAGTCCGCGGCGGACCAATCCGCCGAGGGCCGCGCTCACGGCGATCACCAGCACGGTGATCGGCTCGTGCGCTCCGAAGATCACCGCCAGCGCGCCGGCTCCGGTCGCGCACGCACCGCTGAAGATTGCGGTGCTGGAGAGTGATTCCCGTTGCGCGGCCACAATTTCGCGCTTGACGACTGCCGGATCGAGCGGACCGTCCTGGGCCCGGTCGATGACCTTCATGGCCGCGGCGACGCGTCTCATGCTCACGCCGGTCGGCGACACGGCGGCCACCCGTATCGCGCCCTCGGGGCCGACCACCTGGAGCGACGCCCATGCGGGGATCAGCGTGCTCGTGGTGTTCAGTCCGCGGTTCAACCGATCGACGGCGGTCAGCGTCATGCCGGTCGACTGGCCGTTGGCATGCAACAGAGTCGCGGCGCCCAGCACGATGTCGATCGCGTCCGCCCCGTCGGGAGGCATCACGCGCCGCCGGCACCATCGCCGACCATGCCCAGCGGGTCGACCACGGAATCGAACTGCTCGGCGGTGACGTGTCCCGACGACACCGCGGCGTCGCGCAGTGTCGTTCCCTTGGCCAACGCGTCCTCGGCGATGTGGGCGGCGTTCTGGTAGCCGATCACGGGACTCAGCGCGGTCACCAGCATGAGGCTGTCCGAGACGTACTGTGCTATCCGGTCGGTGTTGAGAGTCGTTCCACGAACCGAGAATTCGAGGAACTTGTCGCAACCGTCGCCCAGTATCCGCGCGGAGTGCAGGAAGTTCTTGACGATGACGGGGCGCATCGCATTGAGTTCGAAGTTGCCCTGCGATCCGGCCAGTGCGACCGCGGTGTCGTTGCCGATCACCTGAATTGCGATCATCACCAGCGCCTCGCACTGCGTCGGGTTCACCTTGCCCGGCATGATCGACGAACCGGGCTCGTTGGCGGGCAGCAGCAGTTCGCCGAATCCGCACCTCGGCCCGGAGGCGAGCCAGCGCATGTCGTTGGCGATCTTCATGAGTGCGACGGCGAGGCCGCGCAGTGCCGCGTGGGCGCGGACCATCGGATCGAGGGATCCCAGAGCGGCGAACTTGTTGGGAGCCGTCACGTACGCCGCCCCCGTCAGCTCGGCGAGCTCGGAGGCCACGTCCACGCTGAACCCCGCGGGCGCGTTCAGGCCCGTGCCCACGGCAGTTCCGCCGACCGCCAACTCCAGCAGTCCCTCGCGAGCGTGCCGTAGTTCGTCGATGCAGGCGCCCAGTTGCGCCGCGTACCCCGACCATTCCTGCCCCACGGTCAGAGGCACCGCGTCCTCGAGATGAGTGCGGCCGATCTTGACGACGTCGGCCCACTGCGATGCCTTGTCCGCGATGTCGCGCTGCAGCGCCTCCACCCGAGGTATCAGCCGCTCGTCGACTTCGGTGACGGCGGCGATGTGCATCGCGGTGGGGAACGTGTCGTTGCTGCTCTGCCCCATGTTGACGTGATCGTTCGGGCCAACGGGTAGCTGGCTGCCGAGCTCACCACCGAGGAGCTGAATGGCCCGGTTGGAGAGCACTTCGTTGACGTTCATGTTGCTCTGCGTGCCGGAACCCGTCTGCCAGACGAACAGCGGGAACTCGTCGTCGAGCTTGCCCGCGATGGTCTCGTCGGCCGCCTGCACGATGACCTTCGAGCGCCAGTCGGCCAGCCTGCCCGCGCGTTCGTTGACCAGCGCGCACGCCTTCTTCACCAGGCCGTAGGCGCGGTAGACCTCGATCGGCATGTGGTCGTTGCCAATCGAGAAGTGAAGCAGCGAGCGCTGCGTCTGAGCGCCCCAGTAGCGGTCGGCCGGGACCTCGACCGAGCCCAGGCTGTCGAATTCGCTGCGCATCCCGGTCGCCTCGATCTCGACTGGCACGTCGGCGTAGGTCGGGATGGCCTCACTGGCGGGGTTCTGCATGGTGTTCTCCAACCGGTCGGAACGAATTGCCTGGGGCTGCAATTCATTCTGGGACACCGGGCCACTTCCGTCTTGGACGTTGGCGCCACCATCGGCTCCCACCTCTGCGATTTCGGCGCGCAAACGTTCGCTGAGCGACGGTTAGCGCGCCGAAATCGCTCTAGGTGGAGGGGGAGGTGAAGACGTCGATGGGCTTCCCGGTCCTCAACATCACCACCGGAATGTGGCGCGTCGTCGAAGTCTGGTAGCCGAGGTAGGGCGGAAACAGATGGGTCATGTACGCCCACACCTGGTGCCGCTCCTCGTATTCGGGCTCGCGCCAGGTGGCCTCGAACGCCTGCGTGGCGATCTGTACGCCGATCGTCTCGCTCTCGCGGATGTTCAGGTACCACTCCGGATCGGTGTCGGCACCGCCCTTGGACGCGACGATGACGACCTCACCGCCAACGTTGCCGTAGATCAGTGGCCGGACGTACGTCTTCCCGGACTTGCGGCCCACGCAACGGATCAGGCAGTGCGTCGTCAGGGCGTGACCACCGACGGAGCTGAGGTCGACGATGTGCCCCCGGGCGCCCCCCGAGCTCAGATATGCCTCGAGATGATCGCCCATCCAGTCACCTCGGTCTGCGCGGATCGAAGCAGCATCTGCATCGCCCAAGGGTCGTTTCCTTCCGACTCGGTCGGTCACGCCGCCCCGGTTGCGCGTGGCAGCGCGCAAATGGCGGTCCTGACGGCCAAGTAGATCAGGGTCGAGGTCAGCAGGAAGATGGGCCACCCCATTGCGATGCGCGCTGCGGCGAGCAAGCCCGCCTGATCGGTGTCGTACAGGTAGTACTGAACCGCGAACCGGGCCCAGGACACCGCCGCCATCATGGTGGTGACGAGGTCGAACGCCCGCCGCACCCGCGGCACGCGGCGCCACGTGCCGTCGCGGCCGGTCACCCACGCCCAACCAACACCGATGAGCGGCCGTCGGATCAACACCGAACCGGTGAACGCAATTGCCAGCACCAGGTACATCCAGATGCCGGGCAGGTAGAAGTCCTTCGCCTTGCCCGTGACGAACGCGAAGCCCGCGCCGACGGCCACCCCGGCGAAGCCGAACAGGGCAGGCCGAATGGACTCGCGACGCAGCAGCTGCCAGGCCAGGACGATCACTGCGACGCCGACAGCGGCGGCCAGCGCCCACCCGAGGTCCAGCAGGGCGTTCGCCGCACCGAAGGCGGTCACCGGCAGCGAGGTATAGACCAGTCCACGGACCCCTCCCGCGCGCGCCAACAACGCGTTGAGCGGCGAGTTGGTGTCCGTCACCCGATCGAGCGTACTGACTGGGCCGCCCACCCGACGGTCGTCCCGCGTGGGGAGACCTACACTCCTCGGGTGCGAGCCATCCCCGTCATCGCGCTGACCGGGTACCTCGGCGCTGGCAAGACGAGCCTGCTCAACCACGTGCTCCGCGCGCCGGGCGCGCGGATCGGCGTCGTCATCAACGACTTCGGCGACGTCAACGTCGACGCCGCGCTGGTCACCGGTCAGGTCGACGAGCCCGTCTCGATCACAGGCGGCTGCGTCTGCTGCCTCGACGACGACGGCGGGTTGGACGAGGCTCTGGAAAAGCTCACCGATCCCCGCCTGGCCCTGGACGCGATCGTCGTCGAGGCCAGCGGGCTCGCCGATCCCGTCGCCGTGTCCCGGCTGATCCGCTTCAGTGGAGTCGAGCGGGTGCGGCCGGGCGGTGTCGTGGACGTCATCGACGCTGCCACTCACTTCGACGTCGTCGATCGTGGCGGCGTCCCCCTCGCGCGGTATGCGGCGGCGTCGCTGATCGTGGTCAACAAACTCGATCAGATCCCCGACGACAGTCGCGCCACCGAGCTGGCACGCATCGAAGCGAGGATCCGGGAACGCAATCCGCACGCGCACGTAGTCGGCGCGATCGGCGCGAGGATCGATCCCGCGCTGCTGTACGACGTGTCCGACTCCGACGACGGCACGGGCCAACTGTCGATTCGCGAACTGCTCATCGACGCGCACGCCGATCACCACGATCACGTTCATGCCGCATCCGTCACGGCGACCAGCGACGGTTGCATCGACCCCGGCGTGCTCCTCGACCTTCTCGAGGAACCGCCAACGGGCGTCTATCGACTCAAGGGGACCGTGGCCGTCCGCTCCCGCGACCGGGTGCGCAGCTACGTCGTCAACGTGGTCGGGTCGTCGGTTCACGTCGCGACGGCACCACCGAACACCCGCACCAACTGCCTGGTCGCGATCGGCACCCACTTCGACGGCGACGACGTGCGCACCCGGGTGGAGGCCGCGTTGCGTCCCCACGACCGGACGGTAGCCGCCGCGGCGATGCGGCGGCTGCAACGGTACCGGCGGCTCAGCTTCTGACCGTCAGCGCCGCCAGAACCGTTGGCGCCAGTCAGTTTCCACGGGTGCGACGGCTCTGCGCTCGAGGCGGCAGAGCACACCGAAGTGGTCGGAGGGGAATACTCGCGGCAGTGCGTTGGAGATCGGCTCCGTCCCCAGCAGGTCGATGCTCGTCGCCGACCATCCGCCGCCCTTGATTAACACCCGGTCGAACCGGACGTGGCGCTGCTTGTTCTTGATGTCGAGTCGCATCAGATTGATGGTCGTGTCCTCGGTGAAGCCGTCGTCGTGTGGTCGCAGGACGGGCCAGAGGTCGCGATAGGGATCGGTGATCCGTCCGTTCTCGGCGTCGCGCATGTTGAAATCGCCCAGCACGACGGCGCTTTCGGTACTTCGAAGAGCCCGGAAGATCCGCCCCAACTGCCGGGCGCGCAGCCGTGCCGCCGCCTTCCCGCTCTCGAGGTGAACCGCGACGACGGTCAGGGTGCCGCCACCGGCGTCGAGTTCGGCCGTGAGGAAACCGCGCGCCAGGTTCGTCGGCAGCCGGGCGTAGGTCACGTGATCGATGGGCAGTCGGGACAGCATCAGCATTCCGTAGTTCCCGAGGCCGCCGCCGGTGACCTCGGCGCGGCGGTAGCGCACCCTAATCCACGGCTGGGCGAGAAAGATGGCCAGCGCTGCCGGGGTGACCTCCTGAAAGACCATGACGTCCGGCATGTTCCGGGACAGAAGGTCCGCGATCGCGCGGCAGCGCTCCTCGGCGTAAAAGTCGCTGAACCAGATGTTGAACGTCGCCACGGTGAGCGCGTCACGTGTCACCGCGCCGGCGGGGGCGGTGTTCGTCCATCGATTAGCGGCCACGTCGAACGTCCCGACGGGAACGCTGCGGCGACGCGACCTCAACGCCACGTCACGCTCGACGAAGCGTCAGCACGGTGATCTCACTCGGTGCGAACACTCGAAAGGGTGGGCCCCAGAAGCCCGTGCCACGACTCGTGTAGAGCTGCGTCCGCTCGCCGTGGCGGCTCAGACCGTGCACCACTGGCTGATCGAGCCTGACGAGCAGGTTGAACGGCCAGATCTGTCCGCCGTGCGTGTGCCCGGACACCTGCAGATCCACTCCCGCCTCGACCGCATCCGGAACCTGTTTCGGTTGGTGTGCGAGCAGCAGCATCGGGAGCGTCGGGTCGGCACCCGCAAGGGCTGCCTCCAGGTTCGCCCCGTGCCCGACGGTGCCCGACCCCCGGGCGGTCGCGTCGTCCACACCGGCGACGACCAGCCCGTCACCACCGCGTTCGACGACGATGTGCCTGTTGTGCAAGGCATCCCAGCCGATGTCGGTCATGTAGTCGAGCCACCCCTGTGCCTCGCTGAAGTATTCGTGGTTGCCGGTGACGTAGACGCGGGCCAACCTGCCACGCACCCCGGCGAGCGGCCGAGCCTGCTGCTCCCTCGTGTCCACGGTGCCGTCGGCGATGTCCCCGACGTGGCACACGACGTCAGCGTCGATCTCGTTGACGCGGTCCGCCACCAGCGCTGACCAACGGGTTCGGTTGATGGGGCCGTAGTGGGTATCGGTGATCATCGCGACGCGCAGACCGTCCAGCCCGGCGCCGAGCCTGGGAATGGTGACGTCGACGCGCTTGGTGCGCGGAAGTCGCATCGCCTCGGTGAATCCCCAGACGAGCAGTACGAGCACCACTGCGACGACCGCGGCTGCCACGACGCGCGACCTCGTCGGGTCCTCGACACCGAGCACAAGCAACGCCAACCTCAGCAGCTGAGCCAGTACCGACCAGACGAACAGCACCCAGACCGCTCCGAGCAGGGCGTCACCGGTGACGGCCGCCCAGTCCAGATGGCGTCTGCCGTGCCCGAGCATCATCGTGACGGGAAGCCCGACGAAGGCCGCCGCGAATCCGACGGTGCCTGCGATAAACACTCCCGTCGGCCACTGCGCACCCGCCGAGAGCACCGTCCACCACGGCACCCCGAACAGGACCGCCAGGATGGCGAAGACGGGAATCAGACGGAGCCAGCTCCGCCGCGGTCGCGGGTGCGGGGTAGGTCGAACCTGCACCGACTGGGGGTCTGACATGGCGGAGCGCCTCGATCCGGGTCGTGGGGTACCGCCGAGGCTACCTGCGTCAGGCGGGGGCGTCCGGGTCCTTTTCGATGGCGATGACGAAGTCGTCCCCGTGCTCGACGAAACCGGCGATCACCGCGTCGTCAACGGCGTACCGCTGCCGGATCATCATCGGGTCCCCGCGGAGATCCTTCACCAGCGCGACCACCTCACGGTTGGTCCGTCAACCGGTGGAGCGACGTCGTCACGCGCACGCCGACTTCGATCTTGATGTCGGAAGTGCTTGCCGTCACACGTGATTGCTGCCACCCGTAGGACAGATTCTGCCAACGGAATCAACCGGTTGAGCACTGAGTTCGACGAGGTGTGAAGAAAGTGGCACAGTCATGAAGAACTTCGGATTCGCCGCACTGGTAGTAGGCGTCCTGAGCGCCGCCGTAGCCGGTCATCCCGCCCACGTCCTGGGCTCCCTCGCAGTGGAGTCCGCGACCACCGTCACCGCCGACACCAGCCACCACGTGTGGCTCGACCAGATCAGCCCGGTGGTCAACGTGCCTCGGGTCGACACCACCGTGCATCCGAGCCGCTGACGCCTGGACCCTCAGTCGTCCGGCGAGTCCAGCGACAGATGCTCGTGGACACCAAGCCAACGACCGTCAGCTCCGCGCCGCAGGATGATCGTCTCCCGCTCGCGCTGTTCGTCGTCTACCCCCGCCAGGCGGGTACGGACCGAATGGGTGAATACCGCGACGTCGTCGGTGATCAGGTCCAGCCGCGGGTTCAGAGACCGGCAGGAAAGCACCCGAAACCCGTCCTGCTCCCAACCCGCCCACATCGCCTCGTAGGCCGCCCGCGACGGAAGCAGCTTCGGCTCGGCGTGGAACAGGAACGTGGCCTCGGGCGCGAAGCCGTCGAAGTAGCGGGCGGTATCGTGCGAGCCGAACGCCGCGATGACTCGACCGCCGCCTGCATCGCCGAAGCGGAGAGCGGATCAGGGTCCGGCATGCCAGAAGCCTAGATGGGCGCTCTCCTGGGACGGTGCCGTATGAAGCGCTATCTTCGTTTTCCGCACCACGGTCGCGTTTGGGCCCGCTCGACGGATATGCGCGACCATGGCGCAGAAAATGCGCATAGTCGCTCATTCGGGGGTGTCAGCCTGGACGGCCCGGCCGTCAGCGGACGACCTTGACGTAGCCCATCGTCGGGTCGGAGGCGCTGATCGGATTGCCGGCATCTCGCAGCGCGGTGAGCAGGCCGAGAACGTCGTCGTCGAGCTTCTCCCCCGGCATCACCAGCGGAATGCCGGGCGGGTAGGGCGTGATGGCCTCCGCGGCGATGCGCCCGGAAGCCCGCGCCAGGCTGACCGATTCCGCGCCCGCGAAGAACGCCTCCCGCGGGGTCAGCACCATCTCCGGCCGCACGGCCAGCAGATCGGCGACCAACGCAGTCCGCTGGCCCTCGGGCCGCACGCCGGCGTACTGGGCGACCTCCGCGAATCCGGCGGCCAGCCGATCCATGTCGCTCTCGGTGTTGCCAATGGTCGTGATGCACAGAACGTGTCCGGCACCGCTCAACTCCGGCTGGACTCCGTGAACGTCGTTGAGCCGCGCGAGGACTTCTCGGGCATCCATGTCCAGGCCAGCTGTCCCGACGAGCAGTTTGGTCTCGTCGAGCTGGTGCAACCCGGTGCCCGCACCTGCGAGATGCTCGGGTCGTAGGACCGTCAATCCGGGAATGGCGGCCAGTCGGTCCGCCGCCCGACGGGCTCGATCCAGGGTCGCGTCGAGTAGCTCGCGGCCGTGCAGCATCATCTGTCGTCGCGCCAGGTCGATCGACGCCATGATCGCGAAGTGCGGGCTGGTGGTCTGGATCAGCTGAAGTCCCCGCCGCACCGTCGCCGGATCGAGGACCGTCGGATCGATGTGAAGCACCGCCGCCTGGCTCAGACCGGACAGGATCTTGTGCACCGATTGGACGGTCGCCGCCGCACCGGACTTCTCGCCGGGCACGGGCAGATCGGGATGAAACGCGAAGTGAGGCGAATGTGCCCCGTCGACAAGGAGTTTGGCCTCATGACGACGACACAGTGCGGCGAGCGCCGTGATGTCACCGGTGGTGCCGTAGTAGGTGGGATGCAGCACCCAGAGCGCCTTCGCGCCACTTTCGTCGAACGCGTGCTCAGCCACGTCGGCGTCCACACCGTGTGCAACCCCGAACTCGTCGTCCCAGCGCGGTTCCAGCCAGATCGGTCGGGCGCCCACCTGGACCAGGCCGGCGAGCACGGACTTGTGGGCATTGCGCGCCACCAGGACCGGCTCGTCGGGACGCAGCGCCGACAGTGCGACCGCGATGTTCCCCGTCGTCGAACCCTGGACGAGGATGAAGCTCTGGCCAACGCCCCAGGCATCGGCGATCAACGCCTCGGCCTCCAGGATCGGACCGTCGGGGCAGTGCAGCGTGTCCGTGTCGGGCAGGTTGTTCAGATCGACGTCGGCGAGGTGCTCGCGGAACCACGGATCCAGGGTCCGACCACCCTTGTGGCCGGGGCTGTAGAATGGCGCCTGCCCGCGCTCGACGAAGTGCTTCAGCGAGTCGAAGAGCGGTGCGGCACTGTGCTTCACAACCCGTAGACTCGCTCGGCGTTGCGTACACCGATCATGTCGACGAGCCGGATGGCGTCCTCTACGCCGCAGTCGCCCGTGCGAACCCAGCCCCCGAGCACCAGCCCCATCGCACGCCGCCACAGCACCGAACCCAGCACGTGCAGCTCGGGCGGCCCGAAGGCATCCGACGAGTACAACTGCTTGGCGAACGGTGCGGTCTCGAGCGCCTCGGCGACCAGTCCCGTCGACCGCACGCCCAGGTAGTTGATCGCCAGTCCCACGTCGAAGTTCACGTGGTCGAACGCCTGCGCGAGATAGCCCGCCTGACGCTGAAACGGGTAGCAGTGCAGCAGCAGCACTGGGACCGGCGTCATCGAACGGAGCAGTGGCAGCAGCAGCATCGGGTCGCTGCGGTGCAGGTCCATGTCGCGATCTCCGAAGCCGACGTGCACCTGGATGGGCAGACCGTGTGCGGCGGCCTCGTGCACCCCGAACGCGATCAGCAGCTCGTCGTCGAGACGCAGCGGGCCGGGCCGGGCACTGAACTCGCGGGCGTGGGCGACCACCTCGCCGTCCGACGGTCGGGTCCAGTCGACGTCGAAACCGATGCGGTAGGCCGCAATCGTCTTGGTGCCCAACACTTCAGAGTCATCGACCGCGACCCGCAACGCCGCGCGGAAGGCCTCGGGGAAGTCGTCGGGGGACGTCCCGTCCTTCAGCAGGTCCTCGGTTAGTCGTTCGAGGCGAACGATTTCCGATGACGGCACATCGCTGAGCTTGGTGAGCTGCTCGGGGGTGGTGATGAGGTCACCCTTGAACCCGGTATCGACGATCCAGCGAGCGACACCCGCCGCGGGCAACATCGTCCTGGAGAGTTCGTCGGGCGAGAGCTCGCTGCGTCGTGCCCAGTAGTCGTCGGCACTCGCGAGCGACTCGAGCCCGAGTAGCGGCGCGCACCAGCGGCGGATGGAAAGGCCCAGCGGCGAATCGAACTGGGTCATGAAGTCCGGGACGGGATCGGTGGATCCCTCGTTGATGGCGGCCTCGAAGTCGGCGCGGTCGACGGGTGCGTTGAAGGTGCCGTGGACGTGGTGGTCGATCAGCGCGATGGTGCACAGGTGCTCGCCCAGCGCATCGGGCACGACGTCGTGGACCCCGGCGAAGACGTCGGGCAGTTCACCAACCGGCATACCGTGCGACCTCCTCGGCGTTCACTCGTCCAGCGGCCGCGTCGGCGAGGGCGGCGCCCAGTATCTCGACCGCCCGCCCCGCTTCTGCTTCGGTGAGCACCAACGGCGGCGTGATCTCCAGGACGTTGCCACCGACGTAGTACACCACCGCGCCCAACTCCCACGCACGGTAGACCACCTGCGCGGCCAGCCGGGGATCGCGCTCCCCCGTCTCGGGGTCGACGAGTTCCACGCCGATCGCCAGACCACGTCCGCGGACGTCGCCGATGCGCTCGGAGCCCGGCGAGCCGGCCAGTGCACGCAACCAGTCGGCCAGCAGCGCCCCGACCTTCGCGGCCCGCTCCGGCAGTTGATCGCCGACGATGGTGGCCAGCACCGCGCGCCCGGCCGCGGTGCACACCGGATTGCCCGCGGTGGTCAGCAGCGCCGCCGCAGGCGGGTTGTCGAGGATCTCGGCGGGGCCCACGGCCGCCGACAACGGCAGGCCGCCGCCCAGCACCTTGCCGAACGTGACGATGTCGGGCATCACGTCGTCGTGTTCGAAGGCGTGCAGCGTGCCCGGCCGCCCGAGGCCCATCTTGACCTCGTCGCAGATCATCGCCACGCCGTGCCGCCGGCAGAGCTCGTGCAGCCGGGCGAGGAAGCCGTCGGGCGGCACGATCAGACCGCCGTCGGACAGGATCGGCTCGACGATCAGACAGGCGATGGAGCCGGTGCGCAGGTGTTCCTCGGCGAGCTCGAGGCAGGCGGTGACGTCCTCGCCGACGTCGCCGCGGACGGGCCGAAAGGGGTTGGGGTAGGCCAGGAATACGGCGTCCGGGTCCGCGGGCACGCCCGCGTCGACGTGCACGCCAGACACGCCCATCGCGACGCCGACGCCGCCGTGGTAGCTGTGCTCGAAGGCGATGACGGTGCGTTTCCCGCTCGCGTGCCTGCACGCCCTGAGCGCGACGTCGTTGGCGTCCGAGCCCGCATGCCCGAGGTACACCCTGCGCCCCCCGCTACCGGGGACCAGCGCCAAGAGGTCTTCGGCGAGGCCCACCGAATCGGGATGCACCGCCGACAAGCCGCCCGACCCGGGAGCGGTGCGCACCGCCCGGCTCACCGCCTCCACGACGGCCGGGTGGCCGTGCCCGAGGCCACTCGCCGTCCACGTCGCCGACAGGTCGAGGAGCTCGCGACCGTCGGGGGTGACCAGCGTCGACCCGTGGCCCGACACCACCTCCAACGGGAAGAAACGCAGCTTCTCGATCCCCGCGATGGCCGCCTGGTCGCGCTCGTACAGCGTGCTCATTCGGTCTGTGCCAACTCGTCGCTCAGCGACTCGCCGACACGTTTCGCGATCCCGGAGGCCGCGAGGGCGATCACCAATCCGATTGCGCACCAATACAGTCCAAGCAGCGGCGCGTCCAACCAGGTCACCGCGCCCTTGACGTTGAACCACAAGACCGCCGCGATCACCACCGCGCCAAGCGCGGGCAGCACCAGACCGGCAATCTTGCCCTTACCGCCGTGCACGTCAACGAATTTGGGTGCACCCACGAACCACATTGCGGCGATTTCCACCAACAGATAACAGACCATCAGGCACACGGAGCCTGCGACGGCGAACAGGAAGTAGGTGTTGATCGCGGGGTTGCCGGTGCCCATGTCGGGCCAGCCCAGAGCACCGCAGATGAGGTCGACCACCAGCGCGACGCCGACGACGAGCCACGTGGCGCGGCGAGGACCGCCGGTCTTCTCGTGGATGTGGGCCATGGCCTTCGGGCCGAACCCGTCGCGCCCGAACGCGTAGAGCATACGGCCGGACGTCGCCGAGCAGGCCAGGTGGCAGCCGAACGCAGACACGATCGCGGTGAAGATGATCAGCAGGCTGAACCACTGCCCAACGTAACTACTACCCAAGTCGCCCAATGTGTTTCCCGAATTCTGGAAGGCGTCGAGTCCTGCCGCGTCGGTGCCGAAGCCGATGACTTGCGCGAACATCACGACGACGAAGAGCACACCAGTGAGGAGCAGGGTTCCCGCGAGTGCCCGCGGGATGTTGCGGCCGGGGTTGTCGGTCTCCTCACCCATCGATGCGCAGGCCTCGAATCCCGCCCAGGACAGGAACGCCGCCACGACGGCGCTGAGCACCGCCGAGGCGGACACGCCGTCGAAGGAGAACGCGCTGAAGTCGACCCCGGTCGTCGGCGCACCGCCCTTCGCGAAGATCACCACGACCAGCACGATCATCGCCAGGATGCCGATGCCCTCGATGCCGAGGAGGATCTTTGCCAGCAGCCGGACGTCGCGGCCCGAGAGCAGGAACGAGATCACGGCGCCCACCACGACGACGGCCAGCCACGGCACCTGGTAGGGATCGTCATTGCCTGGCTGCAGTTCGGCGATGAACGCGTTGACGAACGCTGCCGTCAACGCCAGCGTGCCGATCGCGAAGCCCACGTAGGCCCCGAGCATCGCGAAGCCGGAGAAGAACCCGGCCCGCGGCCCGATGGTGCCGCCCACCAACCCGTACGCCGACCCGGCGTGGTTGAGATGCCGGGTCAGCCGGACGAAGCTGTACCCGACCAATCCCACGCCGACCAGCCCGATCAGGAACACCAGCGGAATTGCCTTGCCTACGGTGCCGATGAGGCCCTGACCGTTTCCGGACATCGCCAACGTCGGCCCGACCAGGGCGACGGACATCGCCAGTGCGACCCAGAAGGGCAAGCGGCGGTGGGGAAGCTGGTCGGCTCCTCCCGATGGACTGGCCGACGACGTGCTCGTGCTCATCGATGTCTCCTTCCGGTGGGTCAACAACTCCACGCGAGGCGCAGCGCCTGCGTGGTCTCGGCCGGCGGTAGATCGCCGAAAGTGGTGATTTCGTAACGTCGCACTGCCACGACGCCTTCGACCACCTCGGGGGTGAGCAACTCCGCGGCGAGAGCAGACCTCTCGAGCGCGTCGATCGCCGCCTGCTGGCCGGTGGGAAGCGGCGGCGGCGGGGTGGCCGACTGCGACGGGTTTTCGAGTATCTCGGCGGGCAGCTCGAGTCCGCGGTCGACACCGCGAAGCGCACTGCTGAGGAAGGCCGCCGCAGCCAGGTAGGGGTTGGCGCTCGGGTCGATCAGCTTCAGTTCGGCGTTGGCACCGTATGGGCTGCCGGGTGTGGCCGCGATGAATCGGACGGCGGCTTCCCGGTTCTCGAGGCCCCAGCACGCTGCCGCACCGGCCCAGTTGCCCGGCTTGAGACGCAGCGCGGACAGCGCCGAGCCGGCGTACACACCGATGAGGTCGGGGAGCGAGTCGATGACACCGGCGATGGCGGACCCACCGTCGGGCCTGATGCCGTACGGCCCGTCCCCGCCCGAGAACAGCGGACCCCGGTCGTCGGCCAGCGACAGGTGCAGATGCGCCCCGTTTCCCGCGGCGCCGTCGAAGGGCACCGGCGCGAACGAGATTCGCAAACCGTGCCGCGCCGCCGCGCGGCCGAGCACGATGCGGGTCAGGATCACCGCGTCGGCCGTCGCGACCGGGGTGTCGGGCGCCAGCGAGACTTCCAGTTGATCGTGGCCGTACTCGGTGTGGATCTGCTCGACGCTCAGCCCGGCGCGTTCGGCGGTGGTCGCGAGGTCCACGAGGAACGCCGATCGGTCCAGCGACGTGCGGATTCCGTAGGGCGACCAGGGCCCGGTGGACGCCGGGCCGCCGTCGGGCGCGACCATGGTGCACTCGAGTTCGGCGCCGATCAGGGCAGTCAGGCCACGGTCGGCCGCGGCCCGCTCGGCGCGGACCAGGAGTGAGCGCAGGCACAGCGGCGCCGGATCTCCGCCCTGGTCGGTCAGGTTTCCCGGCGCCCAGGCGACGCCGTCGTCGACGACCCGCACGGTAGCCGGATCGATGCGGATCCGGAGGTCGCCTACGACGCCGATGGTGGGGGTGAACGCGATTCCACTGTCGACACAGAAGACGCTCCACGACGGTGACACGCCCATCCCCGAGCGTTGAAAGTCGCCGAGCCTGCGCAGCGGGACGTACTTCGCACGGGTGACACCGGCCGGATCGGTCACCGAGCCAGCCACGAGTTCAACGCCTTTGGCACGCAGCTCGTCGATGCGAAGCGCGACGTCGCGGTCGTCACCCGGCATGGAGCCTCCTTCGACGTCTGAGTCTGCGAGGAATCTATGTCATGAATGTTTCAGAATCTTTAAATTCGACCGTTTATGGTTGATCCATAAGATCACTGATCGGAGGATGCCTTCATGTGTCGGCTCTTGGGTGTCGTGTCCGCTGCCCCGATATCGGTCGCCGACGCGGTCGGGGACGGTGTGCTGAAGGACTTCGTCGCACTCACGAAGGTGCATGGCGACGGCTGGGGGGTCGCGACCGTCGACCGCGTCGGCGACGACCCGCACGTCACGGTCTCCGCCGAGAGCGCGCTCGACGACCCGGAGTTCACCGCGGCCACTCGCGATGAAGGGTCCGCGGCGTCACTGGTTCACCTTCGGTGGGCGACGAGCGGACTCGCGGTAGAGCCGCGGAACTCCCACCCGTTCATCGCTGACGGGCTCGCGATGGCGCACAACGGCTCGATCAAACCGATGGGTCCGCTGAACGACCTCCTCGAACCCGCAATCGCAGCGTCCCTGCGCGGAAACACCGACAGCGAGCGGTATTTCGCGGTGATCCGCCAGCACCGCGGCACCGCACCGAATCTCGCCGAGGCCGTGCGGCGCGCCGTCGCCCAACTTCGGCAGACCCATCCCGACGCCAGCCTCAACGCGCTCGTCCTCGGTGAGGATCAACTCATCGTCGTCCACGCGCACGCTCGTAGCCGCCTGCTCGCCGAGGACATCGAGGAGATCAGCGCCACCGACCTACCCGCCGAACACCTCGAGGACTACTTCGGGTTGCGCATCGCGCGGCCCCGTGCCCACATCGTCGTGATCGGGTCGACCGGTTTCGGTGACCTGCCTTGGGAGCCACTGCAACCGGAGTCCGTGGTCGCGGTGTCGATTCGCGACTTGTCGGTGATGACGCTTCCCCTCGTGACACATTGACTCCGATGACCGACGAAAGCGTGGCTGCACGGGCCGGCGCCGCCTTGCCGTCGCTGAGCAAGGCGGAGCGACGGGTCGGACGGGCCCTGCTCGCCGACTACCCCAGTGCCGGGCTGGCCAGCGCCGCTCGGCTCGCCGAACGCGCCGAGGTCAGCCCGCCGACGGTGCTCAGGTTTGCGCAATCCCTTGGCTACGAGGGGTTCACGGATCTACAGGGGGCGCTTCGCGCCGAGCTGACCGCGCGATCCAACGGGCCGATCACGAGGCTGCCGAGCGCGCCCGCCGCCGACGGCCTGCTGGACCGTCTGCTGCAGCAGGCTCACGCTCAGAACGGACGGGCCGCGGAGACGCTGGCCCAGTTGCCCGCGTCTGCGGTCGAGGCTGCGGTGGCACTCCTATCGGACACCGGCAGACCTCTCTACCTGCACGGGGGGCGCTTCTCGCATCTGCTGGCGATGCACCTCGCCGCTCACCTCGAACAGCTGCGTCCGGGAGTGCGGCTGCTCGCCGACCCCGGCGGTCGCGACCTCGGCGCCATGATCGAGCTGACGCGCAAGGACGTCGTCGTCCTGTTCGATTACCACCGCTATCAACGCAGCGCCGCCAATCTCGCGGCACGCGTGCATCGGGCCGGCGCCACGGTGCTCCTCATCACCGACGACCTCGCCTGCCCGGTCGCGCCGGAAGCCGAGGTGATGTTGGCCGCCTCGAGCACGGTGGGCACCACCTACCAGAGCATGGCCGCCGGCTTCCTGCTCACCGAACTGCTGATCCCGCTGGTGATGGATGGGGTCGGCGAGCCCGCGCGGACCCGGATGGCGCTGTGGGAGGACCAACGCAGCACCGAACTGCTGGGGTGACGCCGGAGCCCTCAGTCGGCAGCTGCGGTCAGAGCCTTTCGGGCGTTCGCGCGGCGCTCTTCGATGGTTCGGCCGAATTCCTGCAACAGCAACGGGTTTCGCTGCACCAGCATCTCGATGTGTTCACGGTCGACGTGCACGACCGTGACCTCGTCGACGGCGTGCGCGTTACCGATCACGGGTTGACGAGTCAGCGTGCTCTGCCCGAGGAAGCCGCCCTCGTCGAGGGTGCCGATCGTCACCTCCGCGCCGTCATCCGACCCTCCGGTCAGCCGTACCCGACCCGAGACGATGAACGTCATGCGTTCCGGTACCTCGCCGGCGCGCTGGATGATCTCGGCTGCGCCGTAACGATCCAGCGTGGCATTGGGCAACAGCTCGCGCTGTTCGTCACCATTGAGTCGCAAGGTCGGTGCCACCACTGTGCGCACCGCGTCGGCGATCCGATCGGGGCTCGAGAACGTCTCCCCCGCCTCGTTGAGGTGTAGCCCCTCTCGTCGGGCCGCATACCAAACCCATTGCAGAAAGGTAGTTTTCGCAGCACTATCGTCACCGGCTGAGGTCAGCGGGATACTCGTGTGATACTCCTTGCCGCCCGACGGCGTCGCGGAGACGGTGGCATCCTGTCTCCGTTGCGGCAGTTCGGCCGCCACCCGCGTCAGCATGGCGCACACCTGGTTGGGCGGATCATCCAGCGAGAAGATCGTCGTCACCGTGATCCTATGCTTGCCTTCGGGGCGGCTCAGGTTGGTGAACGAGGCTCCGCCCAACACCGAGTTCGGAGTGATCTGCAGTCCCGAACTCGTCTCGAGATGCACTGCGCGCCAGTTGACTTCCACTACGCGACCCCGAGCCGCGGGGGTGTCCAACCAGTCTCCCAACTGAAATGGCTGCTCGAAGAGCATCAACAGACCGGAGATGATCTGCCCGACGGAGTTCTGCAGCGTCAGGCCGATGACTATCGACGTCACGCCGAGCGCGGTGAACAGGCCGCGCACGTTCGCGCCCCAGATGAAGGAGAAGATCATCGCCAGTCCGACGGCGATGACCAGGAAACGTCCGACGTCGATGAAGATGGTGGGCACCCGTTTGCGCCACGTTCCGGCGGGCGCACCCTGGAACAGGGTGGCGTTCACCCCTGAGAGCAGCAGCACCAGAACGACGAACGCGAAGAGGGTGGCCACCATTCGGACGGACGTGGTGCCAGGCGGCACCTGCTTGGCTTCGGTCATCAACAGAAGCAGTGCCCCGAGCGGAAGCAGGTAGTTGCGCAGCAAGGTCACGGGCCGGACCAGGAAGCTGCCCCGACGACGCAGCGAGTGCTGCCATTCGGTCAGCGCCACGAGCCCGAGCGGCAACCCGATGGCGATGCCGACGGCCCAGTAGAACCACGACGAACTGAATACGTTGGTCATCAGCGAGGCTCCACCAGGCGCCAGGTCGGCTGTTCTTGGCCATCGACGGTGACGGTCCCGGCCAACGTGAAGTTCATGGTGTCCCGAAGGGCCTCGTAGACCGCGTTGGTGACGTCGATACCCGGCTGGGGTGAGCCGCTTTTCACCTGATAGGCGATGTTGACCGCGGCGCCCCACATGTCGTAGACGACGGAGAGGCGACCACTGAGCCCACTGCTGACCGTGCCGGTGTCGATGCCGGCCCGCAAGCTGAGGCGGCCGTCCATCTCGCTGTTGAATCGGTCGATGATGCGCTGGCACTCGAGGGCGAAGTCGACCGTCCTGCGCACGTTGTCCAGCCGGGGTACGTTGAGTCCGCAGCTCCCCAGGTATCCGTTGCGGACGGTGCGGATGCGCTCTATGCCGAGACCCTCTGCCGCCGCGTCGAATTGGCGCTCGATCTCGTCGACCAGGGCGAGCGAACGTTCAGAAGTCAGTTCCACCTGCAGTCGGTCCAGCCCGATGACGTCGGCGAAGATCACGGTCACGTCTTGGTGTTCCTCGGCTTCGAACTGCTCGCCCTGCCGGTACCGCTCGACGACGGGTTCGGGCATCAACAACGCCAGCAGCTGATCGTTCTCCCTGCGCTGCGCGTTGAGGAGTTCTTCCTTGACGGTCAGGCTTCGGCTCATTTCGTTGAACGCCTTGGTGAGGTCGCCGAATTCGTCGCGCGTCTCGACGGGGATGACGACGTCGTAGTCACCGGCGCTGATCTTCCGCGCGCCCGTCTCCAGCCGCCTGATCGGCCTCACGAACAGCTGGGCGAGGAACACCGCCGCCATGCAGACGACGAAGATGATGCCGACGGTCGACAAGACGATGGTCTTGGTGAAGTTGGCCTCGCGTTCGAAGGCCTCCGAGGTGTTGAGCTTCGCGACGATGGACCACTGGATCTCGGAGTCCGGAATCACCAGGGGGGCGTATGCCTGCAAAGTCTCTTGCCCGAGGTAGTCGGTGGTGATCAGCGTCCCCGACTGACCTCGCTCCGCGTTCCGGGTGGCTTCCGAGGGGACGGGTTGGACGAGGGTGGTTCCGCCAAGGCGGATGGCCTGATCGGCGACGTCGGTGGGCGTGCCCGCTTGCACGACGTCGCGTTTGTAGGCCTGCGGATCCTCCAGGAACAAACGGGAGTCGGAGCGCATCAAGCCATCCGGACCGGCCAGGAAGGTTTCCCCCGTCTCGCCAAGGCCCGCGGTCGCCCAGTTCTTGTCGAAGGTCATGAGCCTGTTGATCTTCGTCGCGGGGAACTGCATGGCGAGCACGCCCTCCGCGCGGCCGTTGGCGACGACGGGGGTCACCATCCACGCGGTGGGAACGTTCTCCGCAGGCTGGTAGATCTCGAAGTCGGTGAATCCCACGTAGTCAAGTGCGTTGGACGACAACGCCTTTTCGTACGCGCCACGGAGTTTGGAGCCACTATAGGGCCCGGTGAGGATGTTGGTGCCGAGGTCGACGTCCTTGTAGGCCGAGTAGACCACGTTGCCTGCGTTGTCCAGGAGTAGCGCGTCCTGGAATTCGAAGCGCTTGACGATCTCGCGAAAGAAGTTCTGGTAACGCGCGTTCGCGGCTGACCACGCGCTCCCGTCCTGGGCGTCGTTGATCGTGAGCGCGACGTCGTCGGACTTCCTCTTGGCGGTGTAGTTGGCCTGGAGGTACCGCTGCGCGTTGTTGGTCGGAAGCAACTGGCCGACGTCCAGGTTCGTCCCGCTGTACTGCTCCACCTGCTTGATGAACCCGTTGTCGTAGTAGTCGGTGATCGCCTGCGACTGCGCGGGATCGATGGTCTGGTTCTGCAGTTGCGCGAACCCGGCGGTGAAGGCCTCCAGAGCGCTCGGCGTGGTGGCTCCGCGGGTGTAGATGATCATCGAGTTCTTGAGATCCGTCAGCTGCTCCTGCAGCGCACGCGATTGCGACTCACGCACCTCCGTCAGCCGGTTGAACACCGAGTCACGAAGCGAACTGCGGCCGGCCTGAAAGCCGATGATGCCGACCACGGTTGCCGCCACGATCGTGCACACCACCATCATCACGACGAGTTTGGACTGGATGCTGACCTTGGCCAGCAGGCGGCGGCGCTGAAAGCGGTCGAACCTGTGAGCCTTGAGCTCCTCGGGCTCCGCCACGACCTCGACGGCATCGGGCTCAGACACGTGCAACATCGGCATCCCTTCGCCGGTCCGGTCTGCGCGACGACTCCGCGGACATTAACATTGATGGGACGGATGAGGCTCACGCGACAGGTGGGGTTTATCAAATTGACGCATAGATTGAGGTGCCCTGCCGCAAAGGCATTCAGCGGTGCGCACGAGGGTTTCAATGCCCGGGTGCAGTCAGGCCCCTCCGCCGCGGGCGCTTGGTGACGCCGTGGGGTGGGTGAGCCATGCGCATGCCCTTGCCGGGCTGCAGCGCCTCTGCGAGGATTCGCTGCGACCATCAGCCCTACGGGAGCATCTACATGAGCACCACGCTGTTCACGAACGCCCGGCTCGTCTTGGACGATGCGGACGACCTCACCGCGCCGTCTGAGGTGGTGGTCGAGGGCAATCGGATCGGCTGCGTCGGCAGCGAGGCTCCGACGGCTGCCGCCGACCGAGTCATCGACGTAGGCGGGCGGACGCTGATGCCGGGCCTGATCGACGCCCACGCTCACATCACCGGACTGTCTCTGAGCCCCCGCAACACCGACGCCGGTGCCGACGAGATCGACTCAGCTGCAACGGATTACCTGCGTCAGGCGTTGTTGGACGGCTTCACCACGGTGCGGGAGGCGGGCGGGGCCGATCACCGCATCGCCCGCCGCCTCGAGCAAGGCGGCATCGTCGGCCCTCGGCTGTTCTACTCCGGTCGCGCGCTGACCCAGACCGGCGGTGGGGCGGACTTCCGAACCATGGACGAGTCGACCGATCCATGCGGGCACGCCACGCCGCACTCGGTGATGTCGGTCATCGTCGACGGCGTCGACGAAGTGCGTCGGGCGGCCCGCGAAGAATTGCGCCTCGGCGCCACTCAGCTGAAGCTGTTCGCCTCCGGCGGCGTGGTGTTCCCGGCGAAGTCGCACGCCACCCGCTACGAGTTCTCCCCGGCCGAGATGTCGGCGGCCGTCGAGGAGGCCGCCGCCCGCGACACCTACGTGATGGCGCACGCCTACAGCGACGAGGCCGTTCGCCGCTGCCTACGGGCGGGGGTGCGTTCCATCGAGCACGCGAACTTCGTGACCGAGGAGACGGTCGCGTTGATGGGCGAGTACGGAGCCTTCTTCGATCCCACGTTCATCTCGCTCGTCCAACGAGTCGAAAGCGCCGCCCAGACGGGCCTTTCGGACACCATCGTGCACAACGTCACCCACGCCATCGAGGAAGGGAGGACCGTCTACGGCTGGGCGCGCAAGCACGGTGTCCCCATCGCCTTGGGCACCGACCTGTGGGGCCCCGATGCCCGGCGCAGCCAACTCCGGGAGCTGGAACTGCGCTCGGACCTCGACGAGGCACGCAACATCGTTCGCTCGGCCACCACCGTCAACGCCGAACTCCTCATGATGGCCGGGCAACTCGGGACGATCCGGCCCGGCGCGTTCGCCGATCTCCTGGTGGTCGACGGCGACCCGTTGCGTGACGCGAGGGTCCTGTGTCACCCGGAGGAGAACCTGTTGCTGGTCATGAAGGACGGCGAGGTCTACTCCGATCGCCTGACGAGACTGTCACTCTGAAGGGATCCGGAACGTGGAGAACAAGGCTGCACTCGAGGAGCACTTCGCATCTGGGCGAGCTCTTGCCCTACAACGTCGGGCGGACGTCGCACTGGGCCTCCGCCGACGGCAAGAACCCCATGGGCGTTCCCGCGAAGCATCCGTTCATCGAGTACCTTCGGCGCAATTTCTACGTGACCACCAGCGGCAATTTTCGGACGATGGCGATGCGAAACC
>NZ_DASQEU010000072.1:0-3544 GCF_035633495.1 Mycobacterium sp. | reverse complement strand
TGCACCATCCAAAGGCCATGCTGAATCCGCGAATCTCTAGCGACCGGTCGATCACTGGGATCTGCGAATGCGAGAAAGGCTCCAGGCCATGAACATTCGTCAGCGTTGTACTGGGCCCGCGATCGTCGCGGACGGGCCTACAGCAGGACGTTGGCGAAGACTTGCCAGGCGAGGAGGCTCTTGGCGATCAGGCTGAGGGCGATATAGGTGCGTTCGCCGGTGAGGTAATTGGTCCATCGGCCGATGCGGCGGTACTGCAGCCACTGATTGAGGGCGAAGCTGTTGAAGAACAGGAACAGTGAAATGAAGATGCCGTAGACGAAACCGGGTACGTCGGCGCCCGCCCCGATGAGATAGATGCTGATGGCGAACCATGGCGCAACGCCGGCGATGCAGCCCATCACAAAGGGCGCCCAGGAGGGTTTGCCGGCACGGTCGTTGGTGGTTTCCATCAGCCAACCGAAGTGGATCATCGAGGCGTTCACCACGAAAATTGTCAGCAGGGCGGCGACGTCGGAGATTCCGGTGATCATGGCGATGAGCACGATCATCAGTGACGACGACAAGCTGTACTCGACCCACCGGAACCTGTTGCGGTGGGACTGCAATTCGCTGCGGTAACCTGCTGCACCCGGCCTCACGGACACGATCAGGTGAAACACCGCTGATAGCAGCAGGAATGTCGCCACGGCGGGTCCCAACCGCACGGTGAAGAGCTGGGTCAATGAACTGCCGTTGATGGGTGTGCCGGGCGGCCCCGACGCGTAGAGGGCGGTGACCGGCAGGGCCAGCGCGGTGGAAAGGACAAGCATCGCGATTCCCTGCGCGCCGTGCAGCGTTGCCGCGATCAGGTTCCATCTTCGCAATCCGGCAAACTCGCTGTCGCTGACTGAAACCGACCGGTAGGAAACGGTTTCAGGCTGGGGCTCTACGCCGCGCATGGTCATGGGCACAACGTTAGCCGCTGTTTGGGCCACTGACTTCTGCAAACGCGCGTCATCGCACCCGACGGTCGGCGGCCAGTGGCGCGGTGAAGGTGGCTGCGAACGGTGCAGCCCGTGTGTGGAGATCCCGGTCGAGCACGTCGGGGAGGAAGACCGCGAGATCGCCGCGGTTCATGGTGGTGGACCTGGTGGAGCGGGGCCGTCACGGTCGCCACCCCCGTGCACTGCACCATCAGACGCCGCGCCCTGCGGGTTCGGCTCGGTCCAACCGACGGATCGCGACGACCGTTGGCGAAGGGTCGATTCCTTGGCAGCCAGGATGTCTGGACGCTGGGATGGGATCGTTGGGTCGGGGCCCGGTTGGTCAGCGGGGCTTCACCACTGCACCAGCGGGGAGGGCGACATGGCATCGGCAACCGGTTCTGAGGTTCCGCTGGACCCGATCGCCGCAGCGGCCGCCCAGGACGCCGGCGGCATCGACGCGGAGTTGCTCGTCGACTTCCTGTCGGCGCTTGTCGCCGCGGTCGCCACCGGCAACCGCTTGGGACGCCGGGACCTGGCGATCTACCGCGATGCCGGGCGGAAGGCCGCGGCTCGCGGTGTCGCGATGCGGGCGTTGCTCGACCTGTATCTGTCCGCAGCGTGGCGACTGTGGCGGCATCTGCCGGAGGTCAGCTCCGCACAGGACCCGAACACGGTGGTGCGGGCCGGGGAGGTCATGCTGCGCGCGGTCGACGATGTGGTCGCCGTGCTGACCGAGGGCTACCAGTTGGCCCGCCGGGACCTCGTTGCGGCGCAGGCCGCGGCTCGGCGGGAGTTCGTCGATGACCTGTTGCTCGGAGGGGCGCAGGCGCTGGCCGGGCTGGTCGAGCGGGCCGGCTCGTTCGGCCTCAGCCTCGCGGGTCCGCATTCCGTCGTCGTCGTGCAGGCGGAGCGGCCGTTCACCGACTCGTCACCGCTGACCGCGATGTTGGAACGCTCGATATTGGGGACGAAGGCCGATGCCGATGCCCTGGTGACCACCAAGAAGGGCTTACTGGTGGTCATCTTCGCGGCACCGGATCGCGGCGCGATCGACCAGGTGGTCACCGGGCTGGCCCGAAGCCTGCCGACCGCTGCGACGACTACCGGTGTGCAGCTACGACGCACCGCGGACGTAGGGGCCTGGCGGATGGGGGTCGGGAGAGCCCATCAGGGGCCGAGTGGTGTCCGGCTGTCGTATGAGCAGGCACTGGAAGCGCTCGAGTTGGGCGCCCGACTCGGCGGCAACGAGCAGGTCTGGGACGCGGCAGACCTGCTGGTGCAACGGGTGTTGGTCCGCGACGAGACCGCGATGCGGGAGTTGGTCGATGCGGTGCTGACGCCATTGACCGGGGCCAGGGGCGGGGCCGAGTCGCTGCTGCGGACACTCGAGGCCTATTTCGCGACCGGTGGGAACGCCTCGCTCGCCGCCCGTTCGCTGCACCTGTCCGTCCGCGCGCTGACCTACCGGCTGGAAAGGTCGCCGACCTCACTCGGCGTGACCCCACCGACCCGGCGCAGCGTTTCGAGCTGCAGACCGCGGTGACCGGTGCGCGGTTGTTGGGTTGGCCGGATTTCGAATGACCCACCCCAACTAACTGCCGGGTTCCGGCAACAAAACGGCCAATCAACAGCTGAAAACTGCCGTGGATGAACCCGAAGAGCGTCGGCACAGTAGAGAGATCGGTGCCCAAGGCCCCGATCCTCAGCTCCCCTCTCTCTCCAAGGACAGTCATGACCGTTCCCTTCTGGGCCTGGGCCGCATTCGGCGCCGTGGTCGTCATCATGTTGGCCATCGATCTGCTCGCCCACCGCGGCGCGCACATCATCAAATTCAAGGAAGCAGCGATCTGGAGCGCCATCTGGGTCGGCCTTTCGCTGGGGTTCGCCGTGGTCGTCTTCTTCACCCTTGGCGCTGACCCGGCCATCGACTTCACCACCGCGTGGTTGCTCGAGAAATCGCTCAGCGTCGACAATCTCTTCGTTTTCGCGTTGATCTTCGCGTATTTCAAGGTGCCCCGTGAGTACCAGCACCGGGTGCTCTTCTACGGTGTCATCGGTGCACTTGTCTTCCGCGGCATCTTCCTCGCGGCCGGCGTCGCCCTGGTCAGCAAGTTCACCGCAGTGCTCTTCGTCTTCGGCGCCATCCTCATCTACAGCGCGATCAAGCTTCTCCGCGACAACGACGACGCAGTCGACCCTGGCAAGAGTTTCGCGGTTCGGTTGCTGCGCAAGATCATGCCGGTCTCCGACGAGTACCGCGGCACCAAGTTCTTCTACAAGGAGGCCGGCAAGCGCATCGCCACCCCGCTGTTCGCCGTGGTGGTCGCCATCGAGGCGGCTGACCTGATCTTCGCGGTCGACAGCGTGCCTGCGGTGTTGGCGGTCAGCGACAACACGTTCATCATCTACTCCAGCAACGCCTTCGCCATCCTTGGTCTACGGGCCCTGTACTTCCTGCTGGCGGGCATGCTGAAGAAGTTCCACTACCTGGGCAAAGGGCTGGCCTTCATCCTCGCCTTCATCGGCGTCAAGCTCTTCCTGCAGGCCGGGCACAAGGTCATCTCCACCTCGATCCC
>NZ_DASQEU010000071.1:0-2977 GCF_035633495.1 Mycobacterium sp. | reverse complement strand
GGCATCATGAACTACCGTGAGCATGGGCGTACCTTCCCAACCAGCGCGTCAACGCCGGTCTTGATCAGGACAACTTGGACTTTCAGATCATCCTCGGGAAGGTGCGCCTTTTCACGTCACCAGGCCGAGGGCCATCCACAGACCTCCGATTCCGCTAACTGTCAAGCAGCCGCCGATTCCGCTGCGGGATGCGGTTGTCCGAAAGCCTTGATCGGATCGAAGGTTTGGCCGGTTTGCAGGCAGTGGTAGAGCTGGCCGATCATCTTGTTGAACAAGTGCCGCAGAGCGGCGGCGTGGCGGTCGCCCTGGTCGCGGCGCCGGCGGTAGTGCACGCGGGCAGGACCGGGGTTGATCGCGGCGTAGGTGGCCCAAACCCAGCCGACAGCGGCGAGCCGGTCGTTCTTGACCCGTCGGTGGGTGACGGAAGTGACCTTGCCCGACGCCCTGGTGACCGGTGCTGATCCGGCATATGCCTTCAGTCCGCGGCCGTCGGCGAACCGGTCGCGGTCGTCACCGATCTCAGCGAGGACGCGGGCGCCGGTCACCTCGGCCAGGCCCGGAAAGCTGGTGATGACGGCGTGATCGGGGTGCTTGCGGAATTCTTCGGTCGCGCCCTGTTCGAGATCGTCAGCGCCGGCGCAGGCGGCATCGAGCATCGCCAGCAGGGCCATCGCTTGGCGGCCCATGGCCTTTTCGACCAGGTCCGGTTGCCGTAATTGCGGGATCCGCAAGTGTTTCAGGATGTCTGTGGCCAAATCGTCGATGCCGCGTTTACGACCGGCACGCCGCAGCGCGGCAGCGATGCGTGCCTTGGTGAGCCGGACGGCGTGCGCGGGCGTGGGCGCGATGGCCAGGACCGCGCGGGCTTCCGGTTTGGCCAGGTTGGTGGCGGACGTACCGGCAAAGGCGGCTAGGAACCCTGGATAATACTCGCGCAGAATCGATCGCAGTTCATTGCCGGCCTTGGTTCGTCGCCACACCGCATCCTGCTGGGCACGCGCCAAAACCGCTATGGCTTTGGCTAATTCGCTGTCGGCCGGCAGTTGTCGGTGGATGTGTCCGTCGACGCGAAGAATGTTCGCCAGCGTCATCGCATCGGCGTGGTCGGACTTCGCGCGGGCCACCGAGTGTCGCTCCCGGTAACGCGCCACGGCCATCGGGTTGATCGCGAACACCGGCCGTCCCGTACCCCGCAGAGCCGCCACCAGCAGCCCGCGCGGGGTTTCGATCGCCACCGGAATCAGGTGTTCCGGGTCGTCGCCAGCGTCGGCAAGCAGCTCGATCAATGCGCTGAATCCGGCCGGATCGTCGCCGATCCGTTTCTTCGCCAACAGCTTGCCATCGCCATCGATGATCGCGACGTCGTGATGCCCTTCAGCCCAATCGATTCCACACGATCGGTTCATTCCTCACACCTCCGTATTGTCCGTTAGTAGAACCAAACTGGTCCAAGACCCCAGCGAGAACGCGCAGCACCCTACTTACGAGCCTCTCGGGCTTGCCTCCGATGAGCTGTTCGCGATCCCAGCGCACCGCACGGCGCCGGTCTTTGTCAGAGCTCTGCGGCTCTCGAAAAGATACGGGGCGTCCTACCGTGCAAGCGGGCTCGAACCACGAACAATCCCAACCGTTGACCAGCGGTGGACCGCGACGACACGCCGTGCCCGGGCCCATCTGCTCGCGCAGCCGTCGAGGCTCGCGGCCTTCTTGGAGGGCTCAAGATCCTGAAGGTCGACGAGAGTCACCTAGACAGCGAACCCGCCCGGCGGCCCGCCTTCTGCCCTAACGATCGGGCTAGCACCGGCAGACAGGGGTCGCCGGGGCAAGCTGGCGAACGGTGACCGGCAGCTCGGCACCAAGCCTGTGGATAGACCTACCAACAGTCCTGTTCTGATCAGGTATCCGTGCCGCCGGTGCACCATTCACCGATAAGTAGGTTCTGATCATTTCTCCGCGGCGAGGATGGCGGCCTACTTGCGGGAGACGCATCCGCACGGCGACCCCAACGACGCGGTCTACAACGCGACCGCGCCGCTTTGGCCCAGCCGCAAGAACGGCGGCGGGCACAGGGCGACCGGACAGCGCTACGCGGTGCCGCCGGATTGGACCCAGCCGTTGGCTCTCGTGTTGACCGTCACTGAAGATGCAGATGATGGCGTCACTGTGAATGCGGACCGATTTCGGGTGGATTCGGGTTCGTGATCGGCGTGGTGACGGCGTGGTCGGCCCGTTGACGATGTGGTCTGCATGGTGACGGTCCGCCGCGGGCATGCGGATACCCCGCGGGCCGCGGATGTCAGGGGCTGCGCGGTGGGCAGAGGAGTCGGCCGCGGGTGTACATCCCGACCAGCGCCCACGTCGGGTCACCGAACCCGAATCGTTGCTTGTCGTGATGCGCCGTCGCGGCCAGCACGGTCAGCGCGTGACGTAGCGGATCGCCGAGATATTTGATGCTGCTGAACACCTCGACCGCGATCGCGATGAGCCGCCGATTGGCTTGGGTACTCAGCCAGTGCAAGTGATCGGGTGGAACTCGGCGCAACCACCGACGCACGGTCGACTCAGGCCGGTCGATCCGAGCGGCGATACGGCGGAATCCGAGACCATTTACCCTGTGTATCAACGCGTTTCCGATGACCTCGGTAGTGTCGGCGTGGCGGACTTGCAGCTCGGCCGGCAACAGCACCTGAGTCTTGGCGCACACGATGCAGCGGGCGCGGGCGGGCCGCACCGTCACGGCGCTCGTCCCTGGCCCGCGGACGGTACGGCTGCGCCCGTGCCCCCACTTGGCCAGGACCCCGGCGCACTCCGGGCACGCCATCGCCCCCGACGCCAGGCGTCTCTGGGCGTCTGCGGCGGACAGGACCACGATCACAGCAACGCACTCCGCTCATGGTTGTTCAGTCTTCCTTGGCGCCACGATGCCACGGGAGGGGTCAATTGGTGTTGGGCGGAACGGCTTTCGCCGACTCCGTCA
>NZ_DASQEU010000070.1:0-28641 GCF_035633495.1 Mycobacterium sp. | reverse complement strand
GAGTTCCATCCGGACTACGTCGGATCGAAGGTCTGGTGGGGTGATCCCGAGGAGTCGTGGGGGATGTCCACGATCGAAGGCGGTGACGTCCTGGTGCCGGGCAACGGCGTCGTCATCATCGGGATGAGCGAACGCACGTCGCGTCAGGCCATCACCCACGTCGCGGCGCGACTGTCCGCCGAAGGGGCCGCGGAGAAGGTGATCGTCGCCGGCATGCCGAAGTTGCGCGCCGCGATGCACCTCGACACGGTGTTCACCTTCGCCGATCGCGACGTCGTGACTCTCTATCCGGAGATCATCGACGCGGTTCAGACGTTCACCCTGCTGCCCACTGATGTCGCACCCGGTGTCGAGGTCGTCGAGGCGAACAAGCCGTTCGTCGAGGTGGTCGCCGACGCACTGGGTCTCGGCGCGCTTCGCGTGGTGGAAACCGTTGGCACCGCTTACGATTCGGAGCGTCAGCAGTGGGACAGCGGCAACAACCTGGTGGCCGTCGCCCCGGGCGTCGTGTTCGCCTACGACCGCAATACCCACACGAACTCGCTGTTGCGCAAGGCCGGCATCGATGTCGTCACCATCGTCGGCGCCGAATTGGGCCGCGGCCGCGGCGGTGGCCACTGCATGACGTGCCCGATCGTGCGCGACCCGATCGACTACTAGAACACGTTCCAGTTCGGCTGCTAGCCTGCTCCTTGCGCGAGTGTGCGTGTCTGCTCCGCGACACGCCGCTGTGAGCGGACCAACGCGCACGCTCGCGCCTTGAATGGGTGACGAAAGGGCGATTGATGGCGGGAACACTCGAGGGTCGCGTGGCATTCGTCACCGGCGCCGCACGGGGGCAGGGCCGAGCGCACGCGGTGCGACTGGCCGCCGAGGGCGCCGACATCGTCGCCATCGACGTCTGCGGGCCGGTCTCCGACACGATCACCTACCCGCCTGCGACGCCGGAGGAACTCGCCGAGACCGTGAGCGCCGTCGAGGCGACGGGGCGCAAGGTGCTCGCCCGCGAGGTCGACATCCGCGATCTCGCCGCCCAGCAGCAGGTCGTCGCCGACGCGATCGAGCAGTTCGGTCGACTCGACATCGTGGTGGCCAACGCCGGTGTGCTCAGCTGGGGCCGGATGTTCGAGATGTCAGAAGAACAGTGGGACAGCGTCATCGACGTCAACCTCAACGGCACCTGGCGCACGTTGCGCGCCGCGGTGCCCGCCATGATCGAGGCGGGCAACGGCGGGTCGATCATCATCGTCAGCTCGTCGGCCGGACTCAAGGCGACGCCGGGCAACAGCCACTACGCAGCCTCCAAGCACGGGCTCGTCGCCATCACCAACTCGCTCGCCCTCGAGGTAGGGGAGTACGGCATCCGGGTCAATTCGATCCACCCGTACTCGATCGGCACGCCGATGGTCGAGCCCGAAGCCATGATGGAGATCTTCGGCAAGTACCCGACCTACATCCACAGCTTCTCCCCGATGCCGTTCCACCCCGTCAACCACGAGGGCAAGAAGGGCCTGCAGGAATTCATGACGGCCGAAGAGGTCTCGGACGTGGTGGCGTGGCTGGCCGGTGACGGCTCGGCGACGATCTCCGGATCGCAGATCGCCGTCGACCGCGGGACGATGAAGTACTGACCGGCACTAAGCGCTGAGCGAACGGCCAGTCGATCGGCGGGCCCGGTGGGTACGTTCGCTTCATGTCCTCGCTCGTGACCCTGTCCTTCGATTACGAACTCGACGGCCTCGACTGCAACGGCGTGATGGTGTCCGGCGATGACGCCCACGCGCCGACCGTGTTGGTGTTCCACGGCATGGAGGGTCGGAGTGACGCTCAGGTCGAGTTCTGCGAGCGGCTCGCCGCGATCGGCTACCGGGCAGTGGCGGTCGACATCTTCGGCCGCGAGGTCAGCCGTAACGTCGCACGCGACGGCATGGACGCGGGGGCGTCGGCGATGGACGCGCTGATGCAGAACCGGGATACTCTGCGGGACAGTCTGTTCCGCGTCGTCGAGATTCTGAGCGCACTGCCAGCCGTCGAGCGGGATGCCATGGCTGCGATCGGGTTCTGCTTCGGCGGCTTGTGCGTGCTCGACCTGGCGAGGCACAACACACACCTCAGGGCCGTCGGTAGCTTCCACGGTGTGCTCACCCCGCCACCGCTCGCGCCGGATTCACCGATCGACACCACGATCGCCGTCTACCACGGTTGGGGGGATCCCTTCGCGCCACCGGCGGACGTGATCGCGCTGGCCTCCGAACTGACCGTCCGCGGTGCCGACTGGCAGCTGCACGCGTACGGGCATGCGATGCACGCGTTCATGGCGCCCTTCGCCAACGATCCCGAGCGCGGCATCCAGTATGACGAGGCGACGGCTAGACGCTCCTGGGCCTGCCTCCTCGACCTACTGGGCGAGACGTTCGACCGCTAGTTCGGCAGGACCAGCACCGGAACCGGGCTGTGGCGCACGATCTTCGTGCCCTTCGACCCGAGGAAGACGCGCGCGATCGCACCTTGGGGCGACGTGCCGATGGCGAGCACTTCGCCGTCCTCCCACTCGGCGGCGTCCAAGGCCTGGTCCCAGCCGTTGCCCGTGACGACCTGAAGAGTGACGTCGTTGCCGACGACGCCGTTGGTCTTCAACGCCGACAACGCTTCTCGCGATGCCAGTGCCCACGACCGAAGGATCGACGTCTTGGCGTCCAGTCCAACCTCCGGTGGGTACATCGTGCGGCCGCCTACGGCGAACGTGATGACTCGCAGAGGGACTCCGAGCTGCGCCGCGAGAGCAGCGGACCGCTCCACGACGTGGAGCGAGTCGGCGTCCCGGGATACGCGGCGGTGATCCGAGTCAGCCCGTGCGACTTGGATCCACGGTAGCTGCGTGGGCAGATCGCCAATGGCACCGGTGACGAGTGCAGCAGCCGGTCGGCGGTCGACCCGACCACGACCTGTCCGAGGCTGCCATCCGCCGCCGAACCCAGCACCAGCACTTCGGCTTTGAGGTCCGCGACGGCCGTCAACAGACCGCCGGCCGCCGAGCGGTGAGCGTATTTGTGGAAGCTGACTTCGAGAGTGTCGTCGAGCGCCGCGACGCACGTCTTGGCCTGGCTGGCCGAGTCGGCGGCCAGTCGATCGGCGTACTGGGCGTACTCCGCGTCGATGCGGGCGGGTGATGGCGTGGTCTACGGCTTGGGCACGACGGTCACGACGGACAGTGACGTCTTGAGGGTGCGCGCCGCCTCGACGCCGAGGTTCAGCGCGGACACCCCGGCCTTGCCGGCCAGATACCCGACTACGACGGTCACTGTTCGTTCCTCGGCTCGTTCCTCGGCGTCACGATCTCGACATCGTCGACACCGGGTGCGACGGAGGCGATGACACCGTCGCCACCGTCGTTCAGCGCGCTGTGGTGCCGACCCCAGATCAGGTAGAACGCCACCACGACTGCGACCCAGGCGCCGAAGGCGATCAAGGTGTACCAGTGCAGGCTGTACGGGATGTAGCCGCACGCGATGATCGAGAGGACCGGCGTGACCGGGTACAGCGGCACCTTGAAGCCGCGAGGCAGATCGGGCTCGCGCCTGCGCAGGATGATCACGCCGAGGGACACCACGATGAAGGCGGTCAGCGTACCGATCGACACCATGTCGGCGAGCTTGTCCAACGGGATGAAGCCGGCGAGGATGCTGACCACGATCGCCACGATGATCGTGTTGTTGACCGGCGTCATCGACTTCGGGTTGACCTTGGCGAACATCGACGGCAGCAGACCGTCGCGCCCCATGGCGAACAGGATGCGGGTCTGGCCGTACATCGTCACCAGGGTGACCGAGAAGATCGAGATCAGCGGACCAGTGGCGAGAATGGGTCTGGCCCAATGGTTTTGAAGGACGTTCTCCAAGATGACGGCCAGGCCGGCCTCCTGACCCTCGAACTCCTCCCAAGGCTGGGCGCCGAGGGCGGCGAAGGCGACCAGGACGTAGACGGCGGTGACGATCAACAGTGCGGCGATGATCGCCCGCGGCATGGTCTTCTGCGGGTCCTTGACCTCGTCGCCGGCAGTCGAGACGGCGTCGAGTCCGATTTAGGAGAAGAAGATGGTGCCCGCGGCGAGTCCGATCGCAGCGGTGCCCATCGGGGCGAAGTTGGCGAACCGGTCGGTCTGGAAGGCGATGAATGCGATGACGATGAGCACGCCGAGCACGCCGAGCTTGATCATCACCATGATGGTGTTGGCCTTGGCGGACTCCGACGCACCGCGGATGAGCAGCACCATGCACATGACGACCAGGAGAATCGCAGGCAGGTTAGACGATGCCCGGTTCGGTGTCCCAGGGCGCCGCCGTGATCGCCGTCGGGAGTTCGACTCCGAACAGGTTGTCAAGAGCTTATTGAGGTACTGGCTCCAGCCGACGGCGACGGCCGCGGTCGAGACTCCGTACTCCAGGAGGAGACAGGCTCCGACGCCCGTGGCGATCTACTCGCCGAGGGTGGTGTAGGCGTACGAGTAGGTTGATCCCGAAACCGGCACGGCCGAGGCCATCTCGGCGTATCAGATCGCCGCCAAGCCCGCCGCGAGGCCTGCCAGCAGGAGCGACAGGATCACGGCCGGGCCCGCTTCGGGTACCGCCGGGGAGAGCACGAAGAAGATACCGGTACCGACCGTGGCGCCGACCCCGAACATGGTCAGCTGAAAGACCCCGATGGTGCGTTTGAGGCCAGAGTCGGCACCATGGGCGACCGGTGCCCCGATGATGGGGCGACGCCGCAGCATCTGTTCGGTGAAGCTCACCGTCGGTGAGGGTGATGCCATGGTGCCTCCTAGGCAGGCGTCAAGCGTTGTCCGTTGTGGGTGAAGCGAGGGCATCGGTCAGTACATTGGCGAACTGATCGACGGCCCAGTCGATCTCCTCCTCGGTGATGACGATGGGCGGGGCAAACCTCAACGTCGAACCGTGCGTGTCCTTGACGAGAACACCGAGTTCGGCCAACCGCAAGCTGATCTGCTTTCCCGTCCCGACCCGCGGATCTATGTCGACGCCTGCCCACAACCCCATGCCGCGCACGGCGAGCACGCCGTGACCGATCAGGCTGCGGAGTCGATGATGCAGGTGATCGCCGAGTTGCTCCGAGCGGGACTGGAATTCGCCGGTCTTCAGCATCGTGACGACGGTCGCACCGATCGCCGCTGCCAGCGGGTTGCCCCCGAAGGTGGAGCCGTGCTCACCCGGATGCAGGACGCCGAGGACGTCGCGGTCGGCCACCACGGCCGACAGGGGCACGACGCCGCCGCCGAGTGCCTTTCCGAGGAGGTACAGATCGGGGACGACGCCCCAGTGGTCGCATGCGAACGTGCGGCCCGTGCGGGCCAGGCCGGACTGGATCTCGTCGGCGATCATCAGGACATTACGTTCGGTGCACAGCGCACGCACCCGGGGCAGGAAGTCGTCTGGCGGCACGATGATGCCCGCCTCGCCCTGGATGGGTTCCAGCAGGACGGCGACGGTATTCTCGTCGACGGCGCCCGCCAACGCGTCGGCGTCCCCGAAGGGCACCGCACGGAAGCCGGGCGTGTAGGGCCCGAAGCCGCGGCGCGCGGCCTCGTCGTCGGAGAAGCTGATGATCGTCGTGGTACGGCCGTGGAAGTTGTTGTGCGCCACCATGATGTTTGACTCGCCCGCAGGCACGCCCTTGACGTCGGTGCCCCACTTGCGGGCCACCTTGAGGCCGCTCTCGACCGCTTCGGCACCGCTGTTCATCGGCAACACCATGTCCTTGCCGCACAACTCGGCCAGCGCGGCGCAGAACGGCCCCAACCGGTCGGAGTGGAAGGCGCGGCTGACGAGGGTGACGGCGTCCAGCTGGGCGTGCGCCGTTGCGGTGATCTGCGGATGGCGGTGCCCGAAGTTGACCGCGGAGTAGGCGGCCAGGCAGTCCAGGTAGCGACGGCCCTCGACGTCGGTGATCCAGGCGCCCTCGGCGGACGCGGCGACGACGGGCAGCGGCGAGTAGTTGTGCGCCGCGTACCGGTCGTCGATCGCGATCGCAGCTTCGGTGAGCTGGCCGGGTCGAGTAGTCACGGTATCCAGGATGGTCACGAATACACCTCCAATGTGCAGCATTTGACGGATCCGCCGCCCTTGAACAATTCGGACAGATCGATGCCGATGGGTTCGAAACCGGCGTCGGCGATCTGCTTGGCGAACCCGGTGGCGTTTGCGGGCAGAACCACGTGTTTGCCGTCGGAGACCACGTTCAGCCCGAGGACGTAGGCGTCGGCGGTGGTCACCTCGAGAGCTTCGGGGAACAGCTTCTGCAACTGTGCGCGGGCATCGTCGCTGAACGCGGGCGGGTAGTACGCGATCGTGGTGTCGTCGAGCACTGCCAGCGCGGTGTCGAGGTGATAGAACCGCGGGTCGACCAGCTCGAGGCTCGTGACGGGCATGCCGGTGATGTGAGCCACCTCGGCATGAGCTCGCTGATCGGTCCTGAAGCCGTACCCCGCCAGGATCGTGGATCCGACGACCAGGAAGTCGCCCTGACCCTCGTTGGTGTGGCGGGTGTACCTGGGCTCGAAGCCGTTGCCAGTCATCCACTCGGCGTGGGCTGCGGCCTCGCCGGCTCGCTGCGGGTAGGCGAAGCGGGCCACGACAGCCTTGCCGTCGACGATCAACCCGCCGTTGGCGGCGTAGACCATGTCGGGCAGGCCTGCGACGGGCTCGACCGTCTCGACGGTGTGTCCGAGCGCGCAGTAGGTCGACAGCAGCGTCTCCCACTGGCGGACCGCGAGGCCGGTGTCGACGGACGTCGACGTGTCCATCCACGGATTGATGGCGTACTCGACGGTGAAGAACGTCGGCGCCGTCATGGCGTATCGGCGAAGGCGGGGGGTGCGGGCTCGCGGCGTCGTTGCGGCGACTTCGAACGCCGGAGTACCGGCGACGTCTGAGATCGTCATGCAATAGACGATATGGGCTGCCTGTTACGCAATCAATCGCCACTCATTGCGTATTGGTGCACACTTCGTTGTGCCAAAGCTACTATTGTGGCGGTTTGTTGTGTTCCGACGGAAAAGAGGTCTCGTGGACAGGCTAGACCAGACCGACGAACGCATTCTCGCCGAGTTGGCCAACCACGCACGTGCCACCTTCGCCGAGATCGGGCAGCGGGTGAACCTGTCTGCACCCGCCGTGAAGAGACGCGTCGACCGCATGCTCGACGACGGTGTCATTCGCAGCTTCACCACCATCGTCGACCGTAATGCGATCGGCTGGAACACCGAGGCCTACGTACAAGTGTTCTGCCACGGCACGATTGCGCCCGCGGAACTCCGCGAGGCCTGGGTCGGGATCCCCGAAGTCGTCAGTGCGGCCACCGTGACCGGTACGGCGGACGCCATCCTGCACGTGCTGGCCCGCGACATGCGACACCTCGAAGAGGCCCTCGAACGGATCCGGGCGAGCGCCGACATCGAACGCAGCGAGAGCATCGTCGTGCTGTCCAACATCATCGAGCGGGCGCGCGTCTGACCCCGCGGGCGGGCTAACCGAGGGTGGCGGACACCAGAACTGGTCGATCGTGTAGTAAAGCCCTGTGACTACTACTGGGGGCATCGTCATCGTCGGCGGTGGACTCGCTGCGTTGCGCACGGCCGAACAGCTGCGCCGCGCCGAGTACACCGGCCCGATCACCCTTGTCAGCGACGAGGACCATCTGCCCTACGACCGGCCGCCGCTGTCCAAGGAGGTGCTGCGCGCCGAGACCGACGACGTGGTTCTCAAGCCCGCCGAGTTCTACGACGAGAAGGAGATCACCGTCCGCCTGGGTTCGGGCGCGGCGAGTCTGGACACCGAGGCGCAGACGGTGACGCTGGCCAGTGGCGAAGTGATCGGTTACGACGAGCTGGTCATCGCAACGGGGCTGGTGCCCAAGCGGATTCCGTCCTTCCCCGACCTGGAGGGCGTCCGCGTGCTGCGGACTCTCGACGAGAGCCGCGCGCTGCGTGAGCACGCCGGTTCGGCGCGGCACGCCGTCGTCATCGGCGCCGGGTTCATCGGCTGCGAGGTCACGGCAAGTCTGCGCAAGCTCGGCGTCGCCGTGACCCTGGTCGAGCCGCAGCCGACGCCGCTCGCTTCGGTGCTCGGTGAGCAGATCGGCGAGTTGGTGGCCCGCTTGCACCGCGCCGAGGGTGTCGACGTGCGGTGTGGCATCGGTGTCACCGAGGTGAAGGGCAGCGGCCACGTCGAGAAGGTCGTGCTGTCCGACGGCACCGAGCTCGACGCCGACATCGTCGTCGTGGGCATCGGCTCCCGGCCGTCCACCGACTGGCTCGAGGGCAGCGGCGTCGCCGTCGACAACGGCGTCGTCTGCGACGTTGCGGGCCGCACCAGCGCCCCCAACGTCTGGGCGATCGGCGACGTGGCCTCCTGGCGTGATGCTGCCGGACACCAAGTGCGCGTTGAGCATTGGAGCAACGTCGCCGAGCAGGCCCGGGCCATCGTGCCCGCGATGCTCGGTACCGACGCCCCCTCCGCGGTGGTGGTGCCCTACTTCTGGAGCGACCAGTACGACGTCAAGATCCAGTGCCTGGGCGAGCCGGAGCCCGACGACATCGTGCACGTCGTCGCGGACGACGGTCGCAAGTTCCTGGCCTACTACGAGCGCAACGGTGCAGTCGTCGGCGTCGTGGGCGGCGGCATGCCCGGCAAGGTGATGAAGGCCCGCGGCAAGATCGCCGCCGGGGCCCCCATCGCCGACGTCCTCACCTAGCCAGCCCGCGATTTCGGCGTGCTCAGTCGCGCGCACCGCGACCGATCACGCCGAAATCGCTAGTGCTGGCCGAGGTAGAAGCGCACGCCCTGGTCGTCGACGCAGAGTGCCGAGCTGCCGTACGGCTGCTGCGACGGCTCCTCGATGACGGTGCCGCCCGCTTCCCGGACCCGTTCCACCGCAGCGGCGATGTCGGCCACCGTCCACATCGGGACGGTCACCTGCTCGGCGCTGCCGCCGGCGATGCCCGACATGGGGTGCACGGACCTCGGTTCCCAGCCGTCGTCGATCCGGCCGGGCTCGAAGCTCCAGCCAAGCACCCGGCCGTAGAACTGACGGAAGCTCGCGGAGTCGGACACCTGGAACGTGACGTACGAGAGTTCGCCTGGCCCAGCGCCGTTCAGCGCGGGCCGCGGGTCGTCCCCGACGGGCTGGTAGACCGCGAACGCCATGCCTGCCGGATCGGTGGCATCGAGCACGGCGCCGAAGTCGAACAGTCGAACGTCGTCGACCGTGCCGCCCGCATCGACGATCGTCTGCCGCGCGGCGGACAGGTCGGCCACCGCGTAGCAGCAGAACAAGGTGCGGGGGCCGCGGATGCCGAACAATCCGATGCGCTGCGTCGTATTGGTCACCTGGCGCCCGGTCGGGTCGTACTCCCAGCCGAGTACCCGGCCGTAGAACGCGGCGGCCCTGTCGGCGTCACCGGTCCACACCGACACGTAGCCGATGTCGCCGTGGCGGATCTGACTCACCGACCCCGCGACGGGCCCACTCAACATCCAGCGGTGGCCGAACGGGTCGATGACGGTGGCAGTGCGAGAGCCGTGGCCCTCGTAGCTCTCGCGCTCGACGTCGGCTCCGCGTTCGCGCGCCCGCTCCAGCGCGGCGTCCGTATCGGGGACCGGCAGCATCAGACTCACCGAGACGGCACGTGGCGCCGGTGCTCTGAGCCCGAACTCGGGGAACTCGTCGGCGAGGTAGATCATCCCGCCCGCAATCGACAGCTCGGCGTGCCCGATGCGGCCGTCGTCCATCACGATCGGATCGCCCACCACGACGGCGCCGAACGCATCGACATACCAGGCGATGGCCTCCCGTGCGCCTGCGACGGCCAGATAGGGCAGCGCCGCGGGCCGAGGCGCGGCAGGCGCGACGGTGGGCACCTCGGCCGGGGCGTTGAGTTCGGCGATGGCGGTGTCGGTGCCGCTCATGATGACTCCTTCGGTTCGATTGGGCAGTGCGACAGCTGATTCGAGGCGGGCCCGCAGTCGGGCGGCGAACGCCGGGTCGGGCTGAACCGGAAGGTCGTCGCCGTGCAGCACCGTCAACGGGTCGTGGCCGTTGAAGTGGGTCATGACGCTCCTCCTTCCGGGTATTCCGATCTGAAGGCCCGACGCGCCCGCACCAGCAGGGCCTCGGTGGCGTGCACCGTGCGGCCGATCAGCTCTGCGCACTCGGGCACCGAACGGTCGTCCAGGTAGCGCAGGGCGAGCACCGTCCGGTGGTGTTCGGGCAGCCGGGCCAGGACGCTTTCGGCCACGATGCGGTCGAGCTCGGCATCCCACTCGTCGGAGGGGTCGGCGGGCTCGGGCAGATCGGCCACCGGGACGGTGAACCGGTCGTGCCTTCGCCGGTAGTGGTCGGCCAGCTTGTGCCGCGCGACGCCGATCAGCCACGCCGGGGTGATCAGCGGTGGCGAATCGCGTCTCGCGGCATCCATCGCCGCGAGAAACGTTTCCGACGTCAGGTCCTCGGCCGCGCCGCGATCACCGCAGCGGCGGATGAAGTAGCCGTAGACGGCGGGCAAGGCGTCGTCGTACAGCTCGAGAAGCGCTCTCGGCGCGTCATGGGAGTCCGATTCGGCGCTCACACCCCTATCGTCGCCGTCGGAGTCGAAACTCCGACGCCCCCATTCAAGATTTCCTTCGGTCGAGTGCGGCCAGGCCGGCGTTGACGGTGTCGAACGCATCGCCGAGCGAGCGCTGAAGCGACACCGACTCGTCGGCGAGCCAGTGCTCGTACGCCGACAGCGCTACCCCGAGCAGGGACCACGCCGTGGTCTGGGGGATGAGGTCACCCGCCTTGAGTCCGAGGCGGCGCGCGACGAAGTCCGCGACGACGGTCCGCCAGCCCGCATACATCGTCATCGAGTGGGCCTGCAGCGCATCGGTCTCCAAGATGACGCGCATCCGCTGGCGGTGATGGGCGGTCTCGGCCTCGTCGAAACTGTTGAATGTCAACAGCGCCGAGCGCAGCGCGACGGTGGTCGGTGCATCGACGGGAACGGCGTGCAGCAGTTCGCGCATGTGGTCGAGGTGCGCGTCGAAGTCGCCCCAGGGGATGGCGTTCTTGGACGGGTAGTAGCGGAAGACGGTACGACGCGCGATCCCCGCCGCACGCGCCACGTCGTCGACACTGACCTCGTCGAAGCCGCGGCTGGCGAACAAATCGAGCGCAACGTTGGTGATGTGGTCACCGGTGGTGGACCTGCGTCGGCCCACCCGCGCCCCGGGTTCACGACTCATCGAGATCTGCCCTTCCGTTTCGGCACTCGATGCCATATTCTTGCGATCTCGGTCACATTTGTCGAGACCCAAGAAGCGAAAGGGCGCAACCATGGAGCCGACTCAGCAGGCGGAAACCGAAACCGAGCTCGTCACCGAGAGCCTCGTCGAAGAGGTCTCGATCGACGGCATGTGCGGCGTCTACTGAAGGTGGTCGCATCGTCGGAGGCGCCAGTGGACGCCCAGGTGTTCGATCCTGACCTCCGCTGGCGTCTGCACCACCAAGTGGCGGTGCGGCCGGAGCCGTTCGGCGCGTTGCTGTATCACTTTGGCACGCGCAAGCTTTCGTTCCTCAAGAACGTCAAGATCGTCGAAGTGGTCAACTCGCTCGACGCACATCCCGACGCCAGGTCGGCCTGCCGCGCAGCGGGAATCGACGACGACGCCCAGGCGCCCTATCTGCACGCGTTGAGCGTGCTCGTCCAATCCAACATGCTGGTCCGCGAGGACCGCGAGGAGTCCGAATGACCACCGTGTTACGCGCAGCTCCGGTCCCCCGGCTGGTCGAGCAGTTCGAGCACGGCCTCGATGCCCCCATCTGCCTGACCTGGGAGTTGACGTACGCCTGCAACCTGTCCTGTGTGCACTGCCTGTCCTCGTCGGGCAAGCGCGACCCGCGCGAGCTGACGACCCGGCAGTGCAAGGACATCATCGACGAGCTCGAGCGCATGCAGGTCTTCTACGTAAACATCGGTGGCGGCGAGCCGACCGTGCGATCGGACTTCTGGGAGCTCGTCGACTACGCCACCGAGCACCACGTCGGCGTGAAGTTCTCCACCAACGGCGTGCGGATCGATGAGAAGGTCGCCGCCAAGCTGGCCGCCAGCGACTACGTCGACGTCCAGATCTCCCTGGACGGCGCCACCGCCGAGATCAACGACGCCGTGCGCGGTCCCGGCTCGTTCGCCATGGCGATCCGCGCGCTGGAGAACCTGTCCGCGGCGGGGTTCAAGGACGCCAAGATCTCCGTCGTCGTCACCCGTCACAACGTCGACCAGCTCGACGAATTCAAGGCGCTGGCAGACCAATACGGCGCGACGCTGCGGATCACCCGACTGCGCCCCTCGGGGCGCGGCGCCGACGTGTGGGATGAGCTGCACCCCACCGCCGAGCAACAGGTCCGGCTCTACGACTGGCTCGTCGCTCGCGGCGAGGGCGTCCTGACCGGCGACTCCTTCTTCCACCTCTCCGGCCTCGGCCAGCCCGGCGCGCTCGCCGGCCTGAACCTGTGCGGTGCGGGCAGGGTGGTGTGCCTCATCGATCCCGTCGGTGACGTCTACGCCTGCCCCTTCGCCATCCACGACCGCTTTCTCGCCGGAAACATACTGCAAGACAATGGCTTGGGAGCAGGCTTCGACAACGTGTGGAAGCACGCGCCGCTGTTCCGCGAGCTGCGCGAGCCGCAGTCGGCGGGGGCGTGCGGCAGCTGCGACCACTACGACGGCTGCCGTGGCGGCTGCATGGCCGCCAAGTTCTTCACCGGCCTGCCGCTGGACGGACCCGACCCGGAATGCGTGCAGGGGTTCGGCGAACCCGCCCTGGCGCGCGAACGGGACAAGCCCAAGTCCAGCGTCGACCACTCCCGCGCCGGGGGCCGCAAGGGACCGATCCCGCTAAAGCTCCTCACCCGTCCGCCCCAGAAGTTCTGCAACGAAAGCCCCGTATAGACATGGCCCGCGCTACCTGGTTCGAAACCGTCGCCATCGCACAACAGCGCGCGAAGAAGCGGCTGCCGAAGTCCGTCTACAGTGCGTTGATCGCCGCCAGTGAGCGTGGCATCACCGTCGCCGACAACGTCGACGCGTTCGGCGAGCTCGGCTTCGCGCCGCACGTGATCGGCGCCATCGAGAAGCGTCACCTGGCGACCAGCGTTATGGGGCAGGACATCTCGCTGCCGGTGATCATCTCACCGACGGGTGTGCAGGCGGTCCATCCCGACGGTGAGGTCGCCGTCGCGCGGGCGGCGGCGGCCCGCGGGACCGCGATGGGTCTGTCGTCCTTCGCCAGCAAGCCCATCGAGGACGTCATCGCCGCCAACCCGAAGCTCTTCTTCCAGGTCTACTGGCTGGGCGGTCGCGACGCGATCGCGGCGCGGGTCGAGCGGGCCCGGGCGGCGGGCGCGGTCGGGATCATCGTCACCACCGACTGGAGCTTCTCGCACGGTCGCGACTGGGGCAGCCCGGTGATCCCCGAGGAAATGAACCTCCGCACGACCGTCCGGATGATGCCGGAGGGGTTGACCCGGCCGAGCTGGTTGCTGCAATGGGCCAAGACCCTGCGCCCGCCGAACCTGCGCGTGCCCAACCAGGGCAATGCGGGCGAGGCAGGCCCGCCGTTCTTCGCCGCTTACGGCGAGTGGATGGGCACGCCTCGGCCCACGTGGGAGGACATCGCCTGGCTGGTCGAACTGTGGGGTGGGCCCGTGATGCTCAAGGGCGTCATGCGTGTCGACGATGCGAAACGCGCTGTCGATGCCGGTGTCTCGGCCATCTCCGTCTCCAACCACGGGGGCAACAACCTCGACGGCACGCCTGCCTCGATCCGGGCGTTGCCCGCCATCGCCGCCTCGGTCGGGGAACAGGTCGAGGTGCTCCTCGACGGTGGCATCCGCCGCGGCAGCGACGTCGTCAAGGCGCTCGCTCTCGGCGCTCGCGCCGTGATGATCGGACGCGCCTACCTGTGGGGCCTGGCGGCCGAGGGGCAACCGGGCGTCGAGAACGTCCTCGACATCATGCGCAGCGGCATCGACTCGGCGCTGATGGGCCTCGGCAAGGCCTCGATCCACGACCTGGGAGCCGACGACGTGCTGACGCCTCCGGGCTTCACCCGAGCCCTCGGCGTGCTCGTAACCGAGGTCGCCTGACTTCTGACGTCGGCCATCGCCTGGTCCCGGTGGGACGGGCGGTGCTGGCGAGGCGGACGTGATGACCTGGCCGGCGTCCCGGGTAGGGTCGGCCGGGTCAAATTTCTCTGGATGCTACGCAAACGCCAACATTCGGCGCACACCAGGTGAATTCGGCCTACGATCGGCGGGTGGCTTTCCCCAACGAGCTTGGGAACTCAACGGCGAGGCAGCTCCGCGATCTGTCGCCTGCGTTGATCATCCCGTTAGGTTCGACCGAACAGCATGGGCCACACCTGCCAGTGGACACCGACACGCGAATCGCTTCCGCGGTTGCCCGGGGGGTTGCTGAGCGGCTGGTCGGGGACTGGATGCTGGCACCCGCGATCGGCTACGGCGCCAGCGGCGAGCATCAGGGATTCCCCGGCACGGTGTCGATCGGCACCTCTGTGCTGCAACTCGTGCTGGTCGAGTACGGCAGGTCGGCATGCGACTGGGCCTCTCGACTGGTGTTCGTCAACGGGCACGGAGGCAATGTCGCCGCCGTTGCTGCCGCCGTCACGCTGCTGCGTCGGGAAGGTCGCGACGTCGGATGGTGCGCCTGCACCGTGCCCGGCGCCGACGCCCACGCCGGCCACACCGAAACGTCTGTATTGCTACATATTTCACCGGAGGCCGTGCGCGCCGAAGAGTGGGTCGCGGGCGACGAGACGCCACTGTCCGACCTGATGCCCCGCCTGCGCAGTGGCGGCGTCGCGGCGGTCAGTCCGGTCGGGGTGCTGGGCAACCCCACCACTGCGTCCGCGGACGACGGGTCGCTTATCTTTGCTGAGATGGTCGACACCTGCACCCGCCGCGTCGCGGCGTGGGCCCCCGACGCTGGGGGGCTTCTGCAGTGACCGGCCCGAGGCTGCCCGACGGATTCGCCGTGCAAGTGGACAGACGGGTGAGAGTACTCGGAGAGGGGTCGGCGCTCCTCGGTGGCTCACCTACCCGGCTGTTGCGTCTGGCTCCGGCCGCGCAGACCATGCTGACCAGCGGGCGCCTCGAGGTGCACGACGCCCAGAGTGCGCAGCTGGCGCGGACCCTGCTCGATGCGACCGTGGCCCACCCCCGGCCCGCCAGCGGACCATCGCACCGCGACGTCACCGTTGTGATTCCCGTGCTGAACAACGCGGTTGGACTCAAGCGGCTCGTCCAAGCGTTGCGCGGAATGCGCGTCGTGGTGGTCGATGACGGCTCGTCGCAACCCGTGCAGGTGAGCGACTTCGCGGGCCTGCACTGTGACGTGCGCGTGTTGCGCCATTTCACGAGCCGGGGTCCCGCGGCGGCCCGCAACGCCGGCCTAGCCGTCTGCGAGACGGACTTCGTCGCGTTCCTCGACTCCGATGTCGTGCCCCGCCGCGGGTGGCTCGAGGCGCTCCTCGGACACTTCTGCGATCCTGCCGTCGCCCTGGTGGCGCCGCGCATCGTCGGATTGCGCGAGCCGCAGAACCTGGTGGCGCGGTACGAGGCGGTGCGGTCGTCGCTCGACCTGGGCCTCCGTGAAGCTCCCGTCGTCCCCTACGGCACCGTGTCCTACGTGCCCAGCGCGGCCATCATCTGCCGCCGGACGGCGCTCAACGACGTGGGTGGGTTCGACGAGACGCTGAGGTCCGGTGAGGACGTCGACCTGTGCTGGCGCTTCATCGAAGCTGAGGCCCGGCTGCGTTACGAACCCATCGCGCTGGTGGGGCACGATCATCGGACTGAGCTGCGAGATTGGTTCGGGCGCAAGGCATTCTACGGTTCTTCGGCCGCGCCGCTGGCCGTCCGGCACCCCGGCAAGACCGCTCCGCTGGTGCTGTCCGGCTGGACCCTGCTGGTGTGGCTGCTGCTGGCGATGGGGTCGGGGATCGGCTACTTCGCGTCGACGATCGTCGCTGCCATCACCGGCCGCAAGATTGCCAAGGTGTTGAGCACGGTCGACACCGAACCGAAGGAGGTGGCCGCCGTCGCGGCGCAGGGCCTGTGGTCGGCCGCGCTGCAGCTGGCCTCGGCCATCTGCAGGCACTACTGGCCCATCGCGCTGGTGGCTGCAGTCCTGTTCCGGCGATGCAGGCAAGTGGTCCTGGTGGCCGCCGTCGTCGACGGGGTGGTCGACTGGGCCACCCGCAACGGCAACGTCGACGACGACGCGAAGCGGATGGGGTTGTTGGCCTATCTGCTACTCAAACGACTCGACGACGTCGCCTACGGACTCGGGTTGTGGACGGGCGTCGTGCGTGAGCGTGACCTCGGCGCGCTGAAGCCGCAGATCCGGACTTGAAGCATTACCTTGCACTCTGACGTTCTGATCGTCGGTGCGGGCAGTGCTGGTTGCGTTCTAGCCGAGAGTCTTTCGCGTGATCCGCAGTGTCAGGTCACGATCGCCGAGTCGGGTCCCGGACGGTCGGATCCGTTCATCAGGGAACAGATCGGCAATGGCCATCGCCTGCCGATCGGGTCCGCGAGCTCGGTGGTTCGGCGCTACGAGACCACCCTGACGGAGCGGCCCCGGCGCAGCGCCTCGATCATGCGGGGGGACGTCGTCGGTGGGTCCGGCGCCGTCAACGGAGGCTACTTCTGTCGCGGCCTGCAAAGTGACTTCGACGGGTGGAGAATCCCCGGCTGGACGTGGAACGACGTCCTGCCCCACTTTCGGGACGTCGAGACCGACCTGGACTTCGACGGCCCCCTGCACGGCACCGGTGGCCCGATGATGATCCGACGGATCACTGAATTCGAGCAGGGCGCAGTCACTTTCGTCGATGCAGCCCTTGGCCGGGGCTACGAATGGGTTGCCGACCTCAACGGTGAGGACTCCGGGCGGCCCGGTGTCGGCGCCGTGCCGTTGAACATCGACCGAGGCACGCGGGTGGGGCCGGGAGACGCCTTTCTCGATCGCGCCACGGGCCGACCCAATCTCACCGTTCTGGAGAAGCGCAGGGCGACGCGCATCCGCTTCACCCATCACCGGGCAGTGGGAGTCGACTGCACCGGGCCCGACGGCCCGCAACGGTTGACCGCCGACCGCATCGTCCTGTCTGCAGGCGCCATCGGGTCCGCACATCTGCTCATGGTGTCGGGAATCGGGCCCGCGCCGCAGCTGTCCGCTGCGGGCGTCCCGGTTCTGCTGGACCTACCGGTTGGAACGCGGAGCATCGACCATCCCGAGTGGGTCCTTCCGGTCGACTGGCCCGCTGCGCCGGACCGACCACCGCTGGAGGCGTTGCTCACCACTGAGGAGAGTCTGGAGATACGCTGTTACACAACGGGTTTCGCGGCGATGGCCGGGGCGGGGTACGACCCGTCCGATCGGCCGCACCTCGGCGTCACGCTCATGCGCCCTCACTCGCGCGGCAGGGTCGTCTTGACGTCCGCCGACGCCGAGGTGCCCCCGTTGATCGAACACCGTTACGACAGCGAACCTGCCGACGTCGCGGCCCTCGAGGCGGGGGCGGCACTCGCCCACGATCTCGCCGGTTCCGGCTACGAGGCGCGTGACTCGTTCTGGTCGACCTCGCAGCACCTGTGCGCCACGGTGCCCATGGGCCGTGACGGCGATGCGCCGCTCGACGAGAGGTGCCGGGTGCGCGGGGTGGAGGGGTTGTGGGTGGTCGACGGGTCGATCCTGCCCGACATCACCAGCCGGGGACCTCACGCCACGATCGTCATGATCGGCCATCGCGCGGCCGAGTTCATCCGTTGAACCGCCGCATCGTGACGAGTGCCTCCGCGAGAAGCGTGGCCGCCACGACGCCGTCGACGACGGGCACGCCGAGGCGCTCGGTGAGGGGGCCGGCGAACTTCGCCATTGCCGCACAACCCAATATGATCGTGCGGCTCCCATCCTGAACCAATGCCTTCTCGCAGAGGTGACCGATGGGCCCGATCGTCGTGGGATCCGAGTCGATCTGCAGCACGGGGATGTCGGTGGCATGCACACCGAGGCACTGGCCGGGGGTGTAGGTCTTTGCGATCTTCCACGCCGTTTCCACCGTCGCGGACATCGACGTCACGACCGAGAAGCTGCCCGAGGCCAGGGTCGCCGAAGCAGGCGATGACATAGGCGTCGGGGGAGTTCGTCTCGGCTGCCGCCGTGAACCTCGTCGAGAAGACCGGGGATGCAAAGATTTTCGTCTTCGTCGCTCTCGATGCTCGTGGGCCCGTCGGCGGGGTTCACCGCGACTATCTCGGTAGTGGGCCTGGCGACTGCGCGCGCCGCCGCTCCGATCGCGACGGTCATCGACGCGGTGGTGTTGGGATTGACGATCAAGAGAAGCACGGATTCAGGGTAGGTGCGAGTCAGGCGCGATGCCGACCCCCGCCGCCGGAGGAGGGCGCGTTGCGGGACCGGCTCACCGCGATCGTGGTGGCGTGGGCCAAGTCGATCGCCGAGCGGCCACGATCCTGACGGCGATGTCATGGCTGTCCCTGGGACCGGACATGGGACGGCTGCCGGCGATGCAGCACACCGACGTGAGTAGCCCCGAGTTGCGCTCGCTGCGGGAACGCATCGCACAGCAGTACTCAGCGCCGTTCGACGTGATCTTCGACAGTCCTCAGGCGGCCGACGAACTGATGGACGTCGATAGCACAGTCGCCTTCGCCCTGCTGATCGGTCCGTTGGCGTTTGGCAGAATCAGCACGCTGGCCGAGTTCGACGACGAACAGGTGGCGGTGGCAGCCGTCGACGGATTCCTCAAGAGCTTCGCCAAGGGTTCCGGCGATACGACTACCTCAGCGAGTACCGAATCGGAAGGTGCTTGAGGCCACCGACGAACGTCGTCGCGGAGAGCTCCGGCGGGCCGGCGAGTTCGATTGACTCCAATCGCGGAATCAGTTCGGTGAACAGACTGTTCATCTCCATCCGGGCCAACGCGGCGCCCAGGCAGAAGTGCACGCCGTAACCGAAGGAGACGTGCTTGTTCGGATCGCGGCCGACGTCGAACCGGAACGGGTCGGTAAAGACCTCCTCGTCGCGGTTTCCCGACACGTAGGCCAGGTACACCGACTCGCCCGCGGCGACGTCAACGCCGCCAATCGTGGTGTCCGCTGCCGCGGTCCGCATGAATTCCTTGACGGGAGTGGACCATCGGATCATCTCCTCGACGGCGGTGGGCATCAGACCAGGGTCGTTGCGCAGCCGCTCCAGCTCGCCGGGGTTGTCGATGAGCGCGCGCATTCCGCCGGAGATCGCGTCCTTGGTGGTGTCGTGGCCCGCGCTGGCGACGATCACGTAGTAGGAAGCGGTGTCGACGTCGGACAGCGGTTCGCCGTCGATGGTGCCGTTGGCGATCGCCGAGGCGAGGTCACCGGTCGGATGTTCGCGGCGCGACGCCGTCAGCTTGGAGAAGTAGGCGAAGAAGTCGAGTAGCACGGCCAGCTGATCCTCGAGCGATCCGCCGTCGCGCTTGTACTCGTCGTCATCGCCGCCGAACATCTCCTGCGTGAGGGAATGCATGCGACCGAAGTCAGATTCGGGCAGGCCCAGCAGCGACATGATGACGTACAGCGGGAAGTCGACGGCGATGTCCGTCACGAAGTCGCACTCGGGTCCGATGTCGCGCATCTTGTCGACGTAGCGCTTGGCCAGCTCGTCGACGCGAACCTGGAGGTCGCGCATGGCCTTCGGCCGAAACCAGTCCGCCCCGATCTTGCGCACCTTGCGGTGGTGGGGATCGTCCATGTGAATCAGTGTGCGCAGGCCCATGCCCGCCTCGAGCTGTTCCTTGGCCAGGTCGTCGGCGGCAGCCGTGGACAGCAATGGACGCGGCTCGCTCAGGAACAACTCGTTGTCGCGTTCGACCGCCATGATGTCGGCGTGCTTGGTGATTGCCCAGAACGGCCGGTAGGGCGGAATGTCAACCCATGCAACGGGATTGTTCGCGCGTAGCAGAGTGAGTGCCTCGTGCAGGCGCTCGTCGTCGGCGTAGGCGGTGGGGTCGGCCAGGACCTTGACGGCGTCGTCCATGGTCGGTGTGCTCATCGGAACTCCTGACATGCGGGCTGCACTTGACGGGCGTCAAGCGGCAGTTTAGGTAGGGCCGCCGAACGCGATGGCCGAATCGCCCGGATCCGTTGCCGGTCGGCCCGACCCCCGATTCCCGTTCAGTAGGCTCGGTGGGGATGCGCTCTTTTTCGGTTGGCCGCGGTGCGATGGCGATCGTGTTGGCCGTGATGGTCCTGCTCGCCGGCTGCGCAGACGGCGGCGGCCCGGCCCCGGCGACGCCGAGGCAAACTCCGGCCGACCCCGCGCTCGTCCAGACCGCGATGGGCGCCGTCCGTGGAGTGGTGACACCCGAGCATCGCCTATTCGCCGGAATCCCCTACGCAGCGCCGCCCATCGGTCCGTTGCGGTGGCAAGCGCCCGCGCCGGCCCTGCCGTGGCCCGGGGTGCGTGATGCGACTCACACCGGTCCGCGCTGCATGCAGGACACCAGCGATCTGGAGATGGGTCGGCAGACCTCCGAGGACTGCCTGACGCTGAACGTCTGGACTCCGCCGCCCTCGGAGCGCAAGCGCGCGGTGATGGTTTGGATCCACGGTGGTGCGTTCATCAACGGCAGCGCCGGTATCTACGACTCGCGTTGGCTGGCGTCGCGCGGGGACATCGTCGTCGTCACCCTGAACTATCGGCTCGGTGCGCTGGGCTTTCTGGCGCACCCGGCGCTCGGTGCCCCGGGTGCCGTCGGCAACTACGGCCTGTCCGATCAGCAGGCCGCGCTGCGCTGGGTCCACGACAACATCGCGAACTTCGGCGGTGACCCCGACGCCGTCACGATCGCCGGCGAGTCCGCAGGCGGCATGTCGGTGTGCGACCACCTCGTTGCTCCTGCCTCCGAGGGACTCTTCCGCGCGGCGATCATTCAGAGCGGGCCGTGTCAGGCTCAGGTCGCGTTGCCCGAGGCGCAGAGGGTCAGCATCGACTACGCCCGCGGCGCCGGCTGCGACGACCTCAGAACCGTCGCCGACTGCCTGCGCGCGTTGCCGGCGAACGAACTGCGAAAACCGGTGTGGTACTACCACATCGGTGATGATGCTCTGAGCGGTCCCGTGACGGGAACGAAGGTGCTGCCGGTGGATCCGATGGTGGCGATCGCGGGTGGTCAGGCCGCCAAGGTGCCCGTGGTGGTCGGCACCAACCACGACGAGTTCACGCTGTTCGTCGCCTTGCAGTATCTCCGTCTCAAGAAGCCGTATTCCGAGGCGCAGTATCCGCAGCTGTTGTCGCAGACGTTCGGTCGCGATGCGGAGGCGGTCGCGGCGCGCTACCCGTTGAGCCGGTACGAGGGCAGCGTGCCGCTCGCGTACTCGGCAGCCGTCACCGACGGAGTGTTCGCCTGCGTCGCCGACAGGATGGCCGAGGGTCTCGCCAGAATGGACTCCGTGTACGCCTACGAGTTCAACGACCGCGGTGCCCCTGCTCCGGATACGTTGCGCACCTTGCCGTTTCCCGTCGGCGCCAGCCACTCGCTGGAGCTGCGCTACCTCTTCGACGTCGGTGGCGCACCGCGGCTCAATGCCGACCAGCAGGTGCTGTCCGACCAGATGATCGACGCGTGGAGTCAGTTCGTCCGAGACGGCCATCCCGGCGATGACTGGCCCGCCTTCGGTGGCGAGGAAAAGCGGTTGTCATTGCGGCCCGACGGCAGCAGGGTGGAAACCGACTTCGACCAGAAGCATCAATGCTCGTTCTGGGCGGGCCTGAAGGAGTGAGAAGATGCCGACACCGGATTCGGCTGTCTTCGCCGACGCATGGGTTCGGGCGTGGAACGACCACGACGTCGAGGCGGTCCTCGCGCACCTTCACGATGACGTCGTGTTCAGCTCGCCGGTGGCGGCGCGGGTGATCCCCGCGACCGGGGGAGTGGTGCGGGGCAAGGCCGCGCTGCGCGACTACTGGGTGACGGCGCTTCGCATGCTGCCCGATCTGCACTTCGACGTGATCGGTGTCTATCGGGGTGAGTCTCTGCTGGTGATCAACTACCGCAACGAGCGGGACGGACTCGTCAACGAAGTCCTGATGTTCGACGGTGACCTCGTCCGCGAGGGCCACGGCACCTATCTGAGCTAATCCAGGGCATCAAGCGCGGCTGATCCTCATCGATTCGTGTACACAAACCCGCGCTGAGCGCGGCTAGACGTGCACGAATCGGCGAGCCAGAAACTGATCTGCAGAAAAATGAGGGAATCCGTGCGCCCCGTCGCTCCTAGCTGACGAACGCGGTCCAACCAAGGACCGCGACGACGTCAAGGAGATCGACATGAACACCACCTCGACCACCCGCAAGCTGACCCGCCTCCAGTACGCAGCCACGCTCCTCGGCGCCCTCGCCGCTCTCGCCTTGGCCCCGGCGACCGCCCACGCCACCGACAACGAGCCCACCGGCCCCGGTGGCGGATGCCACTACACCGACGCGGATGGGTACGACGTCCCGATCGATGACGGCCAGGACGTCTTCGTCGACGGGAAGATCGTGTCCTGCCGCGGCGGCTCGATCGTCATCACGACGGCGCCGAAGACCAACGTCGGCACCGTGCGGCCGCAACTCGACCCCAACCTGTCGGTCTTGATCGAGACGCCCCGCAAGGCGCCGGTGACGCGGAACGCGCCTGCCTCCAAGGCGCCCTGACGCCGAAGGCATGTCAGCTGGCGGGTGTCACCCAGGTGGTGATGTCGGCCTGCACGACCTCGGCACCGAACCGGTCGACGACGCTGACCGGCACGACGAGCGCGACCCCGTCGATGACGGTGCCGAAGTCGGGTGGATCGATCCGGGCGATGGCGCGCAACGACGTGGCGGCCTTGGCGAGGTACCGAACGTTCATCGCCTTCGGGATCCACCGATGGGAGCCCGGGACCGTGGCCTCCATCAGCATGCCCATCGCCATCTCGGCGGCGTTGCACGAGGCGATGGCGTGCACGGTCGAGAGATGGTTGTGGACGAAGAACCACTTCGGCATCGTGACCTCGGCGAACCCCGGTTCCATCCGTACGACGTGCGGCAGCACGGAGGCGAAGTACGGCACCCGCGCCATCGCCGCCGCGGAGAACAGCCGACTTCCACCTGGGCGTCCGGCAAGCTGTTTCCACATCCGATACGTGGTCGTCGGAGACGTCGTCGAAGGAGTCACGGCGGGCTACCCTACTCTGGAGTAAGGAAGCCTCGGCCCGGCGTTGACCAGGAATTTGGAGCACGCGGCGATCTGAGGCATACTGTTCGGGTTGCCTTGAGCCGGGTTCGCGCCTGGCCAGGCATACGACCAGCGCCTCAACCGGCGCGTCCGGTCCCAACCTCGAGTGCGGCGGATTTTCGGCGCAGACGAGCGTGCGCAAGGGCGACACACCCGAGCGCGGGGGTCGGTGGACCACAGACAGGTAAACAGCGGCGGCATAGCCAGCGGGACGCACCAGGTGCGGAACGCACGTAGACCAGGCCCAAGCATGGGCCCGTTAGTAGTGAGGTAGGAGAAGCGTGGCGGGACAGAAGATCCGCATCAGGCTGAAGGCCTACGACCACGAGGCAATTGATGCCTCGGCGCGCAAGATCGTTGAGACGGTCACCCGTACGGGCGCGAGCGTCGTTGGCCCGGTGCCGCTGCCGACCGAGAAGAACATCTACTGCGTCATCCGGTCCCCGCATAAGTACAAGGACTCGCGGGAGCACTTCGAGATGCGCACCCACAAGCGCCTGATCGACATTCTCGACCCGACGCCGAAGACCGTTGACGCTCTCATGCGCATCGATCTGCCGGCGAGCGTCGACGTCAACATCCAGTAGGAGAACCAGAACCAATGGCACGCAAAGGCATTCTGGGCACCAAGCTGGGCATGACGCAGGTGTTCGACGAGAACAACAAGGTCGTCCCAGTCACGGTCGTCAAGGCCGGCCCCAACGTGGTGACCCGTATCCGCACCACCGAGCGCGACGGCTACAGCGCCGTGCAACTCGCCTACGGCGAGATCAGCCCGCGCAAGGTCAACAAGCCGGTCACCGGTCAGTACGCCGCCGCAGGAGTCAACCCCCGCAGGCACCTGGCCGAGCTCCGGCTCGAAGACGAGGCAGCCACCGCCGACTACGAGGTCGGCCAGGAGCTGACCGCCGAGATCTTCGCCGACGGAAGCTACGTCGACGTGACCGGCACCTCGAAGGGCAAGGGCTTCGCAGGCACCATGAAGCGTCACGGCTTCAAGGGCCAGGGCGCCGCCCACGGCGCGCAGGCCGTGCACCGCCGGCCCGGCTCGATCGGTGGCTGCGCCACCCCCGGCCGCGTCTTCAAGGGCACGCGCATGTCCGGCCGGATGGGCAGCGACAAGATCACGACGCAAAACCTGAAGGTGCACAAGGTCGACGCCGAGAACGGCGTGCTGTTGATCAAGGGCGCCGTTCCTGGCCGCAACGGTGGGCTCGTCGTAGTCCGCACTGCGATCAAACGAGGTGAGAAGTAATGGCTGCGAAGAAGATTGACGTCCTCACTCCGGGCGGTAAGAAGGACGGCAGCGTTGAGTTGCCCGCCGCTCTGTTCGACGTGGAGCCCAACATCGCGTTGATGCACCAGGTGGTGACGGCCCAGTTGGCCGCCAAGCGCCAGGGCACGCACTCGACCAAGACGCGCGCCGAGGTCTCCGGTGGCGGCAAGAAGCCGTACCGCCAGAAGGGCACCGGCCGCGCCCGTCAGGGTTCGACGCGCGCACCGCAGTTCACCGGCGGTGGCATCGTGCACGGCCCCAAGCCGCGCGACTACAGCCAGCGGACCCCGAAGAAGATGATCGCCGCCGCCCTGCGCTGCGCGTTGTCGGACCGGGCCCGCAACGATCGCATCTTCGCGATCACCGAGTTGATCAGCGGCCAGACGCCGTCGACGAAGACGGTCAAGGCGTTCCTCGAGACGCTGACCGATCGCCGCAAGGTGCTGGTCGTCATCGGCCGCAGCGACGAGGTCGGTGCCAAGAGCGTGCGCAATCTGCCTGGTGTACGGGTGATCTCACCGGATCAGCTCAACACCTACGACGTGCTCGACGCCGACGATCTGGTGTTCAGCGTCGAGGCTCTGAACGCCTACATCCAGGCGAACAGCGTCGACAAGGAAGCCGACAAGGAAGAGGTTTCGGCCTGATGGCGACCGTTACTGACCCCCGCGACATCATCCTGGCACCGGTGATCTCCGAGAAGTCCTACGGGCTGATCGAGGACAACACCTACACGTTCGTGGTGCACCCGGATTCGAACAAGACGCAGATCAAGATTGCGATCGAGAAGATCTTCAGCGTCAAGGTCGATTCCGTGAACACGCTCAACCGCCAGGGCAAGCGCAAGCGCACCCGCAGCGGTTTCGGCCAGCGCAAGAGCACCAAGCGCGCGATCGTGACCCTGTCCGCGGGCAGCAAGCCCATCGACCTATTCGGAGCACCGGCCTAGCCGGCGCCACGAAGAGACTCAGGACTTAGAACATGCCACTTCGCAAGTACAAGCCGACGACTCCTGGTCGGCGCGGTGCCAGCGTCTCCGACTTCGCCGAGATCACTCGCGCGACTCCGGAGAAGTCGCTGATCCGCCCGCTGCACGGCAAGGGTGGACGCAACGCGCACGGCCGCATCACGACCCGTCACAAGGGTGGTGGCCACAAGCGCGCCTACCGCGTCATCGACTTCCGTCGCCACGACAAGGACGGCGTCGACGCCAAGGTCGCGCAGATCGAGTACGACCCCAACCGCACCGCGAACATTGCGCTGCTGCACTACGTCGACGGCGAGAAGCGCTACATCATCGCGCCGCAGGGACTGTCGCAGGGCGACCGCATCGAGCAGGGGCCGAACGCCGACATCAAGCCCGGCAACAGCCTGCCGCTGCGCAACATCCCCTCCGGTACCGTCGTCCACGCCGTGGAGCTGCGACCGGGCGGGGGCGCCAAGATGGGCCGCTCTGCCGGTGTCAGCATCCAGCTGCTCGGCAAGGAAGGCACCTACGCGACGCTGCGCATGCCCAGCGGTGAGATCCGCCGTGTCGACGTGCGCTGTCGCGCCACCGTCGGCGAGGTCGGCAACGCCGAGCAGGGCAACATCAACTGGGGCAAGGCCGGTCGTATGCGGTGGAAGGGCAAGCGCCCCACCGTCCGTGGTGTCGTGATGAACCCGGTCGACCACCCGCATGGCGGTGGTGAGGGCAAGACCTCCGGTGGCCGTCACCCGGTCAGCCCGTGGGGCAAGCCCGAGGGCCGCACCCGCAAGAACAAGCCGAGCGACAAGCTCATCGTCCGACGCCGGCGCACCGGCAAGAACAAGCGCTAGGAGTATCCAGCGATGCCACGCAGCCTGAAGAAGGGCCCGTTCGTCGACGACCATCTCCTGAAGAAGGTCGACGTTCAGAACGAGAAGAACACCAAGCAGGTCATCAAGACCTGGTCTCGTCGGTCGACCATCATCCCCGACTTCATCGGACACACCTTCGCCGTCCACGACGGTCGCAAGCACGTCCCGGTGTTCGTCTCGGAGGCCATGGTCGGTCACAAGCTGGGCGAGTTCGCCCCGACCCGCACGTTCAAGGGTCACATCAAGGACGACCGGAAAGCGAAGCGGCGGTAATGACTACGACGACCGAGTATCCGTCCGCGGTTGCCAAGGCGCGCTTCGTGCGTGTGTCGGCATCCAAGGCGCGCCGTGTGATCGACCTGGTGCGCGGCAAGTCCGTCACCGAGGCGCTCGACATCCTCCGCTGGGCGCCCCAGGCCGCCAGCGAGCCCGTCGCCAAGGTCATCGCGAGTGCCGCGGCCAACGCGCAGAACAACGACGGCCTCGACCCGGCGACCCTCGTCGTCGCGTCGGTGTACGCCGATGAAGGCCCGACCGCCAAGCGCATCCGGCCGCGCGCCCAGGGGCGTGCGTACCGAATCCGCAAGCGCACCAGCCACATCACGGTGATCGTCGAGAGCCGTCCGCCGAAGGACAAGGGTTCTTCTGCATCGGCGTCGTCCGCCAGGGCACGTCGCGCACAGGGCAGCAAGGCAGCCGCCACTGCTCCCGCCAAGAAGGCACCTGCCACCAAGGCGCCCGCCACCAAGGCGGCACCCGAAACGGTCTCTGAGACTTCTGATTCGAAGGGAGGCTCGGAGTAGTGGGCCAGAAGATCAATCCCCACGGCTTCCGCCTCGGCATCACCACCGACTGGAAGTCCCGCTGGTACGCCGACAAGCAGTACGCGGACTACGTCAAGGAAGACGTGGCGATCCGTCGCCGGCTGTTCGCGCCGTTCGTCATCCCCGGCGAGCGCAACGTCGAGCTGGAGCGGGCCGGTGTCGCCAAGGTGGAGATCGAGCGCACCCGTGACCGGGTTCGCGTCGACATCCACACTGCGCGGCCAGGCATCGTCATCGGACGTCGCGGTGCGGCAGCCGACAGCATCCGCGGCACGCTGGAGAAGCTGACCGGCAAGCAGGTTCAGCTCAACATCCTCGAGGTGAAGAGCCCCGAGTCGGTGGCACAGCTGGTCGCCCAGGGTGTGGCCGAGCAGCTGAGCAACCGCGTCGCGTTCCGTCGCGCCATGCGCAAGGCGATCCAGTCCGCGATGCGTCAGCCGAACGTCAAGGGCATCCGGGTGCAGTGCTCGGGCCGCCTCGGCGGTGCGGAGATGAGCCGCTCGGAGTTCTACCGCGAGGGTCGGGTGCCGCTGCACACGCTTCGCGCCAACATCGACTTCGGCACCTTCGAGGCCAAGACGACGTTCGGCCAGATCGGCGTCAAGGTGTGGATCTACAAGGGCGACATGACCGAGAAGGAGTTCGCTCGCGAGCAGGCTACGGCCGCGCCGCGCGCTCCCCGCGGTCCCCGCTCCGACCGTCCGGAGCGGTCCGACCGGGGCCCGGCCCGCGGTCCTCGCCGCGAGCGCACCGACGCTCCTGCCGAGTCCTCTGCCCCGGCGGCCCCCGCGGCCGTCGAGGCCGCACCTGAGAGCGGAACGGAGGCCTGATCATGCTCATTCCGCGCAGGGTCAAGCACCGCAAGCAGCACCACCCCGGGCGCTCCGGCGCCGCAACGGGTGGTACCACGATCGCGTTCGGTGAGTACGGCATCCAGGCTCTCGAGCCTGCATACGTGACCAACCGTCAGATCGAGGCTGCTCGTATCGCCATGACCCGCCACATCAAGCGTGGTGGCAAGGTCTGGATCAACGTCTACCCCGACCGTCCGCTGACCAAGAAGCCGGCGGAGACCCGAATGGGTTCAGGTAAGGGTTCCCCTGAGTGGTGGATCGCCAACGTCAAGCCGGGTCGCGTGCTCTTCGAGCTCGCCGGTGTCGACGAGCCGCTCGCCCGTGAGGCGATGCGTCGTGCGATGCACAAGCTCCCGATGAAGTGCCGGTTCGTGGTACGCGAGGGTGGTGGCAACTGATGGCTATCGGGTCGAAGGAGCTTGCTCCGATCGAGCTTGACGGCAAGGACGACGAC
>NZ_DASQEU010000069.1:0-4482 GCF_035633495.1 Mycobacterium sp. | reverse complement strand
GCGGTGCGGTCGCGGGTCCGCGACGTCCGGCTCGGGTATGCCACGCCCACGGGCGGTTACGCGCGAAGCGGTCTGGAGGTCGCACAATTCGTGGCGGCCCGCATGGACGAGCTCGTGAAGCTCGTCGCGCAGACGGAGGCGTTCATGCTCACGCCGGCCTTCATGGAGGTCTTCGGACAGCATGGCGACGAGAGTACCGCCGACGCCGAAGGCATTGTGCAGGTGGCCAACCGGCTGATGGACTATCACCAACGATTTCTCACCTTGGCCGAGCGGTGCCGCGACTTCGACGCTCCATCGCAATACTCGGGGCTGATGCGCGACTGCGGCCAGCTGATGAACATCCCTCTGGATGGCTATGACACGTTCGTCGACGACTTCACCGACTTCATCGCTCGGATGCCCGAGATGATGCGGTATGCCCGCGGAACCATTGAGGCCGATGCCATTTCGCTGCACATGAGCATCGACGACCAACTCCTGAAGCGAATCACCAGGCAGGTGCGGGCGTCGGCGAAGTAGGTGGCCTAGACGTCGAGGAAGCGAACAGCGCTGCCACGGTCACTGCGTCACCAGCTGTGAAAACAGATGCTGCATCTCCGGGCACCGACGAGGTTGCGTACCGCGCCAGTCATTGCGGCTCAAGCGCGGATTGGACGCCCGTGTGTCCAAAGTCGTTGCCCTTCCACAGAAGCGGTTCACGCATGTCCTGCGCGAGGGCGTAGGACAGGCAATCACCGAAGTTCAAACCGGCGGAATGGCCGCTGCCCTTGCCGAAGTCCACGTAGGCCTGACGGGCGAGGCGGGCCTGTCGCTCGGTAACCGGTTCGACGACGAACTCTGCTTCCTGCAGGAGCGCGTCCAGGCCTCTGCTGATGATCGGGTCACGCTGCGAATCGAGGACGATTCCGCATTCGAGGTAACTCGCGGCGGACAGTCGTCGCACCTCGGCGGTCGCAATGGCCTTGGCGTAGACCGCGGCATCGTTCTCCGCCCTGAGGATCGCGATGATTGCCGACGTGTCCACGATCATGCCGGGAGGCCTCGCTCGTCGTAGAGCATCGTTCCGTGGTCTAGCTGCCTGGTTTCAGGGCTCATCCGACTGGCGGATTTGTGGCCGATGGCCAGCAGTCGGGCGGTGAGATCGTCCTGCTGCAGTCTGGCCAGACGCTCGTTGACCGCCTTCGCCACCGCTTCGGATTGGGACTCACCGGTAATTCTCGCAATCCGCTTGACCGCCTCGTGAACCGCCGGATCCTTGATGTTCAGCGCCATGATGGTACCTTTCTACCCAGTTGATGGTACCAGTAGATCAGGTGTCTGCAGGTTTGCTCGTCACGTTCTAACGTGTCACTCCACGGTCCGTACCCGGTTGCACGAGGAGGCTTGAGGCCAGGTCTCGGCGTCAAGCCGCCCGCCATTTTGGCCCGCGCGAACAACGGAAGCCCGTCCGGACAACGTCCGGACAGCTGCTATGCTCAACAGATGACCGATCATGCGATCAGACCCCGACGTCATCGGCTGGAGGTTCGTGTTACTCCAGAACAGGACGCGCTGATCCGTCAGGCAGCCGACCTCGAGGACACCACGGTGACCGCGTTCGTTCTGGACACGGTCACATCACGAGCGAAGGGCGTGGTCAAGCAGCATCAGGACTTGGTGCTGTCGAACCAGGCGTTCGACCTATTCATGACCGAACTCGACAAGCCAGCCACGCCCGTACCGGAGCTGATTGACCTGTTCAGGAAGAACCCCGAGCTCCGCGAGGCGTGACCCGCGTCCTGCTCGAACGGCTCGATGCCGACCACGACATCAGCACCTTCGACTCCGGAAACGAGGTGCTCGACGCGTGGCTGCGCAGCCACGCGCTCGCAGCGCAACGCATGGACTCCACGCGTACGTTCGTCGCCGTAAGTAGCGATCGTGTCATCGGCTACTTCAGCCTGACCATGGGTTCGGTGCGTCGAGCTGAGGCTCCGGCAAGGCTCGTCCGCGGCATGCCTGCCCATCCGGTCGGCATGGTTCTGCTGGCCCGCCTGGCAGTCGAGCGGTCACAGCAGGGAACAGGCGTTGGCGCAACGCTTCTCGCCGAGGCGCTACGAAAGGCCGTCGCCGCCGGGGAGGTCGCTGCCGCAAGGCTCATCGTGGTGGATGCTGTCGACGAGGCGGCGGCCGCCTTCTACGAGAGGTACGGCTTCGTCCGAGCACCCGAGAATCTTCTCCGCTACTACCGCCGTATGAAAGACGTTCGCGCCAGCCTTGATTCATCCACCGACGGCTGAGGACGTGGGGCTTCATCTAGCGAACCGGAGGGCGGTGGCAACCCGCGACGTAGCCGCATTGCATTCGGCAAGCATGCCCGGTCATCGACCCTGTTATCACTAGCAGAAGTGACTCTGCGCGCCCCAGAAACTGCCGAAGTATGGTGCGCGGCGCAGCGGTGCGAGAGGATGCGAATCGATGACAGGGCTATCGGATCGGTTGCAGCGGGAGTTGTCCGCGGCGCACTCCCCGCGGGAGCAGGAAATCGCGCCGGAAAGCCGCGGCGACATCGGCACGGTGGCCTTGGCGTGGCTGCCGGCCGGAGACTACGAGCAGGCGACGAGCGCGTGGCCCGACTTTGCTGGCAGCGACCGGGTGGCTGGCTCAGACGGTCCGCTCCCGCACCCGCAGTACTGCCGGGCGATGCAGCAAGTGTTTGTCGAGTATGCGGAAGCCGGCCTGCCCGCGATGACGATCGCCCCGCTGCGGGTGGCGCCCGTCACTGCGTGGTGTGCCGAAGGAGGGCACCAGCCTGATTCAGCGGACGCCCGGGCCGAGTATGCCGCTTACCTGGCAGCCAAAGCCGACCCAGGTTTGATCGCCTGGCCACCGGCCCGCAACCAGCCGTGCTGGTGCGGGTCGGGGCGCAAGTACAAGAAGTGTTGCGCCGCACCGACATCCGTCGCACCGCGATGAAGACCATCAGGCTGCGGGTGGGGTTGCGCGACGTCGAACCGGCGGTCGCCAGGACGGTCGACGTGCCCGCATCGACCACCCTGCCCGAGCTGCACGAGCTGCTGCAGGCCGCTTTCGGGTGGACCGACTCGCATCTGCACCAGTTCGTGACACCGCAGGACACGTACGGGATGGAGATTCCCGGCGAGGAGGTGTGGCCCGAGGACCAGCGTGACGAAGCCGGTGCCCGGCTGGCCGATCTCGGCAACGAGTTCGAATACCTCTACGACTTCGGCGATGGCTGGACCCATGACGTCGAGGTGCTCGGGTCCGGCGGCTCCACGCCGGGCTGCGTGGACGGGCACGGTGCCTGCCCGCCCGAAGACTGCGGCGGACCCGGCGGGTACGCCGAGCTGCTCGACGCGCTCGCCGACCCAGCACACCCCGACCACGACCACATGCGCAGCTGGGTCGGCAACCGGTTACGTCCCTTCGACCGCGCCGCCACCGACCAGTGGGTGCGCCGGGTCGTCGGTGAGGTGCCCGAGAGCGTGCGGCTGCTGCTCGATCTCGTCGCCGACGGGGTGAAACTCACTCCGGGCGGGCGGCTACCGAGAACGGTGGTACGCGGCATGCAACAGCACCGTCCACACTGGTATCCGCTGGGCCGGCCCGCCACCATCGAGGACGACCTGCCCCCACTCGGGGCGCTGCACGATCTGCTTCGCGGCGTGGGGCTGCTGCGGCTTCGCCACGGCGTGCTCACCCCCACCCGAGCGGCCGGCGACGATCTCGCCATCGTGCGCCGCCTCAGGGCGGCGTTCGACGGCAACACGTTCGCCACCGAGATCACCGAGCTGACGATTGGGGTGCTCGCCGCACACGGCCCCCTCCCCCTTGCAGAGCTTGCGACCCAGGTGCACCAACTGCTTCGGCTCGGCTGGCAGATCGGCGGTCAACCCGTCAGCCCGCGCGACGTGCAGATAGCGATCGCCCAGCAGTCCTCGATCATGAGCGGACTCGACCTGATCGACGACGCCGACTGGCGCGTATGGACCATCGGCGCTTCGGCGCGATCCCTGCTTCCCGGCGCCACCATGCTTGCCGAGATCTGGTCCAACGAGGAGTGATCCGCCGGCGGCGGAGACCGATGAGGCGCAGGTCGACACCTCGCCGGCGACGGCCCGGTCAGTCGACGTTGAGCCGTCGCGCCAGATCAGGGCCGCCGACCTCGCGGATGAAGTCGGGATCGCCGCAGACGACCAGTTGATCACGTGCCCTGGACAATCCGACGTAGAGCCGTTCCCGGGACCGTTCGAACTTGGACTCCTCATTGACGACGAGGACGACCGCCCGCCGCTCGAGTCCCTTGAAGCCCAGGACGTGACCGTAGAACACCTGCTCGGCGTCCCAGAAGGTATCCCAGTAGGCCTTGTGCCCGTCGCGCTGGCGCTCGGTCTGCTCGGGATGGCGGCTACCGGTGGTCAGCAGCGCGAGATCCTGCTGCCGCCAGCCTTCTTCGATGAGCAGGTCGATCTGATCGTC
>NZ_DASQEU010000068.1:0-12915 GCF_035633495.1 Mycobacterium sp. | reverse complement strand
GAGGTGTTCGGACAGCGGCCCTACGACGAGGTGCGCATCGACGAGATCGCCGAACGCGCGGGTGTGTCGCGGGCGTTGATGTACCACTACTTTCCGGACAAGCGCGCGTTCTTCGCGGCCGTCGTGCGTGCCGAGGGCGAGCGCTTGTTCGAGGCCACCAACACTCCCCCGCAGCCGGGTCTCAGCCTGTTCGAGCAGCTCCACGCCGGCGTGCTGGCCTACCTGCACTACGACGAGGCCCACCCGCACGGCGCCTGGGCTGCCTACATGGGCATGGGCCGCTCCGACCCGGTGCTTCGCGGCATCGACGACGTGGACAACGACCGCCAGGCCAACCGCATCATCGACCGCATCACGGAGTCACTGGGCGATCCGCTGGACTCCAAGGTGCTGCGCGATCTGCGCGCGGTCGTCTACGGCTGGCTGGCGTTCACCTTCGAGATGTGTCGGCAGCGAGTCGTCGACCCGTCGATCGACGCGGGAGCGGTCGCCGACGCGTGCGCACACGCGCTGCTCGACGCCGTCGCTCGCATCCCCGCCATGCCCTCCATGCCCACCCCCGAGTGACTTGGGCGCGTTCCCGTTCGCTGAGCGATCGTTTGCGCGCCGAAATCGCGAGAGGGGTCGGCGGGGTTGTCGGTGGGTGCGGGCACTATGGCTAGATGGCCCGGAAGACCGCTGAACCCGCAGCACCCCTAGCCCGCTTCAGCGAGCTGACGCGGGAGTGGTTCACGGGTACGTTCGCCGCGCCGACGGCCGCCCAAACCGAGGCGTGGGAGGCCATCGCCAACGGCGACAACACCCTGGTCATCGCCCCGACGGGGTCGGGCAAGACGCTGGCGGCGTTCCTCTGGGCCATCGACCGGCTCGCCTCGGGCGAGCCGCGAGCCGCCACGGCGGGCACCCGGGTGCTGTACGTGTCACCGCTCAAGGCGCTGGCGGTCGACGTCGAGCGCAATCTCAGCACCCCGCTGACCGGCATCGGCCGCGTCGCGGAACGCCGCGGCGTGCCCGCGCCGAGCATCACGGTCGGGGTGCGCTCGGGCGACACGCCACCCAACCGCCGCCGCGAGATGATCGCCAAGCCGCCGGACGTCCTCATCACCACGCCCGAGTCGCTGTTTCTGATGCTCACCTCGGCCGCACGGGAGACGCTCGCCGAGGTCGACACCGTGATCGTCGACGAGGTGCACGCCGTCGCGGCCACCAAACGCGGGGCCCACCTGGCGCTGTCGTTGGAGCGCCTCGACCAACTCATGGACAAGCCCGCCCAACGGATCGGTCTGTCGGCCACCGTCCGGCCGCCCGAGGAGGTCGCCAGGTTTCTGTCGGGCCAATCCCCCACGACCATCGTGGCGCCCATGGCCGCGAAGACGTTCGACCTGTCGGTGCACGTGCCGGTGCCCGACATGGCCAACCTGGAGAACAACAGCATCTGGCCCGACGTCGAAGAACGCATCGTCGACCTGATCGAGGCGCACCAGTCGTCGATCGTGTTCGCCAACTCGCGGCGCCTCGCCGAACGACTGACGGCGCGGCTCAACGAGATTCACGCCGAACGGGTGGGCACCGAGGTACCCGAGACACGGAATCCAAAGGTAGGCGGCGGCTTTCCCGCCCAGATCATGGGGAGCGGCCAGAGCTTGGGGGCGGAGCCGCTGCTGGCGAAGGCCCATCACGGGTCGATCAGCAAGGAGCAGCGCGCGATCGTCGAGGACGACCTCAAGAGCGGTCGCCTGAAGGCGGTGGTCGCCACGTCGAGCCTCGAGCTCGGCATCGACATGGGCGCCGTCGACCTCGTCATCCAGGTCGAGTCCCCGCCGTCGGTGGCCAGCGGCCTGCAACGGATCGGCCGTGCGGGGCACCAGGTCGGCGAGATCTCCCAGGGCGTGCTGTTCCCCAAACACCGCACCGATCTCATCGACTGCGCAGTGACGGTGCAGCGCATGCTCGCAGGCGAGATCGAGACCACGCGGGTGCCCACCAACCCCCTCGACGTGCTGGCCCAGCACACCGTCGCCGCGGCCGCTCTCGAACCGCTGGACGCCGACCGCTGGTTCGACGCCGTGCGGCGCAGCGCACCGTTCGCCACGTTGCCGCGCAGCGCGTTCGAGGCGACGCTGGACCTGCTGAGCGGAAAGTACCCCTCCACGGAGTTCGCGGAGCTTCGCCCCAGATTGGTGTACGACCGCGACGCGGGCACCCTCACCGCAAGGCCGGGCGCGCAACGACTGGCGGTGACGTCCGGTGGCGCGATCCCCGACCGCGGCCTGTTCACCGTGTACTTGGCCTCGTCGGCCGATACCGACAAGCCCTCGCGGGTAGGCGAACTCGACGAGGAGATGGTGTACGAGTCGCGCCCCGGCGACGTCATCTCCTTGGGCGCCACCAGCTGGCGGATCACCGAGATCACCCACGACCGCGTGCTCGTCCTGCCTGCGCCGGGACAGCCGGCCCGGCTGCCGTTCTGGCGCGGCGACGGAGTGGGCAGACCCGCCGAGCTGGGTGCCGCCATCGGCGCATTCACCGGAGCACTGGCCGGGCTGGACCGCGCGAAGTTCGACGAACGCTGCGATGCAATGGGTTTCAACGACTTCGCCACCGACAACCTGTGGCAGCTCATCAACGATCAGCGGGAGGCCACCGGCACAGTACCCACCGATACGACGTTCATCGTCGAACGCTTCCGCGACGAACTGGGCGACTGGCGCGTCATCCTGCACTCCCCCTACGGTCTGCGCGTGCACGGCCCGCTGGCGCTGGCGGTGGCCAGGCGGCTACGGGAGCGCTACGGCATCGACGAGAAGCCGACGGCCTCCGACGACGGCATCATCGTGCGCCTGCCCGACACCGAGGACACCCCGCCGGGCGCGGAACTGTTCGTCTTCGACGCCGACGAGATCGATCCCATCGTCACGGACGAGGTGGGCGGCTCGGCCCTGTTCGCTTCGAGGTTCCGCGAATGCGCCGCACGTGCCCTCCTGCTACCGCGCCGCCATCCCGGCAAGCGTTCCCCGTTGTGGCACCAGCGCCAGCGAGCCGCGCAACTGCTCGACATCGCCCGCAAGTACCCGGACTTTCCGATCGTCCTCGAGACCGTGCGCGAGTGCTTGCAGGACGTATACGACGTGCCGACGTTGCGCGAGTTGATGAATCGCGTTGCGCAGCAGCGCATCCGGATCCTCGAGGTCGAGACGACGACCCCGTCGCCGTTCGCGGCGTCGCTGCTGTTCGGCTACGTCGGCGCCTTCATGTACGAGGGCGACAGCCCGCTGGCCGAACGCCGCGCCGCCGCGTTGTCATTGGACAGCACCCTGCTGGCGGAACTGCTCGGCCGCGTCGAACTGCGCGAACTCCTCGACCAGCAGGTGATCGCCTCGACCGTCGCGCAACTGCAGCACCTGGCGACCGACCGCGCGGTGCGTGACGCCGAGGGCGTCGCCGACCTGCTGCGGCTCCTCGGTCCTCTCACCGAACGGGAGGTGGCCGAGCGGTCGACGGTCGAGGAGGTCGGCGGCTGGCTGGAGGGGTTGCGATCGGCCAGGCGCGCGCTGACGGTGTCGTTCGCCGGTCACACGTGGTGGGTGGCGATCGAGGACGTCGGCCTGCTGCGCGACGGTGTGGGAATCGCCGTGCCCGTGGGCATTCCGGCCAGTTTCACCGACTCCGTTGCCGATCCTCTCGGCGAACTGCTGGGCCGCTATGCCCGCACCCGCGGCCCGTTCACCACCCGTGAGGCTGCCGAGCGCTTCGGGCTGGGCCTGCGGGTGACTGCAGACGTATTGGGCCGCATGTCGGTCGACAGGAGACTGGTCCGCGGCGAGTTCACCACCGAGGACCCCGAACAGTGGTGCGACGCAGACGTTCTCAAGATTCTCAGGCGACGCTCCCTGGCCGCCCTGCGTGCCCAGGTCGAGCCTGTCAGCACCGCCGCCTATGCCAGGTTCCTGCCTGCCTGGCAGCAGGTGGGAGTCGAGAAGAGTACGGGCATCGACGGATTGGCGTCGGTGATCGGGCAGCTGTCCGGCGTGCCCATCCCCGCGTCGGCGATCGAGCCGTTGGTGTTCGGCCAGCGGGTCCGAAACTATCAACCGGCGATGCTCGACGAATTGCTTGCCTCGGGCGAGGTGACGTGGTCGGGAGCCGGTTCGATCAGCAGCGGCGACGGCTGGGTCGCGTTCCACAGCGCGGAGACGGCGCCTCTGACGCTGGCCGCACCTGCGACAATCGATACCACCGACGTCCATCGCGAAATCCTTGTCACGCTCGATCACGGCGGCGCCTATTTCTTCCGGCAACTCACAGCCAACGCGAACGCCGGTGATGCCGGTTCCGCGGTCAAACGAGCTCTCTGGGAATTGATCTGGGCCGGCCACGTCACGGGTGACACGTTCGCACCGGTCCGCGCACTGCTCGCGGGGTCGGGTCGACGGGGCGGTGCGCACCGGCAACGGCAACGGCCGCCGCGGTTGAGCCGGTACAGCGTCGCGCATGCTCAAACCCGCACCACCGATGCGACCGTGGCGGGCCGGTGGTCCGCCCTGCCGCACGCCGAGCCCGACTCCACCATCCGGGCGCACTTCTCGGCGGAACTCCTGCTCAACCGGTACGGCGTGCTCACCAAGGGCTCAGCCGAGGGGGTGCCCGGCGGGTTCGCGATGTTGTACAAGGTGCTCACCGCGCTGGAGGACGCCGGTCGGTGCCAGCGCGGCTACTTCGTCGAATCGCTCGGTGGAGCCCAGTTCGCGGTCGCTTCCACGGTCGACCGGCTGCGGACCTATCTCGACGGGCTCGACCAGACGCGTCGCGACTACCACGCGGTCGTGCTCGCGGCCGCCGACCCCGCCAACCCCTACGGCGCAGCACTGCCCTGGCCCGGCGAGTCCGATACCGGACACCGGCCCGGACGCAAGGCCGGCGCCCTGGTGGTACTCGTCGACGGTGAGCTGACGTGGTTCCTCGAGCGGGGCGGACGCTCGCTGTTGTCCTTCTCGCCGGACGCCGACGCGCACGCCGCGGCCGGAGCCGCGCTGGTCGACCTGGTCGGCGCGGGCCGTCTTCAATCGCTGCTCGTCGAGCGGATCAACGGCGTCCCCGTGCTGGATCCCGGCGCGGGCCCGGCGCACGGCGCCGTCCACGACGCGTTGACCGGCAGCGGCTTTTCGCGGACGCCGAGAGGGTTGCGGTTGCGCTGATCTCGCCGCATCACCGCGAGAATGGCAAAAGTGACAAAACTACGGTGGTGGCGTCCCATACTCGGATCATGGTCTCGCTGATCGTTCATGCCATCCTCGGCGTCCTCGTCATCCTTTGGATCGTCCGCGCCAATCCGCACGTCTTCGCCCGGGCCGCAGGTGGGCCTGCGTTCTCCGCGCTCGAGATCGTGTACTACGTCATCGGCATCGCTTCGATCGCCCTCGGCTATTACTTCAACCACCAGTTCGTCGAGCAGTACGCCGTCCCTGGCGGCAACCCGATCTGGGGTCCGGGCAGCTGGCAACAGTTCATCGGGCTCGGCTACGTCAACCCCGCGGCGGCATCGGCCAGCCAGGACTACACGATCATCAACGTCATCCTGCTGCCTCTGTTCACCATCGTCGACGGCTACCGGCGCGGGATCCGACGGCCGTGGTTGTTCTTCGTGACCAGCCTCTTCACCAGCTGCGCGTTCGCCTACGCCTTCTACTTCGCGGTCGTCGAGCGTCAACACCGCCACCAGAAGGCAGCCACTTCGCTGGCCACGATCCCCGCGTGAGGGGAACACCCCTGCGAGGAACCGCGTTGGCAAGGATCGTGAGCGACGATCTGATCACCACCCCGTTCGGCTTCGGGTCCACCGCCGCGGAGGTGATCGCCGGCGTCGACCTCTCGGGTCGGCGTGCGATCGTCACCGGAGCCTCGTCGGGCATCGGGATCGAGACGGCTCGGGCCCTTGCCCGCGCAGGCGCCGAGGTGACGTTGGCCGTCCGCGACACCGCCGCCGGTGATCGCGTCGCGGCCGACATCGGCGGCAAGGTCGGGGTGGCTCCGCTCGACCTGAGCGACCTCGACAGCGTTGCGGCCTTCGTGTCGGCGTGGCAGGGACCGCTGCACATCCTGGTCAACAACGCCGGGGTGATGGCGATCCAGGAACTGACCATGTCGGCCAGCGGTCACGAAATGCAGTTCGCCACCAATCATCTGGGACACTTCGCACTCGCCGTCGGCCTGCACGGTGCGCTCGCCTCGGCCGGCGGAGCGCGCATCGTCTCGGTGAGTTCCGGCGGACACCTGCGCTCGCCCGTGGTGTTCGACGACATCGACTACGCCTTCCGCGACTACGACCCGTTCGGCGCCTACGGCCAGTCGAAGACCGCGAACGTGCTGTTCGCGGTCGAGGCCACCCGACGCTGGGCGGCCGAGGGTATCCTCGCCAACGCGCTGATGCCCGGTGGCTCGCCACACCGCTGCAACGCCATCGTCCCGCGGAGTACGCCGAGCAGGCGTTGACGGCGTTCCGTGCCGCCGGTACCGACTTCAAGACCGTCGAGCAGGGCGCCGCGACGTCGACATTGCTGGCGGCGTCTCCGCTGTTGGACGGCGTCGGCGGGCGCTACTTCGAGAACTGCAACCAAGCAAGGATCGTCGACCGCCCCGGCGGGCCGGGGCAGGGCGGCGTCGCACCCTACGCACTGGACCCGGCGAATGCCGAACGGCTGTGGGACCTTTCGCTGGCGCTGATCGACACCCGCTAATCTGACGGCATGCCAGAAGGTGACACCGTCTTCCGCACCGCGGACAAGCTGCGGGGGGCACTGGCAGGCAAGACGCTGACGCGATGCGACGTGCGGGTGCCGAAGTTCGCCACCGTGGATCTCACCGGCCAGGTCGTCGACGAGGTTCTCAGCCGCGGCAAGCACCTGTTCATCCGCGTCGGCAACGCCAGCATCCACTCCCATCTCAAGATGGACGGCGCCTGGCTGCTGAACGGCCAGATCAGGCGCGTGCCGGTCCACAAGGTGCGGATCGTGCTGGAAACGGCCGACAGTCGGGCTGCCGGCGTCGATCTCGGAGTGCTCGAAGTACTCGACCGGGACAACGACCAGGAGGTGGTCGCGCACCTCGGTCCCGACCTGCTTGGCGACGACTGGGAACCACGCACGGCGGCATCGAACCTAGTGACCGATCCGGACCGGCCGCTCGCCGAAACGTTGCTCGACCAGCGGGTCATGGCGGGCGTCGGAAACGTATACGCGAACGAGCTGTGCTTCGTGCTGGGGCGACTACCGGCCTCACCGGTCAGCAGTGTGAAGGACCCGCTCAGGGCCGCCCAGCGGGCGCGGGACATGCTGTGGCTCAACCGATCCCGAGTCAATCGAACGACGACGGGAAACACCCGGCCGGGCAACGACCTGTGGGTGTACGGCAGGGCCGGGCGTGCATGTCGCCGCTGCGGAACCATCATCGAAATGGACACCAGCGGTGACCGGATCTCGTACTGGTGCCCGAATTGTCAGACCTGAAACGCATCGAGACTACGGAAGATGACGCTTTTCGACTGAAATGCATCATCTTCCGTAGTCTCGGCGCGAAAGTGGCGGCGTCTAACGACCTGGCAGCGCCAGCCTGCAGATCTTGCGGACGACGGTGGCGAACTGCTTGGGCAGCGGGCCCTTGTTGTAGGGGACGCCGTACCGCTCGCAGATCTCCTGGACATCTTCTGCGATCTCCGCGTGCCGGAACGCCGGGATGTCGGGGAACAGGTGGTGCTCGATCTGGAACGACAGGTTGCCGCTCATGACGTGGAAGAGCTTGCCACCCGTGAGATTCGCCGAGCCGAGGATCTGGCGGAAGTACCACATGCCGCGAGTCTCGTTCGCGGTCTCTTCCTTGGTGAATTCCTGTGTGCCGTCGGGGAAGTGGCCGCAGAAGATGATTGCGTAGGACCACACGTTGCGGATCAGGTTGGCCGTCAGGTTGCCGGTGAACACCCACGGCGCAGACGGTCCTGCCAGGAGCGGGAACGCTACGTAGTCCTTCAGCGTCTGCCGCTTGACCTTGCCCCAGATGCCCTTCAAGATCTCGCGCTTGTCGGCGAGGGAGATCTCGCCGGCCCGAATGCGCTCGGTCTCCAGTTCGTGAAGCGCAACGCCGTACTGGAACAGCACCATCAGCAGGAACGCGTAGACCGGGTTGCCGTAGTAGTAGGGCGTCCACCGCTGGTCCTCGCTCATCCGCAGGATCCCGTAACCGATGTCGCGGTCCATGTCGACGATGTTGGTGTAGGTGTGGTGCATGTAGTTGTGCGAGTGACGCCATTGGTCGCTCGGGCAGGCGGAGTCCCACTCGAAGTTGCGGCTCGTCAGCGCGGGATCGCCCATCCAGTCGTACTGCCCGTGCATGACGTTGTGGCCGATCTCCATGTTGTCCAGGATCTTCGACGCCGCCAACATCGCGGTGCCTGCGATCCAGGCGGGGGGCAGGATGCCGGCGAACAGCATGGCGCGGCCACCGACCTCGAGGGCGCGCTGCGCCTTGATGACACGCCGGATGTAGGTGGCGTCGCGCTCGCCGAGGTCGGCGACCACGCGTTCCCTCAACTCGTCCAGCTCCCGACCGAAGGCATCGGCGATCTCGAGGGTCATGGTGACGGGCTTGCCGCGGACGATCTTGGTGATGGCCTGTTGAATTGGGGCGGGCAACACGTCGACGACGTTCTCGTCGATGGTGGTGTTCTCCACGGTGGTCTTCTCGAGCATGGCAGTCATGGCTGATCCTTTCGAGTTCGATTGGGGTTTCAGAGCGACAGTTCGACGTCACCGACGGGGACGGACACGCAGATCTGCACGTCCTCCTCGTCGGCCGTCGACACGGCGCCGGTTATGAGGCTCTTGACCGCGCCGCTGGTCTTGCGGCGGGTACAGGTGTGGCAGATGCCCATTCGGCAGCCGCTCGCCGGCGTCAGGCCGGCCGCCTCGGCCTGCTCGAGCAGGGAGCGCCCGTCGTCGGTGACGGCGACGCCGCTATCGGCGAACGCGACCGTTCCACCCGACGCCTCCGTCGGGACGGCAAACACCGGCGGGACGAAGCTCTCGAAGCGGGCGTCCGTGAAATGCTCGCGGACCGCCTCGACGAGAGCGGCTGGGCCGCAGACGAACACAGCGTCCGGCGCTGGCATCTCGGCGATGTGCTCGGCACCGAAGTAACCCGTCAGGTCACCGGCCTCGGGTGAACGCGAGTAGCCGTGAAGGACGCGCACACCGGGCACGGCGGCGAGTTCGTCTCGGTAGCACGCCTCCTCGGGAGTGCGGGCGTAGTGGATGAAGGTGATGTCGCGGTCCGAGCCTTCGCCGCGCATCGTGCGCAGCATGGACAGCACCGGGGTGATGCCGCTGCCGCCGGAGACGAAGAGAACCCGGCGGGGCCTTACGGCCGGCAGCACGAAGTCGCCAACGACGCCGTCGAGTCCCACGACCATGCCGGGACGGGCGTTGCGGAACAGGTGCTGCGACACCAGGCCCTCGTCGTGTACACCGATCGTCAGCTCGAGCAGTCGGTCGCCCTCGGCATTGGCGGGTGAGTAGCAGCGGGTCTGCCTTCGCCCGTCGACCTCGACGGTCAGGTTGACGTGCTGGCCGGCGCGAAAGGCGGGTCCGGCCGCGAAGGCCGCATTGGGTTCAAGAGTGAGGGTGACGCTGCGGGGCGTCTGCCGACGAACCGCGACGACCTTGGCGCGGGCATCGCCCAGCGTCCAGGTGGGCTCGACGAGCTCCGTGTAGCGATCGACGCCGTGCGGTCCGGTGAGCAGGTCGACCAGTGGCGACCGCAGCACTCCGTCCCGCAGGCTCAGCGTCTTCGTTTGAGTGAACATGTGTATACCGTGCGGCAGATACCCCAGAACCGTCAACCGATTCGAGCAGGTTGTGGTAGGTTTCACACAGTGAACGATCGTACGCCCAGTTCACGAACGCCCCGTTCAGGACGCTCGGGGTCCTCGCGCTCCTCACGGGACACCCTCTCGCGGGACGACCGCAAGGAGGCGACCCGGCGGGCGATCGTGGCGGGGGCGTTGCGACTGCTCGAGGAACGCAGCTTCAGCGCCCTGAGCCTGCGGGAGGTGACCCGCGAGGCCGGCATCGTGCCTGCAGCCTTCTACCGGCACTTCGACTCGATGGAAGCACTCGGCCTGGTACTCATCGATGAGTCGTTCCGCGCATTGCGCGACATGTTGCGTGGCGCGAGAGCGGGAAAGCTCGACCCGAGCCGGATCATCGAATCCACCGTCGACATCCTGATCGCGGGAGTCAACGAGCGTCGCGAGCACTGGCGCTTCATCGGCCGGGAACGCAACAGCGGCGTCACCGTGCTGCGCTATGCGATCCGCACCGAGATTCGGCTGATCACCTCGGAGCTGGCGATCGACCTGACCCGCTTCCCCGGCCTGAACACATGGAGCGCCGAGGACCTCAACATCCTGTCCAGTCTGTTCGTCAACTCGATGATCTCGATCGCGGAAGCCATCGAGGACGCACCCGACCAGACGGCACTCGACGAGATTCGGCACACAGCCGTCAAACAGCTTCGCCTTATCGTCGTCGGGATCAATGGTTGGCACAGTAGCGATTGAGGCCCGCGAATAGGGTGAGGCGCTATGCCGCATCTCGAATTGAGTCGTCCGCGCCCCGACATCGCCGTCATCACGCTCAACCGGCCGGACAAGCTGAATGCGCTGAACTACGGCCTCGTCGAGGACCTGCACCAGAGCCTGGAGGACGTCAACTCCGACCGTGAGTGCCGCGCGCTGGTGCTGACGGGCGCAGGCCGCGGATTCTGCTCTGGTCTCGACCTGACCGATCCCATGCCCGCGGAAGCCACTCGCGGCCTGGAGTTCCCGCGATCGAGCATGCGATGGCAGGAGCGCATCGCCGAGCTCACCACGCGGCTGAGCAGCCTGCGCCAGCCGGTGATCGCCGCGGTCAACGGACCTGCCTACGGCGGTGGGTTCGCGTTGGCCATGGCATCCGACATTCGCATCGCCTCGCCGTCGGCACGGTTCTGCACGCAGTTCATCAAGCTCGGCCTCGGCGGCTGCGACATCGGCGTCAGTTACACGCTGCCGCGAATCGTCGGCGCCGGCCAGGCGTTCGACCTGATCCTCACCGCGCGCACGGTGGAGGCCGACGAGGCGTTGCGCATCGGCCTGGTGTCGCGGGTGTCCACGGGGTCGGTGGTCGACGACGCCCTGTCGATTGCCAAAACACTCTGCAGCTACGGCAAATTCGGGGTGGAGTCGACGAAGCAGGTGTTGTGGGCCAACCTCGAGGCGCCTAGCCTGCAGGCGGCATTGCAGGTGGAGAACCGCAGCCAGATCCTGTCCTCGACCAGTGGTGAACTCAAGGAGGCGACGGCCGCCTTCGTGACCCGCAAGGAGCGCTGATGGGGCCCATCCGGAGATCGAACCGTACGCGTCAGGCCTGCTCGACGTGGGGGATGGACGTCCAGGGTCGGGGTGTGTGCCGGGAATGCGACGGCCCTTCGATCCCGACGCGTATCGCATCACCCTGCTCGATCAGCGCGGATGCGGTCGAAGCACGCCTCATGCCGGCGATCCCGCAGTTGACCGGAGCACCAACACGACTCACCACCTGATCGCCGATCATGGAACGGCTCAGGGCACACCTGGGGGTCCAGCGATGGATGCTCGCGGGCTGGTCGTGGGGAACGACGCTCGCGGCGGCGTGATGTCGGATCACCTCGTCGAGTTCCTCGACGACTTCGCCATTCGCCAGGTCTAGCGGGGAGTCCCACCGCCGTCGACGATGACGACCTGGCCGGTGATGTAACTTCCTGCGTCAGAACACAACAGCAGCGCGGCGCCGACCATCTCGTCGGGGGCGGCGAGGCGCTTCATCAGCGTTCCGCCGACCATCATGTCGATCGCCTGTTGCGGGTTCTTGCGCATCATGTCGGTGTCGACCGGGCCGGGGGCAATCGCGTTGACCCGGATGCCTTCTGCGACGTACCCCGCTGCCATCGAGCGGGTGAACGACATCAGTGCCGCCTTGACCGAACCGTAGATCGCCATCGTCGGAGTGAAGTTGAACGCACCCACCGACACCATGTTCAGGACCGCCGCGTGCGCGCTCTGCTTCAGGTACGGCAGCGCCTTCTGCGCCAGGAACACCGGGCCGTGCAGGTTCACCTCGTAGGACTTCGCGAGCGACTCGGGGGTCATCTCGCCCATCGGTTGGGCCAACGCGTTGGCGGCGTTGTTCACCACGACGTCGATGCCGCCGAACTCGGCGACGGTGCGCTCCACGATGTCGTCGAGGTCGTCGAGGCGGCCTGCGTGCGCGGCGACGCCGATCGCGTGCCCGCCGAGTCCGCGCAGATGCTTGGCAGCCTCCTCGCAGGCGTCGGCCTTGCGACTGGCGACCACGACGCGGGCACCGGCGAGGACGAACCCCTCGGCCAGGGCCAGACCGATGCCGCGCGTCCCACCCGTGACGATGACGGTGCGGCCGGTCATGTCGAACAGTCGGTCGAATGCTGCGCGATCCATGGTCGCTAGTAGAACAGACCGAGGGCGACGCCTACTCGGCCATGGCCCAGGTCGACGTGGCGACCAGGTCTCCCCGCTCCAGCGCGGCGGCCCGGTGCTCGTGAACCTGCTGGTAGCCAGGGTCTTTGACCATCTCGACGAATGCAGCCGGGGTGGGGTACTCGACGACCAGGATCGCATCCCACCATGGGCGCTCACCGTCGCCGATGACGTTGACCGGCGCGGCGCCGCTATAGCGGACGGTGCCTCCGACACGCGCCAGATGTGCCGCGACCTCGCGGAGGTACTGCAGGTAGCTCTCCCGCCCCCCACCTTCGTTGAACTTGAGCAGGTTGATCATCACGACCGGGGCATCGGCTGGCAACGCCTTCAAA
>NZ_DASQEU010000067.1:0-5365 GCF_035633495.1 Mycobacterium sp. | reverse complement strand
GCTTGACCGACTCCTGGGCTGGGCTGCCGGTTTCGGCAGTGCAGCTTCAGGGTCAGGGTCGGCGGCGGGGTAGGGGTCGACCGGTGCGCCCATGGTGGTGCCAGAAGCCTCGTCTTCGCGACAGGGCTGGGACGGCCCCGGGCGGGGCCCGCGGCCCTGCGCGAACAGCCCGCCACCCGGGTTGGGGCGAGTCGCTGAATACGTGTGCGGGGAAGAAAGCCCAGCTATCGGTCCCGCGGGGTCAGCCGCGGGCGCTGCACTGCTGGTCGCGTTCAACGCAATCGTCTACTGTCCGATCTGACGAGCCTGCATGTTGATCGTCACCGGTGGTTGACGAGGAGATCGCCACTCTTGCTGCCGACGAAGCCGATTTGCCGATCGGCAGGCTGACGTTGTCGCCGGCGCGGTTCGATGTTTTTCGCGGTGGCGTCCGCGTCGTGGAACTCCCAACGCGGCTACTTTTGTTGCGGATGCTGGTCGGTCAACCTTCGGCCCGGGATGTCCGCGGACGGGTGAGGAGATGGGCGGTCATCCCGTTAGGGGTACCCAAGCGAGAATCGTCACCGGGCCGGTGTTGCAGGACGGCTGTGCACGTACACCCCGGTCGCCCACGGCGTTGCCATTCGCGGTTCGGCTTGTGGAGCTGGTGGCGGCCAGGTGTCCGCCTGCCGGCGACGCCGTCGATCCCGGACGTCCGCCTCATACCCAATACGTGTCGTGTCTCAACATGAACGCCGCACGCTGCTCCTCCGTCATTTCCTCGCCGCGGGCGAGCGTCTCGAAGTAGTCCTCACGCGGACCGCCGGGAGCGAACATCAGCAGCATCGACGCGCCGCCTCCACCGCGGAAGGCGTGCAGTCCGCCCTCTGGGACGTAGAGGTCAAATGCAGAGCCTCATCGACGTCGAGGTTGGCCTCCTTCCCCTCTTCTCTTCCCGCCCGCAGGAGCATTGGGAGCAAACGGCAGATCATCGGCGATTCCGGATCGAGTCGTGCCGTTCAGACTTTGAGCGGAGCTCGGACTGCGACCCGGGGTTGCGGCAAGCTGTCCACGCCGTCGAGGTCGATGGTCGGGAGGGTGCGGTCGAGCCATCGGGGGAGCCACCAGTTGGCGTCGCCGAGGAGCTTCATCGTCGCCGGTACCAGCACCATCCGCACGAGGGTCGCGTCGACAAAGATCGCTGTGGCCAGGCCGAGGCCGAACATCTTGGTGGCCGGGTCCGGGCCGGTGACGAAGGCGAGGAAGACCGCGATCATGATGAGCGCCGCCGATGTGATCACCCGGCCGGTGCTGGCGATGCCGCGGACGACCGACGCCTCGTTGTCGCCGCTGGTGACGTACTCCTCGCGGACCCGGGAGAGCAGGAAGACCTCGTAGTCCATGGAGAGCCCGAAGAGGATGGCGAACATGAACATCGGGATGAACGAGACGATCGGCACGGTCGAGGTGAGGCCGATGAGGCCGGCGCCCCATCCCCACTGGAACACCATGACCATCACGCCGTACGACGCCCCGATGCTGAGCAGGTTGAGCACCACGGCCTTCAGCGGCACGAGCACCGACCGGAACACCAGCATGAGCAGCAGGAACGACAGCCCGAGCACGGCACCGATGAACAGCGGCAGCCGGTCGTTGACCCGGGCGCCGACATCGGCAAAGTTCACCATCTGCCCACCGACGTGGGCGTGCGCGGGGCTTCCCGCGAGCACCGCCGGGATGACCTCGGCGCGCAGCCGCTCGACGGTCTCGCGCGTTGCTTCGTCCTGCGGTCCGGTCGCCGGGAACACGACCACGGACGCGATGCCCGCCTCGGTGTTCACGTTCGCCGGCGCCACGGAGGCGATGCCGCGGTCGGCACCGAGCGCGTCGACCAGTCGGGTAACCACACCTACGTCGCCGGCGAGGTCGGCAGCGACCACCAACGGACCGTTGTGACCGGGGCCGAACCCTTGCGCTACAAGGTCGTACGCCGCACGCTCCGTGCGGCTCGAGGGGAGCGCACCGTCGTCGGGGACGCCGGGGCGCAGGGCCAGCGCGGGTGCCGCCAGGGCCAGCAGCAGCGCGGTGACACCGATCAGGTACGGCCAGGCGTGGCGGGTCACGTGCCGGACCCACCGCGACCAGCCCACACCGTCGGCGGCCGGCGGACGGCGGAACCCGAAGCGGTTGATGGCGTGGCCGGACAGCCCCAGGAACGCGGGCAGTAGGGTGATCGAGACTGCCACCATCACCGCGACCACCATCGCGAGGGCGATCCCGCCACCGGTCATGAACGGCACACCGGCGACCGCGAGCCCCAGGACGGACACGATGACGATGCCGCCGGCGAACACCACCGGCTGACCCGCCGTGGCGATGGCACGGCCGACGGAATCCTCGACCTCGAGCCCCTGCGCGAGGTAGTCGCGGTGCCGCGTCACGACGAACAGCGCGTAGTCGATGCCGACACCGAGCCCGACCATGGCGCCCAGCACCGGGCCCCAGTTGGGGACGTCGATCACACCGGCGAGCAGGGACATCGAGCTGATGCTCACCGCGAGGCCGAAGACCGCCATACCGATCGGGAGAGCGGTGGCGATGAGCGACCCGAAGGACAGGAACAAGATGACCGCCGCGGCGAGCAGACCGATGGCCTCGCCGATTCCGGCCGGGGGCGCCTCGAACGCGAAGAAGAGGTCGCCGCCCATCTCGACCCGCACGGCCGAATCCGACTCGGCGCGCAATGCCTTGAGGTTCACCAGGTCCGCGGCGGTCAGCGCGTCCAGCGTCGGATATTGGACGCGCACGAGCGCCACGCGTCCGTCCGGTGACACGACACCGCTGTTCCGTGCCGCGTCAGGCCCGGCGGCCAGAGGACCGCTCGGATCGCTGGTGGACAGCACGTGCGGCAGCGCGGCTGCATCCGACTGGACCTTCGCGAGTGCCGCGCGCGCCGGCGCCGAGTCGAAGAACGTGGCGGCGTCGTCCCGCGGCGTCACTACGACCTGCGCGGTCAGACCTTCCTGGCCGGTGCCCGCGGCGGCGATGAGGTCGTTGGCCTGCTGCGAGTCGAGGCCTTCCACCCGGAACGAGTCCTCGAGCTTGTGGCCGAAGGCGCTCGCGGCGCCCACGACGAAAACGGCCAGGATCAGCCATGTCCCAATCACCACCCACGGGCGGCGAGCACTCAGGTGGCCCAAGCGGTACAGGCTCTGTGACATCATCGGTGGTCCTCCGGATCGTGAACGTGTCAGCGCAACTGCCGACGTCCTCGATCGTGGCCAGCCACGCCGTGCGGGACATCGGCCGTGGAGGCCTGAGTCGTACCGGCCGATGGACCGGGACACGGCTGGTTCTTTCGGCCGATACAGCGACCGCGTGCGATCCCTACGCTGGACCCGTGATGGGAAACGCGGTCCTGGCCTTGTGGAACGAACCTCGGGCTCCGCAGCCGCCTGCGCGCGTGTGGCGGGACTGGGCACTGGTCGCTGTCCTGGTGCCGACCGCCGTTCTCGAAGGCATCCTTCGTACGGATGCCGCGTGGCGTCCGGCGGCGCTCGTGCTCGCCGTGGCGTTGGTGTTCCCGCTTCTGTGGCGGCGGACGCACCCACTCGCTGTCGCCGCGGTGCTCTTCGGCGCACTCATCGTGCTGAACCTCGTCACGCTGATCAATGGTCCCGCCACATCCGTGGGGCTGTACACGATGATCTATGTGCTGCTGGTCCCCTACGCACTGCTTCGATGGGGGTCTGGTCGCGAAGTCGTGATCGGGTTGTCGATCGTCGTGGTCGGCGGCCTGCTCGGGATCGCGAGCGATTTCAACGGCTTCGGCGAAGCGGCAGCGGGCTTCGTGTTCCTCATGTTCCCCGCATTTCTCGGCGCCTTGGTCCGCTTCGGGACAACCTCGCGAACTCGCGAGCTGGACCAGGTCAGACTGCGGGAACGCGAGCAGCTGGCGCGCGAGCTGCACGACACCGTGGCGCACCACGTGTCGGCGATGGTGATCCGCGCTCAGGCGGGACGCGTGGTCGCCGAGTCGCGACCCTCCGCCGCGGCTGACGCTCTCAAGATCATCGAGGCGGAAGGTTCCCGTACTCTCGCCGAGATGCGGGCCATGGTGGGCGCTCTGCGCGAACGCGACGATGCCGACCTCGCTCCCCAGGGTGGCGTAGCCGACATCGAGCGGCTCGCACGCACCCGCGGCGACGAGCCCCGGGTCGAGGTCCACATGTCTGGCGAGCTTGACGACCTCAGCCCGTCGGTCGCAGCCGCGACCTACCGCATTGCCCAGGAGTCGATCACCAACGCGATGCGTCACGCCCGACGCGCCACCCGGATCGATGTCTTGGTCGCCGGTGCGGACGACGTCGTACGACTGACGGTCCGCGACGACGGGGACGCGGTCTCCACCAGCCGAGCCTGGGAGGGCTACGGCGTCGTCGGCATGACGGAGCGCGCGACACTCCTCGGGGGCACGCTCGAGGTCGGCCCCGGCGTCGACCGAGGCTGGGTGGTCGACGCGGTGCTCCCTCGGGTGGGTCCGACCCGATGAGCATCCGTGTGCTCGTCGCCGACGACCAGGAGCTCATCCGGACCGGGCTCCGGATGATCCTCGACGCCCAGCCCGGCATCGAGGTGATCGCCGAGGCGCGAGACGGTCGCGAGGCGGTCGCGCTGGCTCGTCAGCTGCGACCCGACGTGTGCCTGTTCGACATCCGCATGCCCGACGTGAACGGTCTCGAAGCCACCCGTCTGCTCGCGGGGCCTGACGTCGAGGACCCGATGGCCGTCGTGGTGATCACCACCTTCGACCTCGACGAGTACGTCCACGGCGCGCTTAAGGCGGGAGCCCGCGGCTTCCTGCTCAAGGACGCCGGGCCCGAGCTGCTCAGCCAGGCGATCCATGCGGCTGCCAACGGCGAGGCGCTCATCGCCCCGAACGTCACGGTGCGCCTGCTGGCGGCCTTCGCGGAACTGCGAACGGGGCAGCCAACGGTTCAGCCGATCGAACCGCTCACCGCCCGGGAGGAGGAGGTGCTCCTCACCGTGGCCACGGGCCTGACCAACGCCGAGATCGCCGACGAGCTCTACATCAGCCTCAGCACAGTCAAGACCCACCTCGCCAGCCTCATGGGCAAGCTCGGCGCCAGGAACCGGGTCGAGATCGCCATGTGGGCATACGAAACGAAACGCATCACGACCTGAGTCTCGGGCTGCGGAGTCCGTGCCTGCAGGTCAGAGCCCATTTGGACGACCGACTCTGTTGACCAGCCGTTGAGCAGACCACGGCGGAGAAGAAGAGGCTGCCCGCCGGTCCGCTGGTCCGCTGCGAAACTTTCGAGGAGGGTTTGTCGGTCCAGACTCTCCATGTTGGCAGCTACGACAA
>NZ_DASQEU010000066.1:0-23842 GCF_035633495.1 Mycobacterium sp. | reverse complement strand
CGGACATCCGCCAGCCGGGCCCACAACGTCTCGCGCTCACCGGCGGTAAGCGTCCGACCCGCCGCCATCCGCGCCGCACCCACTTCGAGGATCTCGCGCAGCCGCAGTGCGTCGTCGATGTCGGCGCGGCTGAATCTGATTCCGTCGGCACTAGGCGCCGGCAGATCCTCGGCCAGGAAGGTGCCGCCGTACCGGCCGCGGCGAGACACCAGGTAGCCGGCCTCGGACAACGACCTGATGGCCTCGCGGACGGTGTCGCGGCTGACACCGAGCCGAGTCGCCAGTTCGCGCTCCGGGGGCAGCGATTCGCCGGGCTCCAGCACGCCGAGCCGGATGGTCTCGAGCAGCCTGCCGACGGTGTCCTCGAAGGCGTTGCCGAGCCGCACCGGACGCAGCAGGGCCTCGCTGGCGGGCTGCGGATTCGGTGCAGGGGTGGTCATGACGTCAGAGCGGCGTCACGTAGGCGGAGCTGATGCCACCGTCGACCAGGAACGTCGAGCCGGTGATGAACGACGAGTCGTCGCTGGCCAGGAACGCCACCGCGGCGGCGAGCTCCTCCGGCTCGGCGAACCGACCGAGCGGAATGTGCACCAGCCGACGCGCGGCCCGCTCCGGATCCTTCGCGAAGAGCTCCTGCAGCAGTGGGGTGTTCACCGGCCCCGGGCAGAGCGCATTGACGCGAATGCCCTGGCGCGCGAACTGCACGCCCAGTTCGCGGGACATCGCCAGCACCCCGCCCTTGGATGCGGTGTAGGAGATCTGCGAGGTGGCCGACCCCATCACCGCCACGAACGACGCGGTGTTGATGATCGAACCCCGCTGCTGGGAAACCATGTGTCGCAGAGCCGCCTTGCTGCACAGGTAAACCGACTTCAGGTTGATGTCCTGAACCCGTTCCCACGCATCGAGTTCGGTGTTCTCGATGAGGTCGTCCTCCGGCGGTGAGATGCCCGCGTTGTTGAAGGCGATGTCCACCGATCCGTATTTCTCGGCCGCGGTGTCGAACAGCGCGTCGACGGCGACCTGGTCCGAGACGTCGACCTGAACGAAGGTGCCATTCAGGTCCTCGGCCACGGTCTTGCCCGTAGCCGGGTCGATGTCGCCGATGACGATCGTCGCGCCCTCGGCCCGCATCCGCTTGGCCGTCGCGAGCCCTATACCGCTGGCGCCACCGGTGATGACCGCGACCTTGCCAGCGAGCCGTTGGGTCAGATCCATCTAGTTTTCCTCCGTAATCGCAAAGAAGACGTTCTTCGTCTCGGTGAAGTGCAACGGTGCGTCCGGACCGAGCTCGCGGCCCAGCCCCGATTGCTTGAAGCCTCCGAACGGCGTGCTGTAGCGGACCGACGAGTGCGAGTTCACGGACAGGTTGCCGGATTCCACGCCTCGCGACACCCGCAGCGCCCGCGACAGGTTGTCGGTCCAGATCGACCCGGACAGACCGTACGGGCTGTCGTTGGCGAGCTCGATCGCGTCGGCCTCGTCCTCGAACGGCAACACCGTGACGACGGGACCGAAGATCTCCTCGGTGACCGTGCGATCGGTGCGCTGCGGGGTGAGCACCGTTGGCGGGAACCAGTATCCGGGTCCCGTCGGCGCCGAGCCGCGGAAGGCGACGGGGGCGTCGTCGGGCACGTAGGACGCCACGGTGTCGAAGTGCGGGCGGGACACCAGCGGACCCATCTCGCTGTCGCGAGAGGCCGGATCGCCGACGACCACGCCCTTGACCGCGGGCTCGAGTAGCTCCATGAACTTGTCGTAGACGTTGCGCTGGACCAGGATTCGGCTCCGCGAACAGCAGTCCTGACCGGCGTTGTCGAACACGCCGTACGGTGCGGTGGCGGCAGCCTTCTCCAGGTCGCAGTCGTCGAAGACGATGTTTGCACTCTTGCCGCCGAGTTCCAGCGTCACCCGCTTGACCTGCCGAGCGGCGCCCGCCATCACCTTCACGCCCACCTCGGTGGAACCCGTGAAGACGATCTTGCGGACGTCGGGGTGACTGATGAACCGCTCCCCCACCACCGAGCCCTTGCCGGGCAGCACCTGGAACAGTCCGTCGGGTAGGCCCGCCTCGCGTCCGAGTTCGGCCAGCCGCATCGTGGTCAACGGGGTGATCTCGGCGGGCTTGACCAGAACGGCGTTGCCCGCGGCGAGCGCGGGCACGAAGCCCCACGACGCGATGGTCATCGGGAAGTTCCACGGCGCGATCACGGCGACGACACCGAGTGGCTCGTTGAACGTGACGTCGAGCCCACCGGCGACCGGAATCTGCTTGCCGGACAGCCGCTCCGGGCTCGCAGAGTAGAACTGCAGCACGTCGCGGACGTGTCCGGCCTCCCACTCGGCGTTGCCGATCACGTGCCCGGAGTTGGCCACCTCCAATGCCGCCAGCTCGTCGACGTGGGCGTCGACCTGCGCGGCGAACGATCGCAACGCGGCGGCCCGGTCGGCGGGCGCCAGCTTGGCCCACTTCTTCTGCGCGGCCGTCGCCCGCGCGACCGCGTCGTCGACGGCGGGGACGTCGAGCAATTCGACGGTGCGCAATACCTCCTCGGTCGCCGGGTTGATCAGTGTCGACGTGCTCACGCGGTGTCCCTTTCCCGATTCGATGGCTTCTTGTTCGACGTGTACGACGCGGCGGCCTCGACGACTCCGGCGAAGAGACGCAGGTCGTCGAGGCGCTCCTCGGGATGCCACTGGACCGCCAGAACGAAGGTATTGCCCGGTATCTCGACGGCCTCGATCACCCCGTCCGGATCCCACGCACTGGCCATCAGCCCCGTGCCGAGCTCGGAAATGGCCTGGTGGTGGTAGCACTGGGCGTCGGTGGACTGGCCGATCAGCTTGGCGAGCCGGGTGCCGGGCACCGTCCGGATCGACGAGGTGCTGAACACGGCGTTGCCCAGTTGATGTTGGTCGTGGCCGACGACGTCGGGGAGGTGCTGGTGCAGTGTGCCCCCGAGTGCGACGTTGAGGACCTGCGCACCTCGGCAGATGCCCAGCAGGGGCAACCCGCGCGCCAATGCCCCACGCACCAAGGCCAATTCCCAGGCGTCGCGATCACGCGCCGGCTCGTCCGTGGTCGGGTGTGGCGCTTGACCGTAGGTGGCGGGATCGACGTCGCGACCGCCGGTGACCACCAGACCGTCCAGACCGTCGAGCACACGCGCGACGATGGCGTCGTCCACCGACTGCGGCGGAAGCAGCACGACGATGCCGCCTGCCGAGGTGACGCCCTCGCCGTACACGGCGGGCAGGAAACTTGCCCGCACGTCCCACACCCCGGTCTGAGCCTGCTGCAGGTACGTGGTCAGCCCGACGACGGGCCTAGAGGCGCTCGAAACCACGTCGCCTCTCCCAGTCGGTGACCGTCGAGTTGAACGCCTTCAACTCGACGCGGGCGTTGTTGAGATAGTGCTCGACGACCTCGTCGCCGAACGCCTCGCGCGCCACCGTCGATTCGGCGAACAACTGGGCGGCCTCGGCCAGCGTGGTCGGAAGGCGTTCTGCGCCACTGGTGTACGCGTTGCCCGAGCACGCGTCGGGCAACTCGAGCTGTTGGTCGATGCCGTGCAGACCGCCCGCGATCAACGCGGAGACGGCGAGGTACTGGTTGACGTCGCCACCCGGCGCCCGGCACTCCATGCGCATACCGTGCCCTTGGCCGACCACGCGCAACGAGCAGGTGCGGTTGTCCATGCCCCATGCGACGGCGGTCGGCGCGAAGCTGCCGTCGACGAATCGCTTGTAGGAGTTGATGTTCGGCGCGTAGAACAGCGTGAACTCACGCAAGGTGGCCAGCTGGCCCGCGACGAAGCTGCGGAACATCGGCGACATGCCGAGCGGATCGTCGTCGTCGGCGAACACGGGGGTGCCGTCGTCGCCTCGGAACGAGAGGTGGATGTGACAGCTGTTTCCCTCGCGCTCGTCGAACTTCGCCATGAACGTGAGGCTCTTGCCATGCTGGTCGGCGATTTCCTTGGCGCCGTTCTTGTAGATCGTGTGGTTGTCGCAGGTGACCAGCGCGTCGTCGTACCGGAATCCGATCTCCTGCTGGCCAAGGTTGCACTCGCCCTTGACGCCCTCGCAGTACAGGCCCGCGCCCTCCATCCCGACCCGGATGTCGAGCAGCAGCGGTTCCATCCTGGTGGACGCCACCATCGCGTAATCGATGTTGTAGTCGGTGGCGGCGGTCAGCCCGTTGTAGCCCTTCGACCACGCGTCGCGATAGGAATCGTCGAAGACCATGAACTCCAGCTCGGTCGCCGCGACGGCCACCATGCCGCGTTGCGCCAGCCGGTCGAGCTGAGCGCGCAGGATGCCCCGCGGCGCGGGACCCACGGGCTTGCCGTCATGCCAGCCGAGGTCGGCCATCACCAGCGCGGTGCCGGGCAGCCACGGAATCGTGCGCAGCGTGGAGAAGTCCGGCGTCATCACCATGTCCCCGTAGCCGGCCTCCCAGCTCGACATGGCGTATCCGTCGACGGTGTTCATGTCGACGTCGACGGCCAGCAGGTAGTTGCAGCACTCGGCTCCGTGCGCGCTCACGTCGTCGACGAACAACCGAGCCGAGATCCGTTTGCCGGTCAGCCTGCCCTGCATGTCGGTGAAGGCGACGATGACGGTGTCGATCTCGCCGTCAGCCACCAACTTCTCCAACTCGGGCAGCTGCAACATCCCCGATCGAGCGCTTCCCTTGGTCACGTTCCCTGCCTCTCAAAGCGGACGATCTTGCCCTGAAGTCAACCATTGGATACGCGTCACTGGGCATTCCCTTCACAGATTTACACAACCGTCACTGCCAAAGGTAGGACACAAGACCATTGCCAATCTATTGTCCCTATTCAGTGCGTGCTCTGGTGTGAGCGCCGCCCCGAGAAGGAGAACGCCGTGCCAGAGGGTCAAGATCTGTCGGAGCTAAGTGACGACGAAAAGCACCTTGCAAGACTTGGGTACACCCAGGAGCTGAACCGCTCCTGGTCCGGCTTCAGCAACTTCGCCATCTCGTTCTCGATCATCTCGATCCTGGCGGGCTGTTTCACCTCGTTCGGCCTCGGATGGAACAACGGTGGTCCGGCCGCCATCGCCTGGGGTTGGCCGATCGTCGCGGTCTTCATCCTGGTCATCGGGCTGTGCCTATCCGAGCTGGTGTCCGCGTACCCCACCTCGGGCGGAATCTACTGGTGGGCCAGCAAACTCGGTGGAGCTAAAGCGGGTTACTACACCGGTTGGCTGAACCTGATCGGGCTGATCGCCATCGTGGCCTCCGTCTCCTACGGGTGCGCGACCTTCCTGGACCTCACGCTGGGCACTTTCAGCGAGACCTGGCTCGAGGGCTATAGCCTGACCAGGGTCTTCATCATCTTCGTGGTGATTCTGGCCCTAGCCGCCTTGGTCAACATCTTCTCCAGCCACTTGCTGGCCGTGATCAACAACATCTCGGTGTGGTGGCACGTGATCGGCGCCGCCGCCGTCATCCTGATTCTGTTCCTGGTGCCCGAGCAGCATGCCAGCTTCTCCGACGTGTTCACCAAGACCATCAACAACACCGGCCTGTTCGGCGGCGCGACGTCGGGATGGGGTTTCCTGTTCCTCGTTCTGCCGATTACGGCGATCCTCACGCAGTACACGATCACCGGTTACGACGCCTCCGCGCACCTGTCCGAGGAGACCAAGAGCGCGGCCAACGCGGCCGCCAAGGGCATCTGGCAGTCGATCTTCTATTCGGCCATCGGCGGGTGGATCCTGTTGCTGGCGTTCCTTTTTGCCGTTCAGGACTCAGACGCCGTGTCCGCCGGGGGTGGCGCGGTCGCGGTGATCTTCGCCCAGGCGATGAGCTCCGGCTGGGTCGGTACCGTGCTGCTCATCTCAACGGCGGGTCAGTTCTTCTGCGCGATGGCCTGCATGACCAGTTCGTCACGCATGCTGTTCGCGTTTAGTCGCGACAGAGCGGTGCCAGGCCACCAATTGTGGTCGACTCTGAACTCGAACAGGGTGCCGGCAAACGGCGTCATACTCTCCGCAGTCATCGCCATGCTCATCACGTTGCCCGCACTCGTCGCGGTCGATATCAACGGGGCACCGGTTCCGGTCGCCTTCTTCGCGGTCGTGTCCATCGGTGTCGTCGGGTTGTATCTGGCCTTCCTCGTGCCGATCTACTACCGCTGGAGGGCCGGTGATTCGTTCAAGGTGGGCAGCTGGAATCTGCGCGGGCACTACAAGTGGATGGCCCCGGTGGCAATGGTCGAGATCGTCGTCACGTCGGTGATCGCGTTGTTCCCGTATTCGCCTGGTGGTATGCCTTGGGACCCGAGCTTCGAGTGGAAGTTCGTCAACTACACGCCGTTGCTCGTCGGCGGTGTGCTCATCCTGCTGTTCATTTACTGGCACGTCTCGGTGAAGAAGTGGTTCACCGGTCCGATCAAGCAGGTCGAGGTCGCCGACCTCACCTGACGCCGATCGGCGAGAAGGGCGCTATCCGAACAGTTCTCGCACATCGGAAGCGGTGATGGCCGACCCGAAGACGTCACCCTCGTCGACGACGGCCGTGAACAGTTCACGCTTGCGCGTCTGCAGGGCGACCACCTTCTCTTCGATGGTCCCTTCCGAGACCAGCCGATAGACGGTGACCGGACGCGTCTGACCGATGCGATGTGTCCGGTCGATGGCCTGCGCCTCGGCTGCGGGGTTCCACCACGGGTCGCAGACGAAGCAGTAGTCGGCTTCGGTGAGGTTGAGCCCGAAGCCACCGGCCTTGAGACTGATCAGGAACACCGGATTGGTGCCTGCCTTGAAATCACGAATCGCGATGTCACGCTGGCGGGAACTCGAGGAACCGTCCAGGTAGCTGTAGCTCAACCCGATGGCATCGAGATGAGCCCGCAGGATGTCGAGGAAGCCGGTGAACTGACTGAAGACCAATGCGCTGTGGCCCTCGGCCACCAAGCCGGGCAACTGCTCGATCAGGAAGTCGACCTTCGCGGCGCCGACGTCGATCTTCGTTCCGTCGACCAACCCGGCATGAAGGCTGAGCTGTCGCAGCAGCGTCAACGACCGGAAGATCTGGAACCGGTTCTTCTCCCATTCACCGAGGAGCCCCAGAACCTTCTGACGCTCGCGGGCCATGCGCGTGTCGTAGATCTTCCGATGTCTGGGACCGAGGTCGAGGGTGAGCACCTGTTCCTGCTTCGGCGGCAGCTCACCGGCGACCTGGCTCTTGGTCCGGCGCAGCATCACCGGCCTGATCCGGCGGCGCAGCACGGGCAGCCGTTCCCTGTCGGTTCCGGACTCGATCGGCTTGCGGAAGTGGTCGGTGAACGCCTTGGGTGACGGGAACAGACCCGGTGCGGTGATCGACAGCAACGACCACAGCTCCATCAGGTTGTTCTCCATCGGCGTGCCGGTGATGGCCAACTTGAACCGGGCGTCGAGTCGACGCACGCACTGGTGTGTCTTGCTGGTGTGGTTCTTGACGAACTGGGCTTCGTCCAGAATGACTCCCGCCCAGTCGATCCCGGCATACGCCTCGAAGTCGATGCGTAGCAGCGCGTAGGACGTGACCACGATGTCGGCGGCCGCCACCTGCTCCGCCAGCGAGGTGCCCGACCGGCCCTCGGTGCTGGTGACGGCTAGCGCAGTCAGCCCGGGCGTGAACTTGCGGCATTCCGCGACCCAGTTGGTGACCACGCTGGTCGGTGCGATGACCAGGAACCGCCGGGCGCCCTGTTCGACGACGCGGGCGATCAGGGCCAGGGTCTGCACCGTCTTGCCCAGCCCCATGTCGTCGGCGAGCACACCACCGAGTTCGTTGTCCCACAGGAACGACAGCCAGTTCAGCCCATCGCGCTGGTAGTCACGCAGGGTGGCATCGAGCCCGTCGGGCACGTCGACGGGAACGGGTGGACGCGCCGTCGCGAGCCTCGCGAGACTCTCCCGCCAGCTGGCCATCTGTTCGTCGACGACACCGAGGGCGAGCAGTTCCTCCCACAGGGTGACGTTGCGCGATCCCGCATTCACCTTGTCGCCCTCGATCTCACCGAGCGCGCGAGCCTCGTCGAGCAGGTCCCGCAGACGGAGGAGTTCCGGTGTGTCCAGGCGGAAGTAGACTCCGTTGGGCAGCAGCATGTGCGTTGCACCCGAGGTCAATTCGGCGATGACTGCGGCAATCGGCACGTGCTGCCCGTCAATCTGCAGCGCGATGCTCAGGTCGAACCAGTCGTTGCGCACCGGCTCCCCGTCGCCGCTGGCGAACTCGAGCCGTGGAACACTGTTGGCGGCACGGAAGTCGGGCGCGCCCTGGTCCAATTCGATCGTGAAGGCGTCGCGGCAGTCCAGTTGCGGCAGGAGCTCGCCGATGAGCACCGCAGCCTCGGCCAGGGTGAGGTCGACACCCGCGCGGAGGGTCGCCAGCGACGCCACCGTGGCTGCGCCTGCCGCATCGTGGGATTCGCCGATCGCCGTCAGCTCGTTGATCAGCGTGGCGTCCACTTGCCGCTTCATCATCTGCAGGAGATGTCGACCCGCTTGTCGTTTCCACGTGCGCGAGGCGGCCGCGACGACTCTCAGCGCGGAGGTGATGGCTTCCCACGCAAGGACTTCGGCGTCCGCATCGCGGTAGGCCGTCCCATCCGCCAATGAATCGTGGTCGAAGTCGTGATGCTTGTCGTTGACCTGGTAGCGAATGCTCCAGTGCGTGCGGACGCCGTCGGCACCGAGCGTCACCGTCAGTACCGGTGTGGGACCACTGATGATCGGTGGAGTGAACAGTCCATCCTCGATCTCCACCGGTGTGACGCCGACCAACCGCGGAAGGACGTCCAGCGAGAACTCCGCAACCGTCTCAGCGGGAATGTGCAGGAGTTCGTTGCGAGCGAGGAGATCGAGCGTCGTACGCCCGGGCACGGGGTCGAACCGGCCCAGCCGCAGCACGCCATCGACGATCACGTAGATCCCGTGTGGCGCCGGTGATCCGATGAGGCCCACGCCGGTGCCACTGCAACGCTCGCCATCCACGATCAGCGCCACCGACATCGTGGCACCGCCCGCATCGTCGGAGGTGAAGTCGAGCCGCACCTGCACGCTCTTGATGAAGTCGACGGCATGCAGACCACTGCCGCCGTCGGCGACGACGGTGACACCGGACTCGATTGCATCGTCCAACCGCGGCCAAAAGGCCGGTGGCACATAGCCGATCGACATCACGTCACTGATGGGCGCTATTCCGGACCTCTGCACGTCGGCGACGAGGGCGCGCAGCGCATCGTATTGACGGCGATCGAACTCGGTGGCGTTGGCATGGTAAGCGAGACGTTGCCAGTTCAGGCCGGTCTTGATCCACGTTCCGCGCTTGCCGAGGGTGACCGGACGCAGCGCGATCTCGGTGCCCGGCCGGTACCGGTTGGGCGGCGCGACGGAGAATTGCAGGCCGATCGGCGAGGCGTGTTCGCCACTGCGGGGAGTCAGTTCGCTCAACATCTTGGTGAGAACGGCGCGCCAACGGTCGGCGGGCGGTTGGGCGCCGTCCGATGAGGCGGTCAGTACCAGCGCGACGGCGTGTTTGCAGTAGACCCCCACCGGGCACGAGCAGCTGGCCAATGCGAGCCGGAGATCGTCGCCGAAGCGTTGGAAGCCGGCGGTGACCCGGTACAGATGGCCCCCTGAACCCGAACAGCTACCCGTGAGCTCGAGCCCGTCGTCGCTCCAGGCGGTGTCGCGGACGCGTCCCAGATTGGCGTATCGCGTGCCGCGTGCGACGGTCGCCGAGTCGAACTCGGCGAGCAGTTCTCCGACGTCGAGGTCGAAGCCGTGGGGCGACACCATGAGCGAAGGATAGGGAAGCACGCCGACAACGTCAGTGGCTCGGGTGGCGTGTCACCACACCGGACGGCAGTGCACGTCGCAGGCGCCACTGCGGCCACTTTGACACCAGAACCGGATCGCCCGGCGTCACCTGCCGACCGTCAGCCCGCGCAGGCGACCGCGACCTCGAGAGCCTTGCAGATCTCGCGCATGCGGGTGTCTGCCAGCCGACCAACGCGTTCCACGAGAGTCGCGACGGACACGCTTTCGACCGAGTCCATACTCACCGCCGAGCGGCGGGGAATCGGGTCCCCGTCGGGCTCCAGGACGACTTCGCTGGCCAGGCCGCGAATCGTCGTCGTGCACGGCGCGACGAGTGCTCGCCTCAGTCGAGGGATCGCCGCGTCCCGGGACAAGACGACGACGGGACGGCGCCCGACCTCAACCAACTCGCACCACCACACCTCGCCGCGAGCAGGAAGTGCACTCACGACGCGCCTGCAGCACGCCGCCATGACGACAAATCGCCCCATAGGTCGGGCTCATCGGGAGGCTGCTCGTCGTAGGCGGCATAGCTCGCATCCAACTCGGCGGACCTGTTGTTCGCGAGCAGGGCCGCGAGTGCCTCATCGATGAGCGCGGCGTCGGTTACCCCCGACCGCAGACTGCGCGCGCTACCCAGCAATGCCGCATCAACCGTAGTGCTCAGCCGTATGCGATTCATGCCACTACTATGCCACGCGCTGGTTTCACCAGGTGCTGGTGCGCAGAACGATCTCGGCGGCCAATTGCGCGGTGGACTCCTGGACGTTGCGCCGGCCGAGCAACTCGACGATGCGGTAGTCGCCGTACACGTAGCGCTGACTGGCCTTGGCCGCGTTCCGCGCCGCTGGCGTGCTGACGAGCACGGTGGTGTTCACCTCGACGGGCGGGCAGTGCTCATCGCGGATGACGCCCGCCTGATCGGGCACGCGCGGGTGCCCGCGGTCGACCACGACCAAACCGATGAACCGGTCCAGCCGGGTGGCGGCCAACTCCCAGGCCAACTCCCCCCCGACGCGGTCGCCCACCAGAAGCGCCCAGCGCACCCCGACGGAGTCGAGGATCCCGATGACGGACTTCGGGCGCAAACGCGGGTCGGGGGCGATGACGACGGTCCGCAACGATGCGGTGTGCAACCGCTGACAGACCGCGTCATACGCAGATGGCCCTTGGTGCGCGGCTCCGAGCAGCACCACGACCGACCCCTTCTCGGGGCCAGACACGTCGACGGTGGCCGGGAATCCGTCGACGGTCGGCACGGTCGAAGGCATTGCGCCACGCTACAGGGATCGATCGTGATCAGTGCCGGTTTTCACGCGCTTGCAATACAACCCTCAGCGTTGCTTCAGCCGCTCGGCCTGCTTTGCGGTGATGTCCAGAAACGTTTGCGGCAGCGAGCCTTTGACGGAGATCGACGGGACGGCGGTGGGAAACGCGATCGCGAACATTCCCGCGTCCCCGACGTTCTCGAACGCGAAGAACACGCTGCTCTCGGTCCCTTGCAACTGCATTGTCTGCTGGTACACCAGCGAGTCCGGACGCGCTGCCTTCAACTTCGTGGTGGTGATCGGGATCGGCTCGGACTCGTCGTCGAAGTACGTCAGATACAGCTCGCAGCGCGACGCGGTGGCAGCCAACTGGTCCAGATCCAAGGCAGACGTCAAAACGGTCATGACGATCCGCGCGCCGTCGTAGGCGACGATGTACTTCGCTGCACTCCCGGGTCCGCGCTCGGCCGACGTGGCGATCACCCGCGTCAGACCATCCGAACAGCCGTCGGGCTCGGACGCCATGGCAGGCGGCGCACCTTCGCCGTCGGGTTGTCCGGGCTGCTCGGTGATGCGGCCGAACTGGACACCCGGCGGAAAGTCGGCCTCGGTCAGCAGGCTGTCGTTCAGTCGCGCGCCCGGCCAGGTGGGCGTGCCCTTGACGGCACAGCCGGACAGGGCGATGGTCACGCTCGCCACGACGACGAGCACCTTCGACGTCGCTGACATGACTGAAGGCTACTCACGGACCACTGATCATCGAGGTGATGACGGGCCGCCACGGGGCGCCATGCGCGAGGAGGTCCAACACCGCCGCGACGTCGAGGTGGGCCGCCAAGAGGTCGGCCATCACGTCGAGCTGGGCATCGCGGCGAGCGGTCACGTCGACGTCGTCGGCGACGACGAAACCGTGCCTTCCCGCCGCCGACGCGGCGTCGGTGAGCCACCGGCGCCGCACGTCGTCGTTGTCGAGGAGCCCATGCCAGTGCGTCCCATACACCGCGCCGCGCCGAAGGCCGACGTCCAACCAGGGGTCATCGGAGGTTCGCGCCACCTGACCGTGGTGAATCTCGTACCCGCGCAAGGGCCCATCCCAGTGGCGCAGCGTCTTGGCGGGTTCGAAGACGATGTCGGCGTCAAGCAGTCCCAGGCCCTCGACGCGACGTTGGCCCGACTCGACGGGATCGTCGATGGTCCGGCACAGCATCTGGAACCCGCCGCAGATGCCGAGCACGGCACGTCCGGACGCCGCGTGCGCGCTCACGCCGGCGGCGAGTCCACGTTCCCGCAGCCAGGAAAGATCGGACACCGTCGCCTTGCTGCCCGGCAGAACGACGACGTCGGCGTCGGCGAGGTCGGCGGCGTCGGTCACCCATCGGACCAGCACGCCCGGTTCGCATGCCAGAGCCTCCACGTCGGTGGAGTTGGAGATGCGCGGCAGGCGGACGGCGGCCACGCGCAGCGAGTCGACGCCCCGCGCGTGCCCCGGGATTCCCACGATCCGGTGCGCTTGGACCGACAGCGAGTCCTCCGCGTCGAGCCACAGCCCGTCGTCGTAGGGGATCACGCCATACGTCGGCCGCCCGGTGAGCCGTTCGAGCTGATCGAGGCCAGGCGCGAGCAGGGCCGGATCGCCGCGGAACTTGTTGACCACGAATCCCGCAATGAGGCGCTGGTCGTCGGGTTCGAGGACGGCCACGGTCCCGAAGAGGTGTGCCAGTAAACCGCCGCGGTCGATGTCCCCGATCAGGATCACGGGTAGTTCTGCGGCACGCGCCAGACCCATGTTTGCCAGATCGGTTGCCCGCAGATTGATCTCGGCAGGCGAGCCCGCTCCTTCACAGATGACGGCGTCGAATTCGCCTCTCAGCGAGCCGAGTTCCGCGTTGACCACCTCGGCGAGCATGGCGCGGTGGTGGAAGTAGTCACCCGCTGCGACCGTGCCCGAGACCTGGCCCCTGACCACCAGTTGGGAGGTCCGGTCACTGCCCGGTTTCAGCAGGACCGGGTTGAACCGCACGCTTGGCTGCAGACCCGCCGCCCGGGCCTGCATCGCCTGGGCGCGTCCGATCTCCCCGCCTTCAGTCGTGACGGCCGAGTTGTTGGACATGTTCTGCGCCTTGAACGGCGCCACGCGAACGCCCTTGCGCGCCAACAGCCGACAAAGACCGGCGACCATCATCGACTTGCCTGCGTCGGAGGTGGTCCCCGCGACCAGCAGCGCGCCGCTCACGTTCTCCCCGCGAGCAGACGCAAATGGTCCCGTTTACCCGGCGTGTCAGGCACCTTTGCGTCTGGTCGCGCAAGGACGTCCATGCCGGGCCGGGTCACTCCGCAAGCGTCAGGATCTCGGCGCCGTCGTCGGTGACCACTAGGGTGTGTTCGAACTGCGCGGTCCACTTCTTGTCGGTGGTGGCGACCGTCCAGCCGTCGTCCCAGATCTCGTAGTCCAGCGCACCGAGGTTGATCATCGGCTCGATCGTGAACGTCATGCCAGGCTCCAGCACGGTGTCGATTGCGGGCTGGTCGTAGTGCAGGACCACCAGACCGTTGTGGAACGTCGTGCCGATGCCGTGGCCGGTGAAGTCACGGACGACGTTGTAGCCGAACCGATTCGCGTAGGCCTCGATGACGCGGCCGACAACCGACAGTTGACGGCCGGGCTTGCAGGCCTTGATGGCGCGCATCGTCGCCTCGTGGGTCCGCTCGACGAGCAGACGGTGCTCCTCGGAGACGTCACCCGCCAGGAAGGTGGCGTTGGTGTCGCCGTGCACGCCGTCGAGGTAGGCGGTCACGTCGATGTTGACGATGTCGCCGTCCTGCACGACGGTCGAGTCGGGGATGCCGTGACAGATGACCTCGTTCAGCGACGTGCAGCAGGACTTGGGATAGCCCTTGTAACCCAGAGTCGACGGGTAGGCGCCGTGGTCGACCATGTAGTCGTGGGCGATCCGGTCCAGCTCGTCGGTGGTGACACCTGGCGCGACCGCCTTGCCCGCTTCGGCGAGCGCATTGGCCGCGATGCGTCCGGCGACGCGCATCCTCTCGATGACCTCGGGCGTCTGCACCCAGGGTTCGGAGCCCTCCCGAACGGACGACTTCCACGCGTATTCGGGGCGCGGGATCGACTTGGGCACCGGCAGCGTCGGGGACAGCTCGCCGGGTCGAAGGGCGGTGCGAACGGGCATCCTGCCAGCGTAACCGCTGTCGAACGGTGATCGAAGACGGCGCTGCCCGCACCCCTGACGAGCCACGAACTCATTGCGGTAATGGTGTTACCGTACGGCGGTGATCGAAGAGCAACACCTGCTGCGCCAATTGGGCATGCGGGACATCGAAGAGTCCGCCGAGCGCATGGTAATCGAGATGGACAACCGGCCGAACCTGGTCAACATCCGGGGTGCGCTTCAGGGCGGGCTGGTAGCCACCCTGATCGACATCCCAGCGTGGCGGTTGGCGGGCAACGCCGTCGGCCCGGATCAGGACGTCACCACCGCAGACATGAACGTGCACTTCCTGGCGCCGATCGTCCAGGGCCCCGCGCGGGCCGAGGCCACCATCGTGCGGGCGGGTCGTCGGATGATCGTCAGGTCCGTCGACGTCACCGACGTCGGCCGCGACCGCCTCGCCAGCCGCGCAACGCTGAGCTTCGCAGTGCTGGATCGTCGCTAGCCGCGGCCGAACAACGACTTGCGCGGCCCGCGGATGTCGATCGAACCGCACACGCTGCGTCCGGTGAGGATGACGTGCGGCGAGCCCTCCGCGGGAGCATCCTTGCGGTGGTCGCGAGCACTGCCGACGACCACCTCGACGTCGTCGATGGACGCACTCGCGCCATCGGGAAGCCGGATGTCCACCGATCCGAATTTCACGTCCAGTTCGATCACCACGATCGGCCCGGCGAACCGCGCCCGGGTGAGGTCGAGATCGATCGATCCGATGCGCCGCACCAAGGACAGTCGGGTGGGCACGATCCACTCGCCCTGACGCTTGAGCGAGCCCAGCACGCCACGGAGTTCCACCCGGTCGGTCGCCGTCGTGACGATCGCACCCGGACCGGGCAGATCCTCGACGAGCGCGGCGAGTTCTGAGTGCAGGCGGGCCTGCGACACCGCAGCCGAGCGTTCCTCGAACTCGTCGATGTCGATGAGCCCGAGCGCCACCGCGTTGTGCAGTCGGCGCAACGTGCCGTTGCGGTCGGCATCCGAAATGCGGAGCACGAGGGCTTCTCCGCCCGTGTCAGAGCCGTTACCCGAGTTGATGCTGGTCATTGCTGCCCGTCCCTTCGCCAGGACCAGGCTACTCAGGCCAGGTAGTCCGGGGGCAGTCCGTCGAGCATGTCCTTGCACATCCGCACGGCGTACTCGGAGCTGCCGCCGCCGACGATCAGGGCCGCGAAGGCGAGGTCGCCGCGGTAACCGGCGAACCAGGCGTGTGAGCCGCCCTCGAACTCGGCCTCACCCGTCTTGCCGCGGACGTCACCGCTGCCGTTGAGGTCCTTCGCCGTGCCGTTGGTCACGACCAGCTGCATCATCGGTCGCAACCCGTCGACCATCTTCGGCGTGATGGTCGGGGTGTCACCCGACACCTCGGTGTGCCTGCCCTCGATCAATTGCGGCACCGGTGTCTTCCCGGCGGCGACGGTCGCGGCGGCCAGCGCCATGCCGAATGGGCTGACCAGGACCCGGCCCTGGCCGAAGCCGTCCTCCGTGCGCTCGGTCAGGTTCACGGTCGGGGGAACGGATCCGGTCACCGTCGTGATGCCGTCGACGACGTAGTCGGTCCCGATGCCGTACTGCGCGGCGGCAGTCGTGAGACCCCGCGGCGGCATCCGACTCGCCAACTCGGCGAAGGTCGTGTTGCACGAGTTCGCGAACGCACGCGACATGGGCACCGTGCCGAGGTCGAATCCGCCGTAGTTGGGGATGGTCCGCTGCCCGATGTCGATGTGACCGGGACAGCCGAGAAGCGTGTTGGGCGTGGCCATGTCGCGATCAATTGCCGCACCCGCGGTGACGATCTTGAACGTCGAGCCCGGTGGGTAGAGACCCGTGGTGGCGGCGGGCCCGTCCGCATCGGCGGCGGCGTTCTGAGCGACGGCCAGGATCTCGCCGGTGGACGGCTTGATCGCCACGATCATGGCCTTCCTGCCGACCATGTCGACCGCATCCTGCGCGGCGTCCTGGACGGCGCGATCGAGGCTGATGGTCACCGAAGGCGCAGGCGCACCAGGGGTTTCGTCGAGCACGTCGACGTCGGCACCGTTCTGGTTGACGCTGACCACCCGCCAGCCCGCCTGACCGTCGAGCTCGTCCACGACCGACTTCTTGACCTGGTTGATGATGTCGGGCGCGAAGCCGTCGTCAGTGGGCAGCAACTCGGCGTGCGGGGTGATGACGACGCCGGGCAGGCTGCCGATCGCGGGCGCCACCGCGTCGCGGTCGGCCTGACGCAGCGTGATGAGGTCGAGCGGCTTCGCCAACGAACTGGCCGTCTCGGCGAGCCGCTGGGCATCCAGGGTCGGGTCGAAGCGCCGCAGGGTGTCGGCGACGGCGGTGGCCGTGGGCATGAGGTCGCCGCCGGCGGCCTTCGCATCTAGCGCGTAGTTGTACAGGAAGCCGGGCCGCAGCACGTCGCTGCCGCCGCGTTCGTTCACCGACGCCCGCGGCGGGACCTCCGCACGCAGCGCGAACGTCTGGTTCTCGCCGAGGTTGGGGTGCAATCCCGTTGCGCTCCAACGGACTTCCCAGCGCCCCTCCTCGCGGACCATGTTGAGCTGACCGTCATAGGTCCAGGTGCGGTTCTTGGGCAGGTGCCAGGTGTAGCGGTAGGCGATGCTGCCGGTGTCCTCGGCATACTTGGAGCCGAGGATCTGCGCGTCGAGCGTGGTGGCCTGCAGGCCCGCCCATGCCTCGTTGAGGGCCGCTCTCGCGACGGCGGGCCGGTCGCTCAGGTCGGCGGCGGTGCCGGTGTCTCCCTTGGCGAGCGCGGTGAAGAACGCCGTTGCCACCGGTTCGGGACCATTCGGCTTGGGGGTGCACGCACTGAGCCCGCCGACGGTCGCAACCACGGCGAGGACCGTCAGAAGTCCAGTGACTCGTGATGCGGATGAGGTTTTTGATGCCATTGGGACTGATGTTAGGAGCGTGGGCACCGCAACGTGCGGAGGCGCACCGAGATCGGATCCGGCGGGTAGGAGCGTGGCGACCGGGGAATGTGCCGTGATCAGTCGAGGAGCACGGTCGCGAAGGTGCCCACCTCGGTGAACCCGATCCGTGCGTAGGTCGCACGCGCGACGGTGTTGTAGCCATTCACGTAAAGACTTGCGGTGCGCCCACTGCGGACCACCGCACGGGCGAGAGCGGCAGTGCCTGCGACGCCCAGTCCCCTACCCCGCCAGTCGGGATGCACCCAGACGCCCTGGATCTGGCCGACCGCCGGCGACTGCGACCCGACCTCCGCCTTGAACACCACCTGACCGTGTTCGAAACGCGCCCAGGCACGGCCCGCGGTGATCAGGCCCGCGACCCGACGCCGGTAGCAGCGGCCGCCGTCCCCCATTCGAGGATCGACGCCCACCTCCCCGATGAACATGTCGACGGCCGCCACCAGGTAGGCGTCTAGTTCCTCGATGCGCACTGGGCGCACGTCCGGATCGATCGGACACTGCGGCGGACTGGCGAGCGCCATCAACGGCTGATGATCCCGCACGTCGCGTGCGGGGCCCCAGGCCTTCTCGAGGCGCTGCCACATGGGCATGACCAGTTCGGCGCGGCCGACCAACGATGAACACCGCCGAACGGTGCTCATCGCCTTGTCCGCAAACGCCGTCAGGTCACCGACCTCACCGCGCAACGGGATCAGGTTCGCGCCGGCGAAGCACAGCGAGTCACTCGGGCGACGCCGAGTCCACATCTCGCCGCCGATCGCCGTTGGGTCGACACCGTGATCGGCCACTCGCGACGCGACCATGCAGGAACCGACCGGATCCTCGTCGAGGACTCGACGCACCATCGCCGCATCGCGCACCACCATGACGCGTCGCTCGTCGGCGAGACGAAACAGCGGAGGAGCGGACATCGGCGTTCTTTCTACAACCACGCGGCGGTGACCCCGCTCACAGGGTCGCGCTCAGCTTACGGTCACAACCGGCGCACCGCTGGCATCATTCAAGCCACGCTCGGATTCCATTTGGCTGGCGATCTTCATCGCTTCTTCGATGAGCGTCTCGACGATCATCTGCTCCGGCACCGTCTTGATCACTTCGCCGCGCACGAAGATCTGTCCCTTGCCGTTGCCCGAGGCGACGCCGAGGTCGGCTTCGCGGGCCTCACCTGGGCCGTTCACGACGCAACCCATGACCGCGACGCGCAACGGGACGTCAAGCCCTTCGAGTCCCGCGGAGACCTCGTTGGCCAGCGTGTAGACGTCGACCTGCGCCCGCCCGCAGGATGGGCACGACACGATCTCGAGCCCTCGGGGGCGCAGGTTGAGCGACTCCAGGATCTGGTTGCCGACCTTGATCTCTTCCACCGGCGGCGCCGACAGTGAGACCCGGATCGTGTCCCCGATGCCCTTGGACAGCAACGCGCCGAAGGCGACCGCGGACTTGATGGTGCCCTGGAACGCCGGACCGGCTTCGGTGACGCCGAGGTGCAGCGGGTAGTCGCACTGGGCAGCGAGCTGCTCGTAGGCGGCGACCATGATCACCGGGTCGTTGTGCTTGACGCTGATCTTGATGTCGCCGAAGCCGTGCTCCTCGAACAGCGAGGCTTCCCACAGGGCCGACTCGACCAACGCCTCCGGGGTGGCCTTGCCGTACTTCTGCATCATCCGTGCGTCGAGAGATCCGGCGTTGACACCGATGCGGATCGGGATGCCCGCGTCGCCTGCCGCCTTCGCGACCTCCTCGACGCGGCCGTCGAACTCCTTGATGTTTCCGGGGTTGACACGCACGGCCGCACATCCCGCGTCGATGGCGGCAAAGATGTACCTCGGCTGGAAGTGGATGTCGGCGATCACCGGGATCTGACTCTTCTTGGCGATCACGGCCAGCGCGTCAGCGTCCTCCTGACGGGGGCAGGCGACCCGCACGATGTCGCAGCCCGACGCGGTCAGCTCGGCGATCTGCTGCAGCGTCGCGTCGATGTCGTGAGTCTTGGTGGTGCACATCGACTGCACGGCGATCGGGTAATCGCTCCCGACCCCGACGTCGCCAACCATGAGCTGGCGCGTCTTGCGGCGCGGAGCCAGCGTCGGTGGGGGCGGAGCCGGCAAACCCAAACCGACGGTCATGATGTCTTCTTTCCTAGTTCTTACTGGAGATCTATTGGAACAACCTGATCGGATTGACCAGGTCAGCGGTAACGGTCAACAGCATGTAGCCACCCACCACGACGAGTACGACGTAGGTGGCGGGCATCAGCTTGAGGTAGTTCACGGGCTCCGCGGCGTCGACGCGGCGGACCGAACGAATCATATTGCGGATCTTCTCGTACACGGCAATCGCGATGTGGCCACCGTCGAAGGGAAGCAACGGAAGCAGGTTGATCGCGCCGAGCACAAAGTTCAGCTGAGCCAGGAAGAACCAGAACGCCACCCACAGGCCTGCGTCGACGGTGTCGCCACCGATGATGCTGGCGCCGACGACGCTGATGGGCGTCTCCGGGTCTCGTTCACCACCGCCGATGGAGCTCCACAACGCGCCGATCTTGGTGGGGATCTTCGCCAGCGACTTGCCGAGTTCGACCATCAGATCGCCGGTGAAGGCGAAGGTCGCGGGCACCGCCGAGAGCGGGTTGTACTCGGTGGGCCCGAACTGGGCGCCGGCGATCCCGACGGCGCCGACCTCGCTGGGGGTTCCATTGCCGTCCTTGGTCCACCGCTGAGTCTTGGTGACGTCGACGGTGGTGGTGAACTCGGTAGTGCTGCCGTTCTCGGTGCGCTGCACGACGAACGGCGTCGGCGCATTCAGCTTGCGAACGGCGGCGACCATCTCGTCGAAGTTCTTCACGTCGGTGTTGCCGACCTTGACGACCGTGTCGCCCGCCTGGATGCCTGCCAGCGCGGCGGGCCCGGGGCCATTGCAGTCACCGAGCTTGCCCTTGGTGACTTCCGATGAAACACAGGAGGTCTCGCCGACGATGGCGGTGGTCGGCGGATGAATGTTGGGCAGCCCCCACACCACCGCGATGCCGTAGAGGAGCACCAGACCGATGATGAAGTTCATGCCGGGGCCCGCGAAGAGGACCGCGACGCGCTTCCAGACCTTCTGGCGATACATGGCATATCGCTGGTCCTCGGGTGCGAGTTCCTCCACCGAGGTCATGCCCGCGATGTCACAGAAGCCGCCAAGCGGGACGGCCTTGACGCCGTACTCGGTGTAACCGAGCCTGTTGCGGCGCATGGTCGACCACAGCGTGGGCCCGAACCCGACGAAGTAGCGGCGCACCTTCATCCCGGTGGCGCGCGCGATCCACATGTGCCCGCATTCATGCAGGGCCACCGACACCAGAATCGCCAGTGCGAACAGCACAATGCCCAGTACGAACATCATCTGGTTGGTACGACCTCCCGTGTGACTGCTCGCCGCGCCAGATCTCTGGCCCAGTCCTGCGCGTCGAGTACGTCATCCACGGTAGCCGGTTCTCCCGACCACTGGTCGGCACCGCGCAAGACCTCGGCAACGATTCGGACGATCGCAGGGAAACGGATCCGCCCGTCGAGGAACGCCTCGGCCGCCTCCTCGTTGGCGGCGTTGTACACCGCGGTCAGACAGCCACCCCGGCTTCCCGCCTCACGAGCCAGCGCCACGGCCGGGAAGACCTCGTCGTCCAAGGGCTCGAAGTCCCAGGTCGAGGCCGTCGTGAAGTCGCACGGCAGCGCTGCGCCGGGCACCCGCGCCGGCCAACCGAGCGCCAGCGCGATCGGGAGCCTCATGTCGGGCGGGCTGGCCTGGGCGATCGTGGACCCGTCGAAGAAGGTCACCATCGAGTGCACGATCGACTGCGGGTGGACGACCACGTCTATCCGGTCGTAGGGAATGCCGAAGAGGAGGTGGGTCTCGATCAGCTCGAGGCCCTTGTTGACCAGCGACGCCGAGTTCAGCGTGTTCATGGGGCCCATCGACCATGTGGGATGAGCGCCCGCCTGCTCGGGGGTGACGTCCTCCAGGTCGGCGGCCGCCCACCCGCGGAACGGGCCTCCCGATGCGGTCAGCACCAGCTTGGCGACCTCAGCGGCGGTGCCGCCCCGCAGACACTGGGCCAGCGCGGAGTGCTCGGAGTCGACCGGAACGATCTGGCCGGGCTGGGCAGCCTTGAGCACCAGCGGCCCACCCGCCACCAGAGACTCCTTGTTGGCCAGCGCCAGCCGCGCCCCGGTAGCCAGCGCGGCCAGGGTCGGCTTCAACCCCAGCGCGCCTACCAGGGCATTCAGCACGACGTCGGCCTCGGTGTTCTCCACCAGGTGGGTCGCGGCGTCGGGTCCGATGTAGGTGACGTCGCCCACCCGCTGGGCGGCGGCGTCATCGGCGACGGCGATGTTGGACACCGACGTCTCGGCACGCTGCCGGGCCAACAGCTCGGGGTTTGCGCCCCCGGCAGCCAGCCCGACGACCTCGAACCGGTCCGGGTTGGCGGCGATGACCTCAAGCGCCTGGGCACCGATGGAACCGGTGCTGCCCAGGATCAGCACCCGGAGGCGATCTGCACGGCTCACCGCCCTATTGTGCCGCGTCCGGACGGGCGCTGGCCGGTGCCGGTCGGCCGATTGAAAATGTGACGCGTTTGTGACGTGTGGCCGCGATTACCGGTCCGGGCGGGTGAACACGCCGAATTTTGATTGCAGCGCCGATCAACACGCGGTCGGGTCCCGCTTGCAGACAAAGGAGTCACGAACCATGGCTGTTTACCGTTCCGCACTCACCGCCGCCGGTCTGGCAGCCGCGGCCGTCCTGACGCTGTCGGCGTGTTCGTCGTCGAGCGACACCGCGACCACGACGACCTCGGCCGAGGCGACCTCGGCCGAGGCGACCTCGGCCGCCACGACCGCCGCCACCACGCCGAGTGCCGCACCCGCCGCCGGCCCGGTCGGCCCCGGTTGCGCCGGATACGTTGAAACGGTCCCCAGCGGGCCCGGTTCGGTCGCCGGGATGGCCGCGGGCAACGTGACGGCGGCGACCGCCAACAACCCCCTGCTGACCACGCTCAATTCGGCGCTGTCCGGCAAGCTCAACCCTGACGTCAACCTGGTCGACACCCTCAACGGCGGCGAGTTCACCGTGTTCGCCCCGACCGATGAGGCGTTCGCCAAGATCGATCCCGCCACCATCGAGAAGCTGAAGACCGACTCGGCTCTGCTGACGTCGATCCTGACCTACCACGTGGTTCCCGGCCAGGCCACTCCCGCGCAGGCCGTCGGCGAGCACAAGACCGTGCAGGGCGCAATGCTGACCGTGACCGGCTCCGGTGACAACCTGAAGGTGAACGACGCCGGCGTGGTGTGCGGCGGGGTGGCGACCACCAACGCCCAGGTGTACCTGATCGACACCGTCCTGATGCCGCCCGCGCAGTAACCAAGCCCTCCCCCACGAGCAGACGCGGAATCTAATGCGATTCCGCGTCTGCTCGCCGAAACCCGATGTCAAACAGCAACGAAGGGAATCACCAATGATGAAGATGCACAAGAAGGCAGGCTCCATCGCCGGTCTCACCGCGGCCGCGGTCCTCGGCCTGTCGGTGGCGGTATCGCCCACCGCCGCAGCGGATGACAACACCCTGGTCGGCGCAGGCTGCGCGGGCTATGCCGCACAGGTGCCGTCCGGGCCCGGTTCGGTCGCCGGCATGGCGGCGGGCAACGTGACGGCGGCGACCGCCAACAACCCCTTGCTGACCACGCTCAACGCGGCGTTGTCCGGCAAGCTCAACCCGAACGTCAACCTGGTCGACACGCTCAACGGCGGCGAGTTCACCGTGTTCGCCCCGACCGATGATGCGTTCAAGAAGATCGCCCCGGCGACGATCGAGACGCTGAAGACCGACTCGGCTCTGCTGACGTCGATCCTGACCTACCACGTGGTTCCCGGCCAGGCCACTCCCGCGCAGGTCATCGGCGAGCACAAGACCGTGCAGGGCGCAACGCTGACCGTGACCGGCTCCGGTGACAACCTGAAGGTGAACGACGCCGGCGTGGTGTGCGGCGGGGTGGCGACAACCAACGCCCAGGTGTACCTGATCGACACCGTGCTGATGCCGCCGCCTGCGCATCCGGCAATGTAACCAAGAGAATCGCTCGTCCCCAGGGCGGTCCGGCTTCGTGCCGGGCCGCCCTGTCACGTTCCGGTGACCTTGCGCTGCAGGCGTTCTCGTCCACCTACGACTGACGAGCCGACGGGTCGGCAGTGGCCTCGATCTTCACCACCATGTCGTCGCGGATCGTCAGCACGACCACCGCGAACAGCCGACCGCGATCGAACGCCAGCAGCACCGGCTCGCCGGGTGGCCCGGACACCACCGTTGCCCGCGCGCCGAGGTGCGCATCAGGTTGACGGCGACGTCGTCCGGCCCGTGATTGACCCGAGGCGGTGGCGAGGGGTGTGCGAGTGCCGTGCCCACTCCCCACACGCTGAGATCCAGCAGCGACGTCAGCGCTCCTAGATCACCGTTGGCGCAGGCCGTGATGAACGCCTCGGTGACGCGACGATGATCGGCTCCGGCGACCTCGATGCGGCCGGG
>NZ_DASQEU010000065.1:0-8111 GCF_035633495.1 Mycobacterium sp. | reverse complement strand
CGCGAACTGCGCGAGCACCCGGCCTGGATCACCGGCATCGAGCACCGCATCGAGACTCCGATCCTTGGCGCACGTGACCTCACCACCTCCCCGTCGACGGCGGCGTCGGCGGCGGCCGCGACCGGTGGTGACGCCGGGTCGATCGAGGTGGCCGAGCTCTACGCCCCGTTCAGCCATCAGCAGCTGATCCTCACCGAGGCCATCGGGCTGGGTCCGTCGACGAAGATCAATCCGTCGGGTGGGGCGCTGGCCGCCAACCCGATGTTCTCGACCGGCCTGGAGCGCATCGGCTTCGCGGCCCGGCACATCTTCGACGGTTCCGCCCAGCGAGTACTGGCGCACGCGACGAGCGGGGCTGCGCTGCAACAGAATCTGGTCGCCGTCATGGAAGGAAAGAACTGATGGCCGGACAACTTGCCGCCGTTCTGGGCACCGGGCAGACCAAGTACGTCGCCAAGCGCAAGGACGTCTCGATGAACGGCCTGGTGCGCGAGGCCATCGACAAGGCACTCGAGGACTCGGGCAGCACGTTCGACGACATCGACGCCGTCGTGGTCGGCAAGGCGCCCGACTTCTTCGAGGGCGTCATGATGCCCGAGCTGTTCATGGCCGACGCGGTCGGCGCAACGAACAAGCCGCTCATCCGGGTGCACACCGCAGGGTCGGTCGGCGGGTCCACCGCGATCGTCGCCGCCAGCCTGGTGCAGTCCGGCAAGTACAGGCGCGTGCTGACGATGGCCTGGGAGAAGCAGTCCGAGTCGAATGCCATGTGGGCGTTGAGCATTCCGGTCCCGTTCACCAAGCCCGTGGGCGCCGGTGCGGGCGGCTACTTCGCCCCGCACGTGCGGTCCTACATCCGGCGCTCGGGCGCACCGACGCACATCGGTGCGATGGTCGCGGTCAAGGACCGGCTCAACGGTGCGAAGAACCCGCTGGCACACCTGCACCAGCCCGACATCACGCTGGAGAAGGTGATGGCCTCCCAGATGCTTTGGGATCCAATCCGATTCGACGAGACCTGCCCGTCGTCCGATGGCGCCTGCGCGCTGGTGATCGGCAACGAGGCGATCGCCGACGCCCGGGTCGCCGAAGACCATCCGGTCGCATGGATCCATGCCACGGCACTGCGCACCGAACCCCTGGCCTACTCCGGGCGTGACCAGGTCAACCCGCAGGCAGGCCGCGACGCCTCCGCGGCGTTGTGGCGCGATGCGGGCATCATCAGCCCCATCGACGAGATCGACGTCGCCGAGGTGTACGTGCCGTTCTCTTGGTTCGAGCCCATGTGGCTGGAGAATCTGGGCTTCGCCGCCGAGGGCGAGGGCTGGAAGCTCACCGAAGCCGGCGAGACCGCGATCGGCGGACGAATCCCGTTCAACCCGTCCGGCGGCGTGCTGTCGAGCAATCCCATCGGTGCGTCGGGCATGATCCGGTTCGCCGAGTCGGCCATCCAGGTGATGGGCAAGGCAGGCGACCATCAGGTCGAGGGTGCCCGCAAGGCGCTGGGTCACGCGTATGGCGGTGGCTCGCAGTACTACTCGATGTGGGTGGTGTCCGCGGACAAGCCGAGCACGTGAGCCTACGAGTGATTCGGGCAGTTCAGGTCCAGGGTCGCGACGTTCAACCGGCTGGGGTCACGCAGCACGCCGTTGTCCTCCGTCCCGCGCAGACCGTTGACGCCGAGTACGGTGCACTGCGCCAGTGGCACGCTCACGCTCTGGTTGATCCGCACCGTGTAACCCTCCGACTCGAGTGCGCGGACTGCGGCGTCCGCCGGTCCTCCGGTCAACGGCACGGCGGCTGCCGTTCCGGACAGGCCCAGGCTCCCTGCAGCTAGAGCGCAGAACGCGGCGGCGGTAATGGCGAACTTCTTCATGGTCTTCTCCTTGGGTGAGGTGGCGGTCGGGCCGATGTCTCGGTGCTGATCAGCCTGCTCTGGCGCGGGACGCGGAGCTTGGAGAGCGAATGGAGAATGCGTGGAGATTCACGGTCAGCGCGGCGGAATCGTCATTGCATGGATCTTCGACGAACTCGCTTTCGACGCGCCCTTGGAAAGGGAGCGGACCGGGACCGCTCGGAGTCCGTAGCTTTGCGAGGCGCGAGTGCTGACGCGTACGCTGAAAGGACATTTCGCTCCAACCCGCTTCGATTTAGATAACTTTCAGATAACTGTTGCCTCTCTCACACTTGCCTCGAACCCTCTTCGCCGCCCTGGCGACTCTTCTCGCCATCGGGATGAGCGGCTGCTCGCCGTCCGACCGCGGCACCGCGCAAAGCACCGCGCCAACTCTGCCGATCGTCCCCTACGCGCCGTCGACCACCTCGAAGTCCCCCGCGACTTCGGCCGCCACCGACTATCGCCGCCTGCTGCTCTCCGCCGCCGACCTCACTGACGCGGACGACACGTTCACCGAGCGGTCGAAGGAGTCGCAACCCAACGGCACCCCCGGGGCCAGCGCGTTCTTCGTCAACGGCGGCGACGACCGGGCGATCAGCGACACATTCCTGGTCTACCCGGAGTCGGCCACTGCCACCGCCACCCTGAAACAGGCCGCCGGGACCCTTCCCACGCTGGTGGCAGGCGGGACTCCGACGCCACTCGCGGTGGGCACCGACGGGGTGACGATCTCGGGTACCTACCCGGACCAGGACAAGGCAGTCACCCTCGTCTTCTTCACCGAAGGCCGGGCGTTGGTCCGGTTGGAGTTCCAGAGCGCGACCGGCGACACGACCATGGACCAGTTCGTCACCAACGTCGCCAAGATGCAGCAGATCGCCCTGCGGATCGGGCTCGCCGAACCTCAGTAGCCGCTACTCGGCGATCGGCACTAGCCCGTCCAGGTACCGGCGCGCAAGGTCCTGGTAAGCGCCAGGGTTGACGTTCACCCACATCTCCGCGCCCGTGCCGGCGATCGGGCCGCGCACCGTGGCGGGTGCCCCTGTGACGAACACCTCGTCGGGGATCTTCGTGCCGCCGGTCACCAGCGAGTGCGCCGCCACCAGGCTGCGCCGCCCGATGACGGCGCCGTCGAGCACCGTGGCATGGTTCGCGATGACCGCCTCCTGACCGACGTGCACGCCATGGATGACGCAACCATGCGCGACGGTTGCCCCGGGACCGATGTCTACCGGGATGCCTGGCGGGGCATGCAGCATGCAGCAGTCCTGCACGTTCGCACCCTCACGGACGATGATGGGCGCGAAGTCGGCCCTCAGGACGGCGTTGAACCAGACTGAGCGACGAAGGCTCCTGCGTCGACGACAGGCGATCGACCCTCGAATGCGTACAACGGCATCGTCTAGATATACCGCAGGTCGATGCGATTGCATTGCGCGCCAGACGGGAAAAACTGTAACGTGTTCTAGTTAGACAGTAACGAAACGGGAGGCCCACCGTGAGTACCGAGTCAAGCGCGGGATCCGCGAGTATCCGCGAGATCGACACCGGAGCGCTGCCAGACCGCTATGCGCGCGGCTGGCACTGCCTCGGGCCGGTGGCGAACTTCACCGACGACAAGCCCCATTCCGTCGAAATCTTCGGCACCAAGGTGGTGGTCTTCGCCGACTCGCAGGGCGAGCTGAAGATCCTCGACGGCTACTGCAGGCACATGGGCGGTGACCTGTCGCAGGGCACCATCAAGGGCGACGAGGTCGCCTGCCCGTTCCACGACTGGCGCTGGGGCGGCGACGGCAAGTGCAAGCTGGTGCCCTATGCCAAGCGAACTCCGCGGCTGGCCCGCACCAGGGCGTGGACGACCGACGTCCGCAGTGGACTGCTGTACGTCTGGCACGACCACGAGGGCAACCCGCCGCCACCTGAGCTGCGCATTCCGGAACTTCCCGAGTTCGCCAGCGACGACTGGACCGACTGGCGCTGGAACTCGATCCTCATCGAGGGTGCCAACTGCCGCGAGATCATCGACAACGTCACCGACATGGCGCACTTCTTCTACATTCACTTCGGGCTGCCCACGTACTTCAAGAACGTCTTCGAGGGACACGTCGCGTCGCAGTACCTGCACAACGTCGGCAGGCCCGACGTGAACGACCTGGGGACCGCCTACGGTGAGGCGCACCTGGATTCGGAGGCGTCGTACTTCGGCCCGTCGTTCATGATCAACTGGCTGCACAACAACTACGGAGGGTTCAAGGCCGAGTCGATCCTGATCAACTGCCACTATCCCGTGACGCAGGACTCGTTCGTACTGCAGTGGGGCGTCATGGTCGAGAAGCCCAAGGGCATGGACGAGAAGATGACCGAGAAGCTGTCCAAGGCGTTCACCGAGGGTGTCAGCAAGGGCTTCCTCCAAGACGTCGAAATCTGGAAGCACAAGACCCGCATCGACAACCCGCTCCTCGTCGAGGAGGACGGCGCGGTGTACCAGATGCGCCGTTGGTACCAGCAGTTCTACGTCGACGTCGCCGACGTCACCACAGACATGACCGACCGGTTCGAGATCGAGGTCGACACCACCGCCGCCAACGAGAAGTGGCACGTCGAGGTCGAGGAGAATCTACGCAAGCGTGCCGAGGAACAGCCGGCGACATGACACAGGCGCCGGACGCCGACCGACTGGCGCGCTCGATGCTGGCCCTACTCGGTCACGACGATGACGAACACCCCGCCGGGAACGGCAGGGCGGCGGGAACCTGGTCCAAGGCACCCGATTTCGCTACTGACCCCGAGCGGGCGGCCGCGGTGAAGGCAGCCTCCGCGCGGGATCGGGAGCGCTACCTGAACTCGGGCCTGACGCCCGTCGACTGCCGTTTCTGCCACGTCACCGTCGCGGTCAAGAAGGTCGGCGCCGAACATACTGCCGTGCAATGGAGTTCGGAGGCCACCCAGCGCTGCGCGACGTTCGCCGAGGTGCGTGCCAACGGCGGCGACAGCAGTCGCAGCCGATCCTGCCCCAAGCTCTCCGACAGCATCAAGCACGCGGTCGCGGAGGGATGCCTCGAAGAGGAGTCGACGGCGCCGTCGCCTGGCGACGGGTGACCCGAATCCCCCGCGAGCAGACGCAAATGCACCCATAAGCCGGCGTGTCGCGACCACTTTGCGTCTGCTCGCCAAGACTTCTCACAGCCCGGCGAAGCGCTCCTTGACCTGTTCGTCGGTCAGCCCGTAGTCAGCCAGCGAGTAGGTGTGCTTGGGCGCCCTCGGCCCCTTCTGGCTCTCGGCATGCATCGCCGTCATGGAATCTCCTGCGGTGTCGGTGAAGTCGATGTCGAACTTCTCATACACCTTCTCCACGACCGAGATCGGGTCCTTGATGAACTCGAAGTAGTCGAGATCGTAGAACTGCGCCGGATCGTGCTTCGCGCGTTCGGCGTTGAACAACTCCAGGCCTCGTGACCAGGTCTCCAGCGAATCCTGCCCGATCACCTCGCCGAAGAAAACATTCGACCAGCCCTCGGTGGTGTGCTGCGCCAGTGAGCACATCGACGCCATGATGGTCTCGGCGGGACGGTGACACTGCACCACCAGCGCGTCGGGATAGGTGGCGAACAGCGCATCGAGCGCGAACAGATGGCTCGGGTTCTTCAACACCCAACGCTTCTCGGCGTCGTTGAGCCCGATCAATTGAAGGTTCTTGCGATGCCGCTGATAGGGCTTCGTCCAGTCCTGTTGCGACAGCCACCGCGAGTACGTCGGCAGGTGCGCGAGCGTCTCATAGGACACCGAGTGCAGCGACTGGCGCAACAGCTGCCAGCACTCCTCTACCTCGTCGGCGGTCATGTAGTGCAGGCCGGTGTAGTCGGGGTTCTCCTCGTGGGCCTTGCTGAACTGGGCGTCGACCTGCTGGAACACCGGGTTCTGCGACCAGGTTTCGCGTCGCGGCCGCGGCTGCGGGAACTCGGCCAGCCAGAGTTCCAGACCCTGATGCCTTGGGTCTGCGGTGAGCAACCGGTGGATGGCGGTGGTGCCCGTGCGCGGGAGTCCGGTGACGAAGATCGGCCGCTCGATCTTCACGTCCGCGTGCTGCGGGTACTGCGTGAACGCGGCCTCGGACACCAGTCTGGCGACCAGCGCGTTGCGGACGAAGAACCGCTGCATCTTGCTGCCGAACTCGGTGAGGTCGGCATCGCGGCGAAACGAATCGAGCAGCACGCCGAGCGCTTCGCGATAGTTGTCGTCGTCGACGCCGAAATCATCCAGACCGCAGGCCTTTACGGCCGACGCATGAAGGTCGTCGACGGTACCGACATCGGTACGCATGCTCATGTCTCGACTCTCATCAGGCCTTGTACTCCCCGCAGTTCACGTCGAGGGCCTGGCCGGTGATGCCGCTCGACAGGTCGCTGGCCATGAAGAGGATGGCCGCGGCCACCTCGTTCTCGGTGGGCAGACGCTTGAGGTCGCTGTTGACTGCCGCCGCCTTGTAGATCTCGTCGACAGTCGTGCCGTACTTGCCTGCCTGGTGTTCGAAGTAACCTTGCAGCGTGCCGCCCCAGATATAGCCGGGCAGAACCGAATTGACGCGGATACCCTCCTCTCCCAGCTCGGTGGCCAGGGACTGCGACATCGCCAGCAGTGCCGACTTCGCGATCTTGTAGGCGCCGTACTTGGCCTGCGAGTGGCGCACCACCATCGAGTTCACGTTGACGATCGACCCGCTCGCCTCGGCAAGAGCGGGGGTGAAGCCCTGAATCATCCGCAGCGCGCCGAACACCGTCAGCTCGATCGCATCCCGCATGTGCTCGAAGGTGGTGTTGGCCAGTGGCCGCATCGACGGCACCCGGAATGCGTTGTTGATCAACACGTCGACCCTGCCGTAGGCCTTGAGCGACTCCTCGACGAGATGGTTCACCTGCGCCTCGTCGGTGATGTCGGTGCCCACGGACATCGCGCGACGGCCCAGGTCGGTGATCTGCTTGGCGACGTCCTCAAGGCGTTCGACCGTGCGCGCCGCGAGTACCAGATCAGCACCCTGCTCGGCACACCGCCGCGCGAGCGTCGTACCCAGCGCGGGGCCGACCCCACTGATCACGACAACTTTGCCTTGAAGAAGTCCGGCTGTGTTTTCTCCCAGCATCCCACCCATGTGTCAACCCACCATTCTCTCGCCAATTTGCCTCTGACGTAGCGCGATCCGCGCTCGCCAGTCGTCGTCGGAGACCTTGTTGAACTCGTAGTTCGGCAGCGTGGTCGCGACCGCGCCGAGGTCCACCAGTTCGACGTTCGGGCCGTCGGTCCCGGTCAGCTGACGGGACACCCGCTGCCAACGGAACTGCAGGTAACCCTTGCGGTGACCGAGCGTCTCCACCCAGTTGGTCACGCCGGGGTTGCCGTCGGACACGACGATGCGTATCTTGCCGTCCGGATCCACCTGCGCCTGAGTGCCATTGAGCGAGGTCTGGTGGTTGATGTAGTCCAGCGAGATGTACCACAGGCTGCCGAGCTGGAACCCGAGGTACGGCGCATCCGTGACGGGCAGTGTGATGATGAGCGCCTGATCCTCGGTCAGATCGAACTGCCCGGCCGACGAGTACTGCGTGGCCAGCCCACCGGGCGTCAGCCGCGGCGGGACCATCGTGTTCGCCGGGCTGTCCGTATAGAACCACTGTGGGAACTGCAGCCAGGTCTTGACGCGCTGAACGAGCTGCTTACCCGCTACGGCGTAACGCTTCTCGAGGAGTTCCTTGGTCAGTGGAGGCGGTGCGGTGCCTTCGGTGTCGGTGCGCGCGATCGCGAAGGTTCCGCGTCGCGCGGACCAGTCGTTGTACACCTCGCGGATCACCAGTTGGGAGGGAGTGGCCGGCGTGAAACGCCATTCGAACGTGCCGTCGCTCGCGACGTCGAGCTTGCGGTCGTCGAACGCCGTCTCGCTGTCCGGCACGTTGTCGTCGGTGTACTCGCCGCCCAGCAGTTGGAAGCTGACGTCGGTAGTGGTGCCGCGCGTGCCGGTGACGACGTATTCGCGGCCTGGTTGCACGCGCGTGCCGAAGTACATGGTGTCGGGGTTGTCGAGGCCCATCTTGGTGAACGGGCCGGTGCCGCTGTGCAGAAACGGATGGTCTCGGTCGTAGTCGAACGCGACGTGGGTACAGCCCGAGATGCAGCCTGCGAGGTACTGCAAACCCTCGAGCAGGTCGGCCTCGGACTCGATGAA
>NZ_DASQEU010000064.1:0-33316 GCF_035633495.1 Mycobacterium sp. | reverse complement strand
GCGTGCGGTCCTGCTCAACCGCGCCGGCGCGTGGCCCGCGACCCGGTGGACACACGTTTGCTTCAATTCGTCGCGCAGGACACCATTTCCTCCGCGAGTTCCAACACCAACCCTGCCAACGACGCTCTGCTCCCGCCCCATTCGGGTACCCCTCCAGCCGCACCTGCGGATACTGATGGTGATGGCATGCCCGACGCGTGGGAGATCGCCAAGGGTTTGAATCCCAATGTCGCGAATTCCAACGCCAATCATCCTTCGACGCAAGAATATACCGATCTGGAGGTCTACCTACAGGAGTTGTCCGCCATCGCGTCGAACGGGAGGGCGGCGATCCGTGCCCGAAGGCGACCCGCGCGGGCACGTTGACGTTCTCCGAAGAACTGCTGCCCATCGATCTCGCGGTACGCGATTGGGCCCGCCGCGTCGCCACCGTCGCCGCACGTCTGCGGCGCGTCGACAACCCGGAGAATTCGTGACCCTCGTCGATGAGGTAGTCAGAAATGTCGCGGCGGCACAATTGCGAATCAGGCGCGCACTGCACCGAAGTCAGTAGTCCTGCACGCGCTCAGGGCGCTTCCCACGTGCTCGGTACCACCATGGCCGGACGGTCAGTGTTGTGCAGTGTGGCCATGGCGACGCTACCCAGCACGATCTCCCGTGCCAGCGAACGTCCGCGCGATCCGACGACTATCGCCGCCGCATCGCGCTCGCGGGCGGCGGCGATCAGCGCATCAGCGATCCCGTGTGCGCGGAAGCCACGGCCGCTTTCGACCCTGAGCCGAGTGACCTTCCGGCCGCCCAACTCTTCAGCGTCGACCGATGAGGGCGCGGCGTCGGTGTCGTCGTCAACAGAGACCAGCAACACGTCCCGATCCGGGAACAGCCGCGTCGCCGCCTCGAACGCTGTCTCGGCACCGGCCGAGCTGTCCCAGCCAACAATCGCCGGCCCGTGCGACAGCGCTGCGTACTCGGCGGCCAACATCGGATGCGGGACGATGACCGTGGGTCGCGCGCAGTAGTGCACGACAAGGTCAGACACGCTGCCCAGCACCGCTTGAGTGCCACCGAGTCCGCGGGAACCAACCAGGACGAGGTCCGCGGCGACCTCCTCGGCGGCCTGCGCGATCCGCCAGCCCTCCCCGCCCCAGGTCCGTTTCAGCAATGCCTCGGCTTCCCACCCGGCGGCGCGGGCCAGTGTCACGCCCGTCGCCACGAGCCGCTGGGCCTCACGCTCGCCCTCCTGCTCGACCATCGCGATCAATTCATTGACATCACGAGCGCGGGTGCGCAGCCGTCGGCGGATCTTGTCGCTGGCGAAGGGCGGAACCCACAGATAGGTGATCCATCCATGCGCCCCTGGGAACAGCAACCCGCCTACGTCGATCGCGGAGCCCGCCTCTGGCGAGCCGTCGTACCCCATGACCACACGGACTGCCATCGTCGATCTCCTCAAGTCTCGGTATCGTGAATTCGCTTCCGCGTCAGCGGTCCTGGGGCTTGCGGGCCACGATCACCGGAATCCGCGCCGAGTGCACCACGGTCCGACCGACCGAGCCCAGCAGCATGCCGGTGAACCCGCCGCGGCCATGGCTGCCCACGACGACAAGTTGAGCATTCTCTGCCTGTTCGAGCAAACGGGGTGCCGGTCGGTCGCTGACCACCACCTTGCGCACGGTGACATCGGGGTACCGGTCCTGATATCCGCAGAGACGTTCGGACAGGACCTCTTCTTCTTGCTCTTTGAAGTTACGCCACTCGATGGGCGCCATATCCGTAGGTGGAAAACCTAGGGGACCCATGTCGGTCCACGCGTGCAGCGCGACCAAGTCCACACCGCGTCTCGATGCTTCATCGAAGGCGATCTCGGTGGCCAGTTCCGAGGTGGGTGAGCCGTCAATGCCGACCACGACCGGCGCCTGGGATGCCCGGGACATCGGGTCCTCATCGTGGATCACCGCGACCGGGCAGTGCGCGTGGTGCACCAGCCCGGAGCTGACCGATCCCAGCAATGCACCCGCAACCGCGTCTTCGCCGCGGCAGCCGACCACGACCATGTCGGCGGTCTTGGACAGGTCGACGAGGCCGGGGACGGTCGGTGTGTGCAGCACCTCGCTGGTCACTTGCGAGGCCCGATCGGGGGCGGCGGCCTCGACGGCGACCTTGTGAGCCTGTTCGAGGATCCGGCTCGCCTGCTCTTCCTGGAACTGCGAGTAGACGTCGGTCGGGAACGCCGACCACCCCTCGGCGACATATGTCAGGGGAGCGACGACGTGCACCACCCTGAGCGGCACGTTGTGCATCTCGGCGTCGCGAGCGGCCCATGCGACCGCCGCGGTCGATGAGGATGAACCGTCGACGCCGACGACGATTCCGCGGTGTGTTTCACGGTTCATGTTGCTGACGTTAGTTCGTGGCCGTTGCCCATGAACAGGAGGCGTTGGTCCTCACCTCGTGGCCCAATGTGCGCTTCGGTGCTTGCCGCACGACGGCGACGTACGCTGACGAACGACGTGTGCGAGAGGGGATGCGGTCGCATGAGTTCTCTTGCCGACGATCGATCGTCCGAACCGACCGGCGAGGAGGAGCCGGACTACCGCTTCACGCTGGCGAACGAGCGGACCTTTCTGGCATGGATTCGTACGGCGCTGGCGCTGATCGCCGGTGCATCGCCGTCGTACAGTTCGTGCCGGAATTCGGGATCCCGGGAGTGCGGCATGGCCTCAGTGTGGTGCTGACCGCCGGGGGCGGTCTGCTGGCGGCGCAGGCAGTGCGGCGCTGGCAACGCGTACAAACCGCGATGCGCCGCGATCAGGATCTGCCACCCACCCACGTGCCGTTGGTGCTCGGCGGAGCGATCTTCGCGGTGACCGTCGTGTTGCTAGTGGTGCTGGTCGTCTGGCCGCCGGCTGGGCCGTGAGATGCCCGGTCGTGAACTCAGCAAACCCGGTCTGCCGGCAGAGCGCACTCTGTTGTCCTGGGAGAGAAGCACATTCGGCTTCCGGGTCGGCGGTGCGCTGGTGTTGCTGCGGCAGCACGGCCCTCTCGGTCCCGGGCGGACAGTGTTGGCACTCACCGCGGCACTACTCGCGCTGCTCGTCCTCGGGCTCGGTTACCGGCGATCGCGAGATAGCAAAGCCAGTCCGGTCATCGCGGACCGAGTCGTCACGCTCGCCCCTCGCGCAGAGGTTCTCCTGATCGGTGGCGCCACGGTCGGCTTCGCGATGGCAATCGTGGTGGCGCTGTACTCAGCGTGACCGCTCACTGACGAGCCCCAATTTCTCGGCCTGCTCGAAGCTGCCGTCAACGAGGACCACGGTGCGGTCGGGTCCGTCGATCATCGAGGCGGCGATGGAGGAGCGGTAACCGGAGGCGCAGTGGACCCAGACCTCATCACGGGGGACTTCTCCGATGCGCCCGCTGAGTTTCATGCAGCGGAATGTTGAGCGCGCCGGGGAGGTGACCGTCGTCGTACTCGCCGCGCTGACGGACGTCGAGGACGGTGGGATTGTGCGTACGATGATCTCGGCGAGGTCGGCGAAGTCCGCGACGCGGTAGGACCGTAAGGGTTCGCCGTCGGCCAGCGTGTGGATCTCGCCGACGGCGGCTCCGGTGAGGTTGTCGACACCGATGCGGACGAGTTCACGTCGGGTGTCGGCGATTTGGTCCGTGTCGGTACCGATGGGGGTCAGCGGCGCACCCCAGGAATAGAGCCAGCCGAGGTAGGTGACGAAGGAATCCTCCGACAACTCGAAACCGAGGGTCCCGCCGACGTGGCCGGCGGGCGAAGGCGGTGCGGCTGTGCAGGTCCACCACCCACTCACCGGCGTCGATGCGCCGACGCAGTTCGTCCGGATCCACCGGTTGTGGCAGCGACAGATCGACGGGGGTGGGCCCTTTTTCGTTGATGACACCCATGTGCGCGTAGTACGAGGGGTATGCCGACAGGCCGGCAATCAGTTCGTCGACGTAGCTCTGTTCGTCCTGGGTCAATGCGGGATTGTTCTGGCGCTCATCGGCAATGGTGGACGAGTCGCCGCTGGCCGGGGTCGCCGAGCAGAAGCTGCCGAACCCATGGGTGGGATAGACCGGGGTGTTGTCGGGGAGCTCCGCAGCGAGACGGCGCACCGAGTGGAACTGCGCCCGGGTGAGCTCATCGGTGTGCTCGGAGCCGAGCAGGTCGGTGCGCCCCGTCGTCCCGTGCAGCAATGATCCGCCGGTGAACACCCCAACAACAGTGTCGGCGGAGTCACATGTGCGCTATCCCAACGTCTTCAGCCTCGGCGACGCCGGATCGTCACCGAACTCCAAGACCGGGGCCGCGATCCGCAAGCAGGCCCCCGTCGTGGTCGACAACATTGAGGCATTTCTCGAGGACCGACCACTGGGCGCCCGCTACAACGGGTACGGGTCGTGCCCGATCGTCACGTCCTCGCACGCGATGCTGTTGGGCGAGTTCGACTACGACCTGAAACTCACGCCGTCGTTCCCGGTGATCGACCCGACCAAACCGCACCGTGGCTATTGGAACCTCAAGAAGTATGGTCTGCCGTTCATGTACTGGAACCTGATGCTCAAGGGCCTCGCCTAGCAATACGACTGCCACCCAAGGAAAGGACACTGCAATGGCCACCAAGAATCTGACCTACGACAACTTCGAGTCCACCGTCGTCGACAATCCGATTGTCCTGGTCGACTTCTGGGCGTCGTGGTGCGGCCCGTGCCGGGCCTTCGCCCCGGTATTCGAGCGGTCGTCAGAAGCGCATCCCGACGTCGTGCATGCCAAGGTCGACACCCAGGCCGAACGCAATCTGGCCGCCACCCTGGAGATCCGGTCGATCCCCACCGTGATGGCGTTCCGTGATGGCGTGCTCGTGCACAGCCAGGCTGGGGCCCTGCCGAAGGCGGCACTCGAGGACCTGATCACTCGGGTGAAAGCGCTGAACATGGCCGAGGTCCGCGCCGAGATCGCCGCGCGGAAGGCCGGGGCGCCGGCCTAGCCGTTCACAACCTGCCTGGTCAATAAACCTAGCCCCACCTAGCCCCAGATGAAGGCCGAAAGTCCCTAATCCGATCGGCCCTACGGAACTGTCGCGGCATGCGTCGATCTGCCACCGTCGAAGGGTGAACACACCACTGGTAGGACTCGACGGGCCGGCCGGGTCCGAGCGCGGGTTGGCGAGGACGCTGCGACTATTCGGGGCGCACTGCGGACTGCTGGCGCTGGCTGAGGTCGTGCACTTCGAGGCGGCCGAATCTGCCACCCGGACTGACGTGGACGCTGCCGCGCAGCGCCTGGCCAAATTGGCGAACGGTGTCCAGATCGGGGGCGTGGTGCATACCGAGGTGCTCGCCGGCGCGCCCGGTCCGACGCTGCGCGGATTCGCCGAGCAGCAGAACATGGACCTGCTGGTGCTCGGCCGGCGCGGGCGCGACCTCTCCACCCGCCTGCTGGGCAGCGTGTCGGCCGACGTCATCCAGCACTCCCCGGTACCGGTGCTCGTCATCGAACCGGTGGACAACCCGGAGCGGATCGCAGCAGACGATCAGCGGGGGAAGGGCTGATGGCGGCGCTGGCATCCGTCGCAGCGAGTGCGCATCACGGGTTGTCTGGCCACGAGGTGGTCCTGCTACTGGAGACCGATCCGCATCGCGGGCTCACCAGCGACGAGGCAAGCGAGCGGTCGCAACGTTTTGGACTCAACGTCCTTCCCGAGCCGCCCGGTGCGGGACTGCCGATGCGGGTCCTGCGCCAATTCCACAACCCCCTCATCTATGTCCTGTTGGTCGCCGGCGCCGTCACCGCTCTGCTGCAAGAGTACGTCGACTCCGTCGTGATCTTCGCCGTGGTGATCGTCAACGCCTTCGTCGGCTTCCTCCAGGAATCCCGGGCCGAGGCGGCGCTGCAAAGCCTGCGCGCGATGGTCCACACCGACGCCAAGGTGATCCGCGGAGGGCGGGAGCGCGTCGTGGCGTCCGAACAACTCGTGCCCGGGGATTTGGTACTTGTCGAGGCCGGCGACAAGGTGCCCGCGGATATTCGCCTGCTCCGGCAGACCGAACTGCGCGTCGACGAATCGGCGTTGACCGGCGAATCGGTATCCACGGCAAAGGAGCCGGTCGTGCTCCCTGACGCGACCCCAGTGGCGGACCGATGCAACATGGCCCACTCGGGCACGCTGGTGACCGCGGGTTCCGGTGCCGGGATCGTGGTGGCCACGGGAGCGGAGACGGAGATCGGCGAGATCCACCGGCTCGTCGGTGCCGCGACGACGTTGGCCACGCCCCTGACCGAGAAGCTGGCCCGGTTCAGCAAGGCCCTCACCGTCGGCATCCTGGCTCTGGCCGCGTTGACCTTCGCCATCGGCTTACTCCGCAGGCAGGACGCCGTGGAGACCTTCACGGCAGCCGTCGCGCTGGCGGTCGGGGCGATCCCGGAGGGTCTCCCCGCCGCCGTGACGATCACACTGGCCATCGGCGTCGCACGAATGGCCAAGCGCAGAGCGGTCATTCGCCGGCTGCCTGCCGTGGAAACCCTCGGCAGCACCACTGTCATCTGCGCCGACAAGACCGGCACCCTCACCGAGAACCAGATGACGGTGCGGGCGATCTGGACACCCGACGAGTCGGTGGAAGCGACGGGGTCCGGATATGCAGTCGACGGTGCGTTGCGGTCGCGAGACGGAACCCCGGTGTCGATCGAGGCGAACGCCGCGCTGCGATGGACACTGCTCGCGGGTGCAGCATGCAACGACGCGGCTCTGATACCCGCCGGCGAGCGGTGGGACATCGTCGGTGACCCCACCGAAGCAGCCCTGCTGGTCGTCGCGGTCAAGGCTGGTCTCACGCCGGATCGCCTCGCCGAGAGCCTTTCTCGCGTCGAGGCGATCCCGTTCAGCTCGGAACGCCAGTACATGGCCACCCTGCACCGATCCGAACATGATGAAAACGTCGTGCTCGTCAAGGGTGCGGTGGAGCGGATGCTCGAGCTGTGCAGCGCTCAGATGCGTGCCAACGGTTCGGTGCAACCCATCGACCGTCCGGTCGTGCTGGGGGCGGCCGAACGGCTTGCGGCCAATGGCCTACGGGTGTTGGCGATCGGTGTCCGCACACCGGCGGACCGCGCCGACTTCACCGAGGACGCGCTACCTGGCACGGTGACGCTGACCGGTTTGCAGGCCATGCTCGACCCACCCCGCGCGGCCGCCACACCGGCGGTGACCGCATGCCACTCCGCGGGGATCGCGGTGAAGATGATCACCGGTGACCACGCCGGCACTGCCAGCGCGATTGCCGGCGCCGTGGGGGTGCTGGACGACGGCAAGCCCCGAGACGGAGTCGTGCTGACCGGCGCACAGCTGGCTGAGCTGCCACCCGAAGAGTTCCCAGACGCGGTCGAGCGGGCGAGTGTCTTCGCCCGAGTGTCACCGGAGCAGAAGCTACGGCTGGTCGAGGCTTTGCAGGACAGGGGCCATGTCGTCGCGATGACCGGCGACGGCGTCAACGACGCGCCCGCGTTGAGGCAGGCGAACATCGGGGTCGCCATGGGTCGAAGCGGAACCGAGGTCGCCAAGGACGCCGCCGACATGGTTCTGACCGATGACGATTTCGCGACCATCGAAGCCGCCGTCGAGGAAGGCCGCGGCGTCTTCGACAATCTCACGAAGTTCATCATGTGGACCTTGCCCACGAATATCGGCGAGGGCCTGGTGATTCTGGTGGCGATCGCCCTGGGCGCGGCACTGCCGATCCTCCCGACCCAGATCCTGTGGATCAACATGACCACCGCGGTGGCACTCGGGCTCATGCTGGCCTTCGAGCCCAAGGAGGACGGCATCATGACCCGGCCTCCGCGAGATCCGGGCCAGCCGCTGCTCACCCGAGCCTTGGTCGGCCGCGTCCTGCTGGTGTCCAGCCTGCTCGTCGCCGGCGCGTGGTGGCTGTTCGAGTGGGAACTGGCCAACGGCGCCACCTTGCCCGAGGCCCGTACCGCTGCGCTGAATTTGTTCGTCGCGGTCGAAGCCTCTTACCTGTTCAGCTGCCGCTCGCTGACCCGATCTGCCTGGCGCATCGGCCTGTTCACCAACCGCTGGCTCATCGTGGGTGTCGCCACCCAGGCTGTTGCGCAACTCGTGATCACCTACCTGCCCGCGATGAACGTCGTGTTCCAGACGGCGCCGCTGGACATCGGTGGCTGGCTGCGCATCTTCGCGATCGCCTTCGTTGTCAGCTTGGCAGTGGGCGCGGAGAAGTGGCTCCGGGCACGTAGAAAATAGACTCTGGATAATGGACCTGCACCCGTTCACCACAATCGCCGTGATCTTGGCGATCGCCACTGTCGCCGGGCTGGTCGCCACCCGACTGCGCCAACCACTGATCGTCGCGTTCATCGCGGTAGGCATCGTGGTCGGCCCCGTGGGCACCGGATGGGTGTCGGCCGACAGTACGATCGAATTACTTGCCAGGCTCGGTATCGCGATCCTGCTGTTCCTGGTTGGACTTCGGCTCGATCTGCACACGATTCGCAGCACTGGCCCCGTAACGTTGGCGACCGGCCTCGGACAGTTGGCCTTCACCTCCGTGATCGGCTACCTCATCGCACACGGGCTCGGCATGGACAGTGTCACCGCGGTCTACGTCGGTGTCGCCCTGACGTTCTCGTCGACGATCATCATCGTCAAGCTGTTGTCGGACAAACGAGAACTCGACCAGCTGCATGGGCGGATCGCGGTCGGCTTCCTCATCGTCCAGGACATCGTCGCGGTGCTGGTGATGATCGTGCTCACCGCCTTCGGACAGGACACCGGTGACAACCTCGGCCTCGGTATCGCTACCGTGCTGCTGAAGGGCGCAGGCCTGCTCGGCGGCACCTGGCTGCTCATGCGATTCATCCTGCCGTGGCTGCTGCCGCACATCGCGAAGTCTCAAGAACTACTGGTGCTCTTCGGGGTGTCCTATGCCACGTCGTTGGCGGCGTTCAGCGAGTGGCTGGGGTTCAGCTCGGAAGTCGGCGCCTTCCTCGCGGGAGTGTCGCTGGCGAGCACGCCGTTTCGTGAGGCGTTGGGGGCACGGCTGGTCAGCCTGCGGGACTTCCTGCTGTTGTTCTTCTTCCTCGATCTCGGTGCGCGTCTCGAATTCACCGATGCTGCAAGACAGATCACCGAGGCTGTGATCTTCTCAGCATTCGTGCTGATCGGAAACCCGTTGATCGTCATCGTGATCATGGCCGCGATGCGTTACCCCGTGCGGATCGGCTTTCTTGCCGGGCTCACCGTCGCCCAGATATCGGAGTTCTCCCTGATTCTCGCTGCTCTCGGGTTGAGCCTCGGCCATATCACCAGCGCCACAGTCAGTCTGATCACCGTCGTCGGCCTGATCACGATCGGCGGATCGACCTACATGATCATGTACTCACACCAGCTCTACGACCGGCTGAGCCGGTGGCTCTCGGTGTTCGAGCGAAGCGGCAGCCGCGCACCGGAACACCCCGACACCTCTAATGATTTCGACGTGATTCTATTCGGGCTGGGCCGATTCGGCGGTCACCTTGATCAGCGCCTCAACAGCGCCGGTCACCGGGTCCTCGCGGTCGACTACGACCCGCACGCGGTGAAGACCAACAACCGTGACGGTGTGACGGCGATGTTCGGCAGCGCCGAGGACGTCGACCTTCTTGCTGCCTTGCCGCTGGACCGGGCAAAGTACGTCGTCAGCGCCATCCCGATACAGCAAACCAACCTGGCCCTCCTGCATGGCCTCCGCCATCACCAGTTCGACGGCACCATCGCGCTGACCGCCCACACCAGCCACGACGCCGAGCAACTGCGCGCCACCGGGGTGCATACGGTGCTCGAACCCTTTTCTGCAGCGGCCCACACGACATCGGAGACGCTGCACGACTTGCGCACCGAGGATGTCGACTCGACGGATCGTGACGAGAAGACCGAATGAGCCACTACTGGCCGCAGGTCGCCCTGGTGGTTTCGCTCATCGTCGTCAACGGACTGCTGGCCGGCAGTGAAGCCGCATACATCTCTCTGCGAGAGGGTCAGCTGCGCGAGTTCGAGCGCCGCGCCAAAGGTCGGGAGCGCGTCGTCGTACGCCTGGCGCGAGAGCCGAACCGGTTTCTCGCGACAATCCAGCTGGGTATCACGCTGGCTGGATTCCTCGCTTCGGCCACCGCAGCAGTCACACTGGCGGAGCCGGTGGTCGCTGGCCTCTCTTTTCTCGGTGATGCCGCCGAGATCGTCGGCATCACCGTCGTCACGATGCTGGTGGCGATCTTCACCTTGGTGGTCGGCGAGCTTGCGCCGAAGCGACTGGCGATGCAGCACGCCCGCCGCTGGGCCGTTGTGGTGGCCATGCCTCTAGAGGTGCTGTCGGTCATCGCGAGACCCGTCGTCTGGTTCCTGGGGAAGGCCACCGACGTGGTCGTGCGGTTGTTGGGGGGCGACCCGAGTGCGGGTAGGGAGGAGTTGACGGTCGAAGAACTACGACACCTGATAACCGGCCACCGAGGGCTGTCCGCCGAGCAGCGGACGATCATCACCGGAGCCCTGGAAATTCACGAGCGCAGACTCCGCGAGGTCATCGTGCCGCGACCGGCGGTGCGGCGACTGGACGCGAGTCTGCCCTTGGAGCAGGCTCGTGTCGACCTCGCGGCCTCAGGCCATATCCGGGCACCGGTCGTCGCCTCAGGTGATCTCGACGATGTGCTCGGCGTAGTCCACCTGCGCGACCTCCTCGGCTCGTCGGGCACCGTGACCGACGTGATGCATCCGGTACTCAGGTTGCCCGACAGCCTACGCGTCAGTTCGGCCCTCAGCCGGTTCATGGCTGAGCACGAACACTTCGCCATGGTGATCGATGAACGAGGTGGTGTGGCCGGGATCGTCACCCTCGAGGACTTGTTGGAGGAGATCGTCGGCGAAATCTATGACGAGGCGGACCGCGACATCTGGTCTGTCAAGACCATGCCCGACGGAAGTCTGCTTCTGCCAGGGACTTTCCCCATCCACGACCTGCCTGACATTGGTGTCGACCTCGAGAGCGTGCCGAAGGGTGATTTCACCACGGTCGCCGGATTGGTGGTGGCTGCGCTAGGCCGCATCCCCACCGGCCCTGGAGATCGCGTCGGTCTGCCGGAGTGCACCATCGACGTCACCTCGGTGAGCAGGCATGCCATCACTGGAGTGCGACTCAGTCAACGAACCGCCGAGTGAAGGGGCGAACGGTTCAATCGGTATGCCGGTGGTCTGCGGCGTAGGCCTTGATGACGGCCTCGGTATCCCCGCCGAGTCGCAGGAACTCTTCGTCAAGAAGCGCGGCGAGGCTCGCGACCGCGGCCGAGATGAGCGCGCCTGCCAGCTGTGTCTGCGGGATTCGGCAGACTCACCGGCGACGAGACCGGCGGCCTGGGCAACATGAACTTCGACGTCGGCTGGGGCAGGCTGTTCGGGCACTCGATGGGCGCCTACGCCGCGTGGCTGATTCCCGCCGCCCTGGTGTGCCTCGCCACCGGGTTGCTCATCACCCGTAGCGCCCCGCGGACCGACCCGACCAGGGCCGGGTCGATCCTGTGGGGCGGCTGGCTGGTGTTCACCGCGCTCGTCTTCAGCTGTGCCAACGGCATCCTTCACCAGTACTACACCGTCGCCCGCGATCGGCGCAGTCATCGGCATTGGCGCAATACTGCTGTGGCGCAATAGGTCCGACATACGGGCCGCCGTCGCGATGTCGGCCATGCTGCTCGTCACGGTGATCCTCGCCGCCGTACTGCTGGCTCGGCGCTACGACTGGCTGCCCTGGTTGGGCACGGCGGTGGCCGTCGCCGGTGTCGCTGCCGCGGTGCTGCTGCTGGTGGTGAGTCGGCTCCCGGCGTGCGTCGCCACGGGTGTGGCCGCGCTGGCCGTCCTGGCCTGTCTGGCCGCGCCGACCGCCTACGCACTCGCCACGGTGGCCACCCCACACTCCGGGGCGATCCCGTCGGTGGGACCGCCGCGCGGACACGGTTCCTTCGGGGGTCCGGGCGGCCCCGGCGGCGGTTTCCTCGACATTCCCGAGGCCGGGCCCGGTCTGACGGCACTGCTGTCCGACGGTGCCGACCGCGACCGGTGGACCGCCGCGGTCGTCGGCTCGAGCAACGTGGCGGGCTACCAACTGGCCGGCCGCGCCCCGGTGATGGCCGTCGGCGGCTTCAATGGCACCGATCCGGCGCCGACGCTCGCCGAGTTCCAGCGTGACGTGGCCGACGGCCGCATCCACTACTTCATCCGCGGTCGTTCGATGTTCGTCATGCCCGGTGGCCGCGACCATGGCGGCAGTCGCGACGCCGCCGACATCAGCGCGTGGGTCGAGGCGCACTACTCCCCGAAGACGGTCGACGATGTCGTCGTCTACGACCTGACCCAGCGGCCGTCGGATTCATAGCGGGCGTTCACCAAGACCGACGTGGGCGGCACGACCGTCTACGACCTGCAATCACCGCGATCCTGAATCTACGGCCACGGGCAGGCGTTGACTATCGTCACTGTCGTCGTCTGCCCCCTAGGAGGTCCCAATGTCCGTGACCGACGAGTACCTCAAGAACAACGAGGCCTACGCCGCTGAGTTCACCGGTCCGTTGCCGTTGCCACCGAGCAAACACGTCGCGGTCGTCGCCTGCATGGATGCCCGACTGGACGTGTACCGCGTCCTGGGCCTGGCCGACGGGGAGGCGCACGTCATTCGCAATGCCGGCGGAGTGGTGACCGACGACGAGATCCGATCGTTGGCGATCAGCCAGCGACTGCTCGGCACCAAGGAGATCATCCTCATCCACCACACCGACTGCGGCATGCTGACCTTCACAGACGATGGCTTCAAGCAGCAGATCCAGGACGAGATCGGACTCAAGCCCGAATGGGCCGCCGAGTCGTTCCAGGACGTGGAGGAGGACGTGCGACAGTCGTTGCGCCGCATCGAGGCCAGCCCGTTCGTGACCAAGCACGAGTCGTTGCGGGGCTTCGTCTTCGACGTCGCGACGGGCAAGCTGAACGAGGTCACCCCCTAGCGGCTTGCGCGCCGAGTGTGTGGCTTCCCGTCGACAGATCGACGAATCCTCGACGGAAACCCCCACAGTCGGCATCAGATCGGGCATCCGGCGGCGCGGAGTTTCGCCCTCACACGCGTGAGGATGACGTCAGGGCGTTCGAGCATCTCCGCGCTGACCCTGATGATGGTCCAACCCGCTTCCTCCAGGATCGCGATCCGGTCGATGTCCCAGGAACGTTGACGACGATTCGTCCAGTGCTGCACACCGTCGTACTCGACCGCCACGAGCCATTGCCGCCAACCCATGTCCACCCGGATGAAGGGCGCGCCGTATCGGTCGCGAAGTTCGATCTGTGTTTCGAGTTCGGGCAACCCTGCCCTGCGCAGAAGCAATCGCACCCGACTTTCTTGAGGCGATTCAGCGCCTGGATCTGTCAAGGCCATGGCGGCGCGCAACTTTCGCACACCAGGGTGATGCGGCCTGACGTCGGCCAGCGCGATCACTTCCGCGGCCTTCAGTCGAGTGGCGTTCATCAGCGCGTCGAGAATCGGGATGGCCAGGTCCGCCTCGAGTGTGCGGCCGATGTCGAAGGCGGTGCGGGCCGGGGTAGTGCATCGCATGCCGCGAACGGCACGCGTCTCGTCGGGCGATACGTCCCACGTGTGCAGCATCAATTCGGCTGGACCGTGTCGGTCACTCCTGATGAGTTCGGCGGGAGCGTGGCCGTCCAGCCACTTGGTGCCGAGCACCGCTGCGGCGGACAGGCGGGCCAGTACCGCATCGCCACCGGACCATAGCCACGCCGCCCTGGCCCGCGTTTCTGCCGTCATCACTGATTCCGTCGGAACGTAGACGTTCCGATGAAGTGCCCGATACTTGGTCCGCAGCTGGTAACCAGTGAGCAGACCCTGACGCACTGCCTCGCTGCCGAGGAAGGGTGCGCCGTCCATGTCGTGCACACTGGCCGGGGCATCCGACGTGCAGTCACATTCGGTCCGGAGTTATGCACAGTCGGTCTGTCGCGACTGTGCGGCGTGTCGTGGCGTGCGCGGTGAATTCTCAACGAGAACCCCCACACTTCACGACGAAATCACCCCACTTTGTAGGTCGCGATCGCCTTGGCGACCAGTTCGCCGTCCGGCGTGATGACGTCCACGTCGCAGTTGACCGACGTCTTGCCGCGCCGCAGCACCCGCCCGACGCCGATCAGGTCGGTGGCTCTGGCCGGCGCGAGATACTGCAGCGCCATCGACGTCGTCACGCCGCGCAATGATTCGGCCGCCAGCACTCCGGCCCACGCCGCGGTCATCACCGTGATGTCGGCCAGTGCGGCAATCGCGCCGCCGTGCACCATGTCGCCGAGTGTGACGTTGGTGGGGTCCCACGGCAGGCGTACGCGCACCTCATCGCCGTCGAGAACCTCGGGCAAGATGCCGAGCTTCGTGACGAACGGTGACTGCGGCAGGAATTGCGCCATGATCTCGGGGCCGGTGGGTGACGACATGTCCCCATCATGTTCCCTTCGTGGAACGCGTTTCAATTACCCGCGGGGTAGTGGTTCAGGACAGGAAGCGCTGGGCGTAGGGCGCGAATCGCTCGCGGAGGGTCTCCTCTTCGAGGCCGAACATCTCGCACGACGTCGCCACCCGGCCCAACCGGTTGGGTTGATGGCCCGCCAGGTAGCCGGCCATCGCGGCACGTACCCCGTCGGTCACCGGCTCGCCGGCCAGTGCGTAGATCCGTTCGGTGACGCCGAGTTCGTCGGCCATGAAGTCGTCGAAGCGCACGTCGATCGAGCGCTCCGGACCGATGACGTCTCGGTCGCGCATGAAGGCGGTGAGCATCAGGTCGAGGCGGTCGACCCACGACGCGGCGATCTCCTCGACGGGCACCGGGCTGCGGTGCATTCGCGCGGAGTAGGTGATCATCGCGATCATCGACAGCACCACCGGCATCGGATCGCGATGCGTGCACACGACGACCAACCCTGGGAACACGCGGTCCAACACTGCGAGTTGCTCGAGGTGTTGCGGCGACTTGAGCAGCCAGCGCCGACCGCCGCGGAGGAACTGCAGTGCCTTGAGCTGAGTGGCGAGATGTTCGTAATGCGGTGTCTGGTCGTGAGATAGGTAGTAGTCGTGCCACCGCGGCGCCTGGCAGAGGGTTTCCATGAGCATCGTGGAGACGTCGTTCGCGAGAAGCTGGATCTCCTCGTGGACGTGGTCGGTCGTCATCTCGTGCATTAGCGCGAAGTGCGGCATGACGATGTTCATCACCTGGACGGCAACGTCCATCCGGCTGCGCCGCGGATCCGGCTCGATGCCCGCCTCGGACGCCATCGGAAAGGGCTCGACGCCCTCCCAGTACGGCAGGGTGCGGAAGGTGAAGCCCGCCCCCAGCAGATTGTGGAGATGGGTCGTCCCGGTGCGGGGCAGACCCGCGATGACGACGGGCGGTTCCAACTCGATTTCGTGGATCTCGGGGTGCCGCGCCAGCAGGTCGGTGAGCAGCAACCGGTTCTTCAGCACTCTGCAGCAGTTGGCTGAAGAAGTTGACGGTGCCTGCCGGGGTGAGACCGTCGATCTCGCGGACGTCCGCCAGGTAGACGTCGAATCGCTCCCGGTAGTCGTCGGCGCCGAAGTCGTCGAGTCCGGTGTCCGCCATCGCCCTGGCGTGCAGCGCGTCGGCGTCGAGCGGGCAGTCCGGTGCCAGCGACGCCATCATGACGCGAATCTGCTCTGCCTCGGGACTGAACCGCGGCTCGGCGAGATCGTCGAGATGGACGCGGGCGGCTGTGGCGTCGGTCACAGCGACTTATGTTACTTTCAGTTCCGTAATGATGACGGCCTTTGGCAGGCCCCGTGACCCGCGCATCGTCGGTGCGGTACTCGAGGCGACGGTGGAGTTGCTCGGCGAGACGGGTTACGCCGACCTCTCCGTCGATGCGATCGCTCGGCGGGCAGGCACCAGCAAGCCTGCGATCTACCGCCGCTGGCCGAGCAAGGCGCATCTCGTCCACGAGGCGGTGTTCCCGATCGGCGAGGCCACCGAACTCCCCGACACCGGATCGCTGGAGAGCGACATGCGCGCCATGGTGCGGCGTAGTGCAGACGTGTTGACCACGCCGGCCGCCAGCGCTGCGCTCCCAGGGTTGGTCGGCGAACTAGCTGCCGACCCGACCCTGCATATCGCGCTCCTGCAACGCTTTTCCGGTATCTTCTTCCGCAGTCTGACGGATCGACTCGAGGATGCCGTCGCGCGCGGGGAAGCGCGGTCGGACGCGACGGCGAACGAACTCGTCGAAGCCGTCGCGGGCATCACCTTCTTCGCCCTGCTCACCCACGGGGCAACGCTCGACGACGCCTGGGTGGACCGAACGGCCAGCCTGATCACGAGAGGCATCAGCACATGACCGACCACGAGTCCACCGCCGCGTGGCGCGAACTGTTGGAGACGTTGGGCAGCCTCGACCGCTCGTTCCTCACCGGCGATCGCGCCGTCACCGACGACCGACACGTCGCCGACGGATACCGAATGCTGGCGACCACCCTGGGCGTCGCATTCGACACCTATCTCTTCGCCGACCCCACTCGACCCAGGTGGGTGGAGATCAACACACCCGTCCGGCCCGACCGCCGATGGGGAGGCGACAACACCGACGCCTACTACCTCATGTGTCCGGTCGACCCGAAGCGCCGTTATCGCATCAGCGGCAACAGGGGCGACAGCGTCTACTTCTCGGTGACCGCCTACAACGAACCCTCCCCGGGCGCGTGGTCCGACAAGGTCGTGGCGATCGTGCGCGACGACGACCTCGAGGTGGACGCCGACGGGAACTTCTCGTCCGACCTCGGGCCCACGCCGGAGGCGGCCGTGCTGGTGACCCGCGACTATCAGGCCGACCCACGGACCGGTCGCCCCGTCGAATGGCGCATCGAGGCGCTCGACGAACCCGACGCCTTCCGGCACGGCGACGCGGAGACCGCGACAGCGCTACGCGCTAGCGCCGCCTGGATGCGCACGATGTTCGCGATCCTTCCGCTGGCCGTCGGGGTGCGCAGCGATGACGCGCACTCGCTTGGGCACGAAACATCCAGCGCCGCCAACGAATTCGCCGATCCATACCAGGTGCCCGACGCCAACTTCGGGTGGTCCGCCCGTGATGCCTGTTACGCCTATGGCAGCTTCGTTCTCGCCGACGACGAGGCCCTCGTCATCACGCACCGGCCGCCCGCATGCCGGTTCTGGAATCTGGTGGTCTGGAACCAGTTCATGGCGACACCGGGCGTGGCCGATGTGCGCAGTTCGATCAACGGCCACACCGTGGTGCCCAACGCCGACGGCTCGGTGACAATCGTGCTGTCTCGGGGCATGACGGGACACCCCAACTCGCTGACGACGCTCGACTATCCCCTGGGCAACCTCGCGTTTCGTTGGTTCCTGGCCGACGAGGTGCCGTCGCGGCCGGAGGCGCGTCTGGTCAAGGCGACGGATGCGCCGACGACGGTGAACTGAGCGGCCCCGATCGTTGACACACCGCGGCGTCGGCCGTTACATTCCTGGTCATGATTGCAATTCTGGCCAACTCTACCAACTTAATGGAGAAGCCATGACCGTCGCGCACGAAGCCGACCGGGCTGCAGGCAAGTACGAACTGAGTCATCTGCGGTCGCTGGAGGCCGAGGCCATCCACATCATCCGCGAGGTCGCTGCGGAGTTCGAGAAGCCGGTGCTGCTGTTCTCGGGCGGCAAGGACTCGATCGTCATGCTGCACCTTGCCATCAAGGCGTTCCGGCCGGGTCGGCTGCCGTTCCCGGTGATGCACGTCGACACCGGGCACAACTTCGACGAAGTGCTGCAGGCTCGCGACGACCTCGTCGCCGAGTCCGGAGTGCGGCTCGTCGTCGCCAAGGTGCAGGACGACATCGATGCGGGTCGCGTCGTGGAGACCATCCCGTCGCGCAACCCGATGCAGACCTTCACGCTGCTGGCGGCCATCCGGGAGAACAAGTTCGACGCCGCGTTCGGCGGGGCCCGCCGCGACGAGGAGAAGGCCCGCGCCAAGGAGCGGGTGTTCAGCTTCCGCGACGAGTTCGGCCAGTGGGACCCCAAGGCCCAGCGCCCCGAATTGTGGAACCTCTACAACGGGCGCCACCACAAGGGTGAGCACATCCGGGCGTTCCCGATCTCGAACTGGACCGAGTTCGACATCTGGTCCTACATCGGCGCCGAGAAGATCAAGCTGCCGTCGATCTACTACGCCCACCTGCGCCAGGTCTTCGAGCGCGACGGAATGCTGCTCGCGGTGCACAAGTATCTGCAGCCGCGCAAGGACGAAGAGGTGATCGAGAAGGTCGTGCGGTTCCGCACCGTCGGCGACGTCACCTGCACCGGTTGCGTGGAATCGACGGCGGGCACGGTCTCCGAGGTGATCGCCGAGACTGCCGTGTCGCGGCTGACCGAACGTGGCGCCACCCGCGCCGACGACCGAATCTCCGAGGCGGGGATGGAAGACCGCAAGCGCGAGGGGTACTTCTGATGGCAACACTTTTGCGTTTGGCGACAGCAGGTTCGGTGGACGACGGCAAGTCCACTCTCATCGGCAGGCTGCTGTTCGACTCCAAGGCCGTCATGGAGGACCAGCTGGCGTCGGTGGAGCGCACGTCCAAGGAACGCGGACACGACTACACCGACCTGGCCCTCGTCACCGACGGCCTGCGCGCCGAGCGTGAGCAGGGCATCACGATCGACGTCGCCTACCGCTACTTCGCCACGGCCAAGCGGAAGTTCATCATCGCCGACACTCCCGGCCACGTGCAGTACACGCGCAACATGGTGACGGGCGCCTCCACGGCGCAGTTGGTGATCGTCCTGGTCGACGCGCGCCACGGGCTGCTGGAGCAGTCCCGGCGGCACGCGTTCCTGGCGTCGCTGCTGGGCATCCAGCACATCGTGCTGGCGGTCAACAAGATGGACCTCGTCGACTGGGACCAGGGGCGGTTCGAGAAGATCCGCGACGACTTCCACGAGTTCGCCGCACGCCTCGACATCCACGACGTGACGACCATTCCGCTGTCGGCGCTCAACGGCGACAACGTGGTCACCAAGTCGGAAGTCGCGCCCTGGTACGAGGGCCCGGCGCTCCTGTCGCACCTCGAAGAGGTCTACATCGCCGGCGACCGCAACCTGGTCGACGTCCGGTTCCCCGTGCAGTACGTCATCCGACCGCAGACGCGCGAGCACTCCGACCACCGCAGCTACGCGGGCACCATCGCCAGTGGCGTCATGCGTCCCGGCGACGAGGTCGTAGTGCTGCCAGCCGGAAAGACCAGCCGCATCACCGAGATCGAGGGTCCCGCCGGACCACTGACCGAGGCGTTCGCGTCGATGGCCGTGTCGATCAGCCTCGCCGACGACATCGACATCTCTCGCGGCGACATGATCGCGCGGCCCAACAACCAGCCCCACGTCACTCAGGACTTCGACGCGACGGTGTGTTGGATGTCCGACGAAGCGGCGCTCGAACCTGGTCGCGACTACGTCATCAAGCACACCACGCGAACGACCCGCGCCAGGGTGACGGCGCTGGACTACCGGCTCGACGTCAACACGCTGCATCGCGACAAGAGCGCAACGGCGTTGAAGATCAACGAACTCGGCCGCGTCACATTGCGCACGCAGGTGCCGCTTCTGCTCGACGAGTACTCCCGCAACGCGGCCATCGGATCGTTCATCCTGATCGATCCCGACACCAACGGCACCGTTGCCGCGGGCATGGTGCGTGACACCACCCCCGCTGCGACGCGCACGGCCACCCCGAATGCGGTGCGGCATCAGAATCTCGTTACCGCGCAGGACCGGTTGTCCCGCGGCAGCACGGTGTGGTTCACCGGGCTGTCGGGATCGGGCAAGTCGTCGGTCGCCATGCTCGTCGAGCAGAAGTTGCTCGAAAGTGGCCGTCCCGCATACGTTCTCGACGGTGACAATCTCCGCCACGGGCTCAACGCCGACCTCGGGTTCACGATGGCCGACCGCGCGGAGAACCTACGCAGGTTGGCGCACGTCGCGACTCTGCTGGCCGACTCCGGACAGATCGTGCTGGTGCCGGCCATCAGCCCGCTGGGGGAGCACCGCGCGTTGGCTCGCAAGGTGCACACCGACCATGGCTACGACTTCTTCGAGGTGTTCTGCGATACGCCGCTGGAGGACTGCGAGCGCCGAGATCCCAAGGGGCTCTATGCGAAGGCGCGTCGTGGTGAGATCACGCACTTCACCGGGATCGACAGCCCGTACCAGCGGCCGAAGAACCCGGATCTGCGCCTCACGCCGGACTGCGACGTCGAGGAACTGGCTCAACACGTGATCGACATGATCGATTCGAAGAAGTGACCGGCGGGCAGGAGCGTAGCGACCGGGGATTCGACTCCGACCACGAGCTGGCCGCGCGCCTCGCGACCGAGGCCGGTGAGCTCCTGCTCGGTGTGCGCATCGAGCTGGCCGACGCCACTGCCGCTGAGCGAAAGGATGCCGGCGACAAGCGTTCCCACGACTTCCTGATGGCGGCGCTCGCCGCCGAACGGCCCGACGACGCGGTGCTGTCCGAGGAAGCGACCGCGGAGGAGCGCGCCAACAACACCCGGTTGAGCGCCGAGCGGGTGTGGATCGTCGACCCTCTCGACGGAACCCGGGAGTTCTCCGAGCTCGGTCGCGAGGACTGGGCGGTGCACGTCGCTCTTTGGGCGCGCAAGGGCGGCCCTGGCGAACTGGTCGCCGGCGCGGTCGCTCTGCCTGCCCAAGGCGTCACGTTGGCGACCCCCGACGTGCCCCCGCCGCCCGCCGCCCCCGCCGCACCGCGCATCATCGTGTCCCGCACCCGCCCGCCTGCCATTGCACTGGCCGTCCGCGAGGCGCTGAACGGCACGCTCGTCGAGATGGGTTCGGCGGGCGCGAAGGTCGCCGCCGTCGTGCAGGGCGTCGCGGACGCCTACGTCCACGCGGGCGGACAGTACGAGTGGGATTCGGCGGCGCCCGTCGCGGTCGCCCGCGCGGCAGGTCTCTTCACGTCGCGCCTCGACGGATCGCCGCTGCGCTACAACCAGGCCGACGTCCTGCTGCCGGACCTCATCGTCTGCAGGCCGGAGCTGGCGGACGCGGTGCTGGAAGTCACGACTCGCCAATAGCCCGATCGCGGCGACGCGGAACACTAGCCTGATGTCATGAGCAATCCGACGCTGCGCGCGCTGTCCGAACTACCGCTGACGCCCGCCCCTCTGGCCGAGTCGACGCTGGTGATGATCGACTGCCAGAACACCTACACGCACGGCGTCATGAAGCTCGAGGGAGTGCAGGCGGCGTTGGACGAGGCCGCATCCCTGCTCGATCGGGCGCGGTCGGCGGGGATACCGATCGTCCACGTCCAGCACTCCGACGGCCCGGGCTCGCTGTACGACATCGAGGGGGAGAGCGGTGCCATCGTCGCGCGCGTCGCGCCGCGTGAAGGCGAAACCGTTGTGGTGAAGCAGTATCCGAACTCGTTCGTCGAAACCGACCTGGACGAGAAGTTGAAGGCGGTCGGTGCGGGGAATCTCGTGATCGCCGGTTTCATGACGCATATGTGCGTGAACTCGACGGCGCGCGGCGCCTTCAACCTCGGCTACGCGCCGACGGTGGTGGCGGCCGCCACCGCCACCCGGTCGCTGCCTGGCGTGAGCGGTGAGCCCGTGCCCGCGGCGGTGATGCAGTCGGCGAGCCTGGCGGGCATGGCGGACCTGTTCGCCGTCGTCGTGCCTGGCGGCGCGAGCATTCCCGACTGAGAATGAACGCATGACGGAGACGAGCAAGCCCTCGACCCGCATCAGCCGGCTCAGCGAGAAACAGGACACGTCCCGCAGCGGGCTCGACGCGCTGCTGGACAGCACACCGCTGGCGACCGTCGCGCTGGTGCGTGACGGCCATCCGGTGATCTTCCCGACCGGTTTCGCGCGGATCGGTGACGATCTGGTGATCCACGGATCGACCGGATCACCCTGGCTCATGGCGCTGGCGACCGGTCTTCCCGCTGCCGTGTCCGTGACGACCCTCGACGGCGTCGTCGTGGCGCGCAGCGGCTTCGAGTCGTCGTTCCGCTACCGTAGCGCGGCGATCTTCGGTGTGTTCGAGAAGGTGGCCGACGCCGACAAGACCGGCCTCCTCGAGATTCTGACCGACACGTTCATCCCGGGCCGGGTCGCCGAGCTGCGGCCCAGCAACCGCAAGGAACTCGCCGCGACGCTGGCACTGAGAATGCCCATCCGCGAAGCCAACTGGTCGTTGAAGGTCAGCGCGGGCTGGCCCGAGGACCCTGAGGAAGACGTCGCCGCGGATGCCTGGGCCGGGGTGGTGCCGATGGAGGTGACCTACGGGGAACCGATGCCTGCCCCCGATCTCACTGAGGGGATTCCGCTGCCCGACTCGGTGCGGGCGATGACGGGGACGATGCGCAACGCGCCCCCGTCAGTCCAGTAATCCAGTGCGGCGGTAGAGGTCCGTCCGCCGGTCGCCGTGGACGTCGTTGTTCTCGTTGAACCGCTTGATCCGCGACTGGGCCAGATCGACGTCGGCGGTGATGCGGCCCGCTTTGCAGTACTCGGCGATCGCCATCGGATAGCCGTCGGCGTCGGTGATCACGCTTCCGCCTACCCAGTCCTGGCCGCGCTCGGCGCCGGTGCGGTCGCAGACCGCGAGCGGCATCCGGTTCATGCCCGCGCCCGCCAGCGCGCGCACCTGCTCGGTCGGCCGCTCGCCGTCGGGGCGTGGGAGCAGCGGCCAGTTCACGGGCGCACACAGCAGGTCGGCACCCGCCAGCGCCACCGCCCGCACCCACTCGGGGAATTCGATGTCGTAGCAGATCATCACGCCGAGACGGCCGTGGGCAGTGTCCACCAGCAGCGGCAGGTCGTCGGCACGATCGAACACGGCGTTCTCGGTGTCCCAGAGGTGTGCCTTGCGGTAGACACCGCGCAGTCCGCTCTTGTCGACGACGGCAGCGCTGTTGTAGACCTTCTCGCCCGCGGCTTCGGGGAACCCGGCGACGATGATCAGATTGAACGCTTCGGCGAGGTTGGCCCATGCGGTGATGGCAGGCCCGTCGCGGGTCTCGGCGAGCGACTCGAGATCGGTGCGGTCGGCGAACACGTAGCCCGAAGAGGCGAGTTCCGGCAGCACGACGATCTGCGCACCGTCGCGGGCCGCCGCCTCGATCGCAGTCGTTGCCGTGGTCCGGTTGCCGGTGGTGTCACCGATCCTCAATGGGATCTGACAGCAGGTGACGCGGGTAGTCATGTGTTGATCGTGGCCTATCCCTGCGCGGTTCGCAGCCAGGTCGATGGCATGATTCGCTTCATGCGGATGTCGGCCAAGGCGGAGTATGCCGTCCGGGCCATGGTGCAACTGGCGACGGTCGCTGAGGGCGTTCTCGTCAAGACCGACGATCTGGCCAAGGCCCAGGGCATTCCACCGCAGTTCCTCGTCGACATCCTCTCCGATCTGCGCACCGACCGGCTGGTTCGCAGTCATCGCGGCCGGGAAGGCGGCTACACGCTGGCCAGGTCCGCTGCCGAGATCAGCATCGCCGACGTGTTGCGCTGCATCGACGGCCCGCTGGCCAGCGTCCGCGACATCGGTCTCGGCGACCTGCCGTACTCGGGCCCGACGGCCGCGCTGACCGACGTCTGGCGGGCGCTTCGCGCCAGCATGCGGTCGGTGCTGGAGGAGACCAGCCTCGCCGACGTCGCGACGGGCGACCTTCCGGGGCACGTCGCCGCACTTGCGGGTGACTACGTGGGCCAGGAGGAGGAGCGCGGCCACCGCTAGCGCCCCCCGACCTCTCCGCCAGCGTGCGTGCCTGCGGGCGACGCCGGACTCGGACCGCAGAACGCGCACCTCGGGGGGTGCTCGGCGTTGCAGTATGTAGCCATGAGTTTCGACGTGCGCTCGCTCGACAAACCAGTGATCGTCGCGCCCATGGCAGGCGGGCCGACGACGCCGGAGCTCGTCGCGGCGGGATCGAACGCAGGCGGGCTCGGCTTCCTGGCCGCCGGATATCTGACCGCCGAGGTGTTCGCCGAACGCATCACGGCGGCACGCAGCCTGACGACGGGTCCACTGGGCGCAAACCTCTTCGTCGTGCAGTCGAGTGCGGCCCGGCCCGACGGAATCCAGCAGTACGCCAAGGCGCTGGGCGGCGAGTCGGAGCGCTACGGCGCCCGTCTCGGGGAACCGCGTTTCGACGATGACCACTGGTCGGCGAAGCTCGACGTCGTGATGGACCTCAAGCCGGAGGTCGTGTCCTTCACGTTCGGTCTGCCTGCTGCGGACGACTGCGCCCGCCTGAGCGGTGCGGGCATCACGACCGTCGCCACCGTGACCACCTTGGCGGAGGCGGAGGTTGCCGTCGCGCGCGGCGTCGACGCCGTGGCCGTTCAGGGCCCCGCGGCAGGCGGCCACCGCGGGACACTCGACCCCGTGGCGTCCCCGCCGACCCAGCCGCTGGATCAGTTGGTGCGCTCGACGAGCATCGCGCTCGACGTCCCCGTGATTGCGGCAGGCGGTCTGATGACGGCCGCCGACGTCGCCGACGTGTTCGTGTCGGGGGCGGTGGCGGCGCAACTGGGCACCGCGTTCCTCCTGGCGGACGAGTCCGGGAGCAGTCCGGTGCACCGCTCGGCGCTGCGCGACCCCCAGTTCACCGAAACGGTTGTCACGCGGTGCTTCTCGGGTCGATATGCACGCGGTCTTCGAAACCGCTTCATCGACGAACACGACGCGCACGCGCCATTGGGCTATCCCGAGGTCCACTACCTGACGAGTCCGGTGCGGGCTGCGTCGGTTCGCGCAGGCGACCCGCACGGCGCGAACATCTGGGCGGGCACCGGATTTCAGAAGGCCGCCGTCGGATCCGTTGCCGACATCGTGGCATCGCTGGTGTGATCGCTCGCGATTGATCGCGGGCGCCGCCGATGGTCCGGGGGGTATCCCCCACGAAGGTCTCCGGAAAACGCCATGTGCAGTGACTCGAAGAGTTCATAACGTAATTGGCGTGAGGGAGCGACAGACTCCCAGCCGACGAGGGAGATCGACCCATGAACAAGTACTGGACTCCGGTGTTCGCCGCCGGTGCCGTGACGGCAGCCACGCTCAGCTTCGCCTGCGTCGCGAGTGCCGCACCAAGTGGTCCGTCACGAGTACAGGATACGGTGAAGGCGTTGGAGGCCGACGGCTACCAAGTTATCCTGAATCGCACTGGGGCAGAGCCGCTTTCGGCGTGCTCCATCACCTCCGTCCAGCCGGGTCAGGCGTACTCCACCGTGGACTCGCGCGGTGGTTCGTCGCCCGCCGTCACCGTCGTGTCGAAGACGGTACGCGTGGACCTGTTGTGCTGATTGATGTTTGGCACAAATCACTTGCTCAAGGCAAATCTGGTGGCGGCCGAACTACCGCTGGTCGATTCGGTCAGCGGCAACAGCATCGTGAACGTCGTCAGCCCGTCCGATGAATCGGCGATGATCGAACCCTGGTGGGCCTCGATGATGGCCGCCGTGATCGCGAGCCCCAGACCAAATGAGTTACCCGCCTGTCGAGAGCGCGACTTGTCGGCACGCACGAACCGCTCGAAGAGATGTGGGAGCATCGCGGCGTCGATGCCAGGCCCGTCGTCGGTGACCGTGAGCCTGGCCTGCGCGGAAGCTTCGGCATAGGTGATCGTCGCGGTGACCGTGGTTCCGTCCGGCGTGTGCACCCGGGCATTCGACAAGAGGTTCGCCACGGCCTGGTGCAGCTTCGCCCGGTCGCCACACACCCATACCGGCTGTTCGGGCACGCGGGTCACCCACTGATGCGCGGGCGCAGATACAGCGGCGTCGTTGGTGGCGTTGACGACCAGATCGGCGAAGTCGACGTCGGCGGACTCCAGGTCCTGACCCTCATCGAGGCGGGCCAGCAGGAGAAGGTCCGAGACCAGCGAGTTCATCCGGGCCGACTCCGCCTCAATCCGCGCGAGCGAGTACTCGGTGGTCTCGGGTAGAACGGCGCTGTCCTGGCGGGTCAGCTCCGCGTACCCCTGGATCGCCGCCAACGGTGTCCGCAGTTCATGGCTGGCGTCGGTGATGAACTGTCGCATCCGGCGATCGGACGCCGCGACCTCCGTCAGTGCCCGCTCGACGTGATCGAGCAGCCGGTTGAGCGTGTCGCCGACCAGGCCGACCTCGGTCCTCGCGTTGGTGTCCGACTCGGGGACCCGTGGGGAGATCGCGTACTGGTCGCGGCTAAGGGGGAGTGCGGCCACCTCGGCGGCCGTGGCCGCAACCCGTCCCAGCGGACGCAGGGCGACCCGAACGATCGCCAGCGTGCTCAGCGCCGTAACGAGCAACGCCAGCGCCGTGAGGCCAGCGACGAAGACGGTCTCACGGGTGGCTGCCTCGCTGGCGGGACGCAGCGAGGCGCCCGTGACGAGCAGCTCGCCGTCACCCCCCGGGCGGCCGACCATCCGGTAGGTGCCAAGCCCGGGCAGCCTGACGGTTTCCGATGCCGCGCCGACCCAGGACTCGCTGGCGAGCTCGGCGATCGCGTCCGCCGGGACGGGCCCCGCATCGCCATCGCCGAACAGTGCCGAATCGACGACCCGGCCGTTGCGGACGAGTAGTACGACGTTGCCTGGCGCCTGGCCGACCACCTGGCTCAACGGCTTCATCGCACCCGGTGCCGGCCGCTCACCGGACGGCAGCTTGGTGGACCGGTACTTGGTCACCCAATAGCCGAAACCATCTGCCGCGGCGGCCAATTGCGAGTCGACGATGCCGGTCACCGATGACCGCAGTGTCAGTACCGACATCGTCCCCACCGCGATCAGCACCGTCGTGACCACACCCGAGACCCCGACCACCAACTGCTTGCGCAACGGCCAACTGCGCCAACCGCGGACCCCTGACGCGGTCACGCGTCGGCCCGCAGGACGTATCCGACGCCTCGCACGGTGTGGATCATCGGCGCGTGCCCGGCGTCGACCTTCTTCCTGAGGTACGAGACGTACAGGTCGACGATGCTCGACTTACCGCCGAAGTCGTAGTTCCACACGCGATCGAGGATCTCCTGCCTGCTGACTGCCCGTCGTGCGTGGCGCATCAGGTAGCGAAGGAGCTCGAACTCGGTGGAGGACAACGAGATCGACGTCCCAGCGCGGGTGACGGCGCGGCTCGCGCTGTCGAGTTCGAGATCCCCGACGTGGAGCGACTCCTCGGACGCCGGGGTCAGATACGCCGACCGACGCAACAGGCCACGCAGCCTCGCGACGAGTTCCTCGAGGTTGAACGGCTTCGTCATGTAGTCGTCGCCGCCCGCCGTCAGGCCCGTCACCCGGTCGTGCATCGAGTCGCGCGCCGTCAGGAACAGGATCGGCGTGTATCCGGGTGCGTCGCGGATCTCCTGCAGCACGGCGATGCCATCCCGGTCCGGAAGCATGATGTCGAGCACGACCACGTCGGGTGGATCGGCGCGAAACTTCTCAAGGGCCTCCGCGGCGTCGTGGGCGACGTCGATGTCCCAGCCTTCGTACCGGAGTGCCATCCGGATGAGGTTGGTGAGGGCGCGCTCGTCGTCGACCAGGAGCGTCCGGATGTTCGACCCGTCCGCGCGGTACATCCGCGGAAGCTTGCCGAGGATGGCCTGACGCGGCCCCGTTCGGCCTACCTCGGCTGCTGTCATGGAGTCATTGTGCCTATTCGGCACCGAACCTTCAGCGGACTCATAGACGGCTCACATGTAGCCCGCGGGTCAGCCGCGTCCGAAACTGCCCACCGAGACGTCGCCGGTGTCGGATCGAACCGTCACCGTGGCGGCCGCGCGCGCGGCGTCGTTGGTCTTTGGCACCTGGACCCTCGTGGAGCCGCCCGACGCGTTGACCAGGTACGGGCCTGGCTGCGGTAGTGAGATCGCGACGTCGCCGGTGCTGGTGGTCGCGTCGACCGTCCGCGGTGCGGCGTCCTTGAAGTCGACGGCGACGTCACCGTCGACGGTGTTGACGACGAAGGACTCGGTGACGTACACGGGTTCGCGTGCCGCGACGTCGCCGTTCTGCGTGTGGATCTCGACACGGCGGGCCGAGCCGCCGAGCACGACGTCACCATCGGTGCTGTCCACGACGATCTGGTCCAAGTCGGTCTGCGTCAGCAGCACGCCGCGGTGCTGGCGAACCGTAACCGACAGCCGTCGGGCCAGCTCGGGTGGCAGGATCACGTTGATCTCGCCTGCACTGTCCCAGTGGCCCAGCGGGGAGCCGGCCCAGTCGGTGAACGGGGACGGCGCGCCGTCGACGGTCAGTCGGGTGGCGCCTGCCTCGTCGGTGACGAGCAGGTTGTGTTCGCCAGCTCGAGACGAGTTGAGCAGTCGCATTCTGACCCGCGGCTCACGGGCGTCGCGGTCGGCGGTGATCCGGAGTGCCGCGGGCACGTCGCCGATGTCGATCACCAGCGCCTTGGTGTCGGCGGGAAGTGCCTTCTCGTCGGCGGCGACGCGCAACGTGCTGACTCCCCACGACGTGACGCCGAGCGCGACGACGCAGCCGACGACCAGCGCCGAGGCGGCGATGACGAGAAGGGCCCGCACGGCGGTGCGGTTTCCCGGGGTGAGCGGCGGTGGCGCGGCGGGCGCAGGCGGGACAGGTGGCGGTGGAGCAATGGTAGTCATGGCGAAAGTCCCTTCAGTGGTTCAGGATTCGAGGTATCGGAGGACGGCGAGGACGCGGCGGTTCTCGCTCTCGTCGGGAGCCAGGTTCAACTTGGTGAAGATGGAGGCGATGTGCTTCTCGGCCGAGCCGACCGAGACGTGAAGCGCACCGGCGATCGCGGAGTTCGCTCGTCCCTCGGCCATCAGCTGGAGCACTTCCAGCTCGCGCGGGGTCAGCGAGTCGAGCGTGGATCGCTGCCGCGAGCGAACGAGGATCTGCGACACAACTTCCGGGTCGAGCACGGTGCCACCGCCACCGACGACCTCGACCGCGTCCAGGAACGACGGCACGTCGGCCACGCGGTCCTTGAGTAGATAGCCGAATCCTCGCGTGTCCGAGGCGATCAGATCGGCAGCGTACCGCTCCTCGACGTAGTGTGAGAGGACCAGCACCGGTGACTCGGGGTTCTGACTGCGCAGCAGTGCCGCGGCGCGAATGCCCTCGTCGGTGAACGTCGGCGGCATCCGGACGTCCAGGATGGCCAGGTCCGGTCTGAACTCGTTGACGATCCGCAGCAGGTCGGTGGCGTCGGACACGCCTGCCACCACCTCGTGCCCCGCGTCGGTCAGGATGCGCTCAATGCCTGCCAGCAGGAGCGCGGAGTCCTCGGCGATCACGATCCGCATGGCAGCACCGCCGTTACGATGGTGGAACCGGTTGCGGGGCTGGACACCTCAAAGGTTCCCCGCGCCGCGCGCACACGATCCCCGAGGCCACGCAGACCCGTCGCATCGTCGTCCTCGGTCACGGCCGCGCCGCCCACGCCGTCGTCGAACACCGAGACGTGCAGCGCGTCGGCGGCCTCGTCGAATCGGACCGTGACGACGGCCTGGGTGGCGCGCGCGTGCTTGGCCACGTTGGTCAGCGCCTCGGCGACGACGAAGTACGCGACGGATTCGACTTCGTCGGGGAGTCGCTGTGGTAGGTGCACGTTCAACGACGTTGGCACACCAGATGTCTCGATGCGCTGCACGACCGAGGACAGCGCGGCATCCAAGCCGCGGTCGGCCAGGATCGTCGGCGCGATGCCGCGCACCACGTTTCGTAGTTCGACGAGCGCGCTCTTGGCGTCGTCGTGAGCCTCGCCGATGAGCTTCTTGGCCTGCGGCAGATCGGTGTCGAGCTTGGTCTGCGCCAGGCCGATCGTCATCGCCAACGAGACCAGCCGGGGTTGGACGCTGTCGTGCAGGTCGCGCTCGATGCGGTGCCGCTCCGTCTGCGCCGACGAGACAGCGCCCTGGCGTGCGTCGGTCAAGGCGCTGACCTCGTGCTGTAGCGCGGCGGTCGCCGACGGAGGCAGCAGCCAGCGGTCGATGGATGCGTCGAGCGCAGGGGCGAGGACGACGATCGCGACGGCAGCGATCAGCGCGACCAGGGCCAGCAGCCACGCCAGCGGAGGCGAGACGAACCACAGGCCGGCCTCGGCGTCGCTGCGATTGATCGCCGTTGCGACCGCTGGGCCGGCGAAGGCAAACACCAGCAGCGCCAGGGCGACACCGGCAGCGAGCATGTCGTAGGTCAGCCGCAGATAGTGATGCGCGGCGCCCTTCCAGAACCGTGCACTGCTGACGTCGAGCCACAGTTGATGCGCCCAGCGTTGGAAGCCGTTGTACGAAGAAATCTTTCGCGGTGGTATCGCGATGCCGAAGCCAAAGACGGCCTCGCTCCGCACGCGTTCGACCCACTCGACGCCGCGCATCAGATAGATGAACACGACGGCGGCCAAGGCGAATCCGACGACCGAGGGGATAGAGGAGATGCCGACGATGAAGATCGTCAGCGGGATCCAGAACCACAGCACGCCGATCGCCGCGCCGGTCAGCATCGAGGCCGAAGGCACCACGCCGATCCGACGGGAGCGGACGGGAGCGTCTTCGCGGGGAAGCGGTTCATCGACTGTCATTGCCACCATGCCTTCAACCTAGGGAGCTGCGTCGCCTGCGGGTATGGCGTTTCCCCGAGATCTCCGTGGGGGATAACCCCCGCATCCGCGCCTTCCATGCGCGAGGGTGCGTGTCTGCGGACGACACGCCGATCAGCGTCGGGACTCTGCGCACGTTCGCCGATCGCCGACGGACCTGCGATGAGTTTTCCACCCGGGACGAGTCTGCCCCTGTACCAGATCATCCCCTGAACGAGGAGCGTCCCATGAACGTCGAAGCGACCGAATCGCATCCTTCGGCCCTGGACATTGGCCGCGGTCGGCTTGGACGCAAGGTCGGGATCGCGATCAGCGTGCTGGTCGGCGCCTTCCTGCTGTTCGATACCGCCGGCAAGCTCGCCGGCGTCCCGCAGGTGAAGGAGGGCACCGAGGCGCTCGGCTTTCCCGCAGGCCAGGCGCTCGTCATGGGCATCGTGCTGGCAGTCTGCGTCGTGGTCTACGCGATCCCGCGCACTGCGGTGCTGGGGGCGCTCGGCGTCACGGCCTACCTCGGCGGTGCCGTCACCGCGAACATGCGGATCGAGGCGCCGCTGTTCAGCAACATTCTGTTCGCCGTCTACCTCGGTGTGCTGATGTGGGTTGGCATGGTGCTGCGCCGCCCGGAGCTGCTGAAGGTGGCGGGCCTGTCCCGCTGAATCACTTCGGCGAGATGAGCTCGAGGGCGATGTTGTCGGGATCGCGAAATTCGAGGATGTGGCCGTGGCCGATCTCCTTGACCGGTTCGTGGGCGAGGCCGAGATCGTCGAGATGTGCTGCTGCCGAGTCGAGTTCGGTCCTGGAGGACACTCGAAGCGACAGGTGGTCAAGGCCGACACGATCCTCGTCGAACCTGTCGGTGGCCACTGGCCGCAGCCCGATCAGACAGTCGCCGAGGTCGTACAGCACGCCGCCGAACAAGAAGTCCAACTGCGCGCGGGTCGCTTCGTCGGCGTTGGCAGGCACCTCGAGTGCGACGGGCCAGCCGAACACGGATTCGTAGAAGTTCCGGGACCGTGCGATGTCGGTGACGGTGAGTCTGATGTGTGCCACGGAATTGGCGGTGATCGTCATGGCGACCATGCTCTCAGGTGCGAGGTGGGGACCTGCACCCAGTACGAGTACTCCACCACCGACACGGTGTTGTTGGGCCGGGCCGTCGAGAAGGTGACGGGCTTAACACCGGGTCACTACCTCGCGGGAACGTGTACCAGCCGTTGGGCATGGCACAGACCAGCTAACCGTCGAATGGCCCTCTGCCCGAGCCGTTCTCGCATGTTGCTTAGCCCTCAGATGCAGGCCGCCCGAGTGCAGACCGCCGAGGTCCTTCCCGGTGGAGTCGGCTATGGCTTCGCGATCTTCAACGCGAACGGCTGGATCGGGCACAACGGTGACACCCCGGGTAGTACGACGGTCACCGCCTACCCGCCCGAGCGCGACGCCGCAGAACCATGGGGCAGGCCAGTTGGCGACGGTCGTCACCGAGATCGCCGCGCCGGAACGGGTGTACCGACTCTGTACTGCGCCGCCCATCGCGATGTCGGATCAATCCGGCGGCTAAACCCGGAAGTCGAACCGTCGCGGTGTGGCCGCATGCCAGAATCCGGTCGTGCGAATCGGAATGACCCTGCCGGTGATGGAACCCAACCTCGACGCCGCCGTCTTGAAGGAGTGGGCGCGCGTCGTCGACGTTGGCCCGTTCAGCTCCCTGTGCTGGGGTGAGCGCATCGCATTCGACAACCCCGACTCGTTGACGTTGCTCGGGGCGCTTTCGGCCTGGACCGACCGGGTTCGATTGGTGACGACGGTCATCGTCCCCCAGCTGCACTACCCGGTGATGCTCGCCAAGGCTCTTGCCACAGGCGACATGCTCAGCGGCGGACGGCTGACCGTCGGCATCGGCGTCGGCGGTCGGCAGGAGGACTATGACGCGGTCGGCGCCGACTTCTCGACCCAGACGATGCGCGGCATGGCAGAGCGCGTCGCGATCATGAAGCGGGTGTGGGAGGGCGAGAAGACTACCGAGTCCGTCCTTCCCGTGGGACCCCCACCTGTGCAGCCGGGAGGCCCCCGATTGATGGTGGGGACCATCGGGCCCAAGACGGTCCGAAGCGCCGCGGAATGGGCGGACGGGGTGGCGGGGACGACCCTCGACCTCGACGTCGCCAAGCAGAATGAGCTGTTCGACGTCGCCCGCACCGCGTGGAGCGACACGGGCAAGCCCAAGCCGCATCTGGCCACGTCGTTCTGGTTCGCCATCGGTGACGGAGACGAACCGCGCGCGCAGGTGCACCGCCACCTGCGTCGCTACATGAACTGGATCCCCGCTGAATTCGTCGATGCGATGGCGCCCACGACGGGGTGGGCGGGCAGCGACGACGAGCTACTCGACGTGCTGAGAGAGTTCGACGCCATCGGCACGGACGAGGTACACCTCATCCCGACGAGCTCGAACATCGACCAACTGCGACGAGTCGCCGACGTGGCCAAGGACTTCGTTTAGCGAGGGGTGCGCGCGACGCGCCTCAGCCGAAGTGGGGCCGTCGGCCGCGGCCCATGCAGAGGCAATCCCACTGCCGCTGCGAAAGTTGTTCCCGCAGTTGCCGAATCG
>NZ_DASQEU010000063.1:0-69950 GCF_035633495.1 Mycobacterium sp. | reverse complement strand
CCCGTGTCAGTACGAGTATCACCCACCGAGAAGATCCGTGGCGAGATCGACGCCTTGTTCGACGGCTCGCGTGAGCTGTCGGAGATCATCGAGGACGTCGCCCGCTTGGGTGCCCGGTTGATCATCCAGACCGCGGTGGAGGCCGAGGTCGAGGTGTTCTTGGGCCGGGCCCGCTACCGGCGGGCCGCCGGGTGTCCGGATGCCCGGGCGGGCAGCCGCAACGGCTATTGCGAGTCGACGATCAAGACCACGGCCGGGCCGGTCACCGGGGGCACGGCCCAAGCTGCGCGGTACCACCGAGGCGTTCGCGTCGACGCTGTTCGGTAAGTCGGTGACCAAGTCGAATGCGTTGGAGTCGCTGGTGATCGCCGGGTTCGTGCGTGGCCTGTCGGTGCGCGACGTGGAGAACACTCTGGCCGATGCGCTCGGCGCCGAGGCGGCGCTGTCGAAGTCGACGGTCTCGCGGGTCTGCCAGGCGATCGGCGACGAGTTCGCGCAGTGGTCGTCTCGGCGCCTCGACGGCCTGGAGTTGGACTACCTGTTCTTGGACGCGTCCATGTTCGAGATGCACCCCGGTGCCCGGGCCGAGCCGGTGCTGGCGGCGTGGGGCATCACCACCGAAGGGGCGCCGGTGTTCGTCGCGTTGGCCGCCGGCGGATCGGAGTCGACCGACGCCTGGGGCGACTTCCTCGACGAACTGCGGGCGCGTGGGCTTCGCCCGCCGCTGCTGGTCATCTCCGACGGTGCGGCCGGGCTGATCAACGCCGCCGAGACTGCGCTGCCGCGCTCCCTGCGCCAACGCTGTCTGATCCACCGCTGCCGCAACCTCCTTGCCAAGGTGCCCGCCGAGGCGCAGACCCAGATCCGTGACGCCTACTGGGCGATCTTCGACACCGACGACCTCATCGCCGCCGGCATGGCGCCCGGGCCGAAGCTGGTCGCCGCGGTCCAGCAGCGCATCGACGCCTTCGCCGACACCTACGCTCACGCCTACCCGGCCGCGGTCAAGTGCCTGCTGTCCGATCGGCAACAGCTGACCAGTTACCTGCGTTTCCCCGTCGAGCACCACCGCCGAATCCGGCACTCCAACTTCATCGAACGCACCTTCGGCGAAACCCGTCGCCGCGTGAAGGTGATCGGCCGATTGCCCGGCGAGACATCGTGTCTCAACCTCGTGTGGGCGGTGCTTGACCGCGCCTCCCGAGGCTGGCGCGGCATGTCGATGACACCGACCGGAACCCGGCTACTGGCCGATCTACGCCACCAGCTTCTCGACGGGCCGACCCCGATCCGCAAACCCGACATCGACACCCAGATCACCGGCGGCGAAACTGTCGGAGTCGTCGCCTAACATGACCGCCGAGGAACCGAGTCGGTCGTCATTTACACCGACGTTGGGACGCAACCAGGCGATCAAAGACGTGGTCGAGGGGTTCACGACGTCCGACCGGGGCAAGCTCATCATGGCGTGCGGGACGGGGAAAACCTTAACAGCACTGTTCATTCGGGAGAACCTCGCCGCCGAGCGCACTCTGGTCCTGGTGCCGTCGCTGTCACTGCTCAAGCAGACGATGAGGGTGTGGCAGACCAGCCTGGGCGGGCAGCCTCCCTTCAAGTCCCTGCCGGTCTGCTCCGATGCCACGGTCAGCCGCGCCGAGGAGGACGCGCCCGTCGCACGCACCAGTGACCTCGGCGTGCCCGTGACCACCGATCCCGCCGAGATCGCCGCGTTCCTCCGCAAGCGCGGTCCACTGGTCATGTTCGCCACCTACCAGTCATCGCCGCAGATCGCCAAAGCCTATGAGCAGCAGCGTGTTCCCGCGTTCGATCTTGTAGTCGCCGACGAGGCTCACCGCTGCGCTGGACCCGTATCGTCGGACTTCGCCACCATCCTCGATGGATCGAGGATCAAGGCCCGGCGACGGCTGTTTATGACCGCGACGCCGCGCTACTTCACGGGCCGGGTGCTGCGGGCCGCCAAGGAAGCCGACTTCGAATATGCGTCGATGGATGACGAAGCGAAGTTCGGAGCAAGGACGAATCCTCACAGGTCAGGAGTCAACCGAACCGGGGGCAGTCCCGTCGTATGCGATGACGCTGCGCCTGCTTGATCGGAAGCTTGATGCACTATTCCTGACTCCTCGATGACGTCATCACCCGTTTCAAGTGTTACCGCCGCGCATGCAGCGACGGGTCGGCACCGAACTATCTCGGACGACGCGCAGATTCTGGATCGCTTGCTGCCAGGCGCCGGTACGTCCAGCACACGAAATAGGCGTACACGCCGACGGGGCCACCAAGGTGGGCGAGCTTCCTGGTCGCGAGCTGGACGTCCTTCTGGCTGTGCACCTTCTTGTCGGAGCAATAAATCCCGAGTAGTCCCTTGACCACCAGGCGATGGAATCCCGGGTCGGGTAACGAGGAGACGCTAGCGTAGGCCTGACGATAGAAATGGGAGATACGGGTGACCATCTCGCGGTCATCGGGATAGAACGAGCACAAGTTCAGGTCGCTGGCTTGGCGGTCCTCTTCCCGGTCGATCAAGTAGTCCAGCAGGATGTGTAATCCCTGTACCCACGGGAAGTATGCGTCCCGAATCCTGCGCGCGAGCGAAGGTGTGCAACCCTGAGTGGCGCGCGAGACCAGACAGAAGATGCCGAGTGTCGACCCAGAGCAAGCAGCGAACTCGTACCAAGCCATCGGCGGGAGTGTGTCGCGATATTCCTCGAACCATGTCTCCAACAGCGGGACGCGCTCGTCTTCCCGCACATGCTTGTAGACCTGTAGGGAGCTGTAGTGCTCGACCAGTTCGTGAAGGTGTGGTGCGATCGCGTTATAGCCAGGCAGGACGGCAAGTACTTCCTGACACGTGGTGACGAGCGTAGCCAGGTAGCCTCCGTCATCGCGCTCCTCGCGGTACTGGTAGTAGTCGCCTGTCCTGGCTCCTGGCGTGAGGGCGTCGCGCATCGAGGTGTGCAAGCTGCGGAAGTCGTCCGGGTCAAGGGACGTGCCGCGATCGCAAAGGTTGTCGAGGTAGTCGGAGATCGTTTGGTAGGCGACGATAAACCGGACGGCCTCGCGTTCGCGCTCACCCGCGAGCAGGCTGTAGATGCCGCCGCCCTCGCAATGGAACGCTTTTGTGGCGATGCTGGCGAGTGCCTGTTCACGTAGGTCCGGGCTGGGGATCTTCCGCGCTCGATCAGTCCAGTGCCTGAGTTCCTCATGCACCTGAGGGCGCATTTGGGTGAGGACCTTCGGCGTCATCGTGAAGAGGTTGCTTGCCGGAGAGCGCACCTGCCGATTTTAGAGCGTGTCTGCCAAAGATTTTGGGTCGGGTGTTTGATCGTTGGGGGATGACTCGTACGGCAGTGATTTCTGATTCGTTGTGGAGGCTGATCGAGCCGGTGTTGCCGTCCTCGACCGGGCGGCAGGGCCGGCTTTGGAATGACCACCGGGCGACGCAGATTCGATCTCTCGGTGCGTGCCGATGTGTATGAGGTCAAGCTCGATGACGAGTACGTGATGTCGAGCCTGTTCACCGTCGCCGAACGGGAGCTGGCGCGGCTGGCACTGGCGAGGACGCCAGGACCGGGCCTGGACGTGATCGTTGGTGGGCTAGGCCTCGGCTATACCGCTCAAGAAGCGTTGGAGTGCAAGCGGATTCGGACACTGACAGTTATCGAATACTCCGATGCGGTCATCGACTGGCACGAACGCAACTTGTTACCGGATACGGCTGGCCTGGCCGTCGACAGCCGCGTCACCCTGGTGTGCGCGGACTTCTTCGCCGCTTCCACAAGCGTGGTGGGATTCGATCCGCAGCACCGTTGCCGAACCTATGACGCGATCCTGCTCGACATCGACCACTCGCCGCGCCACCTGCTCCACGATCCACACGCTGACTTCTACACCCATGACGGTCTACGAGCCGCATCCGCTCATATGGTCCCGGGTGGCACGTTCGCCATGTGGTCCGACGATGCACCGGACGAGGACTTCAGCGCGGTCCTCGAAACCGTCTTCACCAACGTGGAGGCCCAGCAGGTCTGGTTCGACAACCCACTCACCGGAGGCCGGTCAGCCAACACCATCTACCTTGCGACCCGGACATGACGTGCGGGGGCCGTTCATGGTTGGTGGGGCCCATCACCAAGGATGGTGGCCGATTACCGCCATCTATGAGTTTTGGGCACTCCTGATGCGTTCTACAGGTCGTGCAGCGGTGCTAATCCAGCAGCGCCGACAGCTTGTTGAAGGCCTGCCGGGCCAGCGTGAGATCGACGTATTGATACCCCCGAGTCATCGACACATCGGAGTGCCCGACAGTGGAGTCGATGTGGGGGTCTACACCGGCGTCGAGCAGCAGAGTGAGGGTCGTGTTGCGAGTGCGGTGCTGGTCTATCGGCGGCCCGCCGGACTGACGCACACCGGCACGCAGCAGTAGCCCCTGCCACAGTTCGTGGTCGTCCTTGTGATAAGTCGGCCTGCCGTCGGGGTGGTGCCATACCAAGTTGTGCGCGTTGGGCTGATCTGCGGTTACCATTTGGTGTTCGGCGAGCCTTCGCGCCAGCGGCTCCACGATGGGCGTCAGACGCTTACCCCAGCCACCGTCTTGGGCCGTACCCAGGCCAGCCCACGGTGGCAGATGACGTACTCGTCGCCAGGGTCAACATCGAACTCGGCTTGCGGGCAGTAGGCAGCCTTCACTCGACCGCACGGCCACGGCGGCTCCCCACCGATCTGTATTTCACCGCAGCCGTGCTTCTGCGGAAGTTGTTGGAGCTGCCATGCCATGTCGATGGTCAAGTTCGTGAGGTCCACCCTGTCCCACGTCAGGCCGAGCAACTCCGCCTTGCGGGCACCGGTCAGAAACGAAGTTGCCCACCGGGTCGCTAACACCGGGCCGATGCCCTCCGCCTCGATCTCGTCGGCTGCCGCCAAAATCCGACGGACCTCGGCGATCGTGAACGGTTCCCGCTTCTTTTTGTTGTGGGTCGGCGTCGGCACCACAGCCGCCGGGTTCCGAGTCGCACGCTGCCAGAGCACGGCGTCATTCATGGCGCGGTTAATGATGTGGTGGGCCACCTGGGCTGTCCGGGTCGACCTGACGGAGATCACCTGCTGCATCGCCAGCACGTCCTCGGGCGTCAGCTTGGTGAGCTTCTTGCTGCCGATCTGCGGCTTGATGTGGTTCCTAATGATCCGGGCATAGTCCTCGCGGGTGGACGGTTTCACTTTGGTCCTGTGCACGTTGCTCAGCCAATAGTCGAGCCACTCGCCCACGGTCGATGCCGGGCCTGTGATCACGGTGCCGCTGGCGATGTCGGCCTGGAGCGTGCGGAGCTTCTGGGCGGCTATAGCCCGATCCTTGCTGTAGACCGACTTGACCCGCCGCTTACCGTCTGGCCCCGGCGGCACGTCGACCCGACCCACCCACATTCCGTCGGTGCGCTTGTAAAGACCGCCGTCACCGGCCCCCCGCCGTTTCGCCATGCCGGAACGGTACTCTGGGCTGGTGACAAATCTGGTGACAACTACTGGTGACATACCGGCCGTACCGCCGGGTACCGCAGAGCACCGCCGAAGTTCTTGAACTGGGATTATCACTGGTCGTTCAGCCGCTAGGCATAACTCTTAATCAGCGGGTCCGGGGTTCGAAACCCTGACGGCGCACCACTCGAAAACCCTGCTCAGGCAGGGTTTTCGTCGTTATGGAGTGTTTGCCGACCATCGCATCTGTCACACCGGCCCCAGAAGGTCTCCACATTGTCTTCACACTGCGGGAACTGGCTCGCCACAGCAAGCGGCGTGCCGGACCGGGCATCCGCAGGGCCGAGCGTCCAGGGTTTGCCCGCCACGTCGCCACGTTCGTCGCCCATGGACCGTCGCCACGCCCGCCCCATTCGGTGCCTAGCGAGTCGAGGGCGCCCACCCCAATAGGGTGGGTGCCGTTTCGCTTTTCTCCATCCGTCACGAAGAGATCAACGGACTGCCGGACGATGTCATCTGACGCGCAGTCAGTCCCGCCGTTCCCACAGGCAGTTACCCGTCAGCGAAATTGAGAAGACCACGGGTAGCACCACGAACTCGAGCGGTTGGCCGCTTCGGCCGGTCGATGTCTGCGGTGGACCCACTTCGCCGGCGCTGACGACGGCCGACTGCTCCGCGCTGCACGTGGTGAGGGGATCCTGCGGCTGCGCGATCCAGTCACCCGACAGGATCTCGGGATTGCGCCGGCCCTTGCCGTGCAGCGTCAAATCCGGCCCGTAACTCAGCCATCGGTCGCTGGACGGATAGGGCCCGGTGAACGGCTGCCAGCGGTAGCTGCCCGCCGCACTGCCGCACTCGAGGAACGTCTTACTGTCGGTTGCCTGGGTGAGCGCACCGGCCAGGTTCGCCGAGCAGGGCGAATTGGGCTGTGGCGCCGCGGGATCTGCGGATGCACCGGGGGCCAAGGTCCCGGCCGCGACCACCATCGCCGTAACGGCCACCGCGATTTGCTGCGCCATCCTCGCTACACCCGGCTCAGGTCTGTACGCATCAAGGCCACGTTGTACTCGTTCCACTGCGACAGATTCCAGTAGAGGTACTGCGGATCCTCAGGAGTCCCGTCAGCCTTTAGCAGCTGGCCCGTGCCCGACCAGGGATGGATCATCGGCGCATATAGGCCCGGATATTGCGTGGACGTCGCCAACGTCGTCGGCGCGGACCAGGTGCCCTGCGGGGTGGCGGAGGTCCGCATCACGACGTTGTTGTTCTGGTCGGCGTAGAGCATCACGTACTTCTTCAGGTACGGGTTGTACTGCACCGACATCTCGCTGACGCTGGGATAGGTCGTTTTCTTGATGAGCCCGAAGAAGCTGCTCTTCGTCGTGCCCGGCAGGATCGGGGTGGCCGCCGACGGCTTGTTCGCGACCCAACTCGATCCGTTCCAGTACTGATACTTGGTCTGGTCGAGGATGTCCTTCTCGTTGACCCGCGACACGTAGACCGTGCCGCCGCGTCCCGCGGGAGTGCCGTACGAGTACACCCAGCCCGCAGCGGCGTCCGCCGATCCCGCGGGCGGCTTCACGTAGGCGCCCTGCTGGAAGTTCTGGTTGCCGGCGACGAATGGCACGGTCGACCGGCCCGCCGCCGCGGCGCGCACCGACGACTGGGGCACCACTGTCCAGTTCTGGCCGTTGTCGTCGGAATAGGCGATGGCCGAGTAGTTCGTGGTCCAACGGCCCGGCGTATCCCAGGACTTGACGGCCATGAAGTTGACGTACTGCCTCGTCGCGCCGTTCACGCCGGCCCCCGCAACCGAGATGCCGGCGGTCGGGATCATAGTCACTTCGGGCCCGATGCCGTAGCGGTAATTGCCGATGATCTCGCGTGCGAAATTCGGGTTCGTCATCGGTGAGCCGCTGTAGGCGCCCGGATCGTGCACGATCCCGTCCGGCACATATAACCCGTCGGACAACACCCGGTCTGGACTTCGGAACAGGGTGTTCATCCGCCACACACCCGTCATGCCGGGCTGGCTGAACGTATCGCCGAACGCAATCAGCACCTCGCGCTGCTCGACGATGGTGGTGGCCGGGTTGTCGCCGGTGATCCCGTTGTCCCACATCACCCCGACGTCGGTACCCGCGATACCAAAACGCGAGATGGTCCTGTTGATGCTGTTCTCGCCGGTCACCCAACCGATTCGGGTCGTCACCGGCGTCGTGACCACGGCCGCCGGTACCGCCGCGACCCTCGCCGAGGCCAGCGTGGTGGCACCCGTCGTGGCGCTCTCATCGAGGCCGGAGACCGCCTTCTCGGCCTCCCGCCGAGATCCCCACGCCAGCAGCGCCAACGCCACCGGCGATCCGGCCGGGGCGATGGGCGAGCTCGGTGCCACCGCGCCCAGACCGATAGCGGCCAGCACGCCCGACAACAGGCCCGTCACGGTCAACGGCGCAGCGGTGGCGGCGCCGGCGGCAGGTGCGGCCATTTCGACCAAACCCGTCCGCGCGGCGGACACCGGCGCCTGCGCGGCGCTGATGGTCGGAATAACGGGGTCGGCGGCACGCTTAAGCACCGTCTCGACCACTCCCTGAGCGGCGTCTTTACCAGTGGACACCTTCTCGGCCACCGCTTCGACGACACGCGCTTGAGCCGCGGGGGCCGCTGTCCGCAGCTGCGGTCGCGCCGCCGTCACGTCGAATCGACTCGACGACTTCGTCGGGACGGCACTGCTGCGCACTGACGCCGGGGGCGGAGTCGGCGCGGCGACATCGTCGGAACCTCCGGCTAAGACGGTGTCGTCGGGGTTCGCCGGTGTCTGGTTCTCGTCGGGTTCGTCGACCGGAGGTCGGGCAGCAGGCACGTTCTCGGTCGTCCTTGCGCTGTGTAGCGCACCACCGGTGCTCATCGTCACGCCCTTCTCGACGAAGCGCCGGATAGCGCGGCCGAGATTCGGGCGATCGGGTTTCGGCGATTTCGTCGAGTTCGTTGCCGTTGATTTCGACGCCGTTGACTTCGACGCGGAAAGCTGCGGCGAAGTAACGGTCCCCACCGAGGAATCGTCGGTCAAGGATTTGGTCGTCGGACCCGGCTGGGAATCCGCAGCTATCGACGGCGTACCCGACGGATCAGGGCCGGGGGTGTTGTCGGCGGACGCCACCCCATAGCCGGTGGAGACGGCGACGCCGACCCCGATGGCAACCGCCAATGCACCAACCCGGCCGACATATGCTGCTGCGCCCATCATTGCCCCTCATCGAAAGCCCTCGCGAACAAGTTACGGACTCCCCGATCAGAAACCCCGCGTTCCGAATAGGTGCGCACCATGGTTACACCATGAGTGCGTTTTCAGTCGCCTTTCGCAAAAGCGGGCACCAATGATCGCGAACCCAAATCGGCTATCGGTCGGGGCCGTTGGCGCGTTACTCGTTGAGTAATACCGGAACGAATTCCCGATCCGAGCACCAGGTCATCGAATGCACTGTTCACCTCGACCAGCGGAATTCGACCGGTGATGAGCTGGTCCAGCGGCAACCGTCCCGTCGCCACAGGTTGAGCAGCAGGGGGGAAGTCCCGGCCTTGCACCACCGAGCCCTACTGGCAGCCCACCAAGGTCATGGCGTGCATGTATAGGTCGTAGCCCCGCCCCAGTGATGCCAGCCGAGCCCTGCCGCAGCGCTGTCGGCAACTGGTTTCGCCACCAATAGCGGGGTATCCAGCGCGGGCCACACATTTCGAGCCAACGCGATGTCTCGGCGGGGTCGGCCAGTTCAGCTTTGCCTATCTCCCAGCGCACCATCCGGTCGAACTCGCCATTGTCTGTCGACGTCCATCGACTCGGACTGGACCGCGTCGAAGGCTGCACGCAACTCACCGCAGGCATGTTTGCATCGAGTAACACTCGGCGATTGCCTCGCGAAATGCCCACACGGTAGGGCGGACGATGGTGTGCTGACTGCAGAACCACCGTAGATGCCGGACTTGGCGGTTTACGTGGCAAACGGTAGCGGAGATGCCCCTCACAGCGAGCGTATGCGATTCGAGCAGCGCAAAGTCGGGTTCGACTGCTAGCATCGTGTTAGCTGGGCCGTGCGCGCACATCCCGGGCCTACCGGTGACTAGAAGAAACGAGCACTTAGCTGATGTCGACCGCGGGTGCGGCCCCCTCTGGAGCCTTGCCAATCACACGGGTTGACACGGACGTTGCTCCGCAACGAGATGCGGTCGTCTACACCTGTTCTCGGCTCGGCCGCCGGGCGAATCCGCCCGGGTTCTCGTTGAGCGGGTGGTTCCGCTTCGGTCGTAACCGCTGACGAACGGTCAGCGGTTCCTGATTCGTTGATGAAGACGACGACGAGGACTGCACCGACTCCGGCGAGCGAGAACGCTACTGCGGGCTTCGTAGCGAACTGCACGATGCCGGCCTTGGCGTCGTCGGCCAGTCTGCGCGGGTTTTCGAGCCATGGGCGTAGTGACGCTCCAACGCGTCGCTACCGCTACGGAACACCGCGATTGGGACGTTGACCGGCTCATCGGGGCAGTAGTTCGGAACGTGGGACACACCCCGATAGTCACTGACGACCATTGCGCCATAGGACAATTCGTCGCTGGGGTCGCTGGCGACTGTCACCATACGCATCGGCCAGGCCCTCGGCGTGCTTGCGAATTTCTGGCAACAACGGTAGAAGCAGCGCCAACCAGTGGCCGTTGGCCTCGGCGTAATCCCAAGCGAAATCTTCGACCTCGGCCACGACCGCCAGGCGGCGATCAGCGCAAGCATCCAATTCGTGACCATCGCGGTTGGCCATATGCAATTCGTGGTCACCACTGTACGCCCGGCCTCAGCCAATTGCGTTAATACAGCGCGCAATTCGATAAAATAGACTCAGATATGGACGGAGTTGATCCAAATAAACTGCAACACCGCGCACAAGTCGCCTCGCTTCCGGGGTCACTGGCAGCTCAAGCCACGCCGCGCGGCCAGCAGCGGGCCACGCGCACCGACTCATGGCGTCAGCCAGGTGCTCAGGGGCCACTGACGGGCCAGTACGGGGCCACTGCGATCGACCTGCTGGCGGGGGTTCGGCGTTCGAACATCAGGCGTCCAACCGACCAGCAAATACGGTCGCGTATCCACGAACGCTCCACGAGTGGGGGGCGGCTACAGCTAAATAGCGTGCTGTTTCACTGCGGCTTGGTTTGCGGCATTTATGCGGTTCTAGCTGCGAATTCTTGGCTATTCGGGGTGAGTGACAAGTCCCTGACCAGGTAGGCTAGAAACCCCGGCCCGGTTTCTCTTAATCAGCGGGTCCGGGGTTCGAAGCCCTGACGGCGCACCACGCGAAAACCCCTGCTCAGGCGGGCTTTTCGTCGTTAGGGAGTGTTTGCTGGTTGTTCCCATTGGCCCACCTGTCCCGAACATCCTCCACACGTCCTCCACGCTGCGGGAAGTGGCCACGCCACAGCAAAGCGGCGCACCCGGGGGAACTGGTTCTATAGATCTTCGTCTCCTTGGGCGTCGGCGCGGACTGCGTCAAGTTCGCAAAGCCTCGAAGATCTCCTGCCAATGCAGATGCACCATGAAGTGGCCGCCCGAACGCATGTGCAGCGATGCGCCGGGTATTCGGCGCGCAAGTTCGGCGGGCCAGTGTGGATCGAGGAATTCGTCCTGAGCTCCTCCCCAAACATCGACCGGCACGCCGAGGTCCTCGGGCGCGAAACCCCACGGCAGCATCGCCGCGAGGTAATCCTCGACGTGGCCCTCCGGGTGCCGCAGCGCTTCGGCGGACATACGCCCGAAACTGGCGAAAACCTTCGGCTCGAATGACTGCGGCGTCGGCAGCGGGAAGGTCGCGTGCGGCCAGACGGCCATAGAGGGTCGGCGCCAGGCGCGCGACGAAACCCATAGATCGAAGGCAGATGGCAGCGCTCGATTGGAGCACCCCTGACGTCCGCGCCCTCCGCCGAGACGCCAACCGGGCGTAACCATGTCCGTGAAAACGCCTTGGATAGCGACTGACGCTAACGTAAATTAACTCGCTGATTCACCGACCTCGGTGCAATTCGTGTGCTGAGATTACCCGTCGTCGATCAATTTTTGCGGATGCCTTAAACGAAACCATCGGTACCGAAAGCTCCAACCAGGGAAAACGGACACGTTTGGGCAGCGGAGCGATGGGCGGAGATGCTACGATGGTGTTAGCTGCAGCCACGCAGGCGGACAGCAGCCGTGATTTCTGAGCAAGGAACGAGGCCTTAGCTGATGTCGACCGCAGGTGCGGCCCCCTCCATCGTCTCGTCAGCCGTCGAGGTCGACGACTTCGATGCGCAGCGGGTCGTGGTGGTCTACAACTGCACCAGGCTGGGCCTGACGGCCAATCCGCCAGGATTTTCGTTCCTCGACTTCTTCCGCTTCGGCCGCCGCCGTCGCTGACCTTCTGCCCGTCAGCGGTTCCTGATCCGTCGGATCACCAGCACCACGACGATGATGCCCAGCCCGGCGAGCGACACCGCAACGGCGGGTTTCGTCACGAACTGCACGACCCGGGCCTTGACGTCGTCGGCGATCCGCGCCGGGTTGGCCCGCTCGGCGAGGGCGTCCACAGTGCTCGCGAGTTGTTCGCGCGCCACGTCGATGTCCTGCTTGATCTTGTCAGGATCCCGGTCCGCCACGTCAGCCCCTTCAATCGCGTTGCCGTCTTGGGGAATTACCCTAGAGCAGCCACGCGACGACGTCGTGCACCGGCTGACCGAAGGGACATTCACGCATGCCACCGACCCCTCGCCTCGCGGCGGGCGACAAGGCCCCCGCATTCAGCCTGTCCGACGCCGACGGCAAGACCGTCAAGCTGAGTGACTTCAAGGGGCGCAAGGTAGTCGTCTACTTCTACCCTGCGGCGTCCACGCCCGGCTGCACCAAGCAGGCCTGCGACTTCCGCGACAGCTTGGCGGAGTTGAACGACGCGGGCCTCGACGTCGTCGGGATCTCCCCCGACAAGCCGGAGAAGCTCGCGAAGTTCCGCGACGCCCAAGGACTGACGTTCCCGCTGTTGTCCGATCCGGAGCGCAAGGTGCTCGCGGAGTGGGGCGCCTTCGGCGAGAAGACGATGTACGGCAAGACGGTTCAAGGCGTCATCCGCTCGACGTTCGTCGTCGACGAGAAGGGCAAGATCGAGGTCGCGCAGTACAACGTCAAGGCCACCGGCCACGTGGCGAAGCTGCGTCGCGACCTAGCGGTGTAGCGCGCCGAGGGCGTCCAATAGCAGTGCCTCCGAGATCGCCGCACGCTCGAGGACACCGAGATCCAGGCTCTCGTTGATGCTGTGCGCCTGCGTCCCCGGGTCTTCGACGCCGGTGACGAGGATCTTCGCGTCCGGAAACGCGGCCGCGAACTCGGCGATGAACGGAATTGACCCGCCGACTCCCATGTCGATGGCATCGGTGCCCCACGCCTGCCGGAACGCGGCGCGTACGGCGTCGTAGACGGGGCCGGTCGCATCGATGGCATACGGCTGTCCGAGGTCGCCCGGCGTGACGGTGACCTGCGCACCCCATGGCGCATGCTGCTCGAGGTGACGGGTCAAGGCTTCCAGGTGCTGTCCGGCGTCACCGCCGGGCGCGACGCGCATGCTCACCTTGGCGCGTGCCCGTGGGATCAACGTGTTCGACGACTTCGCGATGGACGTCGTGTCGATGCCGATGACCGTGATCGCCGGTTTGGCCCACAGTCGCTCGACGACCGAACCCGTTCCGATCTCGGTGACACCGTCGAGCACGCCGGTTTCCTCGCGTACCTGCTCGGGCGGATAGTCCACGTCGGCGGCGGTCCCCTGGTGCACTCCGGCCACCGACACGTTGCCGTCGTCGTCGTGAAGGCTCGCCAGCAGACGGACCAGAACACTCAGCGCGTCGGGAACGACCCCACCCCACATTCCGGAATGCAGACCATGGTCGAGGGTGGCCACCTCCACCACGCAGTCGGCCAAACCGCGCAGCGACACCGTGAGTGAGGGAATCTCGGTGGTCCAGTTCATCGAGTCGGCGATGACGATCACGTCGGCGGCGAGCAGGTCCTGATGGGCGGCGAGCAATGCGCCCAGTGAAGGTGAACCCGACTCCTCCTCACCCTCCACGAACACCGTGACGCCAACCGGGAGGCTGCCGTCGAATGCCCGGATCGCAGCTAGGTGCGTGGCGATGCCTGCCTTGTCGTCCGCCGTGCCACGGCCATAGAGCCGGCCGTCGCGTTCGGTGGGTTCGAACGGCGGCGACGCCCATTGCGACACGTCGCCCTCGGGCTGTACGTCGTGGTGGGCGTACAGCAGAACCGTCGGCGCACCGGGTGGCGCCGGATGGCGGGCGATGACGGCTGGAGCACCGCCCTCGCTGACGGTGCGAATGTCGTCGAAACCAGCTTCCGACAACAGCTTCGACACCATTTCGGCACTGCGGCGGACCTCGTCGCGGCGGGCGGGGTCGGCCCATACCGACTCGATGCGGACGAGGTGCTCGAGGTCGGCGCGCACCGCTGGCAGTACCGACTTCACCCGTTCGACCAGATCGCTCACGAAATCGACGCTAGTCGCATCGTGGTCGGCACGAGCGTGCGCGTTGTCCCCAATCGCAGCGGCGTGTCGCCCGCAGACACGCACGCTCGCGGAGAAGGAGGGGTGGGAAGGAGAAAAGAAGGAGGTGGGGCTAGCCGGCGGACTCGAGAACCGCTACCGCGGCGGCGGTGTCGCCATCGTGAGTCAGCGACACGTGGATGATGATGTCCTTCAGGTGCTCGGCAATGTCACCGGACAGCCGTACCTTCGGCCTGCCCCACATGTCCGTGACCACTTCGATGTCGCGGTGGATGTCCTCGGGCAGCACCGGCCGCTTCGAGAACCGCGAGCCCGACCACGCCTTGATCACGGCCTCCTTGGCGGCCCAGCGTGCTGCCAGGTGGCGCGCCGCGGACGAACTCTTGTCCGCGGCGTCGCGGCGCTCACCCGGGGTGAACGTCTCGGCGAACACCGTCCCCGGCTGATCGACCTGCTCGGCGAAGTCCGGTATGGAGACCAGGTCGATGCCGACCCCGACGATGCTCATGCCAGGAACGCTAGCTGAGCCCGTCGGCGCCTCTTGCAAGGCCTCACGCCCCATACCAACCATCCTCGCCGAGGCGCGACTCCGGATCGAGCAGCATGTTGGCTTCCTGCCGCTTCTCGGGGGAGTCGTGGTTGAAGCGACGATCGGCCGGCTTCTCGTACATGGCGGGCCCACCCGCGATGGCCGACGCCAACCGCCGCTGACCTTGCAGCACACGGCCATTGGCACGCAGTCGGTAGTCCTCGCGCTGCTCCGGATTCAACGCAGCCAGGAACGCCTGCGGGTGCACCAGTGCGACCAGTCCGGACACGTGTCCGAAGCCGAGACTGGTGACCAGGCCTGCCTTCATCGGGAACGTCTCCCCCATCTCCAAGGCCTCGCGCACCCACACGAAGTGGGAAGCGTGGGCGAGTTCCTCGTCGACGCAGTCCAGGCTTCGGTTCGGCGGGATCACGCCGTCGCGCAGCATCTGGCACATGCCCATCATCTGGAACGCCGCCGCGCCGCCCTTCGAGTGACCGGTCAGGCTCTTCTGGCTGACGATGAACAACGGGTTGCCCGGCGACCGACCCATGGCGGACGCGAGCCGTTCGTGCAGCTCGGTCTCGTTGGGATCGTTGGCCAGCGTCGACGTGTCGTGCTTGGAGACCAAGGCGATGTCGTCGGGGCCGACGCCCAGCTTGGCAAGTGACTTGGCCAGCTGCGACTGCTTGCCGCCGCGGCCCGCGGCTAGCGCGCCAAGGCCGGGCGCTGGGATCGACGTGTGCACGCCGTCGCCGAACGAGGAAACGTAGCCCACCACTGCCAGTACCGGCAGACCCATGTTCAGGGCCAAATCACCGCGGGCTAGCAGGATGGTTCCGCCACCCTGTCCTTCGACGAACCCGAGTCGGCGCCGGTCGTTGGCGCGCGAGAACTTCGCGTCGCTGATGCCCTTGGCACGCATCGCCTCAGTATCCGCGGTCGCCGACATGTCGCCGAACCCGATTATGGCTTCCAGCGTCAAGTCGTCGTAGCCCCCCGCGACCACGAACTCGGCCTTGCCAAGTCGGATCTTGTCGACGCCTTCCTCGACCGACACTGCCGTAGTGGCACACGCTCCCACCGGGTGAATCATCGCGCCGTAGCTACCGATGTAGGACTGCACGACGTGACCGGCCATGACGTTTGGGAGGACCTCCTGCAGGATGTCGTTCGGCTTGTTCTGGCCGAGCAGGTTGCCGTGATACATCTTCTGCATCGATGTCATGCCCCCCATGCCGGTGCCCTGCGTACTGGCTACCAGGCTTGGGTGAACCCACCGCATCAGCTCGGTGGGAGTGAAGCCGGACGACAGGAACGCGTCGACGGTCGTGACGAGATTCCACAGCGCCAGACGGTCGACCGAGTTCATCATGTCTTGGGACACGCCGTAGACGGTCGGGTCGAATCCGGTGGGAATCTGCGCCCCGACCGTTCTCGTCAGATCCACCTTGCGCGGCACGCGGATCTCGGTGCCCGCCTTGCGGGTCACCTGCCAGTCGCCACTGTCGGCGACCGGCGCGATCAGCGTGTGCTCGGGGTCGGACTGCGCGAAGCCGCGAGCGTCCGCCTCGGATGACACGACGAACGAGAAGTCCTTGTCGAGGAAGACCGAAAACAGCAGCGGCGCAGTGTGATCCGCGGAGATCGCACCATCGTCGACGAACTCGCGGATGCCGACCCGTTCGATGACGGCGTCGTGGTAGCGCTCGACCAGCTCGCCCTCGTCGACCAGATCGCCCGACGCGGTGTCGTACCAACCCGGCTTGGGATCGTCCTCCCACTTGACCAGGCCGGTGGTCCAGGCGAGCTCGAGCACGCCTGCCGCCGACAGCTCACCGGAGACCTCGACCTCGAAGCGGGTCCGCGACGAACCGTACGGTCCCAGCTCCGCGCCGCCGACGATGACCACCATGTCGGCGGGGTCGACGTCGAGGTCGTCCCACTCCGGCGGCGGTGCCGCCGAGTAACCACGCGGGGGCGACGGCAGTGCCTTGATCGTGCTCGCGTCGACGTCCTCGTCGGACGCGGTCGCTGCACTCTCGGCGGCCATGTCCTCGCGGGCCTTGGCGGCCAGTTCGCCCATGTCGATGTCGATCTCGCCCAGCCCACCGGTCAGGTCGGCATGGATCGGCTCGCGTGCCGCAGCCACCTTGGATTCGATGTCGCACAGGTCGAGCAGCATCGACGCCATCTGCTCGGTCGAGTACGTGGTCACGCCGGCCTCTTCGACCGCGCCGACGATGGCGTCGTTGTGACCCATCAGCCCGGTGCCCTTGGTCCAGCCGATCAGCGCGTGCGCCAACGACACTCGCTGCGACCACGAGGTCTCGGCCTTCCACCGCGTCACCAGTGCGTCCAATGCGGACTTGGCTTCGCCGTAGGCGCCGTCGCCACCGAACATGCCGCGGTTCGGCGAACCGGGCAGCACGACGTGCAGACGCGACACGATGTCACGCTCGGAGCCGATGTGCGAAAGGCCACCGATGAGCCGCTGCACGGCCCACAGCAGAACCTTCATCTCCATCTCGGAACGCGAACCGGCCTCGGAGAGGTCGCCCGCGACACGCGGCGCCGCGAACGGGAACAGGAGCGTAGGGGTCAGGGCGTCCTTGAGGTGGATCGACTGCGGTCCAAGGCTTTCCGACTGCTCACTGCCGACCCAGCCGACCAGGGCGTCGATGTCGGTGTACGAGGCCATGTTGGCCGGGGTCACCCACAACGTGGCGCCGAAGCGGGCGTTGTCGCGGTACAGCTCCTTGTAGAAGGACAACCTGTCGTCATCCAGCTTCGACGTGGTCGCGATGACCGAGGCTCCGCCGTCGAGCAGCTGCGCGATCACCGACGCGGCGATGGAGCCCTTCGAGGCACCCGTCACCACGGCGATCTCGTCGCTGTAGCGACCGGTGCCGGGATTCTCCGCACCGGCGGCGGCGCGTCCGTAGAGCGACGCGTGCACGTTGCGCCCGGCGGCCAGGGCCTTGCCCTGCCACCAGTTCGCCTGGCTGGCGACGACGTGGCCCGCGGCCTCGAAGCGCTCGGAGAGCCGCGACCAGTCCGCGTCGATCTCGTCCTCGTCCTTCAACCAGAGCCGGGCCAGATCTTCACGGGCGCTGGCCCAACGGTCGTCGAACAGCACCGCCTTGCGGCCGTCGAACGTGGGCGCGACCAAACGCGGCCAGTCAGAACCGAGTTCGGCGGTGACGAGGTCGACGAGGTCTGCGTCGTTGACCGTCTCGCCGACGTTCACGGGAGCGTCCACGCCCAGCTGGCCGAGGATCATCCGGGCCGCCGAGGCGAGCACGCCGTCGCGACCGGTCACCTTGTCGGCGAACTCGACCAGCGCCGCGGAGTCCACGACGCCTCCCCCTGCGCCTCCCGCCGAGGGCAGGGACACGGCGATGCCGCGGCGGGCGGCGACGGCGGTGACGGCCGCGTCGACGACCTTGTCGACCGTGGCCGCGTCGGGCAGTGCACCCTCGTGCAGGTGACCGAGGTTGCCGCCGCGGACGCTGGTGCCCTCACGGGTGCCGAGCACGAGTTCCATCGTGACGTGCTTGACCCAGCCGTCGCCGAGTTCCCAATCCTTCTTGACGCGTTCGGCGATCGCGGCGGGCCGCTTGCCTGACGGCCCGAGCACGGTCCGCAGCTGATCGTTGACCGCATCGGAAAGCACTGGGCCATAGGGCTTGTAGGTACGGGCCAGCTTGGTGACCTGAGCCTTCAGCCCGGCCAGGTCGGCTTCGGCGGCGCCGTCGATGGCCCCGAGGTTCAGCTCGGAACCGAGGTCGACCAGCAGCTGGTTACGTCGCGAGGACGCTCCGTCGGTGATCGACTCGATCGAGTCCAACGGCTCGATCTGGTCGACGTGCATCTTGGCCGACAGTGCGATGAGCGACAGCGTGGCGTCGTCGGCGCCGAACGCGATGTCGTCGGGACGCGGTCCACCCGAGGGAGCGGCAGGCGCTGCCGCGGGGGCGGGTGCGGCTGCCGCCGCGGCGGGAACCGACTCGGCGGCAGGAGCAGGCGCGGTGTCCTCCTCCATGTCCGGCTCCGGGTCGGTGTCGGTGGCGAACAGCACCGCGGCGTCACGCTCGGTGTTGAGCACCTCGGTGGTGTTGTGCGAGTACTCCGGCAGCTTCAGCGTGTTGGTGGCCAGGCCGGCGACGGTCGGTGCCGACTTGACGCCGATCTCGACGAACCGCTCGATGCCGAGTCCGCCCGCGGCCTCCTCGATGAAGAGCAGGTCCTGGGTCTCGATCCAGCGCACTGGGCTGGCGAACTGCCAGGCCAGCAGTTCGATCACGATCTTGCGGCACATCTCGCGGGGGCGCTGGTTGAGCCACGTGTCGTAGTCGGCGAGGATCTCGTCGAGCGGCTCGGCGGGCACCAGGTCGCGGATCTCCTGGATGAAGTCGCGGTCCAGGGTGAACGGCCGCGGCACCAGGTTCGGGATGTACTTGCCGACGAGCAGCGCGGGATCCGCGTCGATGGGCATGACCCGCTCCAACGAGCGACGGAAGTCGGCGACGCCGACCCGCAGCACCTCGGAGTGGAACGGCACGTCGATGCCTGGCACCAGGATGAAGGATCGCTTGCCGCCGGAGATCTCGCGACGCTTCTCGACCTCCTCCTCCAGGACCTCGAGACCGCGCACCGTGCCCGCGATCGCGTACTGCGATCCACGCAGGTTGTAGTTCACGATCTGCAGGAATTCGCCCGTGCGCTCGGCGATTCCCGCAACCCAGTCGGTGACGTCGTCATCGTCCAGGTCGATCTGCGACGGGCGGATCGCGGCGAGTCGGTAGTTGGACCGGCCGTTCTCGTCGCGCGGCACGATGTCGTGCATCTTGCTGCCACGGTGGAAGACCACCTCGAGCAGCGCCTCCAGCGGGTACACGCCGGAAACGCAGGCCAGCGCGGTGTACTCGCCGACGGAGTGACCGCAGGCGATCGCGCCCTCGACGAACGCACCCTGCTCACGCATCTCCGCCACCTGCGCGGCAGCCACGGTGGCCATCGCGACCTGGGTGAATTGCGTGAGGTAGAGGACGCCCTCGGGATGGTGGTAGTGCACGCCGCTGGCGATCAGGCTGGTCGGGTTGTCGCGCACCACGTGCAGCACCGAGAAGCCCAGGGTGTCGCGGGTGAACTTGTCGGCGGTGTCCCACACCTTGCGGGCGGCCTTCGAGCGGGCCCGTACCTCCATGCCCATGCCCTTGGACTGAATGCCCTGGCCGGGGAAGGCGTAGACCGTCTTGGGCGCCGCGAGCTGAGCAGTCGCCGACATCACCAGGTCGGTGCCGACCTTCGCGGTGACCTCGATGATCTCCGCGCCGCGGTCGATGCCGACGCGATCGACCCGGAAGTCGATCTCGTCGCCGGGCATCACCATGCCGAGGAAGCGCGACGTCCAGCCGACCAGACGTGCGGGCGGCGTGGCCCGGCCGTCGGTCGCGGTCACGACGTGCTGCGCAGCGGCCGACAGCCACATGCCGTGCACGATGGGCGATTTCAGCCCGGCGAGCAGCGCGGCGGCACGGTCGGTGTGGATCGGGTTGTGGTCACCGGAGACGACGGCGAACGCACTCATGTCGGTCGGCGCGGTGACGGTGACGTCGCGGCGGCGGCGACGGGGGGTGTCGGTCGCGTTGTCGGTGATCGCCCCGCCGGCCTGAGCCGGATCGGTCAGCGCGATGGCGCCCGTGCGGCCGCGGATGGCGAACCGCTCCTCGAGCTTCGCCAGTTCCGTTCCGTCGGCATCGCTAATCGTCACGGACACGGGGACGACGCGGCCGACCTCGGTGTCCACCGCGGCCGAAGCCGTTGCCGTGACGGTCAATTCGGACTTCGCCGTCGGCATCGGCGCCAGCAGGTGCGCCGCATGGTCGAGGTGCACCAGGCTGAGCAGACCCTCGACGACCGGGAAACCGGACTCGGTGACCGCGGCTCCGATGACCGAGAACACTGCCGGCCAGCAGCTACCGACGAGCGCGTCGGGCACCAGCGTCAGGCCGGGCGCCAGCGGTGCGCCGAACGTGGCGGTGACGCCGGTGTGGTCGGCGACCTCCTCCGGATCCCAGGACACGGTGACCGTCGTGCTGTCGTCGACGACTGTCGGCAGGGTCTCGGCACCGTCGACGCCCGCGGCGATCGCCAGCACGGCTCGCATGGCGGCGGACGCGTCCTCGGTGGTGACGACCGGCATGCCGCCGTCGACCGTGGTGGAGGGCAGCGTGAAGCGGATGGTGATCCAGATGTCGGACAGCGGCACGCTCAGCACCACGTGCTCGCCGCTGCGCTCGAGGCGCGATCCCGTGGACGGGTGTGTCGCCACCGCAGATTCCCCGGTCGCTTCGCTCCTGCCCGCCGAACGGCTTTCGTGTACCTGCCACTCCCGCGGCTCACCGATGCGGTGCACGGGGTTGATCGCGGCCCGGCCTGCCCACAACACGTCGGGCGAGTCGAGCACGACGGCCAGTGGACCAGTCACGTCGGCCCGGGCCTGGCGGCGCGACACCACGGAGGCCGGCTGCGCACCGGAGGCGAGCACCTCGTCGACGGAGGCCTTCTCGAACCGGTCGAGCAACTCGCCGACGGGCTCGTCGACGCGGGTGATCCCCACGACCGCTTCGGTGCCCGGGATGACACATACCTGATCGGCCGAGTACCGCGCGTCGTGGGCCTGCCACAGCGAGTCGCTGCGCCACCAGCGCCGCACGTCCTTGTCGATGACCGGCACGAAGTTGACCGGCTTGCCGAGCGTCTTGCAGAGGGTGGTGAAGAACGGCACGTCGGCCGGATGCAGCTTTACGTCTTCGGCGTCGGGGTACCGCGACAGCAGTGCCGCCAGGGCGCGCTCCGGATTCTCCAGCAGCGCTTCACCTTCGGTGTCGACGGTGTACAGAGTCTCGATCGGGCCGGAGTCCTGCGGGTGCAGGCGGGCCTCGGCACGCTTGAGCATCTCCTCGAAACGGTCACGCCAGCTGACGTCGAGCCACGGCGAATCGGGACGCTTGGTGTCAGCGGTGCTGTCACCGTCACCGATCGCGAGCTCGACGTAACGCCGCAGCCACTGCAGGTATGTCATGTCCGCGACGTCGCCGAAGTACGGCTTGGCGGTATCGGCCATCGCGGCGATGATCTCGTCGCGTCGTTCGGCGACGGCGTCGACGTCACCTGCCACGTCGTCGAGCAGTCGACCACAGCGGGATGCCGCGTTGTCGATCTCGTGAATGTCGGCACCGAGCTGGCTGCGCCCGGATGCCATGCCGCCCTGCGCCTTTCCGGCGCCGACCCACTGTTCGGTGCCGGTGGTGTCGACCAGCAGTTGCTTGACCGCGGGCGAGGTGGTGGCCTCCAGCGTTGCCATTGCCGCAGTGCCGACCAGGATGCCGTCGACCGGCATGATCGGGAATCCGTAGGCCTGCGACCACTGCCCGGACAGGTACTGCGCGGCACGCTCGGGGGTTCCGATGCCGCCACCGACGCACAGCGTGATGTTGGACAGCTTGCGCAGGTCGCCGTAGGTCGACACGAGCAGGTCGTCGAGGTCCTCCCACGAGTGGTGCCCACCCGCGCGGCCGCCTTCGATGTGGACGATGACGTCCCTGTTCGGCACCTCGGCCGCGATCTTGATGACCGACTTGATCTGCTCGACGGTGCCCGGCTTGAAGCACACGAGGGTGATGCCGATCTCGTAGAGCTCCTCGATCAGCGCGACGGCTTCCTCCAACTCGGGGATGCCGGCGCTGACCACCACGCCGTCGATGGGGGCACCGGACTGACGGGCCTTCTGCACCAGGCGCTTTCCGCCCAACTGCAACTTCCACAGGTAGGGATCGAGGAACAGGGCGTTGAACTGCACCGCACGGCCCGGCTCCAGCAGCTGGGTCAGCTCGGCGATCCGGTTGTCGAAGATCGGCTCGGTGACCTGACCGCCGCCGGCCAGCTCGGCCCAGTGGCCCGCGTTGGCCGCGGCAGCGACGATCTTGGCGTCGACGGTCGTCGGGGTCATGCCGGCGAGCAGGATCGGCGAGCGTCCGGTGAGCCTTGTGAACTTGGTGGAGAGCTTGACCGATCCGTCCGGCAGCGTGATGACCGACGGCGCGTAGCTCGACCACGCGGGCGCGACCTCGGGGGCCGCACCAACGGTGAACAGGTTGCGCTGTCCGGCCCTGGTGGCCGCGGGGACGATGCCGACTCCGAGACCCCGGATGACGGGGGCGGTGACGCGGGTGATGGTGTCGCTGGGGCCGAGGTCGACGATCCAGCGTGCCCTGGACTCGTGCAGCCTCTCGATCTCCTCCACCCAGTCGAAGGCTTCGATGTAGATCGTCCTGGCGAAGCGGTGGAGAAGCTCGGAGTCGATGCTCAGCTTGGCGCCCCACCCGTCGACGACGTCGATCGCGTCGGCCAGCCGCGGGGTGTGGAAGCCGACCTCGACCTGGATGCCGTGGAACACGGGGCTGAAGACCGCACCGCCGCGGAGCTTGTTCTTGCGCTCCGCCTCTTCCTTCTCGGTGATCTTGCCGCAGTACAACTCGAATCGCGACAGCTGCTCGGGTGTGCCGGTGATGACCACCGAGCGCCTGCCGTTGCGGATGGACAGCACGGGCGGCAGCACGGTGCGGACGTCCTGGGAGAACTCCTCGAGAAGCTCCGCGATGCGCTCGGGATCGACGTTGGTGACCGACACCATCGGCGACTTGTCACCCCGGCCGACCATGCCGCGCCGCCGCGAGACAAGCGAACCGGCCGCACCGATCAGCTGAATCATCGCGAGCAGTTCCGCGTCGCGCGTGCCCTTGGCCTTGAGTGCCTCGCAGGCGATGATGCCCTGGGAGTGGCCCGCCATGGCGACGGGCGGTGTGTTGAAGAGGTCGAGACCCTGGCGTGTCGAGGCGCGGATCGCGGCCAGCTGGGTCAGCAGGATGCCAGGACCGGAGATCGCGGCGGTGGTCAACTGCTTGGACGTCGGCAGCGGCTCGTCGGCGGCCAGTGCACGCACCCACTGCATCGGCTCGAAGCCGATCGGCCGGACCACGACCAACTCGCGGGCGACGGGCTGCAGCAGCAGCGCAGCCTCGCCGATGACCTCGCTCAGTTCGGACTCGATGCCCGCGGAGCTGATCAGCTCCTCGAGGTTCTCCAGCCAGTTGCCGCCCTGCCCGCCGAACGCGACGGCGTAGGGCTCACCCGCGTTCAGCAGGTCGACGAGCGCGTGAGCGCCCGTCTGCACCGAGGAGCCGTCGGCCGGACCACCCTTGCGGCCGGTGGTCACTCTGTCGTGTTCGTTGATCGTCACGTCTTGCCATCTCCTCGTTGCGCTCTCGCGCGTATCGCTTCTCACGTCTGCACGGCTCGTCTACTGCGTGCGTCTACTGCGTCCTCGGCGGTGAGGCCCCGCGCCCCTACGGGTGTCCGCGGTTCTCGAGTCGGGTGTCGGATCCCGACGGGCTCAGGTCACTTCTGGGACGGCCCGGGCGTGCAGGCCGACCCAATAAGAGTGTCATAAGAACCTGCCCTATTTTCGCCCCCCAAATGGTTACTGGCGAGTTCTACGCACGGGTAACCCCACATTGGATAACGCGGACTTCGCGGCGCCTTCCAGAGTTCCCGTACAAACGTCCTGCTTGCAGGTGGTTACGGTCGAGTAGCAATAACAGCGCAGTTCAAGGCAGTATTGTTATCGAATCGTTATGTTCGATGATCGTGCGCCTCGCCCGACGCTCGCAATCTCGAAAAAGTCGACACACACGACGGGAATGTCTACTCAGGACGCGTCCGAGTGGGAAATTATTTGCTGGCTAAACTTACTGATCGGTAATGTTAGTCCCATTGCCCGAAGCGCGGCTTCAGCACGTGGTTGAGGTCGACGCCGACACCACCCACGCTTCGCTTGTCGATCTCGACCTGGTGCAAGTGCGCTGCGGGATGGGTGAATCCCTTGGGCGACCCCCAGTTGTGCTGCCAGAAGTAGGCGCCGAGACCATCCTGCAAGGCCCAGTCGATCGTCTTGGAGTTCGCGTACACGCCGACTCGCTGGTGGCCCAGCACCGCTTCCCACCCGCGCAGATAGGGCGCCACCTGCTGTTTGTACTGCTCGAGTGACGGGTCGTCGTCGATCGACGCGTAGATCGGGGCGCCGTATGAGCCACCCGCCGCAACGTGCAGTTGCCAGCCGCGCTTCGCGTGTTGCACGCCCGCGTTCTGGCCTCCCAGCCAGTCGGCGTTGTCCTGCTTGCCGAACTGGTAGCACGACACGATCTTCAGGCCGTTCTGGTAGAGGTCGCGCGCCTCGGGTAGCTGTATCGGCTTTCCGAGCATCCACGCGCCACCGGGACGGCGGTCCGAGACATAGCGAATGGCACCCGACGCACCGGCCGCGCGGATGGCCGAGGCCGGAATCACTCCGGCCGCATAGTCGAGGAGCACGCCCAGCGGGGCGGCCGAGGCCGTGGCGGGAGCAAGGGCCGCCGACACCGCACCTGCCAGGGCGCCTCCGAGTCCGACGACCGCCGGCGCGGCGGCAGCGTACTTGAGCACGTCTCGTCGGGAAATCGCCACACCTCAGGATATGACAACTGCCTCAATTTTCTCATCAACGCCACTGATCACATCTGTATCAAGATTGGGCCAGCACTGAATACCTGCTCGGTGGGAACGAAAACCGTCGGTCAAACATCCGAATCGCACGGAATCCATACGTTGCGCTGCGGTGCGAACGACGGATCCATACGATTCAGCCCATGCCGACCGGCCCCCGCGAACCACGGATCGAACTCGCGGGCGTACGCAAGGTATTCGGTGACTCGATCGTGGCCGTGGCAGGCGCCGACCTGACCGTCGACGACGGGGAACTGTTCGCGATCCTCGGCCCCTCCGGTTCGGGCAAGACCACCGTGCTCCGGATGATCGCCGGTTTCGAGCAGCCGACCGCGGGGACGATCAAGCTCGGCGGCGTCGACGTCACCGAGCTTCCGGCGCGACGCCGCGACGTGAACACCGTCTTCCAGGAGTACGCGCTCTTCCCTCACATGACCGTCGCGCAGAACGTCGAATACGGCATGAAGGTCCGCGGTGTGGCGAAGGGCGAGCGCCGCACCCGCACGGCCGAGGCGCTCGAGATGGTCCGGCTCGCCGACTACGGACCGCGCAAACCCGCGCAACTGTCCGGTGGCCAGCGTCAGCGCGTCGCCCTCGCGCGCGCCCTGGTGGGGCGGCCCAGGGTCCTCCTGCTAGACGAGCCCCTCGGCGCGCTCGACCTCAAGCTGCGCGAACAGATGCAAGTAGAGCTCAAGGCCATTCAGCGCGAAGTCGGCATCACCTTCGTCATCGTCACCCACGATCAGGACGAGGCGCTCACGCTGTGCGACCGGCTCGCCGTCTTCAACGACGGGCGCATCGAACAGGTCGGCAAGGCACGTGACGTGTACGAGAACCCGGTGAACCGATTCGTCGCCGACTTCGTCGGCACCTCCAACGTGCTCGACGGCGACGTCGCGGAGGCACTCGTCGGCCGGCCCGGCATGTTCGCGGTACGACCGGAACGCATCGCGGTGCTGGCAGCGGGCGGAGGGGCGGCCCCTGGCAGTCGCACCGTCGACGCCACCGTCGCCGAGGTCATCTATGCGGGGCCGACCACCCGCGTGGCCGCCGTCGCCGCGCCGGGCGTCACGCTCACGGCGACCGTCCTCAACGCCGCCGCCTCACTGCCCGACGACCTGGGCCACGGCACCCCCATCACCCTGGCCTGGCCCGACAGTGCCGTACACGACCTGACCAACTGAAAACGATTGACAGCCAATTGAATCGAACTGAACGGAGCGTCATGAAACTCACCGTGTTGCGGATCGGATTCACCATCGCCGCGTGCACCGCCCTCGTCGTCGGATGCTCCAGCTCGCAATCCGGCGGCGGCGACGCAGGAACCGCGCCTCCCAAGATCGAACCGCTCGGCGCACTGGGCGACGGCGAGGGCGAGCTCAACCTGATCGCGTGGGCCGGTTACGCCGAGAACGGTTCCAACGACAAGACGGTGGACTGGGTGACGCCGTTCGAGAAGCAGTCGGGCTGCAAGGTCAACGTGAAGGTCGGCAACACGTCCGACGAGATGGTGCAGCTGATGCGGACCGGACAGTACGACGGTGTATCGGCGTCGGGTGACGCCACCCTGCGACTTATCTACGCGGGCGACGTCGCACCGGTGAACACCGCACTGGTGCCGAACTATTCGACCATCTCGGGCTTCCTCAAGGACAAGCCGTGGAACTCGGTGGACGGTCAGATGTACGGCATTCCGCACGGCTGGGGCGCCAACCTGTTGATGTACAACGTCGGCGTGGTCACCGACGCCCCCGACTCGTGGGCCGCGGTGTTCACCGACGCCGGGAAGTACAAGGGCAAGGTGACGGCCTACGACTCGCCGATCTACATCGCCGATGCGGCCCTGTACCTGATGAAGACCAAGCCGGAGTTGGGGATCAAGGATCCCTACTCGCTGACCACCGAACAGCTCGACGCCGCAGTCGAATTGCTGACCAAGCAGCGTGAGAACGTCAGCGAGTACTGGTCGGACTACACCAAGGAAGTGCAGGCGTTCGAGTCGGGCACGTCGGTCATCGGCACCACCTGGCAGGTGATCGCCAACACCATCGGGGGCGAGAACAAGGTGCAGGTCAACACCGTGCTCCCGAAGGAGGGGGCCACGGGGTGGTCCGACACGTGGATGGTCGCGGCGAAGGCCGCGCATCCCAACTGCATGTACAAGTGGATGGACTGGATCACCTCCCCTCAGGTCAACGCCCAGGTCGCCGAGTACTTCGGCGAGGCGCCCGCGCAGACCAAGGCGTGCGAGTTCACCTCCGAGAAGGACTTCTGCGACATCTACCACGCCACCGACGAGGCGTACGCCGCCCAGCTCCACTACTGGACGACGCCGCAGAAGCAGTGCGTGGACGGTAGCGGCGACAACTGCACGGCCTACGACGAGTGGGTCAGCAAGTGGCAGCAGATCAAGGGGTGAGCGAAGCCGCGCCCGCCTCTGCGGCGGCGCGGCGGGGTCGGCTGAGCCTGGCCTTCCTGTTGGTCCCGCCGTTGGCGTGGCTCATGGTGGCGTACCTGGGTTCCCTTGCCGTGCTGCTGGTTTCGGCCTTCTGGACCACTAACTCGTTCACCGGAGCGGTGGTGCACACCGTCACGGGCGACAACGTCGTCCGGGTATTGACCGACGAGGTCTTCCGTACCGTGACCGTCCGCACCGTGGGGGTGGCGTTGCTGGTGACCGTGATCTGCGCGGTGCTCGCCGTTCCCTTGGGGCTGTACATGGCGAAGGTCGCCTCACCACCGATGCGTCTGGCGCTGGTGGTGGCGGTCACGACTCCGCTGTGGGCCAGCTACCTGGTCAAGGCGTATGCGTGGCGAGTGCTGCTGTCCCCCGAGGGCCCGCTGTCGTGGGCCATCGGCTACAGCCCCGGCTACGGCCTGGTCGCCACCGTCGTCACTCTGACGTATCTGTGGTTGCCGTACATGATCATCCCGGTGTTCGCGGCGTTCGAACGCGTGCCCAACCATCTCATCGACGCGAGCTCGGATCTGGGCGCCTCCGACTTCTCTACGCTGCGAATGGTGGTTGCACCGTTGGTGTTTCCCGGCATCGCCGCCGGCTCGATATTCACCTTCTCCCTGTCGCTCGGTGACTACATCGCCGTCACCATCGTCGGCGGCAAGACGCAGATGCTGGGCAACGTCATCTACGGACAGCTGGTCACCGCCAACAATCAGCCACTGGCCGCGGCACTCTCGATCATCCCACTGGCGGCAGTCATCCTGTACCTGCTCGCGATGCGGCGCACCGGCGCGCTGGAGAACGTGTGATGTTGTCCAAGGGTGCTCGAAGCGCGGTTCGGGCGTGGACCGTGCTGGTATTGGTCTTCCTCTACGCACCACTGCTCCTCGTCGTCGTCAACGCCTTCAACTCGTCGCGAACCTTCGCCTTCCCCCCGAGCGGTTTCACGCTGCGCTGGTGGGCCGACGCGTGGAACAGCGAGGGTATGTGGACGTCGCTGGCCAACTCGGTGCTCGTCGGGCTCGGCGCCACGGCGATCGCGCTGGTGCTGGGCACCATGGTCGCCTTCGCCGTCCAGCGCCACCAGTTCTTCGGCCGCAACACGATCAGCTTCCTGGTCGTCCTGCCGATCACGTTGCCAGGCATCGTCACCGGCATCGCACTGAACGCCACGTTCACCTCCACGCTCGGCGTGACTCTCGGCCTGGCCACGGTGATCGTCGGACACGCCACGTTCTGCATCGTCATCGTCTTCAACAACACGCAGGCCCGGTTGCGCAGGCTCGGAACCGATCTGGAGGATGCGTCAGCCGACCTGGGCGCGTCGACGTGGCAGACGTTCCGATTCGTGACGTTCCCGATGATGCGCGGGGCATTGGTCGCAGGCGCGATCCTGGCATTCGCCCTGAGCTTCGACGAGATCGTGGTGACCACCTTCACCGCGGGCCCCGCCGTGCAGACCCTGCCGATCTGGATCTTCGGAAACCTGTTCCGCCCCAACCAGGCCCCCGTGATCAACGTGGTCGCCGCAGCACTCACCGTGTTGGCGATCATTCCGGTGTGGCTGGCCCAGCGGTTCGGCGGCGATCCCGCGACCACCAGGGTGTGAGTCTCCTCAGAGCTCCGTCGCGCCGCGGCGACCGTCGAGCATGACGTCGGTGGTGTAGTCGGACACCGCGGTGAAGAGCTGCCGCTGCAAGGCATCCTCGAACTGGTCGGCGACCACACGTCGCCCGAGGAGCACGTCCTCGGGGTCGGGCACGTAATGGCGACCGAAACCGGCGAACACGCTCTCCGCCAACGTGTTCACGACCGACTTCGCGAGCTCGTCGAGCTGATCCGTGCCATCGGCGACCCGCAGGATCGTCTGCACGTAGCGCAACTGCTCGGTGGCGCCGCCAACGATCTCCGCGATGTTCGGGTTGACCAACGTCAGCCGTCCATCGACGACATCGGCATCGATGTCGAGGGCGACGGCGATGCCGCGCCGGGGACGACCGAAGATGGCCTGCTGAAGTCCGAGGATGTCGGCCAGATCGTGACCCTGCCGCGTGCTGGAGAGGAACTCCGCGATGTGCGCGGAGGTGAACCCCTTGCGCAGGAGCTCGTTGATGGTTCGCAGCTGAGACAGGTGACGGTCGTCGTAGTAAGCCGATCAACCTTGGCGGCGAGGCGCGCCGAGAAGGCCTCGCTCACGATATTGACGGGATCTCCGGAATTTCGATTCGCCATCGAACACCGCGGTTTGCGACGATTGACAGAGTGCGTGCCTGGACGATCTGGGCGACGGGGCTATTCGCCTACATCGTCGCCGTGCTCCATCGCACGACGCTCGGCGTTTCCGGGCTCGACGCCGCCGATCGGTTCGCGGCCAGCCCCAGCGTGTTGTCGACCTTCGTGGTACTCCAGGTCGTCGTCTACGCGGGCGCCCAGGTGCCCGCGGGCGTCCTTCTCGACCGCTTCGGCTCCCGAGCGCTGATCGTGGCGGGCGCCGCGTTGATGGCGAGCGGTCAACTACTGCTTGCCCTGACCGAGTCGTTGCCCGTGGCCATCGGCGCTCGCGCCATCGTCGGGCTCGGTGACGCCGTCACCTTCATCTCGGTGCTCCGACTCGTTCCGCACTGGTTCCCACCGCGCCAGGTGCCGCTGCTGACCCAACTCACCGGGATCTGCGGCCAGCTCGGGCAGGTGCTCTCGGCGTTGCCCTTCCTGGCGTTGCTCACCGGGACCACGTGGGCGACCGCCTACGTCTCGGTGGCGGCGCTCGGCGTGCTCGCGATGGTGCTGGTGCTGGCGTTGGTCAAGGACACCCCGCACGGGCGCGTCACCGCTACGGAGAACCTGTCGGCGCGCGCCGTGCTGTCCAGCGTGAAGACGGTATGGCTGCGGCCTGGCACCCGACTCGGATTCTTCACCCACATGGGGACCCAGTTCTCCGTGACGGTGTTCTGCCTGATGTGGGGCGTTCCCTACCTCACGGTCGCTCAAGGGCAGTCCACGGGTGTCGCGGGCGCGTTGTTGACCGTCTCCGTGGCCGTCGCGATCGCGGCGGGAATCGGGATCGGCATCTTCACCGGACGGTATCCGCACCGGCGGTCGTGGATCGTGCTGGCGATCATCGCCAGCAACGCGCTGGTGTGGACGGTCGTCCTCGCGCTACCCGGCCGGGCTCCGCTGTGGTTGCTCGTCGTCCTCGTCGTCGTGATCTCGGTCGGCGGTCCCGGCTCGATGGTCGGGTTCGACTTCGCGCGGACGTTCAACCCCAGCGCCACGCTGGGCACTGCTCAGGGCATGGTCAACATGGGCGGATTCATTGCCTCACTCTTGGTGATGCAGGCCATGGGCGTCATTCTCGGTGCAGCCGGGGGCTACTCGCTCGAGTCGTTCCGGCTGGCGTGGACGGTGCAGTACGTGATCTGGGTACTCGCCGTCGCCGGGATCCTCGTCACCCGCGGGAAGGCACGGCGATTGATGAAGGCCGAGCAGGAGCGCTCGCTGTTCGAGACGTTCGACGTGAGCGCTCCCGAGCGCTGACGTCAGCGGCGTTCGGCCGAGAGGCGCGACTATGGACCGTCCTTGGCGCTCGCTGCGACCGCGGCTTCGGCATGTCGATGGCCCAGTACCTCGAATCCGACGACGCTGACCACGGGCGCCAGGGTGACAATCAGGAGGCACGCCGTCATCGGGACGCCGGCAGCCGCCGACACGACGGCCGCCATCAAGACGCCCGCCGTCAGCACCGCCAGCAGGATGTGGAACGCGTCGAACGCCCCGACCATCAACCCGTAGAGCACGAAGACCAGCCCGATGTAGACCCCCACCGGGATGACCACTGCGAGAACCGTGCCGACGGAGCCCAGCTCCGAGTGCTCCTCGACGTAGTAGGCGGCCGTGTGCAATCCGGCGCCGGTGGCCACGATGGCGCCGAACACCGCGATGTGCAGGTAGCCGAACGTAAATGACCGCTCGCGGTGCGCATGCAGCAGGTCGGCGGCGGGCACGGCGAAGTAGATCCACCACATGCCGAACGTCAGTCCGGTGCCCGCGACGGCCAGGATGATGGCGTCCGGCGTCCACCCGTGTTCGCCGACGACGGCAGTCAGGGAGGCGACGGTGCCGACGACACCCTCGCCCAGGGCGATGATCGCCAGCAGTCCGTACCGCTCGGCGATGTGGTGGGCGTGCCACGGCGTGCCGCCCATGCGGGTCTCGGCGAGCCACGGCCCGACCATCTCCGCGAGCGCCAACAGCGCGAACACGACGAGTCCCAGAGAGACGGACAGTGGAAGGAAGATCGAGGCGATCCAGCCGACCTGGACGACCGTGATGACGGTCGCGTAGGTCAGGCTCGCCGACTTGCGCTCGGGATCCTGGCGAGCTGCGCGCAGCCACTGCGCCACCATCGCCACGCGCATCACGACGTAACCGGCGACGATCAGGGCGTTGTCGAGGTGTCCGCCGTGTCCGATCGAGGCGAAGAACGGCGGGATGCCCAGCGCCAGGACGAGCACCCCCACCATCTGCCCCATCGTCAGGAGTCGGTACAGCCAGTCGTCGGTGTCGTAGGCGGACCCGAACCAGGTGAAGTTGATCCACGCCCAGCACACCGCGAACGTCGCGAAGAAGAATCCCGTCAGCCCGACGCCGACGTGTCCGGCGGCGAGGGCGTGGGACAACTCCGACGCGGCGACGCCAAAACCGATGACGAAGGTCAGATCGAAGAGCAGTTCCAGCGGGGTGGCCACGCGGTGCCGCTCGTGCGGATCGCGGCCCGCCATCGGTCGGACGTGGTGTGCGCGTAGCACGGCGGGGGTTGATGGCTCCGACTCGTTCACCCGACGAACTCCCTTCCAACGGCGGTTGACCGTACCCAATGCGGAGTCGTGCCGCTACATTCACGACCATGGCAGGTCGGACGAAGTTGGTCATCGGTGCAAGCGGCTTCCTGGGCTCGCACGTCACACGTCAGCTCGTCGAGCGGCGACCAGGTGAGGGTGCTGTTACGCAGGACCAGTTCCACCAAGGCGATCGACGACCTGCCCGTGGAACGACACTACGGCGACGTCTTCGACGACGATGCGCTGCGAACCGCGATGGCCAGGGTCGACGACGTGTACTACTGCGTGGTCGACACCAGGGCCTGGCTGCGTGACCCCGCTCCCCTGTTCCGCACCAACGTCGAAGGGCTGCAACACGTTCTGGACGCCGCGGTCGAAGCGGACCTGCGCCGGTTCGTCTTCACCAGCAGCATCGGCACCATCGGCATCCCTGCCGACGACCGGCTTGCCACCGAGGACGATGCCTTCAACTGGGCGGACCGCAGTGGTAGCTACATCCAGACCCGAGTGCAGGCGGAGAACCTGGTTCTTTGCTACGCCAACGAACGAGGCTTGCCCGCGGTCGCGATGTGTGTTGCGAACACGTACGGGCCAGGCGACTGGCTGCCGACACCGCACGGCAAGCAGATCGCGCTGGCGGCCGCAGGCAAGATCCCGTTCTACATCGACGGTTGGGCGAGCGAGGTCGTCGGCATCGAGAATGCGGCGGCCGCCCTGCTGCTCGCCGCGGAGAAGGGCCGAATCGGCGAGCGCTACATCATCTCCGAACGGATGGCGTCCGCCCGCGAGTTGTACGCGTTGGCCGCTGGGGCGACTGGCGCGACCCCGCCGCGGTTCGGCGTCCCGCTGTGGGAGATGTCCCTCGCGGGTGGTGCAACCGACGCGGTGGCCCGGGCACGCGGCAGGGACTCCCTCTTGTCCACGACGAGCGTGCGACTGATGCACATCATGCCGCCGATGGACCACGGCAAGGCCGAACGCGAACTCGGCTGGCAGCCCGACCCGATCCACGACTCGATTCAGCGTGCGGCAGATTGGTACCGGGATCAACGGAGCCGATTGCGCAACTCAGGTGGGTGAACACGAAAACGACTGCTGCAGTGCCTAGTTGACGATGACCGTCAGACTCCCGTGACGACCGGTTCGCTGGCGGACCCCGGCGGCGGAGGAACGCGCATGGCGGCTCGCGAACGGACGATCGTCGGCCACCAGAACCACTTACCCATGAGCGCGGCGATCGCAGGAGTCATGAACGTCCGGACGATTAGGGTGTCGAACAGCAGGCCAAGGGCGATCGTCGTACCCACCTGACCCATCACCTTCAGATCGCTGAATGCGAACGTCGCCATCGTGGCGGCGAAGACGACGCCTGCCGACGTCACCACCGAACCCGTGCCGGCCATCGAGCGGATGATGCCGGTCTTCAACCCGCCGTGGAGCTCCTCCTTGAACCGGGAGACCAGCAATAGGTTGTAATCCGAACCCACCGCCAGTAGCAGAATCACCGACATCGCCAACACCATCCAGTGCAGTTCCAGGCCAAGGAGGTGCTGCCAGAGGAGCACCGACAGACCGAACGACGCGCCGAGCGACAGCAGCACCGTGCCCACGATCACCGCAGCCGCCACCACCGCGCGGGTGATGATCAGCATGATGATGAAGATGAGCGTCACCGCGGAGATGCCGGCGATCAGCAGGTCGTAGAACGACCCGTCGCGCATGTCCTTGTAGGTGGCGGCGGTGCCGGCCAGGTAGATGCTGGACCCCTCCAGCGGGGTGCCCTTGATGGCTTCCTTCGCGGCCTGCTTGATGGCGTCGATGTGCGAGATGCCCTCGGCGGTCGCCGGATCGCCCTCGTGGCTGATGATGAACCGCACCGAATGACCGTCGGGTGAGATGAAGTTCTTCATCCCCCGCTTGAAGTCCTTGTTGTCGAAGATCTCCGGCGGCAGATAGAACGTGTCGTCGTTCCTCGACGCGTCGAACGCGTCGCCCATCGCAGTCGAGTTGTCTGACATAGCCGACATCTGGTCCTGCATACCCCTTTGGGTCTGATACGTCGTCAGCAACATCTGTTTCACCGACTTCAGCTGCTCGACCTGGGGTCGTAGAGAATCCGCCAACTGCGGCGTGAGGGCGGCCAGTTTCTGGGTGTCGACGACCACGGCGCCGATCTGGTCACTGAGCGCGTCGATGCCGTCCAACGCATCGAACAATGACCGCCCCGCCTGGCACAGCGGGATGTCGTAGCAGTGCGGCTCCCAGTAGAGGTAGGAGCGGAACGGTCGGAACCAGTCGTCGAAGTCCGCGATGTTGTCACGCAGTTCGTAGACCGTGTCCGTCAGATCCGTGATCTTCGTGGCCAGATCGTTGACGTTGTCGGAGAGCTGGTCGATCAGCATCAGCATGCGAGTCAGGGTGTCGATCATGGTCTGCATGTCGTTGGCCTGTTTGAGCAGGTTGGCGAACGAATCCTGCTGGTACTTCTCATTCATCTTCGAGGAGGTGCCCTGCATGCTGATCTGGAACGGGATCGTGCTGTGTTTGATCGGCTTTCCGTCGGGCCTGGTGATCGTCTGGACTCGCGAGATGCCAGGCGTGTGGAAGATGGCCTTGGCGATCTTGTCGATGACGAGGAAGTCCGCCGAGGTGCGAAGGTCGTGATCGCTCTCGATCATCAACAGCTCCGGATTCATCCGGGCCGCGTTGAAGTGTTTGTCGGCCACCTCATAACCGACGTTGGCCGGCATGTCCTTGGGCAGGTACAGGCGGTTGTCGTAGCTCGTCTTGTAGCTGGGCAGGGCCAGCAGACCAATCAATGCCAGCGCGATGGTCGCGGCGAGAACCGGTCCGGGCCACCGCACGACCGCGGTGCCCACCCGGCGCCAGCCCCGAGACCGGATGGCGCGCTTCGGTTCGAAGAGCCCGAAGCGGCTGCCGATCGCGACCACCGCGGGCCCCAGGGTTAGTGCGGCGAGCACGGCAACGAGCGTTCCGACTGCGCAGGGCACTCCTAGGGACTGGAAGTACGGCAGCCGGGTGAAGCTGAGGCAGAGCATCGCACCGGCGATGGTCAGGCCGGAGCCGAGCACCACGTGGGCAGTCCCGTGGAACATCGAGTAATACGACTGTTCCTTGTCCTCGCCGGCTCCCCGGGCTTCCTGATAGCGGCCGATGAGAAAAATGGCGTAGTCGGTTCCGGCGGCGATGACCATGAGGGTCAACAGGCTGGTCGCGAAGGTCGAGAGGCCGATGATTTCGTGATAGCCGAGGACGGCGACGATGCCACGGGCCGCTCCGAGTTCGGAGAACACCATCAGCAAGATCAGGATCATGGTGACGACCGACCGGTAGACGAGCACGAGCATGAGCGCGATCACCACCAGCGTGATGATCGTGACCATGATGATGCTCGTATTACCGGCGGCGCTCTGGTCGGACACCAACGGCGCTCCGCCGGTGACGTAGGCCTTAACACCGGGCGGGGCGGGAGTCTGGGCGACGATGGCCTGCACGGACTTCACGGAGTCGTTGGCCAGCGTTTCGCCCATGTTGCCGTGCAGGTAGACCTGCACGTAGGCGGACTTGCCGTCATTGCTCTGCGCGCCCGAGGCCGTCAGTGGGTCGCCCCAGAAGTCCTGGATGTGCTCGACGTGAGTCGTGTCGGCTTCGAGCTTCTTGATCAGCCCGTCGTAGTACCGGTGGGCGTCGGCACCCAGCGGCTGGTCGCCCTCCAAGATGATCATTGCGTTGCTGTCGGACTTGAACTCGTCGAAGGTCGTGCCGATCTTCTCCATCGATATCATCGATGGAGCGTCCTTGGCGTTCATCGAGACGGTGTGCGCCTCGCCGACCTTCTCGAGCGTCGGAACGGCGACGTTCGTGATGACGGTCAGCGCCAGCCATCCGAACACGATCGGCAGTGCGAAGACACGGATGAAGCGAGCGATCTTCGAGGGCTCGCGCCGCGTGCCACTCATACCTGCGAGTTCACCTGGCCCTCCTCGATCACACCGACGCCATCGGCCCACTTGAGGCCACGCGACGGACTGCACCTCGCGTGTCATATATTTAGGCCGTCAAACTGTCTTCTGTCAATTGCAGGACGGCTGTGCGCAGTACGGGTCTGATTCGCGCGGCCGTCACCTTCGGGTAGTGAACTACGCGTGATCGCGCGCGGTCGGGACTTCACGATGAGTGAGTGGACGAAGATCAATCGGAGACGGCCCGGTGACCGCGCTCCTGGCACTGTGTCTGGTAATGGCCGCAGGCATGATCGGATGTGCACTGCACTGTCTCCAAGTGCAGTTGGAGCGGTGGGACCACGACCGGCATGCCAATGACTGAACGGTGTTCGACATCCGCACCTACCGTGGATCCCGTGGACGAACTCTCCGATGACATGATCGCGTTCCTGTCCGAGGGCACGCGCACCGCGCTAGCGGCTCGGGCTCTGCCCCTTCCACGAATTGACGCGATCAACAACGCGGTCAGACCGCTTCACACGCGTGGTGGTAGAACGTAGCGATGCACGAGGATCGCTTCGGCCCCGTAGAACACGTCGTCGTCGAGTTCACCGACAGCACGACGGTTCGGGCAGGGTTCACCCGTCTGCTCGGACTTGCGGACGCGGGACTCATTCGGGTGTTGGACCTGGAGTTCGTCACCGCCGAAGACGGCGCCACACGGGTGGTGCCGGCATCTGCGGTTGCCGCCGAGTTGGGGACGTTCGACGGAGCATCCTCGGGCCTGCTCGATCACGACGATCTCGAAGCGGTCGCCGCCCGACTCGCCCCCGGCAGCACGGCCGCCGTACTGGTCTATGAAGACCTGTCCATCCTCGACGTCCTCGCGGCCTGGGAGAACGACGGCGCCACAGTGGTTTCCGAAGGTCACGTCAACGTCGACGACATCGACGCGGCGCTAGAGGGAGTCTGACGATGAGCCTGCTTCGATCCATGAGCCGTGTCGCGGTCGCCAGCTCGGTGCACGGTCGCGTTCAACAGCGCCAGCGTGACCGCTGGGCCACCGCCGCGACGACGGCCGAACCCCGACCACCCGTAGCGCCAGCCACAGCCGAACCGGTCGTGGACGTGCTCGCCCAGCTCGAACGCCTCGGACGACTCCGCGACTCCGGGGTCCTCACCGAGGACGAGTTCACCGCTCAGAAGGCACGTCTCCTCGCAGGTTAGCGTGGGCTGATGCAAACGACGCCCGCAGCGGTCGGCGTGGTGCTGGCCGCGGGTATGGGCACGCGAGTCGGGGCCGACGGCAACAAGGCCTATCTGCCGCTGGCGGGGCGCAGCATGGTGTCGTGGTCGGTCGAGGCGGTCGCCCAATCGACGAGCATCGCGCGCACCGTTCTGGTGTTCCGCCGGGGTGAACGCGACCTGGCCGCGCGCACGCTGGCCGCCGAACTTCCCCACGTGGCGGTCGAACTCGTCGAAGGCGGCGACACCCGCCACGGTTCCGAGGAGAACGTCCTACGCCATCTGGCACCCGACATCGAATCGGGGGCCATCGACGTCGTGCTCATTCACGACGCCGCCCGTCCACTTGCCGGACCGGCGATGATGGACACCGCGTTGACGACGGCACGCGCCTTCGGTGGCGCCATCCCGGTGCTTCCCGCCACGGACGTGGTGAAAACCGATGCAGGCGGCGAACTCTCACCCGCTGCCGGCACACTGGTCCGGGTTCAGACGCCGCAGGCATTTCGCGCTCAGCCGCTGCTCACCGCATACCGATTGGCGGCCGGAGGCAGCTTCGAGGGGACTGACACGGCGTCCTGCGTCCAGAGTTTCACCGATGTCGAGGTCCGCGTATTTCCTGGCGCGTCAACCAATCTCAAGGTGACGTTCGCAAGTGACGTGCGACTCGCGGAGCGCCTTCTGCAGGACGGGATCAGTCGGGACGGCAGGCGATGACCGCGTCCAGCAGCTGCGCGTCACGCGGCAACTCGACGTGAAAGGCGTTGGCATCGCCGGCCACGGTGCCGATGTCGAGACCAGCGCGCAGGGCCGCACCGAACTCGTCGACGTCATCGGACGTCGAGGCAGGCGAGATCGACACCAGCCGCCACAGCACCGATGCAGTGAAGCCACGCGGGTACTGCACCGTCCGCAGTGTGGAACGGTCCACGGTGCTGAGCACCGAGCCCCGCTCGTCGACGGTCTTGACGGTGTCGGTCACGGGCAGGGTCGGCACCACGACGTCGTGCCCGCCGCGCAGGGCCGCGAGCACCCCGTCGGCGACCTCGCTGGGCGACAGCGGGTACCGGTGGTCGCAGATGAGGACCGATGCTGGCGTATCAGGTTCGGCGCCAAGGTATTCCAGGCCCGCACGAATGACCTGGGACCGCGACCCCGGCTCACGGGCGACGGCGATCGCCGTTCCCAGACCGGCCGCACGCAGGCAGGCCCGCGCACCGGCGGCGAGCGTGGGCAGCGTCGCGACGACGACGCGTTCCTCGGTCACCGCACCAAGGACCGACCGCACGACGCACACGAGCGGCGCCTCGCCTGCCACCAGCGCAGTGGCTGCCGCGAGGTCGTCCGCGTGCACGAGCGGCACGATCGCGCACTGGTCCATCGTCGAGACAGTAGCTCCGGTCAGCGGAACCGGCGCAGGTAGGCCTCCCAGTTCCAGTCGGCGAGGAACCGTTCGGCCGCCCCGTACCCCTTGAGGTACTGCGCTTCGACCTCGTTCTCGGTGATGTCGAAGTCGAGGAACCCGACATCGGTCGAGTCCACGCGGATCGCACGGGCAGCGACCCACGGCTGACTCAGATAGGCCTGGTCGCGACCCACCAGCATGGTGGTGAGGACGTCCTCCAGCAGGTGCGGCGCTCCCAGGGGGCGCAGCGCTGCGAGTGCCGGGATGACGCTGTCATTGCCGTCGGGCAGGTTCGGCAACAGGGTGATGCCGAAGCTCGGCCAGCGCGGCGCCCGGCCGTCCGTCCGGTCGAGTGAGTCGAGCGGGAAGTTCGACAGCAATCCGCCGTCGACGAGTGTCGAGGTCAGACCTGCGGTGCTGGTCAGCGATACCGGCCGGAAGATGAAGGGGATGGACATCGACGCACGAACGGCGTCGGCGACCACCTGCTGATCGGGGTCGAGGCCGTAGACCCGGCGGTAGTCCCACGGCAGGCGGACCAACTGACCCATGGTGACGTCGGCGACGGTGACCACCAGTCGGTAGCGCCGCTCGGGCGGCAACTCGTCGTCGTCGAGGGCGAGGTCCCCGAAGGTGGTCACGCCGAGGTCGGCCAACTGCCCGCGGACCCACTCGTGCACGTAGTCGCCCTTGTAGATCCCCGATCCGCGGAACAGAGCGAGTGAGGGTCCGATCAGCGGCACCCGTTCCAGCGGGCCCGGATCGAGGAACTTCCGGTAGTCCAGTTGCAACGCAAGCTCTTTGACCTGCGCGCCGGTCATTGCACCGGTGTGCGCCGCGGCCGCGACGACGGCCCCGACGATGGATCCCGCCGAGGTGCCGGAGATGCGTTGAGGCACGTAGCCGGCATCCAGGAGGCCGACGACGGCACCCACCAGACCGACGCCCTTGACGCCGCCTCCCGACAGCACCAGATCGGCACGCTTGACGTTGGTCACGCCAACGACGGTACGGGTACGACTAGACGGGGTCGAAGGCCGAGATCAACCAGGCGTTGTTGGCCCTGGTGAGACCCACCTTCACTGAACTGGCGGTGAAGGACCCGTCCGGGTTCTCCTTGCTGGTGGTGGTCTGGTTCAGGAAGACCAGGACGACGGCCGACTCGGGCTTCAGGTCGGAGACCGCCGCCTGAACGACCTGCGCCGACGTCTTCACGGACTTCTGTTTGACGGCGGGGGTCACGATGTCGTTGGTGAACTGGCTGTAGTAGTTCAGGAAGTCCCCGGTGAGATGGGTCTTGGCGGCTGCGAAATCCTTGTCCATCGTGTCCGGCGCGTACGACAGCAGCGCAATGGCACCGTCGGAAGCCGCCTTGACGGTCTCGGCGGCCACGGCGGCGTTGGTCTGCCTGTCGGGGCGCGCCTGATTGAGGTAGATCCATGCGGCCAGTCCTGCCGAGGCAAGCAACACGACCACCAGCGCGACCGGTATCAGCAAGCCCGTGAATCGAGCGCTGCGAGGTTGCCGCTCCGCGGCGGGTGACGGTCCATCGGTGTCGTCAGTCTCGTCGAGGTCCTCGGTCTCGTCGGCCAAGTCCTCGGCACTGCCGTCGACATCGGTCACCTCGTCGGCGGTCACCTCGTCGTCCTTGTCTCCGGTCACGGTACGAACTCGACTTTCGCCAACTTGATCTGTCCACCGTCACGGGCCACGTCCACGTTGAGTCGCCATGAGCGCGGTTGCTGCTCCTTGCTGGCCGCGTTCGACACGTTGGTCGTCACGGCCACCAGGACCGTCGCGGTGTCCTGCGTCATCGACTTGACGGCAATGGCGTTGACGTTGGCCTCGGTGATCACCTTCGACTCCTGGGCTGCCTTGGTGAAGTCAGCGGCTTGACTCTCGAAGTCCTTCTTGAAGTCGCCCGTCGTGCTGTCGATGATGCGCTTCACGTCGTCGGCCGCGTTGTTGAAGTTCAGCGACATCAGTGTGACCACGCCTTGGCGAGCCGCGGCGGAGAATTCGGCCGAGCGCTGCCGCTCTGCGTTGACTTGGCGATGCTGGAAGGTCATCCACGCGCTGGCCGCCAAGAAGCCCACCGTTACGACGACCACGAGAGCTGCCGCGACCACCTTCAGACGAATTCTGGGCAGTTTGATGCGCCGACGGGCGGGTGCGTCGGACTCGGCGTCGACGTCGTCGGCCTCCTCCGGTAGCGCGTCCGTGGCCGTCGACTCGCTGGCGACCCCATCGTCAGCGGTCTCGTCGGCGGGCCGCGGTTCGTCGATCTCGCCTGCTTCGGTCGGCTCGAGTTCTGCCGGCTCGGCTACCTCTGGCGCCGTGACGGTGGCGGCCCTGCTCGATGACGCAGCCTCGGCCTGCCGACGCAGTTTGATCGCGCGCGCACGTGCCCGCGCAGCGACGACAACGGCCTCCGCTTCGGCGGCCTCGGCCTCGGCTTCGGCGAGCTCCAGCGCCATTGCCTCATCGGGTGCCCTAGTTTCCCCGGCCCCTTCTTCGACGGCCCCTTCTTCTACGGACCCCTCGGGGTCGTGATTGGCGTCGCCGTTGAGCATCGACGAGGTTCGCTTGCGGGACGGCATGCGACCTCCTGTCTTATCCGTGAAGCGTCGAAACACAATGAGAATGGCATTTTCATTTTTGAGTATCAAACTGACGATACCCCATCCGCAGACCTGCTCAGACAGCCTTGCCAACTGCGGAAATGCTGTTTCCTAGCTGTACGAGCAATCAGCGCAATCGATCCTTGACGACCTTCCCGGTGGCGTTCGTGGGCAGGTCGTCGACAAACTCTACATACCGCGGCACCTTGTATCCGGCCATTCGCTGCCGACTCCACTCGATCAGTTCGTCCTTACCGATCGGGTCGACCGAGGAGCGAAGCACCACGAACGCCTTGCCGACCTGCCCCATCCGGTCGTCCGGCACGCCGATGACAGCGGCCTGGGCAATCGACGGATGCTCCGCCAGGAAACCCTCGATCTCAGCGGGACAGGCGTTGAAACCGCCCACGATGAACATGTCCTTCTTGCGGCCCACGATGCGCAACCGGCCCGTGTCGGTGAACTCGCCGAGATCTCCGGTGTGCAGCCACCCGTTCGCGTCGATCGCCTCGGCGGTCGCGACCGGATCGTCGAGGTAACCCTGCATGACGCTGTATCCACGCACCGGACCTCACCGTCATCGGCCAGTTGAACCTCGACGTCGTCGCACGGGAGGCCGGCCGTGGTGGCCACGTCGGAGAACGAATCGCCGGGACGGGACAGCGTGACGTTCCCGGACTCGGTAAGCCCGTAGCCGGTCATCAACGTGTGGAACGGGAGTTCGTCATGGATGCGCCGCACGAGTTCCACCGGGATGTCGGCCGCACCGGTCACGCCTGCGCGCAACGTGGACAACCTGCCCTTGTCGGCAACCGTGAGCAGTGAGTGATACAGCGTCGGAGGGCCCGGAAGCATCGTGATGCGTTCGCGGTCAATCAGTTCCACGACCTGATCGATGTCGAAAGCGGCCACCGGCAGCATCGTGGCGCCGCGGAGGAAGGACGCGACGAGTCCCGCCTTCAAGCCGAAGGTGTGGAAGTACGGGTTGATCATCAGGTAGCGGTCGCCCTCGCGCAGATCGGCGAGTGTCGCCCACTCCTCGTACATCCGAAGCGTCTGGCGGTGGTTCATCATCGCGCCCTTGGGCCGACCCGTCGTGCCCGACGTGTAGATGACGTCGGAGACGTCGGCTCCGTCCAGCCACTCCCCCGGGTCGCGCTCGAACCGCGACCCGCCGGCCAGGAATTCCGACCGAAGGTCGATCGTCGGCACATCCAGTGCCGTGCCGAAGTCCTGCCCGAGGAAACCTCGTTGAACCATGACCGCCTTGGCGCCGCTGCGTGACACGACGTCGGCGCATTCCTCGGTCTTGAACCGGGTGTTGACCGGCACCAGCACCGCACCCGCGGTCATGATCGCGAAGGCCGCGACGATCCATTCCGCGGAGTTGGGGGCCCACACCGCGACCCGGTCCCCCTTGCCGATGCCGAACCCGGCGAACGCGCCCGCGGCGTTGCTCGAGGACGGGAATCAGGAACGCGCCGATCATCCCGATGAAGTGGCCGACGGGGGTGGCGGTCAGCTGTCTGCCACGGTCCGGCGGGTAGTTCACCAACAGCTGGCGCGTCTCGAAGCCGAGGGTCTGGTGGCTGTGGATGACGCCCTTCGGATCGCGGGTGGTGCCGGAGGTGAACGCGATGAGTGCTGGAGCGGCGGGATCCGTGTCGAGGGTGCCCGTCAGCGGCACGTCGTCGAGAAGGTCGTCGAAGCTCTGCTCGCCGACGAGCGCAACGACGGGCACGTCCTCGGAGAGGTCCGGCTGGAACGTCATCCGACCGAACTGCCGGGTCGTGACGAAGGCCGTCGACTTCGCGGTCGCGAGGATGTGCGAGACCTCCTTGCGTCCGTAGAAGTGCACGATCCCGCCGCAGCCTCCATCCAGTTCGGCAACTGCAGTGCGACGACATCGCCGGGGCCGACGCCCCCGCTTGCGCAGACCCGACGCGAGCCGACGGGCCACGATCTCGACGTCGCGGAATGAGCCGGACCATGCCCGCTGGTCGGAGTGCACGTGGAAGCCGGCATCCGGAGCGGCCTCGAGTCCTCGCGCCACCATGGCTCCGAGGGTCTCCGACGTCCACCAGCCCTGATCCGCATAGTGTCTTGCCAGCTCGGCAGGGATGATGCGCAAGGAGTGGGCGACCACATGGCGATGCCATTCTCCCAAAACGAGAATGCTAATATCGCTCGCGGAGAACGGTGGGACAACGACACATGGTCGACCTGGAAGTCGAGGATGGCGTGGCCGTCGTCACCATCGACCGGCCACATGCGCGCAACGCCATCTCGCTCGAGACGATGGATCAGCTCGACCACGCCCTGGACGGGGCAGAGGGCGCTCGCGCGCTCGTGATCAAGGGCGCGGGCGACAAGGCCTTCGTCTCCGGCGGTGACCTCAAGGAACTCAGCGCGCTGAGGACCGAGGCCGATGCAGCGGCGATGGCACGGCGAATGCGTGGAGTGTGCGACCGCATTGCGGCGTTCCCGGGTCCCGTGCTGGCGGCGCTCAACGGCCATGCCCTCGGTGGCGGCGCCGAAGTCGCCGTGGCCGCCGACATCAGGTTGGCTGCCGACGACGTCAAGATCGGCTTCAACCAGGTGTCGTTGGCGATCATGCCCGCCTGGGGCGGCGCCGAGCGGCTCGCCGCACTGGTCGGGAAGGGCAGGGCCCTGCTTCTGGCGGGCACGGGCTCCGTACTCGACGCGGTCGAGGCTCAGCGACTGGGCCTGGTCGACGTCGTCGTGCCCCGTTCGTCGTTCGAGGACGAGTGGCGCGCGCTGGCCCGCAAGCTGGCCGCCCCGCCGGTCGCCGCCATCAAGGGTGTGATCGCGGGATCCTCGGCCGACGACGCCATCGGAGCGTTCGCCACGCTCTGGGTGTCCGACGAACACTGGGCCGCCGCGGACCGGGTGATGAACCGCGGCAAGCGGTCCGACTAGCCGCCACCGACGGTCCGGACCGGGTCGCTGCCGTCCCAGTCCTTCGCCGCATCGCGGACGAAGGCGCCCATGCCGGCGGTGGCCTCGTTGAGTTCCATGATCTCGAAGATCGTCGCGGGTCCACCGGCGGACGGCTCGACGTAGGCGAAGCGGGTCGTTGCTTCCTCGGCACCGCACCACACCACCGGCCAGCTTGCGGCTTCGGCCGCAGCCACTGCGGAATCGAATTCTTCGACCCACCAGGCGAACTGGTGAAATCCGTCGCGTCCAGAGTTGAGGAATTCAGTGAAGATCGACGGGGTGTCGCCTTGCTGGTGGATCAACTCGACCTGCAGCTCACCGGAATTGGCGAGTGCGATCGAGATCGTCACCTCGCACGGCTCACCGCGATAGATCACCTGCTGGGCGTACTCGCGGACGACGAACCACGGCCCGACGCCCAACGCGATCCACTCGGTCAGCGCCGCATCGAGATCGCGCACCACGTAACCGATCTGACGAATCGGACCGGGCAGTGGCGAGGTCACGACGTACTCGCCGTGGCGTTTTCAACTTTCACCATCGGGACCCGTTTCTACGCCATTCTCACCACCCCTGGGTAATCACGTTCTAAAATCTGGAAATGATCTTTCCGGGACGTCAGGGGCCAGCTCGCCATCTGTTGCTAGGGCTCGGCCCATTGATTGCGGCGGGGAGCCTGGTGTTCGGCACCGCCGTGGCCACCGCGGACGACGACCCGGTCCCGGGTCCACCGCTGCATCACGTCCAGTACACCGTCTTCTCCGAGACACCGTTTCGGAACGCCGAGATCTACTACCGCGACGTCGATCCGGCGAACTGGGCGGACTACAGCCACAACCCGTATCAGTTCAGCCCGAACGTCGAGGCCGACGTCGGGCCGAGTCAGATGTGGACCATGGACGTGATGCTCGCCAATCCCGACCAGTGGGCGATGGTCACGGCGAGCAGCCTCGACTCTCCGCAACGGCCGAACTTCCACTGCGTGATCGCCGTAGACGGCAAAGTGGTGTTCACGAACGAGGGGCCCAAGGGAGCACTCTGCTCGATTCGCAATTGGTGAGGCGGCAACGGGCGACTCAGGCAGATGCCGGGCTCGACACGGGTATCCGTTCGCCCTCCAGGCGGTGCAGCCAACGCTCGCAGAACGTCAGCATCTCACCGTGACCGGCCGACATCCCGAGCGCCTGTTCCATGATCAGGACTCGGGAGACACTCGTCGCGAATACGGCCCAGACCACCGGCGGTACGTCGGACGTCTCGAAGCCGTACCGTCGCAGTGCGGTGGCGATGGCAGCGACCTGCTGCTCGCGAAAGCGTTCGGCGAACACGCCGATCTCGGCACGCAACGCCTTGCGATGGTTGGCCAATCCCATGAACTCAATGGTCAGTCGGGTGCCGGCCGGATCGGTGCCGAACTCCCACAGCGCCCACAGCGGCTGCGTCGACTCGAGCGCCCGCGCCTGGGCTTCGAGACCCTGCTTGGCACGGCGACGAAACACCTCGATGAAGAGGTCGTCCATCGTGCGGAAGTAGTAGTGGACGAGCTGCGGCTTCAGGCCCGCGCGCTCGGCGACCCGCCGCGACGTCACGGCCGCGTATCCGTCTTCGAGCATGAGCTGCTCGGCGGCGTCGAGCAGGACGCCGCGGTTCTTGGCGTCCGGGGCCCCGATCCTCCGGTCCGATGCCATGCCAACCTTCCTTCGCTGGGCTCGAGCGTTTCGACAGGCAAATCGTAGACGCCGGTCGGCCACGTGACCTTGACCTCGACACTAGCCCATGCTAAGCAGGCGCTCAGCACTTTCAGCTTCTTTTCGCCGGGCGCTTTGCGCCGCTAACAAAGCACGCACTTTCGCTAGACGAAGTTCTGGAAGGAACCCAAGAGATGACCGCCGACTTCGACACCGTCGACTACTTCACCGATCAGTCACTGGTGCCCGACCCGCATCCGTACTTCGACCACTTGCGCAGCATGTGCCCCGTCGTCCGTGAACCGCACTACGGCGTGCTGGCGATCACGGGCTACGACGAAGCCAACACCGTGCTGAAGGACACCGACACGTTCTCGTCGTGCATCGCGGTGGCGGGCCCCTTTCCCCCGCTGCCGTTCACCCCGAGGGCGACGACATCTCCGACCAGATCACCGCGCATCGCCCGCTGATGCCGATGTTCGAGCACATGGTCACCATGGATCCGCCAGACCATACCAACGCCCGCTCCCTCCTCAACAGGCTCCTCGCCCCAAGCCGGCTGAAGGAGAACGAGGACTTCATGTGGCGCCTGGCCGACGAGTGCCTCGACGACTTCGTCGCCGACGGCAAGTGCGAATTCCTGGGCGCCTACGCAAAGCCGTTCTCCCTGTTGGTGATTGCTGACCTGCTGGGCGTTCCGCACGAGGATCACGACGAGTTCCGCAACGTTCTAGGGTCACCTCGCCCCGGTTCAGTGGTGGGATCCCTCGACCACGAGTCCGTCGGGAGCAACCCGCTGGAGTGGCTCGACGAGAAGTTCGTCTCCTACCTCGAAGACCGCCGCGAGACTCCGAGGGACGACGTGCTCACCGCGCTCGCCACCGCGAAGTACCCCGACGGCTCCACTCCGCCAGTCATCGAGGTGGCCCGTTCGGCGACATTCCTCTTCGCCGCCGGTCAGGAGACGACGACCAAGCTGCTGTCGGCATCGTTGAAGGTGCTTGGCGACCGTCCCGACATTCAGGATGCGTTGCGAGAAGACCGCAGTCGCATCCCGATATTCATCGAGGAGGCGCTTCGCATGGATGCTCCCGTCAAGAGCCAGTTCCGGTTGGCCAAGAAGAACACCACCGTCGGCGACATGGAGGTGCCCGCGGGCACCACGCTGATGGTGTGTCCTGGCGCGGTGAACCGTGACCCCGTGCGGTTCGCACATCCGCACGAGTTCAGCCTCGACCGCAAGAACGTCCGCGAACACATCGCTTTCGGCCGCGGCGTGCACTCATGCCCAGGCGGCCCACTGGCCCGCGTCGAGGGCCGGGTGTCCATCGAGCGCATCCTCGACCGGATGGCTGATATCACCATCGACGAGGAGGAGCACGGACCGCAGGCGATCGCAGCTTCGACTACGAGCCCACCTTCATCCTGCGCGGGCTCACGGAGATCAACATCATGTTCTCGCCCGTGGCCCAAGTCAACGCGCTTCGCGAATCCGTTGAACGCGTTGAGAAATGCCGCTGCCAAACGGGCTGATCGCGGACGCGAGTCCCGATAGGCTGCGAGTGGATCCGAACACGCTAGGACGGGAGAGGGCCATGGCCACAACGGCAAAGGCAGCGATGCCATTAGTGGGCGCTGCGTTCTTGACCGCGGCGATGGTATGCGCTCCGGCCGCCCATGCTGCCGGAATGAAGATCGGAAACTACGAAGTTCTAAATGACCGCTGGAATGATCACTCGTGGGTCTGGTCGGTCACGCATTCGTGCAAGAACGACCCCGAATGTGGCACCTACTTCGTCGACCCGATCATCGCCCCCGCAACCGACAACCTCAACGTGATCGCCATCCCCCGACCCTTGAAGAGTCAGAGGTTCCAGAACACGGCGTTCTTCGCCGACGGCCGGTACACCCTCACGGTCGATGTCATCGACGGCGTGCGGTGCATCGGCTTCAACCTGCACTCGCACGACGTCTACTCCTGGGACGCAGCGACACTGGCTGGCACGATCGTGTCGACGTACGACGCCGGTTGCTACGGTGCGCCCGGTGGCACCAGCACGTATACCTTTTCGCTGCAACGGTTCTGAGTCAGCGGCGGACGTGCCTAAGTTTAGAGGTCGCCGCGCGTCCAGACACTTACGCCGTTACGCGTGTCGCAGGACAGGAACAACCCGTCGGGCGCCTGCGCCATCTCGCCGTCACGGCCCGAGCAATTGCCGCCCTCGAGCTTGACGCCGCGCAGTTCAGGGGACCGGAACCAGCGAGGTGCATATCGCCGCGGAGATCCACAGAACACCACCCTGCCCCAGTCGGTCACCCCGAACACGTAATAGGTGGTCTGTTCGCACGGGGCACCGAGCACCACGCCCGGCATGATGCCCGGCACGCATGCGGGTTCATTGCATGACGTCGGATCATCGGCTGGCGCAGGGTCAGCCGGATCCGCTGATCCGGAAGGTGCGGTCAAGAGCCCGGCAGCCAACAGGCCGGCAACGGCAGCCACGACGATGCGCACGGTAGCTACTCTCGCATGAAGGAGAGCAAAATTTGTCCGTTCGAAGAAGCTGGATGGCCGCGGGCCCGCTGGTAAGCGCCACGGCGAACGGTAGGCCGACGTCGCTCGAACCCATCCTTGGCAGGTCGCCGCGGTGTTATTCTCTTGCATGAGAATGACATTGCCACGGCGAGCACACGCCACGGCGGTGGGCATGCAACGTGGACGTATCGAGGAGCAAGTCATGGGCTCAACGAAGCTGATCCCGGGCGTCGCGGTGCTCTTCGCGGCTGCGATCGGATTGGGAACTGCACCATCGGCAACCGCAACCGACGGTGATTACGCCATCAACGGGACCTTCTCCGTGGTGTCGAACGGTGAATGGGCCACGATGAACGACCGATACCAGGATGAGCCGACGGTACGCAGCACGTGGACCGTGAGCAGCACCTGTTCCACTGCCATCACCTGTGCCGGCAAGGTCACCAGCAGCCTGGGCTGGACCGAAGACATCTACACTACGAGCGGCATTTGGTACGTCAAACACTATGTCCCCGACTGGATTCCGTGCCCGGACGGCACCAGAGCACCCGGGCTTCAGGTCTACCGTTTCAATCACGCGAACGAGGAAGGCGGGGGCCAACAGGGGTCAAACCTTTTGCTCGGCGTGGACGAGACGACCGGCGTCAGTGGCAACTGCGGCAGGAACCGCTCGCTGGTGCTCGTTTTGCCGGTCAAGATCACCAAGATCGACTGATCGTCGGCCTGCGCCGCCCCGCCGTCGTCGGCGGGCGTTCGCGCGTGTACGCGCTAGTGAGGCAGCATGTCCCGCCATGTCTTCGGAAGCGGAGTGTTGGCCGCGAGGTTCGTGACCTTGTACTGCTTGCCGTCGGACCCGATGTACTCGCCCGTACGCGGGTTGTACTCGGCAACGGCAACTTTCGGAACGGCTCCTGACGTGCCAGTACTGAATGAACTAGGCGCAGCGATGGGCGCTGCGCCGTCCGCGGCAGGGGCCGGCAGCACATCCGTCGGTGGCGCAGGCACCTGCGGCACCTCCCCGGGCACGGGCCCGGGCTGCGGACCAAGCGGCGGAATCGGTTGGCCGTTCAACGAATTGCCTTCGGGCGGAGGTGGCGGAGTCGCGGCAGGTGTGAACGGCGCCTCCAGTGGCGAGATCGGAGGCGCACCGGGCGGTGCGCCGGGGGGCGTTCCGGCCGGAACCGCCCCGAGGGGCAACGGCGTGCCCTCCACTGGCGCGTATATGTCGTCTTTGAGAGTCGAGCGGTCGTCGATCGGGATGCCCTGCGCTATCAGGCTGGGATCGATCGGATACGGGCCCAGCGCGTGCTGTCGCAGCGCCAGGGGCATGAACGGTTTGTCGCTGTTACAGATCGCGACCGTCGGCGCGCGTTTACCCGGTTTCCTGATGCATGGGTAATTTCGGGCACCGCGAACGGCGATAGGCGAATCCTGCGGCAGTTTGCAGTAGATCCCATCCGGGGTGTCGATGTCGGATTCATCGGCGGGTGAACGCCACGACGACGGCGGGAGGAAGCCGACCGTGCACGGCGCCGGATCGCTCACCGTGATCGCGAAGTCCCCCCGAGCGGCGCCGGTTGAATCGTTAGTCGGCGAATACGACTGTTGCTGAGCGACATACGGCGGAAGCAGTACCAGAAGCTGCTCGAGCGACGCGTTGTAGGTCATCAGGATCTCGCTGACGGTGCCGAGGTTCGCCAGCAGGACCGGGAGCGTCGGCTTGATCTCGCTGAGTAGACCCGAAACCTCGTCCGCGAAAGCCGGCCCCTTCTGGAGCACCGCGCGGAACTGCGGGTCGTTGGTGGCGAGTTGACCGGTGAACCCCGCGAGGCTGCGCGCCCACGTTCGGATCGAGTCGACGGTATCGGCTTGCGACGCCAGGAGCGGGCGACTGTCGTCGGCGAGGGCGCGGGCCTGATCGGCGACACCGTTGAGGTCGGCGCTCAGCGTGGCGCCGGAGTCCAGCAACGAGCCGAAATCGTCACCGGCACCATTGAACCCCTTGTACGTCTCGTCTAGCAGGGCGCTCAGCCTGTCCTTCGGGAACGTGTCCACCAACGTGCTGACCCGGTCCAGCACCGGCCCAACGGGTTGGGGCAGGGTGGTGTTCGCCGCCGTGATGACGGAACCGTCGTGCAGATACGGCCCCGAATCGGTCCGCGGCCGCAGGTCTACATACTGCTCGCCCACCGCCGAGATGCTGCGGACCTCGGCTTGGAGGTCCGCGGGGATCTTTGGGGAAGTGGCTATTCTCATCGTCGCTTCTGCGCCGTCCGGAGTGAGCTCCACCCCGGTGACCTTGCCAACTTCGACGCCACGATAGGTCACGTTGCTGAACCGGTAGAGCCCACCGGAGGAGGGCAACTGCAACTTCACGGTGAGGCGGCCGATCCCCAGAAGAGTGGGCACCTGAATGTAGGTGAAGGCCATCACCACCACGCCGATGATCGACACGATCGTGAAGATCACCAGCTGGATCTTGATCAGCCGTGTCAACATCAGCTACCTCCGGCCGTCGGTGCGGCTGCGTACGGCCCGGCGAAGATTGGACCGCCGCCCCCCGGTGGCCGTGGGCTGTCGCTCGCCGCCTCGTCGGCAGTCTGCTGCGGAACCACGGGCAATACGGGTCCGGTGACCGGCGGGGGCGCCTGGGCCGGCAGCGACCCCGGCCCCGGCAAGCTTCGTTCGGCCCCAGGCGGGTCAGCCTGCAATCCGGCCGTCGGGGGATTTCCGGGCAGCGCCGAGAGCGGGCCACCCGGCGGCGGAGGCGCCAGCGGGCGCCCCAGCGGATCATAGGTGTAACGCTGGAAGAACGGCTCGCCGGGAAGCGGAACCAGGTCACGGCCTTCCTGTCCAGCACGTGATCCCAGGAAGATCGACCGACGCAGTCGAGGGCCCGAGATGTCGATTGTCACGAACAGGTTGATGAAGTCACCCCTCACCCCCCGGTCGATGAGACCCTGGCCGTACGGGAATACCGTCAGATAGGCGAGTGCCTCGGTGAGGTCCGGTCCGACGTCGGCCAGCGCCTGAATCGTCGGCTGGAGGTTCTGCAGATTCTTCACCAGGTCAGCCCGAGTGTCTTTGACGAGCCGGTTGGCGGTGTCGCTGAAGTTTCCGAGCTTGGTGAGCGCGGTGGTCAGTTGCGGCCGCTCACGGTCCAGCACTTCGAGCGCACGTGGTATCCGCTGCAATGCCTCGTTGATGACGTCGCGGCGCCCGGCGAAGGTCGAGGCGACCCGGTTGAGCGCGTCGATCGTCCCGACGAGGTTGTCACGCTGCTGATCGAGAGTGCCGATGAAGGTGTCGAGTCGGGTCAGCAGATCACGGAAGTCGGCTTCGCGTCCCGACAGGGCGATATTGAAGGTATGGACGATATCGCCGATCTGGCCCAGGCCGCCCGCATTGACCACGACGGACAGGGAGGACAGGGTCTGTTCCGTCGAGGGGTAGGTCGACGAGTCGTTGAGCCCGATCGTGGCGCCGGGCGCCAGCTTGCCCTCAGGCTGCTGGCCGGGCGGCGGATTCAGGGCCAGGTGCATCGAGCCAAGGAGGCTGGTCTGCCCGACGCTCGCTACCGCGTTGGCCGGTACGTCGACACCGGGCTGGACCGATATCTCGACGTTGGCGTGCCAGTCCTTGACTTCCATCTTGCCGACACTGCCGACCACGACGTCGTTCATGAGAACGGGAGAATTCGACTCCAGTGTAGAGATATTCGCGATCTCGACGTGGTAGATGACTGCGTCTGAGCCGCGTCCCACCGCGCCGGGCAACGGGAGCGAGTTGATTCCCTGAAATGCGCACCCCGTAGCGGTCAGCGCCACGCACGTACCCGCCGCGAACAGCCGACCGATCGTTGCTCGCGTCGTCATGGTGTCCCCTCGGCGGCAGGTGGCGGCCCGGGCGTGGGGCCCAGAGCCGGTGGCGGGGCTTCGGCGGGAAGCAGCAATGCTGGCAGGCTCGGCGTCCCCGGCGGAGCTGGCGGGGGCGGCCCAGGCGGCACCGGGGCGCCCGGATACAGCGCGGGCGACGGGTAGGCCGGCAGTCGATCGTTGACCGGGAGCGGCACGCCAGGAGGCCCCATGCCGGGCGGCGGCGGGACGTCGCCGTCCAGCCCGGTGTACGCGGAGACCGACGGCGGTATCTCCGGCGGTCCCGGCTTGGGCCCTTCGCCGCCTGGCGCCAGCCTGGGTTCCGAGTAGACGATGTTGTCGGGGCTGGCCGACTTGGCAAGGTACGGGTTGATCGGAACCGGAACGTAGTTGAGGTTGAGCAACCGCAATGCGGGGCCGAGGTAGTCGCTGCACAGCTTCGCGGTTTCGGGCGCAGTGGTGTTCTGCAGGGCGCCGATGGTGCCACAGATGAACTGCATGGGGTTGGACAGGTTCGGGATCGCGAACCCGCCGCGAAGCGCGCCGATGTCCGGATCGTAGATGTTGTAGGCGTTGGCGATCGCGTTCGGCGTGACGTGGAGTATCTGTTCGAAGTCCAGCTTGGAGTCGACCAATGTCTGGGTGACGTTGGTCAGCCCCCGAATCTGTTCGACCGTCTGGTCGCGGGATCCCACGACGAAGCGCTTCACCTCGTCGACCGCAACCGAGAGATCCGTCAGAGCCGCATCGAGGTCGGACTTGCTCCCGTCGAGCACGCTCGACAACGTCGCCAGCCGGTTGTTGAAGGCCACGATCTGTTGGTTGCTGTCGCGCAGCGCCGTGACGAAGACCTGCAAGTTCTTGATGACGTCGACGAAGTTGCCGCTTCCCTCGGCCAGGATCCGGCCTACTCCGGAGAGCTCCGCCAGCGTCTGTCGCAGCTTGTCGCCGTTGCCCTCCAGAGCGCCAGCGGCACTTTCGATGAACCTGCCCACCGAACTGGTCGACAAGTCACCGTTGGGCCCGAGGTCGGTCGCCAGGCGGTTGAGTTGCACCTTGACCTCGTCCCATTCGACGGGAATCGCGGTGCGCTCCAGCGGAATAAGGGCGCCATCGGCCATCGTCGGGCCACTGGACCGGTATGCCGGTGTCAACTGAATGTAGCGGGCGGCGATCAGATTCTGCGCGACGATGACCGCCTGCGCGTCGGCAGGCACCGGCACGCCCGAGTTGACCGCCATGGTGATCTTGGTCTGAGTACCCTGTGGTTCGATCGCACTGATCGTGCCGACCTTGACACCGGAGACCTTCACGTCGTCGCCGGGATAGATGGCCGTGGCCGTCGTGAAGAACGCGGTGATCGTATTGGGCGCGAAGAACGCTGCACGGATGGCGAGGAAGCCGCCGCCGACGAGCGCGACCACCAGCACCGCCGCGACGGCGGGCACGAACCACTTCCGGGACGTCACTGAGGTCACCGAGAACCTCCGGGGACCGCGTTGTACGGGAGCGGCAGCTCAGCGCGAGGCCCGGCCTCGGCGGGCGGGGCTCCGCTGCCGAATGGGCCCCTCCGGAATCCGAATGCGTAGTCGAGGAACGGCTGCAATGTCTGCGCCGGTGAGAAGTTCGGGACGTACGCGGTGTAGTAGCCGCCGCTGGAGACGGCTTCGGCGAGCGTGACCTGGTATTTCGCCAGGCCCGGTAATGCCTTGGCGATGTTGTCGCGGTTGCGTTCGAGCACCGCGTTCACCCGGTTGAGCCTTCCCAGCGTCGGTGCCAATTCCTTCTCGTTATCGGCGACGAGGCCGACCAGCTGCTTGGAGACGGCCGACGTGTTGGCGAGGAGGCCGACGATCGCCTGACGGCGCTCGACCAGCACGGCCAGAAGATCGTCGGCGTTGAGAATCAGGGTATTCACCTGCTGGCTGCGTTCAGACAGGATCCCGGTGACGTCCGCGGCGGACTTGAGAAGCTCGCCCAGTTTTTCGTCGCGGCTGTTCAGGGATCGGGACAACCGGGTGAGTCCGTCGAAGGCCGGGCCTAGTTGCGGCGCGATCTGATCGAGGGTCGTCGACAGGGTGTCCAGCGACTGGTTGAGCGCTTGGGTGTCGGTACCTGCGGTGTTCGTGGTCAGCTCGCCGACCGCATCGCTGAGCGAATACGGCGAGGACGTCCGCGACACCGGAATGGCGTCGGCGCGATTCAATGCCCCGCTGCCGGCTGATTCCAGACTCAACACCCGCTGCCCCAAGAGTGATCCGGTGCGGATGTGGGCGGAGGTCTCCGACCCGAGCGGGTATTTGCTGTCGATCGTGAACCCGACGAGGGCGTCTCCGTTGTCGAGCGAAACATCGGTCACGGCACCGACTTTGATGCCCGACAGGGTCACGTCGTTGCCGACGAAGATGCCGCCCGCCTCGGCGAACCGCGCCTGATATTGCAGCGACGTCGCATAGGACAGCAGCCGTTCCGGTTGCAGCCCTACGGCGATGACCAGGATGGCGAGGACGACGCCGATGAAGCCGGCGCGGACGAGGTTTGCGGCGCGATATTTCAGCATTACGGCTCAGCGCACCTTCCGTTTTCCTGTTTCACGAAGGGGAATAGGGAAGCCCTCCCTTGGAGGTCGGTGACGCGGATGGTGAGGTCACAGATGTAGTACTGCACGAACGAGCCGTAGGCGCCGATCCGCGCCAGTTTGCGGTAGTTGCCCGGCGACCTCTGCAACGCCCCGTCGAGAACCGACGTCTTGGCGTCGAGGTTGGGGGCCAGGCGATTCAGTTGATCGATGGTGCCTGCCAGCGGCGGCCGCGCTTGGGTGAGTAGATCCGCGAGGGACGCGGTGCCGTTGTCGAGCGAAGCGATGGCGGTACCGATCGGGTCGCGGTCTTGCGACAACCCGGTAATGAGCTTCTCGAGTCGGTCGATCGTGCCGGAGAACTGCTCGCCGTCCTTGGAGAGGGTGTCGAGGACGGTGTTGAGGTTGTCGATCAGATCCTCGACGGTCTGACTGTTGTCCGCCAACGTGTTGGTGAAGGACGCGGTCTTGGCCAACAGGGAATCGAGGGTGCCCTCCTGGCCCTGGAACACCTGCACCAGCGACGCGCTAAGCGCGTTGACGTCCTGCGCGTTCAGCCCCTGAATGACCGGTTTCAGGCCGCTGAGAAGAAGGTCCAGGTCGAGTGCGGGTTGGGTGCGGTCCACCGGGATCTGTGATCCGGGCGGCATCAACCGGGTCGAGCCGGGACCGTCGATGAGGTCGAGGAAGCGGTCGCCGGTGAGGTTGAGGTAGCGGATCGCGGCCTGGGTTCCGGTGGTCAGCGGAATCGCGCGGTCGGCGTCGAACTCGACGACCACCGTGCGATCCGGTTGCAGCGAGACGTCGGTCACCGTTCCCACCCGGATGCCTGCCACGCGTACCGTCTCCCCCGCCGCCAACCGCGAGGCGTCGGTGAAGACAGCAGAGTACCCGTTGGTGGATCCGGTCCGATACTGCCCGAAGGTGAAGAACAGGAACACCGTCAGCAGCGACATGATCGCCGCGAAGATGACGAACTTGATGATCGTGTTCCGCGAATCGGTCATCCGGGTTGTCCAATCTGCGCGGAATTTCGCGGTGGCCCCGAGATGGGTCCGAAGAGCGCCTGCTTGAGCGCGTCGGAGTTGAGCAGGACTCCCTGGTTTCCGTACTTCCACGGGTTGGCACCGACATCGGCGACCAGGAAGGGCGGGAACTTTCCGTTCGGCAACAGGGGCATCATCTGCGACTTACATTGCGGACCACCCGTGGCCGCCACCTTGGGCAGGTCATCGGGGTAGCGGTAGCGTTCGACGCCCAACGTGAAAGTGGACGACACGTCGACACCGGGTTTCTGCAACGGCAGCCACTTGAAGGAGGGAAACAGGCCTTCGATTCCGCATCTGAGGGCGTCGCTGTACTCGTTGGTCAGGTCGGTGGTGGGCACCAGCATCCGCAGGACGTCGGTGAGCGGTTGCCGGTTCTCGCCGAGCACGTCGTTGCCGACGTCGGCCAGTCCGATGGCGCTGACGAGGAACCTGTCGAGGTTGTCTTCCTGGTCGATCAGGGTGTTGCTCACCTTGGTGGTGTTGTCGAGGATGCTGATGAGATCAGGTGCCGCATCGGCGTACGCGTTGAGCGCGACCGGCGCGAGCTCGAGATCGCGGTTGATGTTGTCCAGACTCGGATTGATCTTGGTCAGGAACTGGTCGAAGTCGGTCACCGTCTGGCCCAGCTTCTCGCCGCGGCCGTTCAGCGCCCCCGAAACCGCTGCCAGGGTCTCGTTGAGCTTCACCGGGTCGATCGCCTTTAACACCGAGGTGAGCTGCTGGAAGACCGTGTTGATCTCGACGGTGACGTGTTGGACGTCGACCTGCTGTCCCTTGGCAAGCCTCTCCGCCGATGGATCGGGGGGCTCGACGAACTGCACGAACTTGGCGCCGAACACCGTGGACGACGTGATGTCCACGAGAACATTGGCCGGAATGTCCTTCAGCTGAGCCGGATCCATCGCCAGGTGGAGGACGGCCTTGCCGTCCGGTCGGGTCTCGATGGACTGCACCTTGCCGACCTGAACCCCGCGCATCTTGACCTTGGCTTCGGGGTTCATCACCAGGCCGGCACGTTCGGAGACGACCGTGACCGGCACGGTCTGGCCGAACCCACCCCGGAACATGACGATGGAGAAGACGACGACCGCGACGATGACGATGACGGTGGCCAGACCCGCCAGCGGGCGGACGGCATTGGACATCGATGTACCTCCCTAACCCGACAGGTTGAAGTTGCCGCTTGAGCCGTAGACCGCCAGCGAGATCAGCAGGGTCACCGACACCACGATGATCAACGAGGTCCGCACCGAGTTGCCCACGGCGACCCCGACACCGGACGGGCCACCGGTGGCGTAGAAGCCGTAGTAGGTGTGCACCAGCAAGATGGCCAGCGCCATCAGAAATGCCTGGAGGAACGACCACAACAGGTCGATCGGGTTCAGGAACGTCCCGAAGTAGTGGTCATACAGGCCACCGGACTGCCCGAAGAGCACGACGGTGGTGAACCGGCTGGCGATGAAGGACAGGATCACCGCGATTGAGTAGAGCGGCGTGACCGCGATCAACCCCGCCACGATGCGCGTGCTCACCAGGTATTCGATCGGCCGAATGCCCATCGACTCCAGCGCGTCGATCTCCTCGTTGATGCGCATCGCGCCCAATTGCGCGGTCACCCCGGCGCCGAAGGTGGCAGCCAGGCCGATACCTGCCACGACGGGTGCGGCGATGCGGACGTTGATGAACGCGGCCAGGAATCCAGTGAGCGCTTCGATGCCGATGTTGCCCAGCGAGCTGTAGCCCTGCACGGCCAGCGTGCCGCCGGTGGCCAGGGTCAGGAACCCGACGATCACCAGCGTTCCGCCGATCATGGCCAGAACGCCTGCGCCCATGCTGATCTCGGCGATCAGACGGATGATCTCCTTGCGGAAGTGCGCCGCCGCATGAGGTATCCCACCAATGGCCTTGCCGAAGAACAGCGTCTGATCCCCGATGCGACTTAACACCCCGACCGGACGGTTGAACGTCCGAAAGGCCCGGGGGTACGTGCCCCGCAGAACTTGCAAGGTTCCCATGGCCGGCCCCTACTTCGCCGTCAACTGAATGCCGATGGCCGTGACGACAACGTTGATCACGAACAGCGCCATGAACGCGAACACCACCGTCTCGTTGACCGCGTTACCGACGGCCTTGGCGCCGCCGCCGGTGATCGTCAGCCCGCGGTAGCAGGCGATGAGGCCGGCGAACAGACCGAACAACCCGGCCTTCACACAGGAGATGATGACCTCGGGAACACCGGTCAACAGCGTGATCCCGGCGGCGAACGCGCCTGGGTTCACATCCTGGACGAAGACCGAGAAGAAGTAGCCGCCGAGGATGCCGATGATCACCACCAGGCTGTTGAGCAGGAACGCCACCAAGCACGAGGCAAGCATGCGCGGCGTCACCAAGCGCTGTACCGGATTGATGCCCAGCACCTCCATGGCGTCGATCTCCTCCCGGATGGTGCGTGACCCCAGATCCGCGCACATCGCCGTCGCTCCCGCCCCGGCGACGATGAGAACCGTGACGAGCGGGCCGACCTGAGTGACGGCACCGAACGCGGCACCCGCCCCTGACAAGTCGGCCGCACCCAGTTCTCGCAGAAGGATGTTGAGGATGAAGCTCACCAACACCGTGAAGGGGATCGCGACCAACAAAGTCGGCACCAGCGACACCCGTGCCACGAACCAGCACTGCTCCAGGAACTCCCGCCACTGAAACGGCCGCACGAAGATGAACTTGAACGCATCCACGCCCATCGAGAACAAGCCGCCGACGGCCTGCATCGCCCCGGCGAACCCCTTGGGCAGGTAGATGCCCGGCGACCAGCGTTCCGGCCCCTTAACTGCCATTGGTTCCGGGTCCTTCCAGAATCGTCACGACTGGCCCTGCAGCCGAACCCCCGATGTTGAGCGCCAGTGCAATCCGGGCACCGCCGACGTGATTGACGGCCTCACCACAGAGTTCTTGGAACAACTCGACGCACTGTGCCACACCATTGGCACCCGGGGGGTGCGCTTTGGTCTTTAAACCTCGAGCGAGATTCACGGGCAACGAACTGCCGACGGTGGACATCTCCCTTCCGCAGCTGACGTCCGACTGCACGAGCCGCGCCATCGCGAAGACGTGGCCGGTCGTACTCACGGTAGCCCGGCGGGTAGTCGCCTCCGACTCATGTTGACGCATAGCGGATTCCGTCCCCGTGAAGTGCTCGGCCGCGACGACGAGAGCTGCGGCACAGTCACTTTGAGGACCGGGCTCAGCCAGGGACTGCTCGACGGTGATGTCGAATCGCAAGCGCGCCCGAGGATTGACGGCTCCGCGGCAACGGCCTGCGCATCCTCGACCGTCGCGTTCAGCGCGGGTCCTAACACCTCACCGGTCGCGGGGTTGAGGGATGCGAAGGTCCGCTCGGTCTCGAGGAGTTTCCCGTCGATCAGCATGCGCCGATCGCTGTTCGACCGAGGCGCGTGCGCACTCGAATCTGCGTGCCCGTCAGTGGGGATCGTCGGTGTCTGGCCCATCATCCTCCTCAGTATGATGGAAATTTCGTTCTCATCAGTGGCGAATCCTACATTCGCTCGATGAGAACACAAGCAGGCGTAGAGCACCTCGTCAAAGGGTCGGGAGGCTTGCGACGAGCACGGTTCTGGCGAACCGATCGGCTAGTTGTCTTGCGAGATCACCTTATTCGAGATTAGAGTTCTCAAATTCGGAAGCAGTATTCTTAACATATCGCACGACCGTCCCTGGAGGACCTAGCGGGAGGAACGCCGTCGTCACCGGAGTCGGTTCTGGCATCGGCGCGGCGATCGCGAACCGCCGCCTGCCCTCCGACGGCTATCACGCGCGACGCTCGATCTGAACCCCTCCGACGAGGAGTTCGCCTTCACGGCGGACGTGACCGACCGCGCGGCCATCGACGCAGCGCTGGACGGCATCCGTACCCAGCTGGGCACGGATCCTGGTGAACGCTGCCGGTCTGGACGGCTTCAAGCGCTTCCTCGACATCGACTTCGACACTTGGCGACGTGTCATCGACGTCAACCTGAACGGAGTCTTTCACTGCATCCAAGCGGCGCTGCCCGACATGGTCGAAGCGGGCTGGGGGCGCATCGTGAACATCTCTTCGTCGAGCACGCATTCGGGCACTCCCTACATGTCGCACTACGTATCGGCCAAGTCGCGGTCAACGGACTCAGCAAGAACTTGGCCCTCGAATACGGGTCTGCGGGCATCACGGTCAACGCGGTCCCGCCCGGTTTCATCGACACACCCATGCTGCGCAAAGCGGAGCGCCGCGGCTTCCTCGGCGACATCGAGAAGACCATCGAACAGACCCCGGTACGGCGGATCGGCAAGCCCGAGGACATCGCCGCCGCCTGCTCGTTCCTCATCTCCGACGAAGCCGGCTACATCACCGGCCAGATCCTCGGCGTCAACGGCGGCCGCAACATCTAACCCAACACCCAATGACCGAACAGGCTGACGAGAGGACAAACCATGGGACGTGTTGAGGGCAAGGTCGCATTCATCACGGGCGCCGCACGCGGGCAGGGGCGCAGTCACGCAATCCGGTTGGCCGAAGAGCGGACACGTGCACTCCAAGCGGGCGCTGTCCAACTTCGTCCACGACCTGGCCACCGAGCTGTCACCGCGCGGAATCCGGACCAACGTCGTGCACCCACCAAGTGCAACACGCCGATGCTGCAGAGCGATCCGATGTACCGGTCGTTCCGACCCGATCTGGAGCACCCGACGCCGAGCCGGTGTCCTACCGTGCAGCAGGCGATGAAGGTGGCGTTCATCGAACCCGAGGACATCAGCAACGCCGTGCTGTGGCTGGCCTCGGACGAGTCACGCTTCGTCACCGGCGCACAGCTGCGCGTCGACGCGGGCGGCTACCTCAAGTGGTACGACTACCACAACTGACGCCAATTAACTCTTGGACAACGGAACTCGCGATCTCGGAAGGGCGCCATGACCTTCGCCGACTTCTACGGTGCGTAGAAGGACTTCTACCACGACTGCGACGAGGAAACGGCAGGCTGGGCATTCGAACGCCTCGGCCGGGAGCGCTTCGGCGTTACGACGGTCACGCCGGTGTCGGTTGCCCGTTTCTGGGAGGCCGACCTGCCGCGCAGCCACATCCTCTGCTAGCAGGACAGATCGATACCGCGGTGGTTGGCCGATACGGTGGCACGGCGACTCGGCGTCGAGCAACTGACCATCGACGCATCGCACTCGCCGTTCCTGTCCAGGCCGGCAGAGCTTGCAAGACTCCGGTGCATGCCGCCACGACCATGCCAGTCGGGCCTCTCGTCCCCGACTAGAGCGTGAACCGTCCGGCGAACCCGCGCAGCGGGAGATCTGCACTGGTGAGCAATCCCGGCGGTGCCTCGACGACCGACGTGATCGAGTTGAGCGCTGGCATGCCCGTGACGGTCATCCCGATCGACGCGAAGTTGTCCGGGTTGGACAGGTCGACGCCGGGCCTGGGAAAGATCATGTGCTTGTTATAGATGCAGGGATCGCCCTTGATCTGAGTGATGTGGCAGCCCTTGATGTCCCAGCTCGGGTCGGTGTGCGGCGTCATCTGCCACTCCAAGTGGGTCTCCACTCTCGGCACCCCGCCGACCATGCCCTGGTACTTGATGTAGTTGCCGCCCAGCGATCCCTTCGGCAGGATGTACCAACCCAGGTCGACGTCCTTGGTGCAGGCGCCGAGTTCGTAGGTGAACTTGACTTCGTCGAGCTCCAGGCCGAAGCAGTCGGCCATCATCAGCACACTGTCGGCGAACACGCGGGTGTACTTCTCCAGCCTTCCGGGGATGTTCGGGTCTTCTACGGGCAACCCGTAGCCGACCTCGAGCCAGGTGTCCTTCGAATGGTGGCAGGACACGTCGACCGACTCGATGGTCGTGACGTTCTCGATGTCGGCGACGTCGGCCGAACACGCCACGCCCAGAATCTGATTCACGCCAGGGTTCATTCCGGTGCCATAGAAGGTCGAGCCGCCCTTCTCACACGCTTCGGCAAGGAGTTTCGACACCAGCTTGCCCGACGGGTGGGGATGATTCCTGTCCCGGTGCCAGCCGGTGATCCAGTCGGCGGTCGTGACGATGTCGATCCCGGCCTCGAGGACCTTCACGTAGAGATCCTCGTCGGGGAACACCCCGTGAAAAGTCAGCACGTCCGGCTTGGCGGCGATGATCTCTTCGATACTGCCGGTGGCCGTGACGCCGACGGGTCCGATGCCGACCAGCTCCCCGACGTCCCTGCCGACCTTGTCGGCCGAATAGCAATGCACCCCAATCAACTTTAGATCGGGCTGGGTCTGGATGCGCTTGATCATCTCGCTGCCCACGTTGCCGGTGGCAACCTGGAAGACCTTGATCGGCAGGGTGGCGGGTTTGGTCATGCGATCGCCTTTCTCGGAACGTCGTCGTTGTCGGGTTGGGTCAGGATTGTGCGGCGGCGGCTAACTCGGCTGCGCTGCCGCCCCTGCCGTCGGGATAGAACTTCTTGGCCCACTTGCGGATTGCGGTGAATCCCTCCCGCTCGGAGTTCGCCAGGGCCGGCGGATCGGAGTAGCGCTGGTGGGCCCAGATATGGACGTCCTGGCTGAACTGCCGGATGACTTCTTCCCCGAAAGCCCTTGCCTTCGTCTCGGCACGCCCCGGGTCCTTCTCGGCAGTCCGCCCGCCCGGCCGCCCGATGTAGACCATGAACCGGACGTCCGAGGTGAATTCGTCGACCGGGGTAACGGCCGAGATCGTGCGGTTGTCGACCATGCCCCAACTCTTGGTGACGGCGATGCCCAGCCCACCGTTGATGGCCTCGACGCCACTGTTGACGTCTTCGATCTTCTGACCGTCGTCGCCCTCGAAGGTGATGGTGAAGTCGACGTACGAGACGGGGTCGGCGAAGTCGTGACGCGTGAACACCGGGACGATCGGCGTGTCGTGGACGTACTTGAAGTGGGCGAAGTCCACACCGTTCTCCAGCACGTATTGCGGGTGCAGCTCCAGCCCCTGCCGGAACAGTCGCTGCTGGGGGTAATACGCGCCGAGGCTGCTGCCGTCAGCGAAGCTTGCGAACACGTCGGGCGCATCGAAGAACGGCGTGCGGCCGTCAAGGTCGTGCCAGACGTAGACGGACTGGTTGCACTCGGTCACCGGGTAGGTCGTGATGCGTCGGCCGCGATTGGGGCGGTCCTCGTAGGGGATGCAGACGTTGCGACCCTCCTGGTTCCACTGCCAGCCATGAAACGGGCACTGCAACACCTCGCCGACGACCGTGCCGCCGAAACCGAGGTGGGCGCCGAGGTGTTCGCAGTAGGCGTTCATCACCGTCAGCTGACCCGATTCCGCACGCCAGGCGATCATCTCCTGGCCGAAGTACTTCATCGTGTGGACGTCGCCGACGCCGATCTCCTCGGACCATGCCACCTGGAACCATCCGGTCGGCTTCATCGACAACGGCGGCTTCGCCATCTTCGCTTCCCTTCCTTGTGTGTGCGCCCGCGTCGAATGGTAGATACTTCGATGAAAAAATGACAGCGGGTTCTGTGAAACTTGCCTAGCCGATACGATCGGCTCATGACCGAGGCGGGAATCGTGGGGCGGCGCACCAACCGCCGTGGCCTCGCGACCCGCGAGAACATTCTCGAGGCGGCGCTGAAGTCACTCGCCTCTGGACAGCCGGGATCGGTGTCGGCAAACCGCATCGCCAAGGACGTCGGTGCCACCTGGGGTGCCGTGAAGTACCAGTTCGGCGACATCGACGGCTTCTGGGCGGCGGTCCTTCACCGCACCGCCGAACGCAGGGCCGGCCTGCTGTCCACGCCCGTGGAACCGGATACGTCTTTGCATCGGCGCGTGGGTCGCATCGTCGACACCCTGTATCACGGTCTGTCGTCGGCAGATTCACGCGCAATCGAGAATCTCCGGGCGGCGTTGCCTCGTGATCCCGACGAGCTCGAGCGGCTCTACCCGCGAACGGCTGCGGAGCTTGCCTCCTGGAGCAAGAGTTGGCTCGAGACCTGCCAGAGGGCATTCGTCGGCCTCGACATCGCACCCGAGAGAGTGCACGGAGTGGCCACGCTCATCCCGGGAGCGATGCGGGGTCTTGTCTCGGAACGCCAACTGGGTTCCTATGCCGATCTCGACGTCGCCAGGGAAACGCTGACCAAGGCCCTCGTCGCCTACCTGTCTCAGTCGCCGGTAGACGGCTAGGGCCCCGAACCTCAGAAGCCGGAGACGATGACCCCGTTGCACTCCGCGCCTGCGATGGTGCCTGCGAACGAGTGGATGAAGCGGTCGGCCCAACAGCCTGCGTACGCGTAGAGGTCGAGCGGCACGCACGGGGCGGTCATGTGCTGGTGATTGAGTCCCTATGCGCCTCGCGAGTCGAGTGCGCGTTCCGTGGCCGCCTACACCGTCTCGGCGCCGAGGAGCTTCAACACTGACAGCGCGGGAACACGTTCGGCCTTGGTACGCAGCGATGCCAGATCGGAACCGGCGCCTGGCTCGCTCATGCCCAACACAGCCGTCATCTCGGCGCGCAGGATCGGTATCGCCCACTTCTGCTGCTGCCGAAGGTGATGAGCGACGCCGCGATGATCCCGACGTCTCGTGAGTTGAAGCTCGGAACGATCCTGCGGCGGGCCATCTCCGTCTGGTGAACGTGCTGCTGGAGGATCGTTGCGTTGCGGCCGCCGAACTCCGGCGGGTTGCCCGGCACCAGCCAGCCGGCGTTGAACAACATCCGCTGCCACCGACGGGCCCAGTCCGGCACGTGCGAGGACGACCGCGGCCGTTCGAGCGCTCTGCGTCGGCGGGGGCGTTCTGTTCGAACGCCACGAAGTCGGTGAGGAAGATCTCGACCTGGGGATCGAACGTCAGCTGCACTTACTCCTTGGAATGCGCCTTTCCCCAAGAGACTTCTCTTAATAGTCTTGATTAGGGAAACGAGAATAATATTCTCAGGATGAGAAAGTTACAATCTCAGGCACGCTTAACCCAAGGAAGGCCAGAGCATGATGCAGAGGCGTTCTCCGGTACAGTCCATGCATGTTCTCCGGGATCGGCCCACGTCAGAGGCACCGGTGACTACCAGTCCTAGCGAAGAACCGGCGTGGAAGCAGCGCGCGGTCGAACGTTCCATCAAGACCGCGAAATTGCGTGCCGCACAGCGGGTGCAGCGCTTTCTCGATGCCGCCCAGGCGATCATCATCGAAAAGGGCAGCACCGACTTCACCGTGCAAGAGGTCGTCGATCGCTCGCGCCAGTCTCTGCGCAGCTTCTACCTCCAGTTCGACGGCAAACACGAACTTCTGCTCGCGCTCTTCGAAGATGCGTTGAGCCGCTCGGCCGACCAGATCCGCGCCGCGACCTCGGGCCAGATGGATCCGTTGGAGCGGCTCAAGGTGGCCGTTCAACTGCTCTTCGAGTCGTCCCGTCCGGACCCGGCAGCAAAGCTCCCCTTGTTCACCGACTTCGCGCCCAGGCTGCTGGTATCGCATGCGCCGGAGGTCAAGGTGGCTCATGCGCCGCTTCTGATGCTTCTGACGGAGCTGATGGAAGACGCGGCCGCTGCGGGCAAACTTCGCCCAAGCATCAACCCCAAGCGCATCGCCGCCATGACCATGCAGACTGCAATGTTCGTCGCTCAGTCGAGTGGCTCCGATGACGAGGCCAACAAGCCGATTTCGGCGGACGAAGTCTGGGACTTCGTGGCTCGAGGTTTCGCCGCCGACTAATCCGAGAATTGCATTCTCCTTCTCGGAGAGTTCCGCTTGTAATGGTCGAGTGCCCGATACCTGGTCAGACCTGCTGGGGTGTCTGCGGTTCGACGGCGACGGCTCGGAGATCCGCTTCACCGGCCACAAACAACACCTCGAGTACTACCGCGTCTTCGGCGGACAACTGCTAGCCCAGTTCGTCCGAGCCGCCTCCCTGTGGAGGGCCGCGCCGGTGAAGCCGTCGAGTACGACGTCACCCGGCATCACGAGGGCCGGTCATTTAGCACGCTGTCCATCACGGCGAGGCAGACGAAGGGACCGATGGCCTCCTGTCGCCTGGTACCGCCAAGAGTCGAATCGCGCATGACGAACTGAGGGACAGTGCAACCGATTCCGACCTACCGGGTAGTCCAGTGGTCCACCGGCACCATCGGAATCCGGTCGATTCGCGGAATCGTCGACCACCCCGACCTGGAACTGGTCGGCGTCTACGTCCACGGCAGCGACAAGGGCAAGATGCCGGTGACCTGTCCGGGTTGTCGCCGACCGGCGTCCTCGCGACCGACGACGCCGAGGCCATCGTGGACATTGCGCCGGACTGCGTGCTCTACATGCCCAACGCGATGCCCAACGCGCCGGACGTCGATCAGATCTGCCGATTGCTCGCCGCTGCATCAAACGTCGTCACGACGTGCGGCCTCTTGCACCATCCCGCCTCGATGGACCGTGCGACGCACGCCAAGGTCACCGCCGCGCGCCAAGCCGGCGGAACCTCGGTCCACAGCACGGCCGAAAGATGTTGTCTCTGAACCACTTCGACGCCAATGAGTGAGTCCGCCTGGTCGGTACCGAAAACGTCACGTCCCCCACCGTCGTGCCGACCATGCTCGACCGCATCGTCGCCGTGCTCGAATCCACCAGCGCCACGCTGCCCTCCCCGCGCACTCTGGCCTACGGCGGATCCAAGGTTGCCCTCCCGCTGGTCCGCAAGGCGCTGTCCTTGCTGCCGGCGGTCGGGTTCGGTTCGTCAACGGCTACGGGCTCACCGAGACCGCCGCGCGACGCGTCGCCTCGGTCGGCCAACCCGTTCCCGGCATCGAGGTCCAGATCCGCGCAGACGACGGCACCGTGCTTGGCCCCGGCCACACCGGCGAGCTCTACGTCCGCGGCGAACAGGTCTCTAGCCCATCAGATCGCGGCTAAACCACGTGCCGACCGACCCATCAGGCATTCTTAGCGCGTGAACGTCGACGCCCTGCTGCAGACCATCCCGCCGTTGGCGGTGTACCTCGTGGTCGGCGTGGTGATCGGGTTGGAGAGCCTGGGCATTCCGCTGCCTGGCGAGATCGCCCTCGTCAGCGCTGCGCTCCTCGCCTCACGACACACCCTCGACATCAACCCCGCGGGCGTCGCCGCCGCGGCCACCATCGGCGCGATCATCGGTGACACGATCGGGTACAGCATCGGCCATCGCTACGGCATGTCGCTCTTCGAACGGCTGGGCAGCCGCTTCCCCAAGCACTTTGGCCCCGGCCACGTCGCCTTGGCCAAGCAGCTCTTCACCCGGTGGGGCGTGTGGGCGGTGTTCTTCGGACGCTTCATCGCGCTGCTCCGCATCTTCGCAGGGCCGCTCGCGGGAGCGCTGAAGATGCCGTACCGAAAATTTTTGGCCGCCAATGCATCTGGTGCCCTGTTTTGGGCGGGAGGCACCACTGCCGTCGTGTACTACCTTGGCCTGGCCGCGGAGAAATGGCTGTCCCGGTTCTCCTGGGTCGCGCTGGTCCTCGCCGTGGTGATCGGCGTCGCCTTCACGCTGGTGATGAAGGAACGGACCGCCACTGCGATCGCCAAGTTGGAGGACGAGCACGACTGGGACACGCTCAGGAAGATCTAGCGAGATCCCGCCGGCGTCACGGCACGACACGCCCCGAGCGCGCGGAGGCAGCATTCACGACGTCGTCGGTGAAGCGTTCCAGCACCAGAGCCTGCGTCGCAGCCAGATGCCTGCGCGCAATCGACTTCGCCTCGTCGGCGTGCCCGGCGGCAATCTCGTCGACGAGCCGTCGATGGGTACGCACCGCACCCCGTGCGGCAGTCGGCGAGGGGTATTCACCGAGCTTGGTCCGTGTCGGCGCCCACTGCCGTTCCTGAGCCGACCAGAGTGCGACGAGGCTTCGCACCACGTAGAGCATCGTGTCGTTCGGGGTGGACGCAGCAACGACGAGGTCGTGGAACTCGCGCGCGATGCGCGTGAAGGCGACGCCGTCGGACACCGCGTCCGCGGAGGCATCGACGTTGGCGGTCAGCGCGGGGACGACGGCAGTACCACGGTCCGTGCGCCGGGCCACCTCGCCAGCGCACAACGGTTCGAGCAGCAGCAGTCCCTGGTGATACGCGCCCGACGATTGATCGGGTCGGTGCACCTCCGCGCCTCCGATGCTGCCCCGTCGCACGGTGACCAGTCCCCCGGTCTCGAGGATCCGCGATGCTTCGCGCACAGACGGATAGCTCACCACGAAGTCGCTCACCAGCTGGTCCTGGGTGGGAAGGCGGTCACCCATCCGCCCCGTGAGGATGCCCTCGCGCAGCTCGCTCGCGACCCCGCCGATCTGGAGGTCGCATAGACGTTCTGTCACCTCCTCGCCGAGCGCGGCCTGCTATGCATGTCGTGGCCGCCAGGGTTCGGGGGGGCGCGGGTCGTCCGTCTGGGAGCAGACCGTGGTGCGTGAGGAGATGTGGGCCCACCACGAACCCCGCGGCGCGCAGTACACGGGCGTGAACTGGGTGGGGCCGACGCTCATGCGCCATGGCACCGCCGAAGAACAGTTCAGGCACTTGCCGCCGATCGCACTGGGCGAGGTCATCTGGTGTGAGGGATTCAGTGAACCCGAGGCCGGCTCGGACCTGGCCTCGCTCCGCACGGCGGCCACACGCGACGGCGACGGATGGCGAATCAACGGCCAGAAGATCTGGACGTCGTACGCCACCATGGCGTAGTGGTGCTTCGTGCTCGCGCGAACGACCAAGTGGGAGAAGAACACCACCAAGAAGCAGGCAGGGCTGACCATCTTCCTGGTGCCGATGGACGACCCCGCCATCACCGTGCGGCCGATCGGCTGCATGATGGCCCGCATCACCAACCAGGTTTTCATCGACGACCTCCGGGTGACCGAGGCCGACATTCTCGGGATACTCGACGACGGCTGGTCGACCGTCGCCGACGTGTTGTCGTTCGAACGTCTCGGCATCGCCCGCCATACCCGGTGCGAACGACTGCTGCAGATGGCGCCCGAGCAGCTTGGCGAACGCTGGGCTGGCCTGCCCGCTGAACTGCGCGGTCGGTGGACCCAGATGCTCACCCACTGCCGCCGCGCGCGACTGCTCGCCTATCGCCTGGTGTCGCTGCAGAGCGAGGGGCGCGTGCAGCCCACCGACGTCGCGGCCTACCGCATCGCCGTCACGAAGCTGGACCACGACAGCGCCGAGGTCCTGATGGAGATCGCCGCCGAAGCGCCGGAGGAGGGCACCGCGTTGTTCCGTGGCGAGGTCGAAGACCACTGGCCCTGCTCGCAGGCCTCCACCGTCTCGTTGGGCAGCATCGAGATGCAACGCGTCCTGCTGTCGCGATACCTGCTGGGGGCACGATGATCACCGACCTTGGCGACGAGGCGAAGGAGTTTGGGCGCCAGGCTCTTCGGGCCTTTGAAGCGGCCGGCGGCGATGAGCTGGTGCAGCGGGCCGAAGCCGACCCGGCGGTACGCGAGGCACTCGTTGGAGGCTCGCTCTACG
>NZ_DASQEU010000062.1:0-10436 GCF_035633495.1 Mycobacterium sp. | reverse complement strand
CGCCGCCGCCCGCGCGCTCGACCCCGACGCCATTCGCCTCGCCGTCGCCGCCTCCGTCCGCCACGTCGACACCGACTACGACGACCTGCTCATGTCCGGCGTCGATCGCGACGACGCCCGACACCGGGTGCGCGACCGCGTCGACCAAATCCTCGACACCTGGCGCGACGGCGCCACCGTCCTCGACACCTGATCTCGCTGGCAACCGCACCTTGCGATAAGACTGGGTCCAGGGCGGAGAAGTACGAGTAACACCGCGCCGCATGCGCCCAGCGATGACGCGGATCAACCACGACCGCCGCCGATGCGGGAAACTCGCGAAGCCGCCGAGTTAGCCACACAGATAGCCATTACCGGCGAGGGCTCGATCCCGACTACCCCGAGCTGGCCGCGCTTCTCGACGTATTCATCCACATCCGACGCCGCGACCTCATCAAACTCCTAGACACCTTCCCGCCGATTAACCGGCGGGGAGTGATGCCCGCCCCAAAATTGGGGCAGCCAGGGAGCACTCCAACACGTACAGTTGGTCACGACGGTGGTTCGAGCACAACGCATTCCAGACCGGGCGCTCCTTTTACTCGCCGGTCGAGCGTGAGCAGCGGCGCAGTCAAGGCCTCCGCGAGCGCTACGTAGGCGGCGTCGTAGCACGACAAGTTGTAACGCAGTTCCCAAACTCTATTGCCGAGGAGTTCGTACGGCCATAACGCCACGGCCAGATCCAGTAAATCGGCGTGCGCCTGGGCGGCCTGGTCGGCGCTGACGGCGCCGCTGAGCTCGTGCCTACGAATGATGTTGGAGCATTCATAGGGAAGCAAGGTGGGCGCGAACAGCTCAGCGCCGATCATCGCCCCGCTAGCCCAGCGGCCATCCGGACCGGAGTCGAGCAACATCGCAACCACTGCTGATGCATCGCACACGGCCCGCGTCGTCATCGCCGGTCGGCGTCTTTGACAGCCAAAATTGATGCCGCGCCGAGCCGCACCCCGGTTGCCTCGACGCGCGCACGGGCCCGGGCGATGAGGTCGTCGGCTGTCGGTTTGGCAGCAGACGTGACTAGCAGCCCGCGAACGTACTCCTGCAACGACTGCCCGGTCCGTGCTGCCCGCGCCGCGAGTTCATTGCGGACGTCATCCGGGATATCGCGCACGGTTATAGCAACCATAGCTGCATTATAGCTGCATCGCTGCTGTAATGGTGCGAAGCGCTCGAAGACCGGCTGCGAACCCGGTTGTGCTTCAAATCCCTCGCCTCTCTCCCAGTCTTCTAGCACTGGGCTGGCCGTCGTTCAGTAGTGCCGAGACCGCGGCCGAAGCCTTGATGACGACCACCTGCGGTCAGCGTCCCGAGTGCTCCACGATCGGCTCCGCCGGGATCTTCAGATCGGGCACCACCCACTGCTGGCCAACAGCCGGACCGGTCACGTCGACCAGGACCGTGCCCGACGGCAACCGCCGAAACGGCACCGGCATCCGATCCTCACGCACCCACGCATACGCCATCTGCGGATGCACACCCACCGACCGCGCCCACGCCGCCAACTTCACGACATCAAGCCAAACGCACATTCACTCACAGCTCGGCTCACCCTGAGTCTCAGAACCCAGTGCCGCGTACGCCGGCCGGAGCAGATCGGTCACCGATCGACCGCGCACCGTGACCCCGAGTTCCGGAAGCTGGTCCAGCACCGTGGTCGACGACGTGGTCTGCGCCGGGACCGGGGTGCACACCTGCGACTGGGCGGCGAAGAACGAGTCGAGGCAGTCGGTCAGCGGAAGCCAGGACCTGCCTGCCCGATCTGCGGCCGCCGAATTCGACCGGGCGGCCTGCAGGTTGGCCAGCAACTCGTCCCGTTCGCGACCACGCCAGGCCACGATGGCGAACGGGTCCGCGTCGAACGACTCCGCCAGCAGATAGAACACGGCCGCCAGATGCTTGCACGGCACGGCTGAATCAGGACACGAGCAGTCCAAGGACAGGTTGCCCGCGCTGGCCGGGAACAGTGAAAGCCCCACCCCCGCAAACACCTCCTCGATGTCATGAGGCATCTCGCCAGCCAGCAATGCCGCTGTGTACCAGGCATTGTCGGCCAGCGCCCGCTCGATCTGCGCCCAGTCCGACTTTCCGAACGCGGCGATCCCGATGCGCACCCGATAAGGCTTCGCCCGGCTGCCCTGCACCTCGGCGTACACCTGCCCGGTGCTCACCTCCAGCGAAATGACCTGGCCCTTACGGGCATAGGTGCGCCCCCGCTGCAGCCGACTACCCAGCCCGAATCCTTCCAGCACGTCGATGAACCGCTTCGACCACCACGTCCGGGCGATCGCGCCGCGCGGGCTGCGCGCCTTGAGCCCGTCGGCAACCTGGATGGGTCGAGCCGCGGGCGGGTACCAGCTAGTCACCGACAGCCCCCTCCGACAGCGCGAACAAACTGCGCAACTCGCGCGTCGACAGTTCGGTGAGCCAGCCTTCGCCATCGCCGACCGCCAGCTCCGCCAGCGCCTTCTTGTCCTCGATCATGTCGTCGATCTTCTCCTCCAGGGTTCCCGTGCAGATGAACTTGCGCACCTGTACCTTTCGCTTCTGCCCGATCCGGAACGCGCGGTCGGTCGCCTGGTTCTCGACGGCGGGATTCCACCAGCGGTCCAGGTGCACGACGTGGTTGGCGGCAGTGAGGTTCAACCCGGTACCACCTGCCTTCAGTGAGAGGATGAAAATCGATGGGCCAGAACCGGATTGGAAGTGCTCAACCAGCTCGTCGCGCCGCTTCTTCGGCGTGCCGCCGTGCAGGTAGGCCACGTCTTGGCCGAAGCGTGCCGCCAGATGCGGCACCAACATCTCGGCGAACTCGGTGAACTGCGTGAAGCACAGCACCCGGTCGCCCTCGGCGAGGATCTCCTCCAGGATCTCCTCGAATCGGATCACCTTGCCCGAGCGGACACCCACCGGCGACCGATCGTGCAGCAACTGGGCGGGATGATTGCAGACCTGCTTGAGCTTCGCCATCGCGGCGAGAACATTTCCGCGACGGCTGATTCCGTCGGCGTTCTCGATCTTGGTCATCATGTCGTCGACGACCGCCTTGTACAGCGACGCCTGCTCGGCGGTGAGCGGGCAGTACTGCTTGATTTCGACCTTCTCGGGCAGGTCGTCGATGATCGTCGGGTCGGTCTTGAGTCGACGCAGCAGGTAGGGTCGGGTGATCGCCCGCAGCCTCTCCGCCGGCTCGGTGTCGCCGTACCGCTCGATCGGGACCGCATACCGGGCGCGAAACAGTTCGGGCGAACCGAGCAGTCCGGGGTTGAGAAAGTCCATGACGGACCACAATTCGGCCAGCCGGTTCTCCATCGGCGTCCCGGTGAGCGCTACCCGGTGTCCGGCTTCGAGGCGCCGGACCGCTTTGGCCCCGCGAGACAGGCGGTTCTTCACCGCCTGCGCTTCGTCGAGCACCACCCGGTTCCACCGCTGGGCGGCGAGCTCGTCGACGTCCCGCGTTGCCGTCGCGTAGGTGGTGACCACCAGATCCGCACCGGCGATTTGCTCGGCGAGCTCCTCGCCGTGACACCGCCCACCCCCGTGATGCGCGTGCACCCGAAGCTCGGGAGCGAACTTGGCCGCCTCCCGCTGCCAGTTGCCGACCAGTGACATCGGGCAGATCAGAAGCGTCGTTCCGATCGACGGATCCTTGAGGCGCTCAGTGGATTCCAGCGCTAGCATCTGCACGGTCTTTCCCAGCCCCATGTCGTCGGCAAGACAGGCGCCCAGGCCCAGTGACGACAGGAACATCAGCCAGGACAGACCGCGCTGCTGATAGGGACGCAGGGTGGCGGCGAACGTCGGCGGCGGGGTGCACGGTTTCAGCGTGGCCGCGGCGGCGCCGCTGAGCAGATCGCCCAGCCAGCCCTCCGCGTGGACCGCGACGACGTCCAGCGGCACCTCAACGCCGTCGGGGTCATCGGAGGCCAGCGCGAGGATCTCGCCCACCGTCGCCCTCCGTTCGCGATCGCTGGACAGGAACTCCAGCCCCCGTCGCAGTTGTTCGTGATCCACCGCGACCCATTGCCCCCGCAGTCGGATCAGCGGAGCCTTGGCACCGGCCAGCGCGGTGATCTCCTCCTCGGTCAGCACATCGGCGCCGACGGCCAGCTCCCAACGGAAGTCGACCAACTGTTCACGACCGAACCGCGAGACCCCGTCGACCTTGCCGTCGACGGGGGTTCCCGCCGAGACCCTCAGCCCGAGCTTGCGGTGCCGATCCCACCACGACGGCAACAGCACACCGAAGCCCGCTTCGTCGAGCAAGGGGGCGATGGCGGACAGGAAGCGGTAGGCGCCGTCGGTGTCGAGCTCCATGCCCGACGGGCAGGCCGTCCGAAGGCCGGGCCCGAGGTCCGGATACACCCGCACGGCGCGGCCCAACTCGGCCAGCAGAAGCTCCTGCGGCCGGTCCAGCCAGCGTCCCAGACCACCGTCGTGGTCCCATACCGACTCCGCCGGCACCAGCAGACTGGGATCGGCCATGGACTGCAGCATGAACTCCAGCCGCCAGCCGTCCTGCGATCCCTCGCTCTCGGAGAGCCGGAACGTCGCCCTCGCCGAACCCGCTGCACCCGAACCGATCTCGTCCCATGAGGCCAAGTGACCGGCCAACTCGGCGAAGTCGTCGTCGCCGGCGTCGAACCGGCCGCCGGCACCCGTCAATGCCTCGAGCCACGCTTCGGCCGCAGGCACACGCCGGGGTCGACGGCCGCGCCGGGCCGGCAGAAGATCCGCCGAACTCGGGAGCGTCGCCCGCACCGCCGCGTCGACCATGCCGCACAGCGCCGACATGGCCAGGGTGTCTGGATCGCAGTCCGGTTGGTGTGCGCGGCACACCGGCGGCATCGCCGCGACGAACGAGTTCACCACGACCAGGTCCTGACCGGTCAACACCGGCCGCCAGGATGCGACCGATCCTCCCTCACCGACCGCTACCGTCGGCAACACCCGGCCCCGCACCACCAGATCCTGGGCGAACGCCGCCAGGTCCGCGTAGTAGGCGACCGACGCGCCGTACCGGACATCGGCGACCGATTCGGTCAACGCGGTCAGCGCTGAGGCCGCCGACAGGCGCACCACCGGCACCGTCCATGACAGCAGGGCCGGGTCGCTGCGCGGCACCGGACGAGGCTCCGCGCGGAACAACTCCGGTGAGTCCAGGGGTGCGCTCCGCAGCGACGGCAGCGCGAGGGTGGTCATGTCCGCCTTGCCCGCGTGGATCGCGGCCACGACGTCGGCCGGCGCGGCGAATGGGTGCGGACGAGCAGCGCGGAGTGCCTGGCTGGAACTCTTCACCGTCCGCGTCGCATCCTCGGCCCACAGACACAGCTCGCTCGACAGCGCGTCGGCGGCTGTCCAGAACCCGTGCATTACCAGCATGCGCACCGTCCCTCTCACTCGTTGTGGCGATTCTTCCGTGAAGACTGCGCTCGGGGCGGACGACACGCGAGGGGGCCCGCCGCCACTGCAGTGTCAAAGGCCTCCCCACGCAGCCACCGCCCGCTGCACCCGCGCGAGAATCGAGAATATCGTGCCGCCAGGAAACGACGCAGCACCGCAGCCCACGGTCGGCTACAGTCCCAGGCCATGTTGGTCGCCGATCTGCACCACTTCATTGACCTGCCCCCCGACATCCCGGGCCCAGCGCTCAAGCTCGGCGAGCACCTGATCAGCATCGTGCAAGCGGCGACAGCCGGTGACGCCCACACCGCCTGGGAAAGCGCCCTGCCATGCCGACGCCGACCGGGCAACCGCCGCTGTCCCGGCCGGATCATCGTGATCAGCACCCGACCGGACACACCCATCCGCTGGCATTGCAACCGCTGTGGCGACGACGGCACCATCAGCAACTGGGCAGGCACTCCCTACGACCTACGTCGCCGAAAGTTGACCTTGGCCGAACCGCTGCACGAGGTCGTCATCGACGCCAATGTCGCCGCGACGCTGCGCGCCCTGACATTCCTCGACATCGATTGCCAGAGAGCAGTGTTCGCCATCCGCGCACGCGACGACCGCCTTCACCTAGCCGTCACGGACGGAGATCTGGACGAACTGATCGGCGCGGTGGCCGCCGAGGCCAACCATGAACCCAACCGGCGCCACCAACGACGACTCGACGCCGCCTTCGACGCGCTGAACACCGCAGCCAACGCTCACGGTTGGTGAACCAGATGGCCTGGTCGAGCCGCCTGGTCGCCGGGGTCATCCGTCGTGCGGTCGAGGCACCGGCGGGTTGAGTCGGCGCGCAAGATCAAAGTCGAAGACGTCGGCTTGTTTGATCGGTAGTCGAATTGTCACGATGCGTGCTGCTGCCGTCACGACGTTCACACATCGTCACCATCGGAGCGTTGCGCCAAACTGAGCCGGTGTGGCAGCCATAATGACGGGGCGGATGGCCCAACGTCCGCACTAGGGGCCCCGTGATCTGGCTTTTGCCGCTGCCCGCTCCGCTCCTCTGGTCCGTCGCGGTGGCCGTGGTCGTCGGGCTGTCGGTGGGCGGGCTGATCGTGTTCCGAAGGACCGTGTCGCACACCCGACTCGAGAATGCGAATGCCGCCTCGGGCCAGGTGTTCCAGCTTGCCGGCGTGCTCTACGCGGTACTCGTCGCCTTCGTGGTGGTTGTGGTGTGGGAACAGTTCGGAGACGCCGAAAGCGCAACCGAGGCGGAGGCCAGCGCCATCGCTGATTTGCTCCGGGATTCCACGGCGATACCTGCGGCGTACCGGCCAGCAGTGCAGCAGAGCCTCGTCGCGTACACCGCAGACGTGATCGATGACGAACTACCGCGAATGCGACGAGGCGAGTCCATCGAGGAACAGTTCGATCACACGTCCGACGTCTGGACGGCCTACCTGAAGGTCCAGCCGGAGACACGCAACGAGATCGCGTTCTTCGACCACGACATCGTCAAGTTGAACGACCTGTGCGCCAACCGCAAGTTGCGGGTCTCGGCTGGTGAGGCGGCGATCCCGGGTGAGCTCTGGGTGCTGCTCATCGGCGGCGGTGCGGTCGTGATGGCGTTCACCTTCTTGTTCGGCACAATTGACCTGTTGGTTCATGCCTGCGCCGTCGGACTGACGGCGGGCCTGATGGGGTTTGTCATGTATCTGATCTTCGCGCTCGAGCATTGGTTCGTCGGTGCGCTCTCCGTGAAGCCCGACCTATACGTGAACGTGCTACAGATCTGGACGCACGAGCAATCGCCGTAGTAGACGACGAGTTCACCTCTGCTGCACAACCAGCGGGAGCCCGAACATCCGCAACAGGGCGCACGCGCTGGCGGTTGCGTCGATGAAAAAGCAGTGGACTCTTCATGTCTCGCCTTCCCGCCCATGAGCGGCAAGTTCGCTCGGAGGCTCGGTCAGCGGTTCCACCGCGATCTCGGCTCTTTCGATTGATTCGTCCAGCCCTCTGCTGACGATGGGATTGCCATCGTGCGCGCGGTGTTGTGGCCGATGTCAAAGGAGTCGGGCCGTGGGGTCGATCCGACGTTGGCGAACTCGGCGTCAGGTGACAGCAGTGTGCCCCGACACCGCCGCTCGACGGCCGGGCGCAACTGACGAGTGATTCGCCACGAATCGTTATCAAGAAGCGCCGTTCATCGTTACCACGAAACACCGTCCGACATTCCGTAGGTGTCGGCGGTATTGCTGCACCATTTTTTCAGTGTCGCAATACAGGGGATGTCGCGCCGCGTTCAAGGATTGATCCGGCTCGAAGGGGGGCCTATATGCGCCGATCGACGGCCACACTCGCAGCAGCAATCTGTGTTCTGACCGCCGGGTGCGCGAGTACCGGCAACGCCGAGACGACGACACCCACCCGGACACTGATTCCGCGTCCTCTCGTCGAGCGGGAGCTGGCCAGCTTGTTGCTCAGCCCTGAAGAAGTCAATGCCGCCATGGGGACGACCGGAATGGCGGTGACGGACAGCCAGTCCGCGTTCGCAGACAACAGCGCCACGATGTCGCCGCTGGAATGCCTCGCCATCGACGGCGCGGCAGAAGCTGCGGTCTACGCCAACAGCGGTGACCGAGCCGAGCACGATGAGAGCCTCAACAACGGCGATGACTTCACGCACTATCTCAAGCAGGCCGTGGTGCTGTTTCCCACCGTGGAGATGGCCGGGACGTTCTTCGATGCCTCTGCTCAGCAGTGGCCGACCTGCCGCGAATACACCCACACGCAGAGCGGATCGCAGTGGACCGTGGGGCACATCTCGAACGCCAACGCCACACTGAGCACGGTCGCGACTCAACAGGACGCGCGTGCTCCCGGCTGGGGGTGTGGGCGCGCGCTGGCGCTGAGAAACAACGTCATTGTCGACATCAACACGTGCAGCGCCAACCCCGCTGACTCGGCGTCAAAGATCGCCGGACAGATCGCCGACGACGTGACATCCCGTTGGTGAGCACGATCTCAGAGCAGGATCCCTGCTGACCGACCTGAAGCATCGGCTGGGTTACGCGCCGGTCGTCTGTGGGGAGCTGCGGTCTTCAGCGGCGGGTGAACGACCTGCGCGACGACCCAGATCTCGCCATGCCCGCCCTCGACGAGACCATGCGTCACTCCCCCATTGCAGGCGCCACCATCCGCGCCGCCCATTCGCGAAGCAGAACGAAGCAATTCGGCAGTGGCTCAGGAGCAACGAGCAAAGATCCACTATGACACGAAGCCTCGAACGACACGGTTTCGGCGGACTACTCAACGACCAATTTCGCACGGCCACTTAGTTTTAACCCGCGGGCCGTGGCAGCGTATTTGTGTGACGCACCGCACGGTTCGCTAACCCGCGCCGTACTCCAGCGCCCGGTCCGATTCGACCCCACGGCTGCTCGAGATGGTCAGCTGGTCCGGCCGCACCTGATACCGCGCCCCGTCGGCCGGATTCATTGCGTCGAAGCCTCCACCGCGTTGGCCAGCTGCAGCTGGGCGCCGTCGCTCAGGTGTTCGTCCCGGTAGTAATAGCTGCCCGGCGCCGTCTCACACACGATCGCCAGCGAGTTCGCGGTTCTGATCGCCGCCGCGGGCGCACTCCCCGCGTCGCAGCGCGCCGAATGGCCGACGAAGCCCTGCCCGTCGGTGCCCGACACGCCCGACAGCGTTGCCCCGATCGTCGACGGTGACGGGGTCGGTGTCGTCGGTGTCGTCGACGTAGATGTCGATGACGACGGCGTGGACTCCTCGGACGTAGAAGGCGCCGTGGTCGTAACCGTCGTCGTCGACGGTGGTTGCGCGGCGAGCGGACTCTGCGGTTCGGAGTCGGTGCTGCCACCCGTGAAGACCAGCACCGCGGCCAGCACGGCAGCCAGCGCAAACATCGCGATCGTCCCGGCCAGCAACCCCACCTGCGTCCGGGCGAAGCGCGCCTGCTTGGCCGGCACCGGCGCCCCCGGAACAGGCGGGTGGTGCCCATTACACGTCGGCCGCGGCTCCGCCGCCGAGAACTGCCGGGTGCCCTGCGGCAGGCTCGGCCGATAGCAGTTCGTCACGCCCATCGACGTCCTGATCGGCTTGGGCTGGCTCGCACAGTCCAACGTCGACCGCTGGATGAAGGGCCGCGTCACCTCCCTTGACAGCTGCGTCGGCGTCGACCACACCAAGACCGCCGCCGCCCTCGACGCCTTGGGAGACTGGGCCCAGGACCACGGACTCGAGGGATGGCGCACCGAGTACCACGATCTCCGGTTCACCGCCAATGGCGACCCCGCAACCGAAACTACCTTCCGCACCCGTTGGGCTTCGGCCGAAGACCATGCGCCCGAGCTACCGCCCCGGCGTTCCCGCGAGCTCACGGTGATTTCGCCCCACCGTGCCTGGACCTGTTCCTCCTGCGACGACACCGGCGATCTCCTCGTCAAGACGAATGCCGGCGTGCTCTGCCTCGACTGTGCCGACCTCGGGCATCTGGTGTTCCTGCCGTCCGGCGATGCCGCCCTGACCCGCCGCGCCAAGAAGGCCAGCCGCCTGTCCGCCGTGGTCGTCCGCTGGAGCTCGAGGCGCAATCGCTATGAACGCCAAGGCATTCTGGCCGAAAACGACGCCATCGAGAAGGCCGCCCAACAATGCCTCGAGGACGCCGATGCCCGCGCCCTGCGCCGCACACACGACCAGGTGCGCCGCGCAGCAGTCGACGAGAAGTTCCGCGACGACTTCGCCGTCGCCATCCGCGATCAGTTCCCCGGCTGCCCACCTGCGCGCGCAGGCACGATCTCCTACCACGCCGCCCTGCGCGGGAGTGGCCGCATCGGACGCAGCGCCGCCGCCCGCGCGCTCGACCCCGACGCCATTCGCCTCGCCGTCGCCGCCTCCGTCCGCCACGTCGACACCGACTACGACGACCTGCTCATGTCCGGCGTCGATCGCGACGACGCCCGACACCGGGTGCGCGACCGCGT
>NZ_DASQEU010000061.1:0-43605 GCF_035633495.1 Mycobacterium sp. | reverse complement strand
CCAAGCTGACAGTGAGTTGGTGTGGTCGGTGATGCTGGCGGGTATCGACGAGTGTGGGATTCCGTCAATGTCGTTGACCGACAATGGACTTGTCTACACCGGGCGGCGGTTCAGCTTCGAAGCGGACTTCGAGGCGAATCTGCGGGCGTTGGGTACCCGCACGATCAACTCCAGCCCGCGTCACCCCCAGACGTGCGGCAAGATCGAACGTTTCTGGCAGACCCTGAAGAAGTGGCTGCGGGCACGCCCCGCACCGGCGACCGTGGCCGAACTCAACGAGCTCCTCGAGGAGTTCCGCAACTTCTACAACCACCACCGGCCCCACCGCGCGCTACGAGGGGCCACTCCCGGGGAAGCCTTCGCCGCCACCGTCAAAGCTCGGCCCGCCGAACGTCCACTGCCGCAACCGATCTTCGTCACCCGCCACACCGTCGGCGAGAAATCAGGCAAGTTGTTCGTGCCGCCGTACCGAGTCAACGTCGGCCTGCGTTGGGCTGGACACGAATGCGACAGCATCCGCGACGGCGACCACATCACCATCTTCAGCGGCACCACACTGGTCCGTGAGTTCACCGCCGACCCCAACCGCGACTACCAACCCAGCGGCAGAAGCGCCCGCACCTATCGCAATCGCGAACCGAAACCGGCATCATGACTGTCAGCGATGTCCCGAGACATAAGTGTCAGCGATGTCCCGAGACATCACACTTCGACTGCGACCGGAAGGAACGCCGCGCCGACGTCCGTCAGCGCCACTCCGCGGGTATTGCGGCGCAACAACGTCGCTCCGGTCTGGTGCTCTAGTGCCTTGATGGCCGTGGACAGTGCAGGCTGGGTGATGAACAGCTTCTCGGCGGCGCGCCGAAAGTTGAGCTTCTTCGCCAAGCATGGCGAAGAAGCGCAGTTGGCGCAGGGTGACCCCGTGGTCGTTGCCGCTCGTGGGTGACCTCCATCCAATGGCCCGCGAGGCGATGACAAGCCGGACGGAGCTCTCGGGCCGTGACGCACGGATGTTGTATGGAGGAAATCACCCCCGACGGTCGGCTGATCCCTTCTGCGCCTGCGACTCCGTGAGCTATCGCGAGCAGGTGTGGGCCCAGATGACCGGCGTCGCGGTGCCCGACATAGTGCCCAACGCATCGCCGCTGCAACCGATCCTGGCCGATTCGCCGCACGGGTCGAAACTCGCCCGCGACGTGCACCCGCCGGGGACCGCCACCGACACCATCAACTTCGGCCACCGGGTGGTCCCGCGATGACCACCCCCGAACAAATCACGTCCTGCTGCGCGGTCGCCTACTCCTCTGATGCGGTCGCATTGCCGCTCGGAGATTCCTATCACCCCGGCGGGGCCGCGTTGACTCACCCCGGCGGGGTGCTGGGTCTGCGGCCCGGGCTGCGGGTTGCCGACATCGCCTCAGGCCCCGGCGCCACCGTGGACGGGGTGGACTACGCCGCCGCGATCGTGGCGGCGGCTCGCGAAGCGGCCGAGGCCGCCAGCCCACGTCATAATCGCGCTGCTGGGCCACCATCCGCGCCCACTTGCTCGTCATCCACGCGAACGGACACACGGGGTCGAAGTAGAAGTGGAGGAGATTCCTGATCGGACCCGACGGCCGCGTTATGGCCAGCAAGCGCGGCCAACACGCCTACGACCAATGGTCCGTCGACGAGTTAGACGCGCACGTCCCGTGAACAGGCCGGTCCCGGTGGTCGTTACGTTTGTACCCAGGGGCCTGGTATCCGGTCCGAACCATGGAAAGTGATCACAACCGCTCAGTGTCGTACTTTTGCTTGACCCGTCTGGACAGCAGCACGGCGCTGAGCACCAGCAGGGCTAGCACGCTAAGCAGCGGCAGCACTCCGATGCTGTCCACCCAGCCCACCAAGGTCTGCTGGACCGCGGCGGCGGCCGCGATCACCGGGTCCCGCGCGTCACCGCCGCCAAAGAACATGCGCAGTTCGTAGATGCCGTAGTAGCCCACATACAGCCCGACCAGCACGAGCAGGCCGCCGGCGATCCGGTTGACGTACGGCAGCACCCGCCGCGCACCCGCTGTCACACTGTTGCCAGCCAGCGCGACCGCGGCCGCCAAGACGCCGACAACAAGGGCCATGCCCGCTGCGTAGGCCAGATACGCCGCGACACCGCCGAGGACCGAGCCGCCGCGGAAGGTGGCGCTGGTGACGGCCAGGAACGGCCCGATCGTGCAGGACAAAGACGCGAGCGCGTAGGCCAGCCCGTAGCCGAACATCGAGCCCAGCCGCGCGGTAGGCGCACCCCGGCCCGGCTTGGGCAAGAACACGGTGATTTCCCGGCCGGTCAGCATCCAGACACCCAGCCCGATCAGTCCCACCGCGATCACCACGGTGACTATGGGCAGGTACTGCTGCACCGAGGTCGCCAGGGGTGCGATGACGAGCCCGAACGTGCCGAACACGAGCAGGAATCCGACGGCCATCGCCGCGGTGGCCGCCAGCGCGCGCCCGACCGCGGCCGTGCGGCTTCGATGCTCGTCGTCGGAGCTCTCGCCGAGGACCACCAAGGTGAGGTAGGCCGGCAGCATGGCGAATCCGCACGGGTTGAGCGCGGCGAGAGACCCCGCGGCGACGGCGAAGCCCAGCGTCTGGATGTCCACCGAGGCGTCCGGGGCGCCGGGTCAGGCCGCGGCGAGTGTGCTGACCCGCGCGGCGAGGTCCTGTTCGGAGAGGGTGCGCTTGACCACATCCACCGAGCCGTCCGGACCGATGAACGCGAACGCGGGCTGGATGGTCACCCCGAACTGCCGCCACACCGAGCCGTCGAGATCGGCCAGATTGGTGAAGCCGAGGCTGTACCTGGTGACGAAGTTCTGCATCGCGGGGACCTGATCCTGGGCGGCGACCCCGACGAACGTGACGGCCGGGTTGGCCCGCGCGGCCTTGGCCACCCCGGGCGCCTCGCCCTGACACGTGGTGCACCAGGGCGCCCAGAACCACAGTACGGCAGGCTTGCCCGCCAGGCTCTGCCCGGAGAAATCTTGGCCATTCACGGTTTTCGCAGTGAACTGCAGCTGCTCGGCGACGATGGCACTGCCCGGCTCGCCGGCGGCTGTCGGGCCGCTGCAGCCGACGATCAACGCAACCACGGCGATCCACAATCCGAGGAAACGGAGACGTTTCACAGCGACACCTTCATGCCTTCGAACCGTACCCGTCTCGCTGACCGATCCGCGGACGCCACGTCCGACGTCGGCGAACGTCATCCATAGTTCACAGATGGTCCCGGCGCGATCGCAGCGGGACATCACCGACGGTATCGGGCGTTTCCGCGTCTGCTCACGCGCAAGGGAACAGTTGCGCCGCGCTGGCTGCGCGGGCCCACTGCTCGGCGAAGGCTTCCGAGATTCTATTCAGCGCCGGTGTGAGCGGCTCGATCTGCCGGGTGACCAACGCGTCTGCATCGGTCGCCGCCACGGGATGCCAGTAGACGCCTTCGGCGGTGACTGTTATTTCGGGAATCAGCGACGCGCGGGTGAGCACCACGCCCGCTGAGGCGACTCCCTCGTGGGCGATCGGCCGTACGACCTGGTCGTCGGGTGCGATTCCGAGGTCGTCGAGGAATCGGTGGAAGGCGGCGAGCTCGCCCGGCGCCGGGGCGGCGACGGTGGCCGCCACCCGGACGCGGAAGCCCAGCCCGAGTGCCAGCCGGATACCTGTCACCGCCGTGGCCCAGCTGCCCCGACCGCGATGCGCGTCGTGCCGGTCCGGGGTGGCTGAATCGAGGCTGATCTGCAGTGCCACACCGTCTCGCGGGATGGACTCGAGCTCCCGTAAACCCCGGCCCTTGAACACCATTGCGTTGGTCAGCACCGTGGTGGGCAGCAGCGTGGCGCAGCTGCGCACAATGGTGCCAATGTCAGCGACCAGGAACGGCTCGCCGCCGGTGAGAAATATCTCGCGCACGCCCCAGTCCGCCGCTTCCCGCGCCAGTCGAGCGATCCGGTCGGCGCCGAGTTCTCTGCGCGGCGTCTGGGGTGAGGACGCCACACAGCAGTAGTCACACGCGAGGTTGCAATGGAAGTTGGTGTAAATCCACAGCCGCGCGCCGGGCATCCGGTCCGGACCGAGAATCTGCAGCGGGTCGAGTGGGCGGCCGCGTCGCACCGTGAGCACGCCTACCCCCGAGCTGTCCACTTCGGCCTGCAATACGGTGTTACCGCTGCGCGCGCACCATTTCTCGGCAAGTTCTCGTTCGGCTGCCGAGCCGACAGTGACCTCGCCAGTTGCGCCGTCGGCCAACGTCTCCATCAGCCGCATGAGGTCGAAGATCACCACCGCGGGTCGATCCCCTGTTCCTCGACGGCGGCGAACAACGGCTGGTATCCGTCCAGATGCGGGCGGACCCACCGTTTTAACCCCTCCAGTTCGAGGATCCTGCGATCGTCGGCGTTGTCCCAGTCCATCGCCAGTAACTTGTCCAGCCAGGGGGTGTACCGCTGCGCCGGCAGGGTGTCGAGCGCGGTGAACATGCAATGGCAGTACCCGTCGGTCCGCCAGACCACCTCCAGTGTGCCGGGCATCAGCTCGTCGCGTCCCATCGCCTCCCAGGTGGTGCTGCCGATCGCGGCTATGTCGGCGTCGCCGGCTAATACCGCCTCGACGGCGTCGAGTTCGCTGCGGCCGGTGTCGCCGTGTTTGCCGATGTCGGTGTCGTATCGGATGATCTGCATGTCCGATGCGGGAACACCGGCCCGGGCCAGGTAGTGCAACGGCAGGATCGCGGCATGCGCGGAGTCCGCCGAACCGAGTGCGAGTCGTTTCCCGGCGATCGCATCCGCGCCGGTCAATCCGCTGCCCGATCTGGCGACGAAGACCGTTGTGAAGCCGACGTCGGTATCGCGTTGCGCCAGCGCGACGCAGTGGCCATCGGTCTGCATGACCGTCCGCACATAGGCGAGGTTGGTGTTCCAGGCGATGTCGATGTGTCCGGCGAGCAGCGACGCGACGAGCCGACCGTAGTTCGAGTACAGGACGAAGTCCATCGCGGCGCCCGATTCGCCCGGCTCGTCGAAGTAGGCACGGATCCCCTCCCAGATCGGGACCACATTCGGGGTGTACGCGACGGCTCCGATAATCAGTGGGTCGTTCATGGTTCCCCGTCCTAGAAGAGCGGAAGGCCGGTGACGGCCTTGCCGTAGAAGTCGTAGAGCACGTCGGCGGTCGGCGCCATCACCGCGCCCGCTCGCGCGTCGCGGAACGCTCGTTCGATCGGCAGGTGTTTGGAGAACGCTGCGCCACCGCAGACTCGCATCGCGGCTTCGGTGATGACGAGAGCGGCGTCGTTGGCCGACGCCTTGATGCCGAGGACATGGATCATCGTGTCGTCATCGGGTGCGCCGACGCTGGTCGCCGCGCGGTTCAGGTAAGCCCGTTGAGCTTCTAGAGCCGTTCCCATCCTTGCGATCTGCGCGCGAATGGTCGGCAACGCCGATAGCGATTCACCGAGATGCTCCAATCTGGCGGCACCGACGTGCGCGATGGCGGCGGCATATGCCGAGCCGGCCAGACCGAGCGAGACGGCGGCGTTGCCGAGGTTGAACCATGGCAGGACGGTCTGCATCATCAACCCGAATCCGGCGGACTGATCGCCCAGCCGCGAAGTCACCGGCACCGTTGCGTCGATCGTCATCGGCGACGATGCGTTGCCGCGCAGGCCGAGTCCAACAAACGGCGCGACAACCGACAAACCAGCGGCTGAACTGGGAACCGCGAACATGTCGACTTCGCCGGCAACTCCCGAGGTGGAACCGGCGGTCACGACGTAGGTGTCCGCGTAACCAGCCGAGGTAACCCAACTCTTGTCGGCCCGAAGCTTGACCGCATTTCCGTCGTCCGACAATGCCGCCGTCGACACCGGCGCCCAGAAATGGGAACGCGACCCCTTCTCGCTGAACGCCAACGTCCCGAGCGATTCACCGGAAGCCATGGCGGGCAACAGCTCCGGCATACCGGGAGGCGGCGCGGCCGCTACGGTGACCGCGGCCGCCGCATGCATGAGGTAGATCATTGCGGTGGATCCGCAGGCCGCGGCCAGTTCGCCGACCACCCCGGTGAACTCGACCGGACCGGCGCCGAGCCCACCGACCTCCACCGGCAGTATCAACCCCAGTAATCCGCTACTACGCAGAGCGTCGACCGCTGCGGTGGGGAATGCGCCGTCGGTATCCACCTGTCCGGCATTCTCACCGGCGACGGCGAGGACCCGCTTCAGGCCATCCGTCGAATTCATCACGCTCCTCGAATCTCGGGCAATGGGAAGGCATTCGAATCGGTGGACGGGGCGGGAACGCCGCTCACCCTGGCCGGCGGCAGCGCCGCCGAAAACAACACGTCGAGCACCCTATTCGGGCTGGCCGATATCACCCAACCAGTCTCACACTTCGGCCACGCGGCTGTGTGGCATTCCGGTGTACGCCATCGCAGAGGTGGTGTCATCGCCCTGACAGTTTCGCCGGTGGCTCGCCGCCATGCTGACACGCCATTAGCGCCGACCCGACCGTGGGCCAAACTGACAAGAGCCGAAAACGTTTGCACATCAACGCTACTCAAGCCCCGCTAATCGGCACGCCGACCGCAGTGCCAACCAGGTCAGGCCGACGGCACCCCGGGCGAGCGATCATGTCTGCGCCTCCGCGCCCACCGGGGTGCCGAGCACCTCGACCGAAACTCCCCTTCCTTCCACGCCGCGCAGCCACCACAGCCCGCCGGCGACGGCGCCGATCAGCCCGAAGGCGCCGAGGACCACGAACATCGTGGTCACGGTGAACACCATCGCGGTCTCTGCGAGCATGACCTGCCCGATCACCGCACCCATTCGGCCCACGGCCACCGACGCCCCGATCCCCGTCGCGCGCAGCTCGGTCGGGAAGATTTCGGAGAACGTGGGGTATGCGGAGACCCATGCGCAGGTGGCGAAAGACGCGGCCACGGTGAAGGCGACCAGCACCAGGGCCGATCGCCGGCCGGGTTTTCTGATCACGGCGTCAAACGTCGCCGAACTCGCCATCGGCCTCGGGCTGATCTTCGGTGTGGCCTCCCGGCTGGCCGCGGTGGGCGGGCTGCTGCTGATCTTCCCAATCTGGGTGATGCTCTGGGACACCAACCAGTACCTGTGGACCTACCCGGCCGAGGACCTGTTTCCCCTGCTGCTACTCGCAATCGTGCCCGCAGGGCGCACGGCTGGCCTCGACGCCCGCCTCGCAACCCGATTCGGCGGCCGCTGGCCGTCTGATCCTGATCCGGGATTTCATCTTGGTTGGTTGGCGTGCGACGAGCATCAGGCGCCCCACCACATGTGAGCGAGGCCCCAGCCCCCCATACCGTCTGACGGCGGCGGATTACGGGTCGCGGGGCAGGCCGAGCAACCGTTCGGCGATGATGTTGAGCTGCACTTCCGAGGTGCCGCCGTAGATCGTCGTGGCCCGGCCCGCCAACAGGTACTCCGCCCACTTGCCGGAGAGCTGACCGAGATCGCCGACGGCCGCGTCGGTGCCGAACGAGGACACGCCGAACTCGGCGTAGCCCTGGCCGGTCTTCATCGACAGCAGCTTGCTGATAGCGGCCGCGGGCATCGGGTCCCCGCCGGCCAGCGTCAGCAACGTCGAGCGCATGTTGAGCAGCTTGGCGGCATGGCCCTCGGCGATCAGGCGGCCGGCTTCGTTCTGTTCGATCTGGTCGAAGTGGCCTTCCTTCAAGAACTCGACGAACTGGTCGAGGCTGGCCAGGAACGGCGGCTCGCTGCTGCCGATGGACACCCGCTCGTTGGTGAGCGTGTTGCGGCTGACCTCCCAGCCGCGGTCCACCTCGCCCAACACGAACTCGTCGGGCACGAACACGTCGTCGATGAACACGGTGTTGAACATCGCGTTGCCGGTGAGCTCCCGCAGGGGCTTGATCTCGACGCCGTCGGCGGCCATGTCGAGCAGGAAGTAGGTGATGCCAGCGTGTTTCGGAGCACTGGGGTTCGTCCGGGCTAGCAAGGCGCCCCACTGCGAGTACTGCGCACCGGTGGTCCAGATCTTCTGGCCGGTGATCCGCCAGCCGCCGTCGACCTTGGTGGCCTTGGTCGTCAGGCTGGCCAGGTCGGAGCCGGCACCCGGCTCGGAGAACAGCTGGCACCAGATCATCTCGCCGCGGAACGTCGGCGGAAGGAAGCGCTGCTGCTGGGTATCGGTGCCATACGCGACGATCGACGGAATGATCCACGCGGCGATGCCCATCGGCGGTCGCTTCACGGCCCCGGTCGAAAACTCCTGAGCGATGATGATCTGCTCGATCGGTGCGGCGGCGCGGCCCCACGGCTTGGGCAGATGCGGCTGCACCCAGCCGCCCTCGGCGATCGCGGTGTTGCGCTCCTCACGCGGAATCGCCTTCAGCGCAGCGACTTCCGCACGGATCTCCTCGCGCAGCTTCTCGGTGTCGGGATCGAGGTCGATGTCGATCGAACGCATCCCGGTGGTGGTCGCGACGTCAATCACCTGCTGCGGGTAATCGGCGGCCCGCCCGAAGCACGCGGCGAGCACGATAGCGCGGCGGTAGTACACGTTCGTGTCGTGTTCCCAGGTGAAGCCGATCCCGCCGTGCACCTGGATGCAGTCCTGGGCACAGTGCTGGGCGGCGACCGGTGCGATCGTGGCGGCGACGGCAGCGGCGAATTCGTAGGCGCTGTCTTCGCTACCGCTCGTGGCCTCGTCGATGGCACGGGCGGCGTCCCACACGGCGGCGGTGGCGCGTTCGGTCTCGGCGATCATTCCGGCGCACTTGTGCTTGATGGCCTGGAACTGCCCGATCGGGCGGCCGAACTGCTCGCGGATCTTGGCGTACTCCGAGGCGGTGTCGGTGGCCCAGCGGGCGACACCGATGCACTCGGCGGACAGCAGCGTCGACATCAGGGCGCGGGCGAGCGAGCGGCCGAGGTTGGACAGCACGCGGTCGTCGGCGACCTCGACGGCGTTGGCGCGGACGTGTGCCAGCGGCCGGAGCGGGTCGACGCTCTTGACGGGCTCGATCTCGACCTGGTCGGCGTTGAGGACGATCCATTCCTCGCCGCTGTCGATCGATACGGGCAGCACCAGAAGCGACGCCTGCGCGGCAGCGGGCACGGCGCGGACTTCACCGCGGATGACGAGGCCGCCGCCCTGACGGGTGGCCGTCAAGCCGGAGTCGATGGCGTACGCGGCGATGACCTCACCCGACGCGAGTCCCTCGAGCAGCTTGTCCTGAGGATCGTTCGCGGAGATCAGTGCGCTCGCGATCGCGGACGGTACGAACGGGCCGGGGACGGCGCCGTAACCGAACTCGGCGAGCGCGATGGCGAGCTCGAGGATGCCGAAGCCCTGGCCGCCGACGTTCTCAGACAGGTGCAGACCCTGGAGGCCCTGTTCGGCGGCGGCCTTCCAGTAGGTCGGCGGGTTGGGGATCGGTGTCTCGAGTGCTTCGTGCAGCACCTCGGACGGCGCTACGCGCTTGACCAGGTCCCGGACGGAATCGGCTAGGTCGTTGTGTTCCGAAAGGATCGCGATGGGCATGCGCTGGTCTCCTTGAATCAACCGGTGGGTTGGGATCGAGCGTACCGCGACGGCTACGACCGCCGGACGGCCACCTGATTCACCAGGTTCACCAGGTCCCGACCGTCGCGGAGGCGGCGGCAGTTGTCGACGCCCACGGCGAGATACCGGCGCATGGTGTCGGCCGTGTACCAGGTGACGTGCGGGGTCAGGACGACGTTGCCGAGCTCCAGCAGCGGATTGTCGGCAGGAACGGGCTCGACGGCGAAGACGTCCAGACCCGCTGCGGCCAGATGCCCATCGCGCAGTGCGTCGACGAGTGCGGACTCGTCGACGATCGCGCCCCGCGAGGTATTGACGAGCACCGCGTCGCGCTTCATCAAGGCCAGCCTGTCGGCGTTCAGCAGGGCGGACGTCTTCTCCGTCAGTGGCAGATGCAGCGACACGATGTCACTGTCGGCGAGCAGCTCGCCCAGTGGGCGCCAGCCGGGGGTGCCGTCGTCGCGGGTGCTGGTGTGCACGACGGTGCTACCCATGGCCTTGACGATCGTCTCGACCTGCTTGGCGATGTTGCCGTAGCCGACCAGGCCGACCGTGCAGCCGCCGACGTCGCGGACCGTCTCGCCGAGTGTCGGATCGGACGGCCACCCCCGGCCCCGTCGGGTGGCCAGGTCGAGGGCGGGCAGCCGGCGCAGAGCCGCAAGCATCAGCAGCACCGTGCCCTCCGCCACCGACGGGGCGTTGGCGCCAGGCATGTTGGCGACGCCGATGCCCAGCCGCGTCGCGGCCGCGACGTCGATGGTGTTGACCCCCGCGCCCAGCTTGTGCACCAGGCGGCACCGCGTGGCGCGTTCGAGGTCGTCGCCGGACAACGGTCGCAGGACGTGCCAGATGACGTCGACGTCGGGCAGCTCGCGGTAGAAGGTGTCGTCGTCATCTTCCGCGCAGTAGCGGACGTCGAGCCAATCCAGTTGAGGCGCAAGGAATTCGTGCACCCTGTCGCCCGGCGTGAAATGGGCCAGTACCTTTACCGCCACCGCTTCGCGATCCACTTCGCGATCGTATCGGCCTGCTCGCTCCGCGCACCGGGAGTGGTGAAGTAGTGGTCGGTGTCGATCGAACAGAGGCTCTTGTCGGTGCCTGCCAGCGCGTCGTGGATGCGGCGGGCGTCCGACGGGTAGACGCCGGTGTCCTGATCGGCATTGATCACCAGGGCGGGGCAGTCGATGCGGGCCAGGTGCGGCTCCGCCCCGGTCTGTGCGGTGCTTAGACTCCACATGCCCAGCCAGCTGCGCAGCGTGCACGCCGCGGCGATGCCGTGGGCGGAACGGTTGGCCTTGACGGGCACCCCGACATAGCAGGTGTTGGGTGGTCGCTTCGAGGGTTCGAGCGTCGGATCGACCATTCGGGGATCGGCCCAGGTGCGCAACACCGTGAAGGGACGGTCCGAAAAACCAGCTGCCCGCACGCGTTTCAATTCGGCCTCGACCCAGTCCGTGATCGCGTGGTTGCGGGCGACCTGCGCCGCGCGGTACCGCTCGATGAACTGGGCTGAGTATGGGGGGCCGTTGCGCTCGTCGAAGATGTCGAGACTGGCGTCGGCGGCAAGGGGATCGTTCTCGTCCACCACCGACCCGTCCATCCATGCCGTGAGCACTTCGGGCCTGCCGGGGTGTGCCGCGCTGGCGACGTATCCGTCGGCGGGGGGCAGTTCGCCGAGGCCGATCGCGGGCCGCATGCCATCCAGCGGCGTCACGTGCGGGTCGACGGCCTGCGCCTGGTAGGCGGCCATCAACGAACCGCCACCCGAATTGCCCAGCAGCACGATCGTTTCGACGTGTTGAACGTCGCGCAGCCACCGAATGCCGACGCCGATGTCCACCAGGGCGTGATCGAGCAGGAAGCTGCTCTCGAAGCCGCGAAACCGGGTGTTCCAACCGAGGAAGCCGACTCCGCGCGTGGCCATGTAGTCGGCGAGGTAGTGCTCGGAGAAGTCGATCTGATAGTGCGTGGCGATCATCGCCACCTTCGGCTTGCGGCCCACCCCCCGGTAGTAGATCCCCTGGCAGGGATGACCACCCGAGCCGGCCCGGCGCGCAGTGGGGGAGTCGGTGCCGATGAACTCGCGCGTCACTCCAGGTGTCATGACGGCTCCGAGAGGAGGATTGCCTTGCGTGCGAACATGACTCGCGCGGCTACATCTGTCGCGTCCGGGGTCTCGCGCGGGGCGACCGTCACTGGCGACCTCTCTGCCGATTCTGGCTCGAAGTTGAATGCGATGTTAGATTCAGATTCGCACTTTGACCAGACGGAGTCGAATCATGATCAAGCCCAACAACGTCAACTCCGAATTCGAACTCGGCGGCATCAACCACGCCGCACTGGTGTGCGCCGACATGCAGAAGACGGTCGACTTCTACGGAGGCGTCCTCGGTATGCCATTGGTCAAGTCGCTCGACCTGCCGGGCGGCATGGGACAGCACTTCTTCTTCGACGCCGGCAACGGGGACTGCGTCGCCTTCTTCTGGTTCAAGGAGGCGCCGGACGGGGTACCCGGTATCTCGGCGCCCGCCGCGATCCCCGGCATCGGTGAGATCGTCAGTGCCGTCGGATCGCTCAACCACCTGGCGTTCCACGTGCCAGTGGAGAAGTTCGACGAGTATCGAAAGCGACTGAAGGAGAGGGGTGTTCGCGTCGGACCGGTGCTGAATCACGACGAGAGCCCCGCCCAGGTGTCCGCCACGGTGCATCCCGGCGTCTACGTCCGCTCTTTCTACTTCCAGGACCCCGATGGGATTACCCTCGAATTCGCCTGCTGGACCAAGGAATTCATTGATAGTGACGCGGCCACCGTCCCCAGGACCGAGGCCGATCGGCGCCCACCGATGCCGGTCGGGAGCTAGGTCCCATCCAGGTCGCGCAGCGCCAATGCGTCGACGATCCGCGTGAGCTGATCGACCAGCTGGGGCTGGGTCATCTGGATGTCGCCGGAAACCCAGGCGCTGATGGTCTGGCCGACGCCGCCGACCACGAAGTGCGCGACGGCCTTGACCCACTCTCCCTGCGGTAACCGGTAGGCGGTCGAGACGTGCTCACCCGACAACAGGGCGAACACGCCGCCGAGCTCGGCGCGCTTGCGGGCCAGTACCGGGTGGGAGAGTTGCGCGTTGAACAGCAGTCGTCCGACCCGCGCGTCATCGGCGATCGCGCGGACGAGGTTGGCGATGCCCGCCCGGTTCTGTTCCTCGCGCCGCGCCGCGGCGACGGCCGCCTGAGTGGTCGCGGCGATGTCGGCGATCACCCGGTCGAAGACCGCCGCGACCAGCGCGTCCTTGTCTGGGAAGCTCTCGTAGAAGTACCGCACGGAGATCCCGGCTTCAACGCAGATGGCCCGGACGGTCAGGTCGGTCGGTTCATCGGGCCCACCTAGGAGCTCGAGGCCCGCGTCGAGAAGTCGGCGCCTGCGATCCGCTATCCGGTCGCGGGCCTGCACGCCGCCGTAGGGCCGGACATTCGCCACAGAGCTATCTTGACACCCGTCAATCGCCGGTGCAATATCTGGAAACACGCGTTACCATATTTGCGGGATGAGGGGTTGACCAGTGTCGATCGGTGAGAGTCACGTCGAGCGTGCAGTCGGTGCTTCTGCCGCACCTCCGGCGCAGCGCAGTTCGCTCAAGCGACGCGGCCCGACCCTCGACGAGGGTCTGCTCGGAGTGGGTCTGCTGCTCGGACCCGCGAACGTGATCATGCAGCTGGCCAGGCCGGGCGTCGGCTACGGGGTGCTGGAGAGCCGGGTCGAGAGCGGCCGGGTCGACCTTCACCCGATCAAGCGGGCCCGCACGACCTTCACGTATCTGGCCGTGGCAGGCAGAGGCAGCGACGAGCAGAAGGCCGCGTTCCGAAGGGCGGTGAACGGGGCCCACACGCAGGTGTACTCCACCGAGGAGAGCCCGGTGAAGTACAACGCGTTCGACAAGGATCTGCAGATGTGGGTCGCCGCGTGCTTGTACAAGGGCGCCGTCGACTCCTACCGGACGTTCGTCGGCGAGATGGATGACGAGACGGCCGACCAGCACTACGCCGAGGGCATGTCGCTGGGCACCACGCTGCAGGTGCCGCCGGAGATGTGGCCCGCCGACCGCGCTGCCTTCGACGCGTATTGGCAGGAGCAGCTCGCAAGGGTCCACATCGACGACACCGTCCGCGAGTACCTGTACCCGATCGCCGCGAGCAGGATTCGTGGGGTGACCCTGCCGGGGCCGCTGCAGCATTGGAATGAGAACCTCGCCCTGCTGATCACCACCGGCTTTCTGCCGCAACGTTTTCGGGACGAGATGCGCCTGCCGTGGGATGCTCGCCGTCAGCGCCGGTTCGACCGGTTGATGACGCTGTTGCGTACCGCCAGCCATCTGTCGCCTCGGTTCGTTCGGCAGTTCCCGTTCAACGTGCTACTCAAGGATCTCGACTGGCGGATCAGGACCGGTCGTTCGCTGGTGTAGCCGACTCAGGTTTCGGGCGCAGGGTCGGCAGACGTGCGACCGGACAAAGACGAATGAGACACCTGGGACATCACCACTAGCGTTGGGTCGACGGCCCTGTTCGTCGCCGCCGAGCCGCAGGAAGAACGCGACGCCGGGCCCCCGCCGACGAGTGGTTCTCGGGGCGGGGGTGGACGGCGGAAGCCACTCCGCTACCCACCCATCTCGAACGAGTTGGCCGCGCCATTCCCGCCGACGATCCCGAGGCGGGCCCGATGACAGGAGAACATGAAGGGCCGCAGAAAGCGCGTCATCCTGCGGAGGTAGTCCGGCTGACTGACGTGCAGCACGTGATTGCCGGGGAACCAGTGAAACGCGCAACGATCCCAGTGTCGCCAAAGCATTTCGGCCTGTTGCGGAGGCGCCAGACGGTCGCCCAGAACGGTGATGATGAGCCGCCGATCCTTGGGTACCAGCGGTGCGTAGTTCAGCGGCGAGTGATATGCGGACGCGGCGGCGGACAGTTCGCGGTCGGTGCCCGCCAGCCGCTTGCCCAACTTGACCAGCAGGTTGGCCGGGAACCAGTCGTCGAACGCGGAATCCGGCGTGACGACCGGCACGTTGGGGATGACGGCCTGGACGCGGTCGTCGACACCGGCGATCAGAGCCGACGTGTACCCGCCGAGCGACATGCCCGTCAGCGCGATGCGGTCGACACCGGTGTGCTCGAGGTAGTCCAGCACCGAACGGAAGTCGTGGACCGCCTGCGCCATCGCCTCGGCGAAACCGGACATCCCGTCGGCGAAATAGCCGTAACCGCTATAGGGAGCGAACCTTTCGGCGCGCCGCCCGTGAAACGGCAGCGTGTAGAGCAGTACGTCGTAACCCGACCGGTAGAACCACGGCAGCGAGAAGAACAGCCCGTTGAACAAATACGCCGACCCCATGAAGCCGTGGATCAGGCACAGCGTCGGGTGTGGGCCGTCGTCGTGCTGCCAGTGCTGGGCGTGCACGACGTTGTTGCGTGCGTACCCGCGCCGCTGGTCTCGCATCGCGGGGTTGACGGCCTCGAAGCTGCTCGTGAACCGGATGTTGCGCACCCGGCCGTGGGCCGTCCACTCGGCGACCGGATTCGCGGGTCGCGACGAGACCCGCGGCGGCTCCTTCGGTGCGGGGAAGGACAGTTCCGGATCCTTCGCGGCGGCCAACTCGGCGTAGAACTTCGTGGCGTCGCGCTCGGCACGAGTGTCGTTGGGTCGCAACGCCGTACCGGCGACACGGGGCAGCATGGCCACCCCGACCAGCGAGGCGATTGCCGTCCGCAAGCCGAGATCGGCGACTGCCGAAGAGTCGACGGTGAGCTTCTGCTGCAGCGTCAGGTCGATGGTCGCGTCGGCGCCGGCGACGTCGGGAACGGGGATGGGGGGATCCACCGGAGCGGCAACGTCGGGCTGCGAACTGGACACGTGCTGAGGGTAACCCGGGCCCTTCAGTTGAGGCGGTACACCAGGGACGTGCCGACTGTGATGGCCGCATAGTGGTCGGCCACCCAGTCGGCGATCTCCCTGCTGTGGGAGGCACTGTGGTTCTCCGAGCGGATCACCCGGCCCTGCGGCTGCGCCGCGCCGCCGCGGCCCGCTTCGACGTAATAGGTGATTCTCCCGGCGTGCACGTCGTCGACGAACTGCGCGAGAGTGGGTGTGGGGTCGCCGCTCCATCCGCCGATCGCCATGACCGACGTCCGAGTCGCGAGCTCCAGCGCCGCGGCCGACTGCGATCCGTTGGTCGCGGCCGACCACGGTGTCGTCGTCGCGGTGAGCATCGCCGCCAGGTCGCCGTTGGTGGCTTCGTCACCGGTCCACCCGCCGACCGCGACCCGCTCGGCCAGGCCCGGGGTGGCATGCGTGAGGCTCACGGCGTTGGGGATGGCGCCGTGGTGGGGCGTCGCGACGGTCGCGACGGAGTACGCGACCGTGCCCGCCACTGCGGCGGTCGCGCCCGCGACGAGTCCCGTCGCCATCGGCCACTGCCGGCCGACCCCGACGCACACCGCCCCCGCCAGCGACGTCACCAGAACCAACAATGGCAGCGACGGTGGACCGAAGTGGTTGTGCTGTAACAGTACTGACGACCACCATCCACCCAACCCCAGCATGCCGGCCATCGCTATCCGGCCGTCCCACGCCACCCGGGAGCGCCACGCCCACACCGCGCTCAGACCGATGAGGGCGCCGATCGCGGGTGCCAGCGCGACGGTGTAGTAAGGGTGGATGGTGCCGAGCATGTAACTGAAGACCACCACCGTCACCAGCAGCCAGCCGCCCCATGACATGACGGCCGCCCGCTCGTCTCGAGCGAGGCGTCCGCGCACGGCCAGGTAGGCGCCGAAGGCGGTGGCGAACAAGGCGACGGGCAGCAGCCAGGAGATCTCGTTGCCCATCTCGGTGGTGAACAGCCGATGCAGACCGGTCGGCGCCTTCGTCGAGCCGACCGCCGGTCCACCCCAGTCCGATTCATGTCCCACCAGTCGGCCCAACCCGTTGTAGCCGAACGCCAGATTCAGCACCGTGTTGTTCGTCGAACCTCCGATGTAGGGCCGCGATTGTGCGGGTATGAGCTGCACGACGAGCACCCACCAGCCCGCCGAGGCCACGAACGCACCGAGCGCACCGGCCAAGTGCAGCAACCGTTTTCGCCACGTCGTCGGTGCCGCCAGCAGGTACCCCAGACCGAACCCGGGCAGTACCAGAAAGCCCTGCAGCATCTTGGTGAGGAACGCCGTCCCCATGACGGCGCCGACCAGGGCCAACCACCGCCACGACGGCGCCTGCACCGCACGCGCCAGACAATGGGCGGCGACCACCAACAACAGCACCAGGAGCGCGTCGGGGTTGTTGAAGCGGAACATCAGCGCCGCGGCGGGGGTGCAGGCGAGGACGGCACCGGCGATCAAGCCCGCGACGGCACCTTGGACCGGGTCGGGCACCACACGCCGGACGGCCGCGAACAGTACCGCCACCGCAGCGACGCCCATCATGGCCTGTGGTACCAGCACCGACCAGGTGCTCATGCCGAAAAGGCGTATCGACAGGCCGGTCACCCAGAGAGCCCCCGGCGGCTTGTCCACCGTGATGAAGTCTCCTGCGTCCAGTGAACCGAAGAACCACGCCGACCAGCTCTGCGAACCGGCCTGCGCGGCAGCGGCATAGAAGGCGTTCCCGTAGTCCGACGCGGACAGATTCCAGAGGTACATCGCGGCGGTGCACGTCAGCAGGGCAGCAAGTCCCCACCGTGGCCACCGGGTAGTCACGATCGCCACCCTCGCTGGTCTGCCTGGCACTGCGCCGTGGCCCGGCTGTCAATCAGCTGTGGGCGGACAGTCCGAAGAGTCGTGCGGCGTTGTCGTGGAACACCCCGCGCAGCCAGTCGTCGTCGATGCCGTTCAGCGCCGTCAGAACCTCCATGGCCTCGAGGTAGCCGTACGGGATGTTGGGGAAGTCGCTACCGAACAGGATGCGCTCACCAAGCTCGACGATCCGGGGTCGATCGGCAGCCGGGAAGGGCGCCATCTCCTCGACGAACGGAGTGAAGGCCATCGTCGTGTCCAGCCGGACCTCCGGGTGTTTCTCGCAGAGGTCGAGGAAGTCACCGCATTCGGGCATCCCCATGTGGGCGATGACGAGGGGAAGTCGCGGGTGACGGGCCAACACCGCCCGGACCGGCTCGGGGCCGGTGTGTGCCCCGGGCTGTGGGCCCGAACCACAGTGGATGACGACGGGGACCTGCGCCTCCTCGATTACACCCCAGACCCCGTCGAGCAGCGGATCCGTCGGGTCGTAGCCGCCGACCTGGACGTGGGCCTTGAATACAAGAGTGCCGTCGACGATCGCGGCGGTGACGTACTCCACGGCGCCCGGTTCGGGATAGAACGTCGCGGTGGGCAGGCAGTCCGGCGTGGTCGACGCGAACTGGGCCGCCCACTGATTCAGCCAGGCGGCCATTTGAGGCTTGTGCGGGTAGACCAGCGAGGTGAAGGCACGCACGCCGAAGCCCCGCAGTGTCTCGGGGCGGTCGGCCTCCTCGGCGCGGTAGGTGATCGGCCAGACGCGACCGACGAGCGGCCCTGCGGCGTCGAAGTACTGCCACACCTTGTGCATCACCCGCTTCGGCATGAAGTGGGTGTGAACGTCGATGATGCCCGGCAGCCCCAGCGACTCCCAGATTGCCCGTACGGCCGTTGCCTCCTGCATGATCAGACAGGATGTCACCATGTGGAATCCCGACGTGTACCTGGCCTTCGCGGACCACCGCGGGCGTCCGTTCTACGACCTGTTGTCACGGGTGGGTGCCGAGTCACCGCGCCGCGTCGTCGATCTCGGTTGCGGGCCGGGCAACCTGACGGTCACTCTGTCGGACCGCTGGCCGGACGCCGTCGTCGAAGCCGTCGACAGCTCGCAGGAGATGGTCGACGCGGCCCGTGAGCGCGGGCTGGACGCGAGCCTCGGGGAACTGGAGTCGTGGACGCCGAAGCCGGACACCGACGTCGTGCTGAGCAACGCGGCACTGCAATGGGTGCTCGGGCATCGGGAGCTGCTGGTCCGCTGGGCCGGTGAGCTGACCGCCGGGGCGTGGATCGCGATGCAGGTGCCCGGCAACTTCGATGCTCCCTCACATGCCGCGGTGCGTGAGTTGGCGAGCAGCTCGAAGTGGCTGAAGGCCCTGCGCAACATTCCCTTCCGCGTCGGGAAGGTCGTGGACTCGGCCGCCGAGTACGCCGCCATGCTCGCCGATGCGGGCTGCGCCGTCGACACCTGGGAGACCACCTACGTTCACGAACTCACCGGCGAACACCCGGTGCTGAATTGGATCACGGGTACGGCGCTCACACCGGTGAAGGGTGCGCTCGACGAGGAGGATTGGCAGCAGTTCCGCAGCGAGCTCGTCCCGATGCTGGACGAGAGATACCCTGCCCGCCCCGACGGGCGCACGTTCTTCCCGTTCCGCCGGATCTTCGTCGTCGCCCAGGTTGGGTAGCAGCGAGCGTTGCCGGATCCCCTGGTTCGCGGCACCCGGAGGCGGCGGCCCGGATGGCGGCCACAGCTCGATGACGAATTCGCGTATTTCGTCGCGTGACAGGAACGCCACCCAGGGAAACACTTTCGGCAGGATCTCGGTGACGAGGTCGCGCACACCGGGGTCGTGCTGCATGAGCGCGACAAACATGCGCGAGGTGACCGAGGAGGCTTGGCGGACCTGCTCGGGGCGCGAGACTGTAGTGAGCACCAGGTCTTCGGCGTCGCGACGTCGGACCAGCAGAGACCGTCCCGTGGCGCGGCAGAGCCAGCTTTCCACGGTGGCCTTTCCTCTCAGCTACAGGTCTGAGAACGTCACGACATCCATAACTTATGAACTACTTCTAAAGTTGGTCGGTGTCGAGTAAGCGAAGGTATGACGTCACGTCGTCTGACCTTCTGGCTCAGTAAATACCACTCAACGGTGCCTCATTCAGGTTGACAGCTTCCGCGGCTCTCCCGCGCCGGGCGACCGCCGCGACACTGTGGCAAAGAGCAACACAGCGAACATCACACCCAGCGCGACATAGAGCCAACCAAGCGGCGCCTGAGATTCCTCGGGCGAGTAGGCGATCAAGGCCATCGCCACACTGACGATCAAATAGCAGCAGGTATTGACCAGCCCGCCGATCAGCCCAATGTTCCGGGCGAACACACCCATCGCCAGGCCCTTACTCTGGGGGTCGAGCACTCCGCATCCGACCAGCGCCAGTGCGCCACCTACTGTAATCAGCCACGCGTTGACGCCGACCACTTCGGCAGAGACCACAAGGATTACGGCCCCGAGCATGAAGACCGCCCACGCGCTCAGGGCTAGCCGGCGGGTGGTCGTGCGTTGGGCCAGTCCGCCGCAGGCCAGTTCACCGACTAAGTTCGCCGTCCCCACGATCAGCGCAACCAACCCGTAGGCGGCGGGCGAGAATCCGAGCTTCACCTCGTACAGGAACGGGCCGGCAACTCCGAACACCATTTGCGCGGCACCTATCAAGCCGAACATCACGACGTATCCCAGAAAGATCCGGTGGCGCAGCGCCTCACCGAGGGTCCGCATCGCCGCGCGCAGATCGACCGGTGAGCGCAGATCTTCGTCGAGCGTCTCGGGCAACACTATTGCTACGAGCAGCCCAACTGCGGCTGCCAGGACGGCGAACAACCCAAACACCAGACGCCAGGACCCAAACTGCACCAAGAATCCACCGACGGCCGGTGCCAGCACCGGTGCCGCCCCCCACGCTGCACCGAGCAACCCCAACACCGAGACCAGCTTGGCGCCCCGAAAACGGTCGGCCGCAAGGTGGCCGCCATAAGCAGGCACGCACCCGCGCCGATGCCCTGCACGAATCGCACACCCAACAACAGCGTAAGGCTATCCGCGAGCGCGCATCCGATGCTCGCCACTACGAGCAGCCCCAAGCCGGAGAGCAGGACCCTTTTGCGGCCCAACGCATCCGCGATCATCCCCACCGGAAGGAACGCCACACTCATGCCCAACATGTAGGTGGTCACGGTGTTCTGGACGAGATCGTTGGACGCCGCGAACTCGATCGCCATCTGCGGAAGCGCCGGCGTATAAATGTCAAGCCCGATCTGGCTCAATGGGATCACCAGGAACAAAAGGGCAACGATGCCGCGGGACGCCTGAGACCTTCCGGTACCCGTGCGTTCGACACCACTAATGGTTGTGCTCATCGTGATCTCATGAAGGATTGGCGCGTTGATGTCGTGCTGGTTGTCTTCGCGCCCCGGAAGCCGGCGAGGAAGTTACCGAGCCGCTCGATGGCCATGGCCAAGTCTTGTGACCGGGGCAGGGTGACGATGCGGAGATGATCCGTTGTGGGCCAATTGAACCCGGTGCCCTGTGTGACCAGGATCTTCTCCTGCAGCAGCAGATCGAGCACGAGTTGCCCGTCGTCGGCGATGTCATATACCTCGGGGTCCAGCCGCGGGAAGGCGTACAGCGCGCCCGACGGCTTCACGCAGGACACTCCGGGGATCTCGTTCAATTTGGACCAGGCGACGTCGCGTTGTTCGAGCAGCCGACCGCCGGGCAGGACGAGATCGTCGATGCTCTGGTGTCCACCGAGCGCGACCTGAATCGCGTGCTGGGCAGGCACATTGGGGCACAACCGCATGTTGGTCAGCAGGCTGATGCCCTCGATGAAGCTGCTCGCGTGCTCCTTCGGACCGGTGATGGCCAGCCAGCCGGCACGGTACCCGGCAACCCGGTACGCCTTGGACAGTCCGTTGAACGTCAGGGTCAGCACGTCAGGCGCGACCGACGCCATCGCTATGTGCTCGGCGTCGTCGTAGAGGATCTTGTCGTAGATCTCGTCTGCCAACAGCAGCAACTGGTGCTTGCGCGCGAGATCGGCCATCTGCTCGAGGAGCTCGCGGCTGTACACCGCGCCGGTGGGGTTGTTGGGATTGATGACCACGATCGCCTTGGTGCGCTCGGTGATCTTCGATTCCAGGTCGGCGAGATCGGGCATCCAGTCCTGCGTCTCATCACACAGATAGTGCACCGGGGTGCCGCCAGCCAACGAGGTCGACGCCGTCCACAGCGGATAGTCCGGCGCCGGGATCAGCACCTGATCGCCGTTGTCCAGCAGCGCCTGCAACGTCATGGTGATGAGTTCCGAGCAGCCATTGCCCAGGTAGACGTGATCGACGTCGAATCGGGGGAAACCGGCGACGAGTTCGTAGCGGGTGACCACCGCCCGCCGCGCGGACAGGATGCCCTTGGAGTCGGAGTAGCCCTGCGCGTAGGGCAGCGCCTGGATGATGTCGCGCATGATGACATCGGGCGCCTCGAACCCGAAGGGTGCGGGGTTGCCGATGTTGAGCTTGAGGATGCGGTGACCCTCGGACTCCAGCCGGGCGGCGTGGTCGTGTACCGGGCCACGGATTTCATACGAGACGTCCTGCAGCTTCGTCGACTGGCTGAACTTGCGCAGCCGAGGTCGGTGTCCGGTGATATTTGACGGCAGCCGATAGGTACGCATCGCCTCGGAGGCCGAGCGGGTCATGTGCACAGCGAGGTCGCTGCCGGGTTGTGGTGCGCCGCCAGCATCGGGCCGAATTCTGGGTCGAAGCGCGGTCACGTTGCCCACCGGGTATGTGGTGATCGAGGCCGGCTCTCGGACGTCGCTCGTAACCGCGTCGTCGGCGGCCGCGAGTGCCGGAAGAGGCATTCCACTGAAGTCGTTCACCGCGCTATCCCTTTCGCGATCGGCACCACGATCACTGGTCGGTGTTTCGAAGTTTGGGTGGATGTTCTCCAGGCGCATAACTAGATTCCGGCACAGCCATCGTGGTGTCTGTCCGGCAATCAGCAGGTGCAACGGGTGAATCGCGGGTCCCCCGATTGGGGGACATCGGGTACTCGTGGCGGCCCGAGGGCACTGTCAAGGTGGTGAGTGAGACTGGCGCTTCGGGGATGATCCGGTGGTGTCGATGTACAAGGGATACCGCTACCCGCCGGAGATCATCTCCCACTGTGTGTGCACCCGACAGCGCCGATAGGTCACCACCTCGTAGTGGATGGTGTCGAGCAGGTCGGCTCAGTCCTGTGCCGTGGGCTCGCCGTCGCCGCCGGGGCCGAACGGGACGGCCTCGTCACCTTCGTGCACACCGGTCTGGCCCGGGCCCATGTCGACGACGAACTGGTCCATGCAGATCCGGCCCACGCTGCGGCGCAACCGGCCGTTGACGAGCACGTCGATGCGCCCGCTCAGCGCGCGGTACGCCCCGTCGGCGTAGCTGATCGGCATCAGCGCTAGCGTGGTGTCGCGGTCGGCCACCCAGGTGTGACTGTAGGACGCCCCCTCACCGGCGCGAACCGACTTGACCAGTGCCACCGAGCATTTCCGCGTCATAGCAGGGATCAGGCCCATCTGGCCGCGCTCCGGGATCGGGCTGAGGCCGTAGACCGCAATCCCCGGCCGGACGATGTCGTAGGCCAAGTCCTGGCGCGACATCGCGGCCGACGAATTGGACAGGTGCGCCGTCACGATCAGCTTGGGATCGTCCTCAAAACCCGACAAGGGTGTCAGCCACCCCGACACGGCGTGTCAACCGCCTCGTCACCCTCGCGATACCGCCGCGCGACGGTTTCGGGCATGAGGCTGGAGGCAATTGGGCCGAATGCTAGCCAACCGAAGCGCGACGTCTTGGTTTATCAATGGGAAAGACATCGTGCGGGGTGGCGCGGCCGCTTTCGATCGACTCCTGGACCGAGCCGACGATGAGCTTGTGGCCGTGTTCGCCGAGCCTGCGGTCGCGGAAGTCGATGACTTCACCGAAGTTGTGGCCGGTGTCGACGTGGAGGACGGGAAACGGCAACGGCGACGGTCGGAACGCCTTCTCGGCGAGGCGGAGCAGGACGATCGAGTCCTTGCCCGCCGAGAACAGCAGCACGGGTCGCTGCAGTTCGGCGACGACCTCGCGGATGATGTGCACCGACTCCGCCTCGAGCAACCGGAGTTCCTCGACGTGGGTAGCGTCCCCCGTCTGAGCCGTCATACCGGAAGACCTTGTCTCTCCGCATCCCTGCGATAGCGATCCACCCAGTCGTCGGACCGATGATCGGCCTGGCGTTCCAGAACCAGCGCCGGGGCGCGTCGCGGGTCGAGACCGAGTGCGTCGAGGACGGTACCCACCACCTCGGTGAGGTTTCGCCATAGCACCGGGTAGGACACGTCGATGGGGTCGATCTGTTCCTCGGCGAACCACGCCCGCCAGGCGTCCTCCTGAGCTTTCAGCATCGTCACGACGTGCGCGACGGCACCGGCGTGGTAGCCGGCGCGGGCGTCGCGGACGGGATCGGGCCGGCCCCGCCAAACCCTGGTCTGCACTGCGCGCCAGAACGACACCGCCTGTGAGACGACGTCGGGGCGGTACACGTGCACGAGAACCGGATACGTGCCGACCACGTCGCGGATCGCCGAGAGCAGGCCGTTCCGGAGCGGTCGGGTAGGCCTGCCGCACGCTGCTCGAGCAACGTCGTCTGGTTCCACATCAACTTGCCGCCCCACACCCCATTGGGGGTGCGACCCACGGTGCGGATGTAATCGCGCCAGATCTCGGGTGGGGCGAGATCGGGCTTGCCCTCGTCGAGAGGGTCGAGGAGTCGCAGGATGGAGTCGTCTCCGACGCCGTCGAACCACTGTCGCGGCTGGGGCGACATGCTGGTCGTCGGCAGATATTGGAAGAACTCCTGCGGCTCGCCGGCCACGCCCGTCGCCCGCAGCGACTCGACGAGCAACGTGCTTCCGCTGCGCTGCGAGGCGAGGACCAGATAGGCGGGCTGGGTGGCCATGGCCAGAGCCTAGCGGCTGCCGAAACCCGTTGCCGTTCGGCCATTTTGCTCACCACGAGCCAAACCATCGTCGGTCGCGGCCTCGATGCCGCGGTCGACGGCGATCCCCGAGCGGCTGGTGGTGGGCCATCCGTGGATGTTCAGGTAAGTCGTCGTGAATCTCTCGGATATACGCGTTCCGCGAAGTCCGAGGCGATCACGTCGTTCGTCGCGTGCCGCCACGCGTCGAGTCGCAGAGCGAGGTCGACCGCGATCGCCTCGGTCGCATCGTCGGCGTCGGCGGCGAGCAGGTTGTTGCTTTCCGTGGGGTCGGCGATCACGTCGTAGAGTTCCCGCGCGGGCCGAGGAGCGCGGGACGTCGGCGCGACCGCCTTGCCGGGCGCGCTGTCCGCGATGTCCCACGGCAGGTCGAGCAGCGGCCGCGCCGCGTAGTTCTCGATGTAGGTGTACTCCCGCGTGCGAACGGCACGGATCGGATCGAACGAGTCGTGGTAAGTCTTGGTCGTGTACACCTCGGTGCGAACCGGTTCGCACCGAGGCTGCATCAACGCGTCGGCATGCGAGATGCCCTCGACCTCGTCGGGAATGCCGACGCCGAGCAGCTCGAGCAGCGTCGGCACCAGGTCGACTCCGCTGAACAGATCCTCGTACACCCTCGGTTCGGTCGGCATGCGCGTCGGCGGACGCACGATGAGCGCGATTCCCGTGCCCGCGTCGTAGAGCGTCGACTTGGCCCTAGGCAGCGCAGGCCCGTGGTCGGTGAGGAAAACCACCCAGGTGTTGCGGTCCAGTTCGGTCTCGGCGAGGGTGTCGAGTAGCTGGCCCACAGCCGCGTCGGCCACGGTGATGGAGCCGTAGAAGTCGGCGAGGTCCTGCCGCACGTCGGGCAGGTCGGGCAGGTAGTCGGGCAGGCTCACCGCGTCGGGATCCGCCGGTTCGTACCGCTCGTGTGGATACGGCCGGTGGGTCTCGAAGAAGCCCGTGGTGAGCAGGAAGGGCTTCTCGGGTGGGTTGGCCAGCCACCGGGTCGCGTGCTCGACGACGTACTCGCAGTATGAATTCGAGACGTCGAACTCGTCGAAGCCGAGCTTCGGTGGATACGACGTTTCGTGTTGCATGCCGAATAGGGCCGTATGCCAACCTGATTCGGAGAGCAGGTGTGGAAGGGTGCGGACCCCGGACCGGTATTCCCAGCCGTGGTGGGCCAGCCCGAGCAGCCCGTTGCTCTGGGGATAGCGGCCGGTGAACAGCGACCCTCGCGACGGTGAGCACAGCGGGGCGGTCGCGTGAGCGCGGGTGAACAGGATGCCCTCGGCGGCGAGTTGATCCAGCCGGGGACTGCACACGTCGGCGTGTCCGTAGGCGCCGAGATATCTGCCGAGGTCGTGCCAGTGCACGAGCAGCACGTTGTCCGTCATCGTTGATATACGGAACAGGTTCTTCGCCGAAACGGCAACCGTTTGGGCTCGCCGAGGTCGGCTATCCACAGCGCGAGATTCATCCACAGCAGGATTCTTGGGCCTGTCGGGTGTCGGGTGTCGGGTGCGCCACTAGATTCGAAAGTGTGTTCGATCAATCACTGCTGGGGCCGGATTCCCTGTTTGACCCCGCCGACGCTGACGTGGTCGCGGCCATCGCAGGCTGGGCGCGGGTGGAGGCGGCCGCAGCTGCGCGCCGGTTGGCGGCGGCCGCCGAGCTTGTTGGCCGCCGCTGTGAGCCCGAGTCGGGAGCGGCGTCTGAGCACTGGGCGTGTGACGATTGGGACGCGGCGGCCGCCGAGGTGGCCGCCGCCCAGAATATCGGCCATCGCGCGGCTTCGAGCCAGATGCACCAGGCCAATGCATTGCGTCACCGGTTCCCCCGAGTGCTGGAGTTGTTTCTCGCGGGCGAGATCGGGCTGCGTGAGTGTTGAGCGTCGGCGATCACCCGGCGGACTCAGCTGATCGTCGACCCGGAGGCGCTGGCTGCGGTCGACGCGGAGATCGTCGCTCGGGTCGGCGGGTGGGGTCCGCTATCGACGGCCCAACTCGAACAGGCCGTCGACTCCATTGTCGAGCATCTCGACCCGGGGCGCTCCGTCGCTTCCGGGGTGCCGCCCGTGGCCGCGACGTTCAGATCGGCAGTCGTGACGACACCGCGGGCACGGCGTCACTCTGGGGCAGGCTGTTCGCCACCGACGCCGCCGTGCTGTTTCGCCGGCTGGACGCGATGGCACGCGCCGTATGTCAGGACGATCCGCGCAGCATGGCGGAGCGTCGCGCGGATGCTCTCGGCGCACTCGCGGCAGGCGGTCACGATCTCGCTTGCGCCTGCGGGCAATTGATTGTGTTGCCGCGGGCACGATTCGCGTGCCGACGCGGTCGTAATCCACGTCGTCGCGGAGGCCTCGTCGCTCAACCGTCCGCTGGGCACCCGTCACCAGACGTTGGCCGACGCGTTGGGGCCGGATCCGGAGCCCGGAGGCGCAGAGGACAACCAGCCAGCGGGAGTGATCGCCCGGTGGCGGACTCGTGCCTGCGCCGCTCTTGGCCGAACTCGTGCGGTTGGGCGCTCCCGTGCGGTTGCTGCGAACCGCCGACCTGCTGTGCACCGAGCCCGGCTACCGGCCTTCGGTTGTGCTTCAGCGGTTCGTGCGGAGCCGTGATCTGACGTGCCGGTTTCCCGGCTGCGATTACCCCGCCGAACGCTGCGACGTCGATCATTCGGTTCCCGACGGCGAAGCTGGACCGACGCACCCGTCGAAGCTCAGATTTCTCGGTCGTTTCCAGCAATGTCAGCGATAAATGGGCTGGTGGTAGCCGCCGAGGAGGGATGGGGTCCTTGAGACATCTTAGGTCGCTCGAATGAGTGGGGCGAACGTCAATGTCAGCGACAGATGTTCGAGCGGGTGTTGCGCGGCTTGCCACCATCGACCGCTGCGATCGTACGGAATGGTAGATTTCTTCCCATGAGAACAACCATCGACCCGGCGGGGCGTTTGGTGATCCCCAAGCGGATTCGTGATCGCCTCGGCTTGCGCGGGAACGAGCAGGTGGAGATCACGGAGCGCGATGGCCGAATCGAGATTGAACCAGCGCCGACCGAAGTCGAACTGATTCGGGAAGGTTCAGTCCTCGTTGCACGGCCGGACCGCCCGCTGCCCCCGTTGACCGATGAAATCGTTCGCGAGACGCTGGACCGCGTGCGGCGGTGATCGCCCCCGACACCAGTGTTCTTGTTGCCGGATTCGCAACCTGGCACGAAGCGCACCAATCCGCCGCGCGTGCCCTCAACCGGGGCGTTCACCTGGTCGCACACACGGCGGTGGAGACCTACTCTGTCCTGACGCGCCTACCACCACCGCATCGCGTGGCGGCTGCGGTCGTTCAAGCGTATTTGGCCGAAGTGACATCCGCCGACTACCTCACGCTGGACGCGCAACCGCATCGTGAGTTGATCAATCACCTCGCGACACACAACGTCACCGGCGGCGCAACCTACGACGCGCTGGTCGGATCGACGGCGAAGGCTGCTGGAGCGACACTGTTGACCCGCGACCGGCGAGCAGTCAGGACCTACGAGCTGCTGCAAGTGGAATACGAACTGGTGACCTGACCACTCGCGTCGCCAACGATTCCTGCGATCGTCGCCCGAAGCGCCTTCCCCGCTCGCTGATAACGCTGAGCGGAACAGCAGGCAGATCAGCGACGAGTTGTCACCAAGCTCAAATGCTCTGCCGAAACACTCTTGGCCAGTGCGTTCTGAATGCAGTGCGGATCGACTGCGAGTCTATGGCGGCCAGGCCGTGAGCGCGGCACGGGCAAAGTCGACCGCGTTTCTGGTCGGCTGCTCGCATCGGTCTGGACCAGATCCCGCACGCCGCAACAACCCCAGCCGGCGCAGTGTGTCCGTGAGGTGAGATGCCGCTGCTGCCGCTGACTGCGCTGTGATCGGGGACCCGTCGCCGCGCATCCACCCCAGTGCGTCGAGCAGTTCCGCGACGATCGTTTCGGGGTTCTCGGTGGTCTCGGCGGCCAGCGCGGCCAGATACAGCAATCCAGCGTGATAGACACACCGGTCGGTGGACGCGACCGGTGTTTGTTCGGCCAGGTGCCACCACAACCCGACGGGGTCGCTGCGCAGCGCCTTTCCCCGCGTGGTCACGAGCAACCGGCCATTGTGCTTGCGCAGCAACCCAACCCGCTGCGCCGACTGCCGCAGGTGTAGCACCGGATAGGTGAGATCCTCGCGGTTGCCGGCCCCGATCCACGCCTCGTCGAGCTTGAGCTCGGTGAATGCGGCCTTGACGTGCACCGGCGGCAGGTAGCCGGCCTGGGTCAGTGCGATGCCGTCGTCGCCGACGCGCTCCAGCAGCCACGCGTACGGTCGCACCGCCGCAGCGGCCGTGTCGGCGCCAATCAACACCGGATCGTCAAGCCGCGCGCTGCCCAGCAGTTGCCGCCACAGGCTCTGCCCGTACGTGGTCTGCATGCCGTCGAGGAGATCCCCTGGTGGGCCGGTGATTTCGTGCGGGGACGCAGTGCTGCCGAGACCCGCCAGCACACGGTTGATCCGGTCGACATCGAACTGTGTCGGCGCCCAGTGGTGCGGGTCGACATCAGGACCGTAGAGCTCGGCGTACTCGGCGCGGGCCACCGCATGATCCGGGTGGCCCGGGTCGGTGGCCGCGACCAGCAGCGCGTAGCCGCCGACACTGCCGCAATCCTCGGCGGGACCGGGTTGGCGCCCGCCGGTGCAGATCGCGCGCGGCGAGGACGCCTCGTGTGCCAGCACGGCTTCCAGCCGGATCGTGTGCTGCCAATCGTCGCCGAAATCGTATGTGTAGAGCAATTTATCGCCCACGTCGACGAGGGTCTCGTCGAGCCGCACCTGATCCTCTGGTATGCCCTCGTCGCCGTCCCCGGCCGAGAACGGGCACAGGTAGTACTCCGTCTCACGGCTGTAATAGGAGGGGCCGCAGCCGAACTGGTGTAGATGCGAATCGGTCCAGCCGAACGCGGCCTGCATGATCTCGTTGACCTCGTCCAGAAACAGATCCGAGGCGAGTTCGAGGCGCCGCCATACCGGCGGCTTCGTTCCAGCCAGGTCCACCCGGACCCGCAGCGTCACCGGCTCCGCGCGGCGGGGTCGGCGGCGCACCGGCGGCTTGGTGGCAGCGGCAAGCAGCTGCTCGATCGACGTCGCGCCGGCAAAGGCCAATCGCAGCGCAAGGCTTTCGATATTCGGTAGACCCGAGTCCCGCCAGTGCCTGATCAATGATCTGCTGTATTTCGTCGTCGCCGCGTGCCACGCCGGCGACGTTAGTTCACCGGCCGTGGTGCTGTCAGGATGGACGGATGGACCACCCGGAGCCGACCGAGATTTCCGGCATCACCGATGCGTTGAGCCTGTGGCGGCGGCTGGTGTCGAGTGCGATCGGCCGACCGCTGCCGCCGGCCCTCGCGGTCGAGGCCTTCCGGCGACTCCACGTCAACGGTGAGCCGGGCGCCTTCGACTCCGCCCTGCTGCTGTGCACCGACTGGCGATGGCGCCGTGTGAGCACGCAGGTGATTGCCGGCATCGTAAATTCGGGGATTCTCGATGATGACGACCAGGACCGACTCGCCGACGCGCTGCTGTGGCAGGAGCGGGTGGACTACCGTCACCCGGTTGGGTGGATCGCCACCAGTTTCGTCGAGTACGACCTCAACTCTGCGGGACCGGGGCGGACGATCCGCGTCGATCCCAACTCTCCCACCATGGCGAGCCGTAACGTGTGGCCACCGCTGCGGACCTGGGCTGCCGGCCGCGTCGTGGGTCGACGCCGAGCACCAGTGGGCGACGTCCTCGAACACGCACGGTCCTTGCCGGCGCGCGACGCGGCCGCCGTAGTGACCGGCGCAGTACGCGTAGCCGACGCCCTTGGCGAAGATCAGGCGCGAACCGTGCTGGAGGCGGCGTTGGCCTGGAGACACAAAACACCCCGCCAGGCAGCCCTGGAACAGCTGCTGGCCAGCGGCGACGACGAACTGGTTCAGACGCTGGCGGACAACGATCCAGACGCCTCCATCCGACGGTGGGCATCCGAACGGCTCCGCAACCGAGCCACTAGCCAGGACAACCTATTCGACTGATGCACAACGCATCCGCCCATCTCGCGCATCTTCTGTCGTCGGATCCGCCAGACTCGGTTGCGGCCGCTGTTGCGCGTAACCTGCACCTACTTGAGTTCCAAGGCGAGAGACGCTGGCCGTGGCGGCCAGTGATCCACGAGTCTCACGCCAGGCAACTTCGGCGCGTCGGCCCGGGCGAGCGATCCTCAGCTCTGTCAGTCAGAGGCATTGGATGGGGGTAGATTCGCAGCTTGTCACCAACCTCAAGTGCCTATGTCGAAAACAGCTGCAGCAGATCCAGTCGGAGATCCGCGGCGGCCATCACCACCGACCATCCCCACGATGGCATGACATAAGCCGCCGGGGACAGGGCATAGCCCCTGTTGCTGTTGCTACTCCGAAAGCGCATCGTGGAGACAACGGGTCGGTTACGCATCCGTCGTGGGAAGGAAATGACAATGACTGAAGTGACTACTAATTACTGCAAGGTTTGCGGTCACGCGAAAGAGCACCACGACCTGAATGCCTCTCTCGCCCCCAAGGAGGCTCGCGATAAGGCTGAGCGCGGCGAGGGGGCGTGCCATGACATGTCCTTCGGCGAACATCACTGCATCTGCGTGGGGTATCAGAGTTGGGTCTGAGCGCCTAAGCGCAACCCTCACGCGCCTGTCGTGCCCGCGATGCCCCGTGGCAAACGTGCGAATTGAGTAGGTCAGCGTGACCGCGCGGCGCCACCACACTCAAGTGTTCTTCGCGTGTCCGGTGTCACCATCTGCTCCAAACCTTCTGGAGTGGCGCATGCGAACGGACCGATCATCAGATTCGAGACGGCGCGGAACGTAGACCCACCGAATTGCCACGTCGAGACAGTGTGGGGTGAGCGGAAACCGCTCAGTAGATACCAGGGCTAAGTCGGGGTCGAGCTGCCCGCGTGCCGCCGGGAGCAGCCGGGGTCAGGCTGCGGTTCGATTCCGCCAGCGGCTCGTGTAGGACTCCTTGGCTTCGGAGTCGTGCCGGAGCGCACCGATCATCGCCCGGTCTCGCTTGATCACCGAGTACATGGTGAGCGCCATCAAAACGACCATGACGCTCGCTAGAACAATCATGGATAACGGCGTGGCCAGCAGTTGATTGAATATGTTGTTCATGCTGTGATTTCGTAGCCGCGGTCGAGTTGGATGGCGACGGAAGAATGACGACTCTGTCGTCTCCATGTGGCCACGCCAGGCGGCTGGGTGCCAACTTCCCTCGCACACCGTCGCCGTCCTTCAGTACGGCCGGGGTCGTACTGAAGGAATGGTCCCCATCGGTCCACATGACGGTCCACACGGGTGCGTGTCTTGGGGTCACACGTTGCGGTGTAGCAGCAGTTCACCTCCCGGTGAGAGTGTCCTTCAGCTAGTCGGTCCCATCACTTGCTCAAAACCTTCTGGGTAGGCAGGGGCGGTGGACAGACCGTCAGATGCCCAACGGTGTCGTCGTGTGAACGTCGCCGACCGGTGCCACCTACGCGACCCGGCCCGCGGGGGGAATGCTCTTTCCGCGGTGGAACGTCGACACCGGCGCGTTGCCCGACCTGCCGAAGGCCGCGCGTGGGGCGGTGTGCCGCGACGACCGTGGCCTCACCATGCCGACGCGCAGGGGTACGCGGGCCCAGCAGCAAGCCCAATGGGTAAGGGCGGAACGGGCGCGCAATGATCCGTCCGATCCGCCACCTCCGTTTTAGGGCATGATCTGGCTCGTGGCGCCTGACCCATTCGGCCGTCCGTGCCCGTGCGGCAGCGGCGTTGGCTACCACGTCTGCTGCGGACCGTTGCACATCGGCGAGCGGCAAGCGGCGACGGCCGAGGAAGTGATGCGGTCCAGGTACTCGGCCTTCGCGTGCGGCGACGCCGACTATCTGTTCCGTAGCTGGCATCCGCGAACGCGGCCCGCCGATACGACGATCGACGCCGATGTCGTCTGGACGTCGCTGGAGGTGACCGATACCGCGGCGGGTGGCGTCGCCGACGAACGCGGGGAGGTCGAGTTCACGGCGCGGTTCGAGTCGCAGGGCCGTCCTGGTGCCATGCGGGAGCGCAGCCGGTTCGAACGTCGCCGAGGCCGTTGGCTCTACCTCGACGGCGATGCCCTCTAGCTGCGCGGTATCCCGCACACGGAGTAGACGAACTTCGGTGGGACGTCGAAGGTGAAGGACCGTTCTGGTAGCTGCATCAGGAGCTCGTCGGAGAGCGGCGCCTTGTAGTGCAGTGACACCGAGCCCGAGAAACACGGGTCGACGACGGAGATGTCGGGCACGCTGAGCAGAAGCCCCGACTCGTCGAGCGTGGCCCGCACCATCGAGCCGCCGGGCGTGTTCCACGGGTGGTCGACGGACCGGCTTGCCTTCTTCGGGACCGACGACAGCGTGCCGAGCACCCGCTGACTGGTGAGCGCGAGCGCGCCCACGTAACTGCTGAGGTTTCCCTTCGCGACCTTGCCGGGGACCCTGCCGGAGAAGCGGAAGGTGACCGGGACGAACTCGGCCACGTGGAGCACGCCCTCGGCTTCGACCTGGGCGCGCATGTCGTCGGGCAGGGCGCCGATGCCGAGCATCTTGCGCAGAAAGACGGCCATAGCCGGGAGAATATCGGCTTCGGCCGTCCTTCTAGCGCATTCTGGGCTGTCCTACGTTTGAGCGGGGAGCACGTTCGCGCCGGTCTTGTCGGTGGAGAGGCACAGCGAGCAGATGTACCCCTCGTCGCTCGCCGACTTGATCATGTCCGGCCGCTCGTAATCGTGATGGCAGACATGGCATTTGAGGTGGGCATCGGACGGGTTGCCGAATTCGTCGAGCGTCGGTAGGTCGATGCCGTCGTCAGTTCGGCGAAGGTAGTACTTGCCCTTGGTCGCGATCGCGATGATGGGCTGAAGCACCAGGCCCAAGCCGATGGCCACCAGTGGCGAGTACGGGCGAATGGCCTCGCCGAGACCGCCGAAGAACGCGATCACCGACAGGCCGGCCGCGATCAGCATCGAGCCGAAGCCGACCGGGTTGAACGAGTAGAGCATGCCGCGACGGAACTCCGGCTGCATCGGCGACAGCTTCAACAGGTACTTGTTGAAGACGATGTCGGAGGCCACCACCACGACCCACGCCATACCGCAGTTGGCGTAGAAGCCCAGGATCGTGTTCAGGAAGTCGAACATGTTGGCTTCCATGAGGACCAACGCGATCAGCAGGTTGAAGCCCAGGAACACCAGACGACCGGGGTAGGTCTTGGTGACACGGGTGATCGAGTTGGTCCACGCCAGCGATCTGGAGTAGGCGTTCGTCACGTTGATCTTGACCTGGCTGATGACGACGAGCACCACGGCCAGTGTCATGGCGAGCCACGGGGGCAGGAAGTTCTGGTAGATCTCCAGGAACTGGTGCACCGGCTGGTTCGCGATGCCCGCGCTGTCCGCGATGTTGGCGATCAGGTACACCGCGAGGAACAGCCCGACGATCTGCTTGATGGCGCCGAAGATGACCCAGGCCGGGGCCGGCCAGGAACATCCAGGTCCACCAGCTGCGCTTGTTCTCCGGCGTCTTCGGGGGCATGAAGCGCAGGTAGTCGTTCTGCTCGGCGATCTGCGCAATGAGCGACAGACACACGCCTGCGGCCAGCAGGGTCGAGCCGAGGTCGAAGCCCTGAACGCCGTTCTCACCCCTGGTAGGCGAAGAACTGACTGACCGACTCCGGGTGGCTGACCACCAGATAGACGAACGGCGCGACCATCAGGACGAGCCACCAGCGGCGTCGTCCACACCTGCAGCGTCGACAGCACCTTCATGCCGTAGATGACGAGCGGGAAGATGATGAGCGTCGATGCGGCGTAGCCGGGCCAGAGAAGGATGCCGAGGCCGAGTTCCAGGCCTTGAGCCATGATCGAGCCCTCGAGGGCGAAGAAGATGAAGGTGAACGTCGCGAAGATGACGTTCGTGACCACCGATCCGTAGTAGCCGAAGCCGCTGCCGCGGGTGACCAGGTCGAGGTCGATGTTGTAACGCGCCGAGTAGTACGCGACCGGGAAGCCGGTCAGCATGACCACGACGGCAAATATGAGGATGCCCCACAACGCGTTGGTCGTGCCGTAGGCGATGCCGATGTTGGCCCCGATGGCAAAGTCGGCAAGGTAGGCGATACCGCCGAGCGCCGAGATGCCCACCACCCGCGTCGACCACTTGCGATAACTCCGCGGTGCGAAGCGCAGCGTGTAGTCCTCCAAGGTCTCCATGGTGGCGGTCATGGTGTCGAGGTCGGCCTCCGCCAACCCGGGATCATCCGGGGCGTCGGGCTCCTTCCTGAGCTCTTGAGTCATGGTTGGCAAAGCTAAGACGGGGTTTTCTCAGCAGTGTCACAGCCGTGTTCCCACCAAAATCGGAAAAGGCCCGCACTGCCGTCAAGAGTCGGGGTGGTGACGGCAGCGCGGGCGCTACTCAACTAATCGATACGGTTGTGCAAGGTGTTACAGGTGATGCAACGTGGACTGGTGACGAGACGTCAGTGGCCGGCCGGTCTGGCGCTGGCGGCCGGTGCCGTCTACGTGACCATGTGGTGTGGCTGGGTGTCGGGCTGGGATTGGCTGGCAACGGCCGATGCGTCCACCCTCGACGCGGCTCATCGCATCGGTGTCGAGCACCACGGCTGGGTGATCTTCTGGGACACGTGGTGCACGGTGTTCTCTCCCGTGGCATTTCGAATCGTCACCTCGGGGCTGATCGTCTACGCGCTGTTCAGACGCCAGGTGCGCGTCGCGGTGTTCCTCTTCGTGAGCATCGAGTTGTCAGCGATGGTCACCGAAGTGGCGAAGCGCCTGGCCGACCGGCCCCGGCCGGAGACGGCCATGGTCGACGCGTGGTCGACGTCGTTTCCATCCGGTCATGCCGTCGGCACGATGGTCGCCGTGCCGGCCCTGGCGGTGGTCCTCCTGCCGCACGTCCGCCGTGAGCTGCGGAAGTGGGTCGTGGTGGCCGGCATCGTCATCGTGGTGTCGGTGGGTGCCGGACGGGTCGCGCTCAACCTCCATCACCTGTCCGACGTGATCGCTGGCTGGGCCCTGGGCTATCTCTACTTCGCGGTGTGCCTCTTGATACTGCGGGGCGCCCGGGTCACGGCAACGGACGAAACACCTGTAGCGCCCGATATCGGACGGTGAAGCTCGCCTCGTCGAGTTCGTCGGAGAGTTCGCCGTCGTGGGCGAGCAGTGTCGGGCCGTCGACCGTCGTGAAGGTGAACTCCGGAACCCGGAACTCGTGATAGAGCGGGCTGCGCACCAGCCGTCCGAGCGCGAGTGAGGTCAGGATGCGCAGGGTGCTGAACCGGCGCTCGGTCTCCAGGATGCGGACGTCCATAAGTCCGTCGTCCATTCGCAGGCGCCGCGCCGGCGCGAAACCGGTCGGCAGATACGAGGAATTGCCGAGGAAGAACAACGACGTCTGCAGCGTCGTGTTGTCGTATCTGATCCGCACCGGCACGCCGCGCCGCAGCGTGTGGAACATGGCGTACACCCCGGCAAGCGGCTTGCCGATCTTGTGCTCCAGCTTCTCCCGCTTCTGAACGAACATGGGATACGCGCCGATGCTCGCCGTGTTGATCACGGTTCCGGTCTCGTTGAGCCGCAGCACGTCGACGCAGGCGACGCTGCCGTCGCGGATCGCCTCGACCGTCTTGGCCGCGGTCTCGCAACCGATGTCCTTGGCGAAGTGGTTGAACGTGCCACCGGGGAACACGGCCAGCGGACGGTCGGACGCCAGGGCCACGCCAGCCGCGCATGCCACCGTTCCGTCGCCGCCACCGACGGCGAGGACGTCGGCCCGTTGCGCCGCCGATCGGAGCACCTCTTCGACGTCGTCGTCCTTCTCGAGCTCGACGATCTCCATTTGGGGCAGGGCTTCGCGGGTCTCGTCAATGACCCGTGCGCCAGTACCACTACCCGACGCTGGATTGATGACGAGCACGACGCCGGCTCCGTCGGGTCGTCGAGGTGCGTCGATGCGCAGAGGATCGGCGACCGGTATGCGCGCCTCGACGATCGGCGGCACTATCCGGGCACCTGCCACGGCGATCGCGGCGCCGAGGCTGAATCCCGCCAGCACGTCACCGGGATAGTGCGCGCCGGTGGCGACGCGGGACACCCCGACCATTCCGGCCAGCAGGGCCAGGCCAAGCCCGACGGGTGCGCTCTCCAGGCCCACTCCGACGGCGAACGCCGCTGCGCTGGCGGAGTGGCCCGACGGCAGCGAGTTCGAGGTCGGCATCCGGCGAGACCGCCTCAGCACCGGCACCGCCGCCCATTCCGGACGGGGGCGCTTCCACACCCGCTTGGCCAACTGGTTCGCCACCAGGCTGGTCACGGCCAGGGAGGCCACGCCGCGTCCCGCGCCGCGCTGGACCGACGGATGCTTGGTGGCCATCAACGCGGCCGCGATCGCGAACCAAATCTTCGAGTGGTCTGCAGCCGCCGTGACCCCGGGCATGAACCCGTCCAGCAGTGGGCTGGGCGATTCCGCAATGGCCTCGAAGACTTCGCGGTCCAGCGTGCCCAAGCCCTCACCGATCTGGCGGATGCCGCGGTGCCGAATCGCACGTCCTCGCAGTAGCTTCATGGCGTCCAACCTAGCCGCAGCGCGAAAGGGCTTTGGGCGCAACTCATCTCTCAACTCCAGGATCGTTGCTAAATCTTTACTTGACCCCGAGGGCGCGCTGTGTTGACGTTGAAGCCGTGCGCCGACTGCTGATCTCGCTGTGCGCGTTGGTCGTCGGCATGGTCCTGGCGCCGGTGGCCCGCGCGGACTTGATACCGTGGTTCGCTCCGAGCGTCGGCAATGCCACTCAGGTTATTTCCGTTGTGGGCGTCGGTGTTTCGAAGGCGAAGGTCGACGTGTACGAGCGAACGGCGGCTGGCTGGCAAGCCGTCGCCGCCGGGATCCCCGCGCACGTCGGAGCGGCGGGGATGGCTCCAGAGACGCACGACGGGCAGATGCTTACGCCGATGGGCATCTTCACGCTCGACTTCGCCTTCGGAACGGCTCCCAATCCTGGGGGCGGCCTGCAGTACGTCCAAGTGGGCCCCGACCACTGGTGGGACGGTGACATGAAGAGCGCCACCTACAACACGATGCAGGTCTGCAAGAAGGCCCAGTGCCCGTTCGACACGAACCCCAGCAGTGGCACCGAGAATCTTCAGATCCCGCAGTACGAGCACGCGGTGGTCATGGGCGTCAACAAGCAACGGGTCCCGGGCAACGGCGGCGCGTTCTTCCTGCACACCACCGACGGCGGTCCGACGGCCGGCTGCGTCGCCATCGACGACGCGGCGCTCGTCGGGATCATGAAGTGGCTGCGCCCCGGCGCGCTGATCGCCGTATCCAAGTGATTCAGGCCGTCAGATGTGCACGGCCCGACCGGCTTTCACCTTGAAGTTCAGCGCCGCGGTCGACAGCGAGGCGTCGTAGGTGCGGTCGTAGCCCGTGACGCTGATCTTCCAGCCATCGGCGGTCCGCCGGTAGCGGTCGTGATAGAAACCCGCACCGATCAACATGAAGTCGAACTTCGGGACGATGACCTTGTCCTGCAGATACCAGGTGGCGGTCGCCTCGTCGCCGTCGACGTCGATCTCGGGATGGGTCACCCGGTGTTCGGTGATGACGTCGGCAGGCATCGCGTTGCGCATGAACTCGACCAACGTGGCGCGGTCGGTGAAGTGGTGTTCTTCGCCGAGGGACTCGCCGTAGTCGCCAATCACGTCCTCGGTGAGCGTGTCGGCGAACTCGTCCCAGTGCTTCGTGTCGAGCGCGCGCAGGTACCGGTACTTGATGCGCTGAATGTCTTCGATGTCACCCATGTCGTCATTGCAACACAGTGACGCCCGACGGCATGGAGTCCTGCCATGAATGGCATTGACGAATGCGTCAAATTGCCGAGCCGACCGATTGTCGCCGTTCAGCCTGGTGACGGGGACGTACCGTTCCGGTCGGAGCAGTGGGTTCGGCGGGCTTGAGCCACGTGCCGATTGCCAAAACCTAGCTGGGAGAACGCTGTTCGTTGACGCGCCTGCGGAGTGTCTGACGCGCTTGCGGTGTGGGCCGGGTTATCGTTACGACGTCATGAGCGACCCGTTGGGGTTGTCGATCGGGACGACCAATCTGGTTGCGGCCCGTGTCGGCAATCAACCCGTCACGCGGCGATCCGTGCTGCCACGTGCCGGTCAGGTGCTCAGCGGTTTCGTCGAACGCGTCGGAGATCCGGTGCCGTTGATCGCAGACGACGGCACCTCGTACCGCGCCGACCTCCTGATGATCGAGGCACTTGACGCCATGGTCGTCGAAGCGGGTAGCGACGAATCGTCACAGGTCGCCGTCGCCGTCCCCGCGCACTGGACGGGCGCCACCCTCCGGTCTCTTCGCGACGCGATGCGCACCACGCCGAGTCTCGCCCCTAACGGCGTTCCGGTTCGGCTGGTGTCCGACGCCGTCGCGGCGCTGACGGCCTTGGCCGCCAACCCGGGCCTCCCCATGCACGGCGTCCTGGCGCTGCTCGACTTCGGCGGTGGCGGCACCAGCGTGACGCTGGCCGACGGGTCGGCATCGTTCGAGCCGATCGAGACCACGCGGCTGACGGAATTCTCCGGTGACCAGATCGACCAGTCCCTGCTCGCGCACGTGCTCGACGGGATCGCACGCGAGGTCGACCCCGCGAGTACCGCCGCGGTTGGATCGCTGACTCGACTACGCGACGAGTGCAGGCGGGCCAAGGAGGAACTGTCCGAGTCGGCGGTGGCCGACATCCGCGTCGAGTTGCCAGGACATCAGTCGACGGTTCGGGTGACGCGGGACGAACTCGACGCGCTGATGGAGGCGCCGCTCGCGGCAGTGCTGTCCGAGCTGAATGAATCGTTGCTACGCAACAGAATTGCGGCGGCCGATGTCTCGGCCGTGGTCGCAGTGGGCGGTGGCGCGCGAATTCCGCTGGTCACCCGCAGGCTGAGCGAGCGGGACCGCGGTTCCTTCGTGACGACGCCGCACCCGGCTCTCGACGCCGCCGTGGGTGCCGCACTCTTCGCGGCCTACGGCGCGGACGCCGACGCGCAGACCGGTGTCGCACCCACTCCCTTGATCGCGGGTGCCGCGGCCGCTGCAGCCGCGCCCGACTCGTCGACGTTCCGCGCGCTGGCCTGGTCGCAGGACGACGACACCGTCGGAGACCCCGCCCCGTACACCGGCGAGGACCCATACGCCGACTCCGGCACCGCCCGCGTCGTCGCGCAGTATCACCCGAGGCAGGACGACGAGCCGCGGTCGTGGCAACGCCTGCCGCAGTTGATCTTCGGGATCGCGGCGGTGGTCGCGCTGGTGGCGGTCGGCGGTGTCGCGGTCGCACTGACCAGTACGACCGACGAAACGCAACCCACCCCCAGCACGGCGCCCGTGACCGCCACCTCGCCGCCCGCACCGCCACCGACGAGCATCGAACCGCCGCCGCCCCCACCGGCCACCGAAGCGCCGCCGCAGAACGTCGTCACCGTCACCAGCGAGGCACCGCCGCCACCGCCACCGCCATCGACGGAGACCGTCACCGTCGCACCTCCGGTCACCACGACCGCCACCACGACGCAACCGACGACCACCACGACGACGCCCACCACGACGACCACCACCACGACGTCGAGCACGCCGACCATGACGACGAGTTACATCACCGTCCCGTTCGTGCCCGTGCCGATCCCGATCCAGGTTCCGTCGACTCCCACCCCCTATCAGCCCTACCAACCGCCGGTGTACCAGCAGCCTCAGTACCCCTACTGATTTCTGTGAGCCGAAAGTCGCGACAAGCAACGTCACAGTCACGTTTCAGCGTCTCCGTGGGTGAGCGGTCCACCATCTGTGGATGGCTGAGAAGAAGAGATCGCAGACGATTCGTCTGCGCCTAAAAGTGCCTGGACTGGTAGGGGCAGACGCGTTCGTCACCTTGGGGGCATTGAACCTCGGCGACGGACCCGCAGGGCTCAGTGGCAGGGTGCTTGCTGGTTCGGGCAGTGCGCCGGCCAACACCACCTTCGTCCAGCCCACGGATAACGCCATGATATTGGGCACCGCCACCCGGACGACTCCGGCCACGGTCGAGCCCATAGTCAAGGCAGTGCCGAAGAGTGGGGGATGACGTGCGCACCCTCACCACCGGTACGGTCCTCGCAATGTCGCTCGCCACGGCGACGATCCTGTTCGGTACTGTTGTGGCGCAGGCCGGTTCGGCGCCGGACGTGGTCGGCCAGAAGTACGGCGACGCGGAGACGGCCATCGCCGGCGCGGGCTTGAAGCCCGTGATCTCGACCACCGTCGGCGATCAGAAGGCGTGGCCCGACTGTCTGGTCGTCAACACGGTGGCGCGTACGGTCCCCCCACCGGAGAACAGCAGTGGGTCGGCGACCAACCAACTGCTCGTCTCGCTGAACTGTGACGACGGTGAAGCGTCTGCGAGAACCCCGGGGTTCTCCGCGGCCAGCCCCGAGGGCAAGGCCGCCAAGGCGGCGGCCGACGCTGCCGCGAAGGGGGCCGCAGCCACCGCGACTCCGTCGAAGTGACGAAGTTAGCTCTGCTCGAACATGTTTCGTGGATGGTGACAGGCGACCACGTGACTGTCCTCGAGCTGGCCTAGCTTGGGGTCGTCCACGTTGCACACCTCCGTCGCCCACGGGCAACGGGTGTGGAAGTGACAGCCCGACGGTGGGTCGATGGGGCTGGGCACGTCACCCTCGAGGACCAGCCGTTCGCGCGCGATGTTGAGCTTGGGGTCGGGGATCGGTACCGCGGAGAGCAGCGCATTCGAGTAGGGATGCATCGGATGCTCGTAAAGCTCGGCTGCGGGCGCACTTTCGACGATTCGGCCGAGGTACATCACGGCGACCCGGTCCGAGACGTGCCTGACGACGCCGAGGTCGTGCGCCACGAAGAGGTACGAAAGGCCGAGCTCCTCTTGAAGATCCTTGAGCAGATTGATGATCTGCGCCTGTACGGAGACGTCCAGCGCCGAGACGGGCTCGTCGGCGATGATGAGCTTCGGACGCAGCCCGAGGGCTCGTGCGATGCCGATCCGTTGGCGCTGACCGCCGGAGAACTCGTGCGGGTAGCGGTTGGCATGCTCGGGGCTCAGGCCGACGCGGTCGAGCAGCTCCTGGACGCGCCGGTTGACGTCGCGGCCGCTGGCCAGCCCGTGCAACTCGATGGGCTCCCCGATGATCTGGCCGACGCGTTTGCGTGGGTTCAGGGAGGCATAGGGATCCTGGAAGATCATCTGCATCTGCCGCCGAACCGGGCGCAAGCTACGGCGCGACCGCCCCACCAGTTCCTCGCCGCAGAAGCGGACGGATCCCGACGTCGGGGCGGTCAACTGGAGGATGGCCCGGCTCAGAGTGGACTTGCCACAGCCGGATTCGCCGACCAAGCCCAGAGTCTCGCCTTCTGCGATGGTGAGGTTCACACCGTCGACGGCCTTCACGTGGGCGACCACGCGGTCGACGACGACCCCCGACTTGATAGGGAAGTGCTTTACGAGGTCGGTGACCTCGAGCAGCGGCTCGCTCATGTCGCCACCGGCTTTCGCAACCCGATTCGGCCGTCCACGTCGCGGAGCCGTCGCTTCTCGGCCGGATCGAGCCAGCAGCGATCACCGTCCAGCGGTGGTGGCTCGGCGCACTTGTCGAACTCGTGCGGGCAGCGCGCGGCGAAACGGCAGCCGGTGGGCGGATGCAGCAGCGACGGCGGCGATCCCGCGATCTGGGCCAGCCGTACCGGCCGCGGCTGATCGAGTCGGGCAAGTGAGCCGAGAAGACCCCACGTGTTAGGGGTGCTGGGGGTCGTAGAACAGGTTCTCCAGCGTCGCATCCTCGACGATCTGGCCCGCGTACATGACGGCGACGCGGTCCGCGATCTCGGCCACCACACCGAGATCGTGCGTGATCAGCACCACTGCGAGCCCCCGCTCCCGGTTGAGCTTGTCGAGCAGTCGCAGGATCTGCGCTTGCACCGTGACGTCCAGTGCGGTGGTCGGCTCGTCGGCGATCAGTACGTCGGGATCCAGTGCCAGGGCCATCGCGATCATCACCCGTTGGCGCATCCCGCCGGAGAACTCGTGCGGGTAATCATTCACGCGCCGTTCGGGATTCGGGATGCCGACGGAGCGCAGCAGTTCGATGGCGCTGTCGCGGGCCTCGCGCTTGGATACCTTCCGATGCGCGCGAATCATCTCCACGATCTGCTCACCGACGCGATAGACGGGGTTCAGCGACGTCATCGGATCCTGGAAGATCATCGCGATGCGCTTGCCGCGCACGTCACGTAGTTGCTCGTCGTCCAGCTCGGTGAGATCCCGGCCGTCGAACTCGACCGAGCCGGTGATCGTCGCATTCGGTGCGCGGGTGAGACCCAGGATGGTCTGCGCGGTGACGCTCTTGCCCGAACCGGATTCCCCGACGATGGCGAGGATCTCGCCCTTGTCGAGTGCGAATGAGACTCCTTCGACCGCGCGCACGACTCCGCCGTCGGTGGCGAAGCTGACAGTCAGGTCGCGAACGGAAAGGATCATGCTGGTGCCGCCTCTCCGAGTCGGATGCGTGGGTCCAGGAAGGCGTAGAGAACGTCCACGACCGTGTTGAACAGCACGATGAAGAAGGCGCCGAACATCGTGACGCCCATCAGCGGCGGCAGGTCGAGGCTGCCGATGGCCTGGCCGGCATAGAGCCCGACGCCGTTGATGTTGAACACCGTCTCGGTGAGGATGGCGCCGCCGCCGACGACCGCGCCGAAGTCCAGGCCGAACAGCGTGATGACCGGGATCATCGAGTTGCGCAGCACGTGCTTGATCCGGATCTGGCGCTCGCTGATGCCCTTGGCGCGCGCCGTGCGGACGTAGTCCTCGTTCATCACGTCGAGCATGTTGGATCGCAGCACGCGGCTGTAGAAGCCGACGAACAGCACCGCCAGGGTGATCCAGGGCAGCACCAGGTGATATGCCCACTGGCCGGGATTCTTGGTCAGCGGTACATAGCTGCTGGTGGGGAAGATCTGCGCCTTGA
>NZ_DASQEU010000060.1:0-5170 GCF_035633495.1 Mycobacterium sp. | reverse complement strand
GGCCGGTTGGCGGGGTTGAACCCGTGCGCTCGCGCGGACTCCTCGGCCCGGATGACGTGGGTGACGGCGTTGATCAGGGCAAGGTGGGTGAAGGCCTGCGGGAAGTTACCCAGGTGCCGCCCGGTGACGGGGTCGAGTTCCTCGGCGAACAACCTGAGCGCCGAGGCGTGCGAGAGCAACCGCTCGCACAGCGCATTGGCCCTGTCGTCCTCGCCGATCTCCACCAGCGCGGAGACCAGCCAGAACGAGCAGATGGTGAAGGTGCCTTCCTCGCCGGCCAGGCCGTCGTCGGTTTCCTCGACCCGGTAGCGCAGCACCAGGCCCTCGTGGGTGAGTTCGTCGGCGATCGCCAGCACCGTGGCGCGGATCCGGTAGTCGTCCGGCGGGAGGAACCGGACCAGGGGCGCCAGCAGCAGCGAGGCATCCAGTGCGTCGGAGCCGTAGCGCTGGACGAGCACACCCCTGTCGTCGACGCCGTTGGCCAGCACGTCGGCGTGGATCTCGTCGGCGATGGCCTGCCACTTGTCGGCGATGGCGCGCGAGTCGTGCAGCCGGGCCAGTCGGACCCCGCGATCCAGTGCGACCCAACACATGATCTTGCTGGCGGTGAAGTGCTGCGGCTCCCCGCGGACCTCCCAGATCCCGCGGTCCGGTGCCCGCCAGTGCGCCGACGCCTGCTCGACCTGGGCGATGACGATCGGCCAGAGCTCTTCCGGCATCTGCTCGCGCGAGCGCGTGTGCAGGTAGATCGAGTCGAGCAGGGCGCCCCAGACGTCGTGCTGCTGCTGGTTGAAGGCGCCGTTGCCGATGCGCACCGGCGTGGCGTCGTCATATCCGGACAGGTGATCCAGTTTCGCCTCGTCCAGGTGCCGCTCCCCGCCGACGCCGTACATGACTTGCAGGTCGTTGGGGTTGTCGCGGCAGACATCGTGGATGAAGAAGAAGAAGTCGTTGGCCTCGCGGTCGAAGCCGAGGGTGTACAGCCCCCACAGTGCGAAGGTGGAGTCCCGGATCCACGAGTATCGGTAATCCCAGTTCCGTTCCCCCCCAGGGGTTTCCGGCAGGGAGGTGGTCGCCGCGGCCAGCAGCGCGCCGGTCGGTGCGTACGACAGGCCCTTGAGGGCGAGCGCGGAAGACTGCAGGTAAGCCCGCCACGGGTGGTCGGGAAAGGTCCCCTGCGAGAGCCACTGCCGCCAGTACTCGCTGGTGCGCTCCATCCAGGACTCGGCATCGTCCTTGTCCTTGGGTGCGGGCAATTCCGAGAACGTCAGCGCCACAAAGTGGGAATCGCCGCGGGACATCTTGGTCCTGGCCATGGCGATCCGGCCCTCGACGCCCATCCGCAGCGAGCCGGTCAACCGCAGCGTTGGCTGCCCGCTCGCGGTGCTGGTGACCTCGCTGTAGTCCGCGCCCGGGTATTCCCACTGACCGCCCTTGCGGGCGTAGTCGAAAACCGGCTCGCACTGCACCGAGAGGTCGACGGTGCCGTTGATGCATTTCATGGTGCGCAGGAGTACGTGCGCTGCGTCGTAGTCGGTGGGCGACCGGCGGTGGGTCTTGGACCGCTCGTGGGTGTTGTGCCAGGGCGCCATGATCAGCGAGTCCCGAACCACCAGCCACCCGGTCGGGGTCTGCCAGGTGGTTTCCAGCACCAACGTGCCCGGCAGGTACCTGCGGGCAGCGGGCACCTGGACGCCGAACGGCGCCACCCGGAACGAGCCGCCGGCCCGATCCAGGATCGCCGTGAACACACTCGGCGAATCCGGCCGCGGGATGCACATCCACTCGACCGCGCCGGACGGCGAGATCAGGCAGTTGGTCTCGCAATCGGACAGGAACGCGTAGTCCGCGATGCCGGGGAAGTTGCCCGAGCTGTGATGCGGCTCGTGCCCCCCGGCGTTGGCGGCCTGGACCACGCTCCCGATCTCGGAAGGGGATGCGATGGCCTGATCTGCCTGATCGGCGGTCTCGGTGTCGGTCACCGGGTCATTGTCAGCCATGATCTGCGGTTTTGTATGGCGGGCGAGTCACGGTGGTGTGACGCCTGGGGAACGATCGCTAGCTATAGCTAACGGGGCTTCGCCCCAGCCCGACGAGGCATGCCGTCCATCGCTGCCGATTCGAGGGCAAGCTATCGCGGGACCCGCGGTCAGGTGGGCCGACCGCCACCACTCGCTGCGCCGATGAATTGTGACCTTGACGCGAAGTGCGTATATGGAGGTCAGGTGCGCTGTCGTTGCGCTGTGGCGCGAGCGCCACCAACGCTACGCCGCCAGAACCCGTCCCGAAACGTCGAACTTGACTCAAAATTCCGGCTTCGCCGGATGTAGCTAGCTAGCTAGTGCCCGAGTTGAGCGGCGAATCGTGCGACGGCATCCTCAGGGGTGGGTGCCGGGCCGAAGACCTCCTCCTGGCGCGAGACGTCGGCGACGTACCTGCCCGTCTCGATCCAGCTGAACATGGCACCCATGTCCTTGAGGCCAGGTACTGCAACACCGATCACGGCCGTGATCGCGCGAAGCAGGCGGACGGGGATGGCGCGAACGCGGATCTTAGCGCCCACTCGGCGCGCTGCGATATCGGCGATCTCCTGCATACTGACCGGTCGGGTCCACCCGATGTCGATGCGCTCGCCGGGCCTGACGTCGGCGTCGACGGCAGCGGCGAGCAGTGCGGCGAGGTCCGGCGTCAGTACGAAGGTCTGAGGCACGGTCTTGGTGCCGAACGAAATGAGCCGCTTCTTCTCGAAGGGGTCGCCGCTCATCTGGGTGACCTGGTCGAGGAAGGCACCCGGTCGCAGAGCCACGAAGGGGACGTCGTTCCTCTCCAGCGCGTCCTCGGCCAGCTTCTTGTGCCAGAAATGTGAGACCTGTGGGGTTTGGTCTGAGGTGAGGATGCTCGTGAGGACGAACCGTCGAACCCTGGCCCTCTCCGCGGCGATCGCGAGGTTGGCGTTGCCGGTGGTGTCGATGGCCGTGGCGTTCTTGTTCCGCTTGGTGTAGCCGGCCGCGGTGCTGATCACCGCGTCGACACCGGTCATGGCCTCGACCAGCGAGTCGAGGTCGAGCATGTCGCCGCGGGCGATCTCCACACCCTTGGACTCCAGCGCGGTGGCGTCGGAGCTGGGCCGGACCAGGGCACGGACGCTCTTTCCACGCGAGAGGAGCTGGTCGACGACCTGGCCACCGAGGAACCCGGTCGCTCCGACGACAAGGACGCGGCCCGGGGAACGGTCGGACGTCGAGTCGGCTGCAGCAGAGGCCATGCGCTCGATGATACCACAATGCGTGAGTGACTCAACTATTTACCAGGTATAAGATAACCGCATGCGGGATAGGGAGATGCGGGTCGCGGAGGCGCGCCTGCTATCGAGCATGCTGGTCCAGGTCGCAGAGCAGACGAAGGACAACTTCGGCTCCATCGCCGAGTCGTTCGGTTTGCCCGTCCATCTCGCGCGTGCGATCATCCTGCTCGCCGACCCGATGCCGATGAGGGACCTGGCCGAGCAGCTCGTCTGCGACAGGTCGTACATCACGTCGATAGCTGACCAGCTCGAGGAGCGCAGCCTAGTCGAGCGGGTCCCGGGCGCGGATCGCCGGATCAAGTTGTTGAGCCTCACGGCGAAGGGTACCCAGGTACGGGAAGGATTCTCGCAGGCGCTCGCGGAACGCGACCTCGTCCTGAGTCGGCTCGACGACGCGCAACGCAAGGCCCTGCGACCGCTTCTCGAGGCACTCCTGACCGAGTCGTAAGGCGGCACAGAGTTTGGCTGCCGAGCGGTCCAGGCCAGCTTAGCTAGCTAGGCAGGAAGGACCGCGTTCAGGCTGTCGAAGGATGCGACGATCGGGGCGTTGGTGACGGAACTTCGACGCGTACGCTTGCAACCCGAACGCACCGGCCGTCTGCAACGTGGGTTCGGTGTCGGTCTTGGTGGTCTGCCGGTTCGCCGGTTCGGTGGTGCCGACCTTCCGGACCTTGCCGGACAGTGTGGCGGTGCCGGTCCCGGACACCCGCGCCCGGAATCGGAGGGTGTCGCACACCAGTAGCTCAGGCCGAGCGACCCGGGTATTGAAGTCCGTGGTGCCGGGGGGACCTGGCCGAGTCGTTCGCACCGGTGATCGCGCGGCTGGCGGGCGGTCAGCGGACCGCGGGCCGATCGAGAAACACCTCGATGCCGTCCAGCAGTCGAAGAAGGCCGAATTCGAAGAGGGAGTCCAGGCCGAACTCGAGGTCGCGGACGCCGGCCATCTCGGCGAACATCGGGAACGCACCGGTGCTGATGATCTGTTCCATCTGGGCGCTCTGCGCGGCCATCCACTCGTCGCTGGTGACCCCGCTGTCCTGCTCGGCCTGCGCCTCGGGTTCGAGATTGACGGCATTGCCACGGACGAAGTTGGCCAGCATGACCGCGATGTGCAGTCGCGTTCCCGGGTCGAGCCCGGCGGTCTGCAGCGCGGCCATGGCCCATTCGGTATGAGACATGGCGCTGGGTACCAGTTGCGGGCGGGTCATCGAAACGTACTGTGCCAGCCACGGGTGCTGCTGGTACGCCGCCCACTGCAACCGGCAGAGGGCCTCCAACCGTTCCCGCCATCCGGTGCCGACCCCGACGTCCGGCGGTGGAAACCGGTCGAAGACCGTGGCCACCATCGTGGTCAGCAGGTCGTCCTTGCTGCGGACGTACCGGTACAGGGACATGGTGGCGGTGTCGAGTTCAGCGGCCACCCGGCGCATGGCGAGCGCGCCAAGACCCTCCGTGTCAGCGATCCGAATCGCGGCCCGCACCACCCGTTCGCGGCTGAGCGAACCTGCCTCGACGGCGACCGGGTCCGGCCCGTCCCGATGGGCCGAGCCCGCCGGTTTCCCGGCGGTGACCCCGTCCGAACCGCCGAGCTCGACGACCGTGCCCACCCCGGGCACCGCGCGGACCAGGCCCTCGTGCCGCAGCGCGGTCAGCACCTTGCTGGCGGTGGCCATCGCCACCCCCCACTGGCGGGTGATCTGCCGGGTCGAAGGCACCCGCTCCCCGTCGGGTAGCTCGCCGTCGTGGATCCGCCGCCTGATCTCGTCAACGATCCGCGCCGACGGCGAATCTCCCCGAGCATCCGGCTCATTCATGACGTGCGGTCCTTCCCGTCGGGCGCGTGATGCCCAGTGTACTAGTGCACCA
>NZ_DASQEU010000059.1:0-51325 GCF_035633495.1 Mycobacterium sp. | reverse complement strand
AACAGCGCCACATACAGCAACAGCCCTGCCGCGACGCTCATCAGTTCGCCCGGCCGTCGATGATGCGGCGGAGCGCGGCCTGCACCTGGGCGGACTCGTCGTCATTCATCTGATCGAGGAAGAACGTCAGAACCAAGTCGGTGCCCCCGCGGCGGACGCATTGGCACAACTCAACGAATTTTCGCGACGGGCTGAACAGACCACCGAAGCCATGCATTCGGCACAGCTCAGCCTCACCGACGGCTACGGGCAGCGAAGCATTTAGGTCTGACTCGCATTGGCGCAGCGGTCTGGGAGACGAGGCGTGGCTCGACGAGTTCTGGCTAAAGGCACTCGAGTGCGGTCTGACGCCGCGGCTCATCACGCTGGTACCGCGAAGTCGTTTGGACGCCCGGTACGCGTACTGCGCCTTGACGAAGCCGTAGCGATCGACGCTGCGCCGAACCGCGCTCGCACGAGTGGCGGTGACGCGTCGTTGGGGCGGGGACTGTCAGATGCTTGCGTTGCCTGCCTGCCACTGCTCCCACGGGATGTTCCAGTCGCCCAAACCGTCAGTACCCGGCAGCGTCGAGCCGACGGTGTTGATCACCTCGACGACGTCGCCTCGCTTGGTGTTGTCGTGGAACCATTGCGCGTTGCTCGTGCTCACGTTCAGGCAGCCATGGCTGACATTGTTTCGGCCCTGGCTGCTCACCGACCAGGGCGCCGCGTGTACGTAGATGCCGCTGTAGGACATCTGGGTGGCCCATTCCACCTCGAGACGGTAGCCCTCAGGCGAGTTCACCGGCACACCGTATGTCGACGAGTCCATGACCAGGTCTCGGTAGCGGTCACCGATGAGGTAGGTGCCGTTGTTCGTCGGGGAGCTGTTCTTTCCCATGGAGACCGGCATGGTCTTGACCACTTCGCCGTTGACCCGGACGGTCAGTGTCTTGGTGTTGTCATCGACGGTGGTGATCACCTCATCGCCGATGGTGAACCGCGTCGTGACGTCGTCCTGGCCGAACAGGCCGTCGCCCAAATCGACGCCGTAGGTGTTTACGGCGACGTCGATGGTCGTGCCGGGCTTCCAGTAACCCATTGGGCGCCAACGGACTTCGCGGTTACTCAGCCAGTAGAACGCTCCTTCGACGGGCGGATTGGTGATGACGGTAGTCGCCTTCTCGGCTGCCAAACGGTTGGGGATGTCTTCGTCGAACCGGATTGCGATGGGCTGGCCGATGCCCACGACCTCGCCGTCATTCGGCAGTACGTAGGGCATCGTCAGGTCTTCCGGCGACCGGGTTTGAAACGTCATGGTGTTGCGTGCGATGCCGCCCAAACCGAGCGCCTCGGCGTTGAGCGTGTAGCGCTTGTTGTAGCCAAGCGGTTCAGTCGTCGCCCAGGTCAGGCTGTCGGGGCTGAGCCGACCCGCCACGGGGTTGCCGTCCGCATTGACGAGGCTTACCGCGCCGAGCACCCCGTCACCCGCACTCACCGAGACCGGCGAGTCCACCTCGACGCCGACCGCGCCGTCGGCCGCTGAAACCTCCAGTTTCGGCACCAATAGGTTCGAGTACGGGTCCCCTTTTTCGAGGATCACCTGCAGTGGCGGTGGGGTGGTGTCGCTGCTGCCGCACGCACTGAGCGCCAGTGCTACCACCGATAGTGCTGCTACCGCATTCAGCCAGAAGTGATGTCCAGGCCGACCGATCACCGAACGGATCTGCCGCATGCTTTGCTCTCCTTTTCCCGCCCTGTATTCGCACCGCCGGGAATGGGTGAACTGTTCCCGCGATGCCCGCCCCATTCTACGGTGTTGGTACGTAGATCCTGTTCTGGATCTTTTCGAGGACACGCGTGCTGAAAAGGCATACCCCATGGGGGTATGGTGACGTAGAGCCGAGCGCCTTCACTTCGACTGGCGGCCGCATCGCGAACAGTCCGATTCAAATCACACGACCGGGAAAGCGGGCGGGGAGCCGCCTTGTCAGCGCGGCTCGAAGCTCGCCCCTCAGAAGCATTCACCTCCAAACAAGGACCCGCAACATGAGCGGGAACATGAACGCCATGGCCGTCAGTGCCACACTGCACTGCCTCACCGGCTGTGCCATCGGCGAGATCGTCGGGCTGATCATCGGCACGGCGCTCGGGTTGAGCAACGTCGCGACCATCGCCGTCGGCCTGGCGTTCCTCTTCGGGTACGCCCTCTCGACGCTGCCGCTGCTCAAGGCCGGTCTGCCACTCGGTACGGCGTTGAGTGTCGTCCTGGCCGCGGACACGCTGTCTATCCTGACGATGGAGATCGTCGACAACGCCGTCATGGCGATCATCCCTGGCGCAATGAATGCTGGCCTCGTCAAACCCCATCTTTTGGATTGGCATGGCCATCTCGCTCCCGTCGCCTTCTTCGCCGCCGTACCCGTCAACCGCTACCTGTTGCAGAAAGGCAAAGGGCACGCGCTCACGCACCAATACCACGGCGGCAGCGGCGAATTGACCGGCGCGCGCCGCTTCATCCCTTCCTTCAGCACCGGAGCACTGATCGCCTTCATTGCAGCTTTCATGCTTGGCGGGCTGGTGGTTTCAATCGCCGACGGACTCGGTCGCCAAAACACCACTAGCGAGCACACCCAAGCACCCACCAGTTCGACAACAACGGCTATGGCTCGATGACACGCTGCAAGACCTGCTTGGCGCGAGCGTCTTCTTGGTACAGTACGTGCTGGATACAGAATGTGATGTATCGTTTCGATCCGTGGAGACATTGACGCATACCGATGCGCTGGCCCGCTTCGGTCTTGCGCTTTCCGACACCACCCGCACGCAGATCCTGTTGCGTCTCAGCAGAGCACCCGGCTATCCCTCCGAGCTGGCCGAGCTGATCGGCGTCTCACGCCAGATGCTGTCCAATCACCTCACCTGCCTGCGCGGCTGTGGGTTGGTGGTCGCGATTCCCGAGGGACGACGTACCCGTTACGAACTCGCCGACCCTCGCATCGGGCACGCCCTTGGCGACCTGATGGGCCTCGTCCTAGCCGTCGACCCGAATTGCTCTTGCATGGGCGCCGACGGTCAGGGATGCGGTTGCCGGTGACGGCCTCCAACCTCGGACTTCCCGCACTGACCGGAGAACGGCGCCAGCTGTTGTCCCGTCGTATCCGGCTATTCGTTGCGGCCACAATCAGCTACAACGTGCTCGAAGCCATCGTCGCGCTCACCGAGGGCACCAGAGTTTCCTCGACCGCGTTGATAGGCTTCGGCCTGGATTCGGTCATCGAGGTGTCCTCCGCGGCCGCGGTGGCCTGGCAGTTCGCCGGCAAAGACCCCGAAGCCCGCGAGAAGATCGCGCTGAAGATAATCGCATTCTCGTTCTTCGGCCTCGCCCTCTACGTCATCATCGACGCGATCCGATCGCTCTTCGGGATCGGGGAGGCCCAGCATTCGATTGTCGGCATCATGCTGGCCGCCGTCAGCCTGGCCGTCATGCCCGTGCTGTCCTGGGCGCAACGCCGTGCCGGTCGTGAACTCGGTTCGCTCTCGGCGGTCGCTGACTCGAAGCAGACTCTGCTCTGCACCTACCTGTCGGCCGTCCTGCTCGTTGGCCTGCTGCTCAACAGCCTCTTCGGCTGGTCCTGGGCGGACCCGATCGCGGCGATGGTGATCGCCGTGATTGCGGTGAAGGAAGGTATCAACGCCTGGAAGGGTGACCCCTGTTGCTCGGCACCGGTCACCACCGCAACCGCTGCAGCCGAGCACAACTGCGACTGCCGCGACGACTAACGCAAGGGACCTGCCATGACGCGCATCACCGAACAGGCCCGCACCGTCTACCGGCAAGAGATGACAGCCGCGGAGGCCGCTGACTCACCAGAAGGGCGGTGGAGTCACCTCGAACGAGCGCACATCGTCTCCCAGCCGCACCCGTGGCTGCACACCTGCAACCACGTCGCGATGCTCGCTTTGGCTCTGCGCCAACACGATCGGCGGGAAGCGCTCGGCCAGGTGCTGCGGATCGTCGTCGCCGCACCCGGATCACTCTCCGGGCGCTACCCAGAAGGCAACACCGGTCGCGTCGCCGCCGGACTCCTGACACCGATGCCCATCCCACCCGACCTAACCGCCGCCCTGACGCGGTGAACTTCGGCGGTGTCTACAGTAGAGGGTGTCACTCCTCACGATCGTGATCACCGCCAGTGTCGTGTGACGGATCCGTTGCGGGAGAATGGGCTTCGACAGGAGTCGGCGCGTTGGACGGGCGGGATCGCTCGGTAGCCGGCGGACTGGCCGGCTCTGGATGATCGTGGTGGCCGTCTTCACTTCCGATGTTCGGCCCGTGGTGTTCGGCTTCTGCGGCAACCGGCGCATGGTGGCCGTGCTGCAGACCGGAAGCGACTCCCACCGTTGCCGCGGCAGCGATCACGGTGCCGATGCCGAGGAGCACCATCGCGTTTGCAAAGGCTGGTATCGGTTCTGCTTGGCGGCCTCGATGCCACACCCAGCCGGCTCCCATCACGACGTAGACCTCGAGCAGCAGTACGCAGAGGTCGGCGGCTCGTACCAACTCGGGTTCTCCGGCGTGAGGGCCGAACGGCGCTCCCGTGGTCCGAGACAGCGCCCAGAGCGCGACGGCAGCTACATTGCCCGCGATCCCCGCGGCGAGCACCGTCGTACTCGGCCTAACCAGCACCGCTCGCGCCCAAATCAATTGGCACAGTGCGACTGCGACGAAGAACAGCCCTGACGGCATCCACCCTTGCCAGTGCGTCGGTACGACGGCGAAGTGGATAACCGCTGCGCCTAGTGAAGCGATCGCCGCGAGACGAGCAGCCAGCCGGCTGTCGGTCTTCGCCTCTGCTTTCGGTGCCACCGTCCGATGATGACATGGTCCGCGCAACTACTGACCAAGTGACACTGCATCTCAATCTCACCGAGACTCTGCCGTCACCCTCTCCGGATGGGGGAGGCGTCCCATGACGGCATGCTTGCGGACTCAGATGCACCGCTGCCAAGGGTGCGGGCGGCCTTGCGCAGTGATCACCGCAATACTCGGCTTATGCAAAACTTCTGCTGAGCAACGCAACTCATGCGGCGTCGACGAATGAGTCGCTGTGTCATGGGCTATGCCGCCGAGCGAGCCGAACGATTCGCCCCAGGACCGCGGTGTCTAATCGAGCTGCCCCGTATGCACATGCAACCTGAGTCGGTCGACGAGGTGCTGCGGTCCTACACACGGCTGGGCTTCCGCCGACGGCTGGATCCGCTGATGTCTGACCGCTCGGTGTCGCGCCCGCCGTCCGGATCACGTGCCGGTTCGGTCTCCTCGCTGGTAACCGTATCGTCGATGCGCAGACGCGCGATCAACACACCAACGGGATCAAGCGGGTTACCGCTTCCCCCAACGGGTCAAAGCCACGCCCACGCAACTTTCGACTGTGCTGTGCCGTCGACAGCGGGTCGTGTCGCCGTGGTTGCCAGATCCGCGCCGGACAACACACCCTCACCGCCGCCGACCCCCTACCCGACGACCTGCGCTAAGCCCTCGCCAAAATCACCACTGGCGCTGGAGCTCTACCACGCCGACGAGCCACCGCCTCCGCTCGACACGGCAGTGGTGTACACGTCGTCGTTTGGCACGAGATCGCCTGCGGTATCGGGTTTTACGACGCGGTACCGCGCTACACCGCCGAAGTGCGGATCACGCCAAAGGTCTTCGGGATCACCAGGCCCGGTACTACCAAGCCCCTCGATGTCGTGATCGACGCGACATTGCAACGGAGTTGAGGTTGCGGGCTCATGAGGCGGCGACGGCGGTCTGGCTGAATGCCACGCCGAACATGTGGCGGTATTTGCGGCTGAACTGCGAGGGACTGGAGTAGCCGATGGAGAACCCGACCGCGGCGACGTCCTGGCCGCCGGAGAGCAGGCGCACGTGGGCGTCTTTGGGGCGCAACTGCTTCTGGTATTGCAGCGGCGTCTTCGAGGTCAGGCGCGGAAGTGCCGATGAAAGGACGACGGGCTCATCGCCGCGATCACGGCGACGTCGGCGACGCGAAGCGGCTGCTCGTAGCGGGCGCGGATCCAGCGGATCGCGCGGGCGAGATGGGCGAGACGGCTGTCGGGGATGCCGATTGGCGGATGGCCGCTGCTTGGGGTCCGGTGAGTAGGCGCCAAAGGATCTCGCGCTCAAGGCCGGGGGCCGAGCGCCGCGACGTCTGCGGGTTGGTCGAGGAGCGCGAGCAGCCGCGCGAGCGCATCCAGCAGCGGCGGCGGGGCGTGGCCGACGCTGAGCGGTGTTCTCGTCGATGACGAGCGATGCCCGATGGACCGGCGCATCGCTGGCGAAACGCCCGCCGACGCCACCAAGGACCGCTGACAGGGTGGAACGAATGCTCGTCGTCGGAAGCCGGTTGATGTCCATCTCCGCACGCTAAGTACGGCGGGGGCGACCACCCGCGATACGCGTCTCCGAGCGTGGCGCAAGATGCGAGAGCGTTGGCGCGATCTGCGAGCGCAACGGCGGCGTCGCTGTCGTAGGTTTTCCTCAAGCGTCCCGCCACCAGGCGGTCAACTATTCGAGGAACACCCATGAGCTGGTCAACGAAGAACATCTCCGATCTGCACGGCAAGGTCGCCGTGGTCACCGGAGCCAATGGCGGACTCGGGCTCGCCTCCGCCAAGGCCCTCGCCGGTAGCGGCGCGCACGTGGTGATCGCGGCCCGCAACCAGGCCAAGGCGGCCGACGCTCGTGCCGAGATCCTCGCCGCACACCCGGGCGCATCGCTGGAGATCGTGGAACTCGACCTCGGTTCGCTCGCCTCCGTCGCCGCCGCTGCCAAGGAGATCGCCGCCAAGCACGACCGCATCGACATCCTCATGTGCAACGCCGGCGTGATGGCCCTGCCGCAGGGGACTACCGAGGACGGCTTCGACACCCAGATGGGCATCAACGTGCTGGGCCACTGGGCGCTGATCTCCCACCTGCTGCCCATCGTCGTCGCCACGCCCGGTGCGCGGGTGGTGACCCTGTCGAGCACCGCCCAGCACTCAGGTCGCGCCATCGACCCCGCCGACCCGCACATGCACGAGAACTTCGACGAGTGGCGCATGTACGGCCAGACCAAGTTGGCCATGCGTCACCTCGCCGTCGGCCTCCAAGCGCAGTTCGACCGGGCCGGAGTCGATGCCAAGGCGCTGTCCGCTCAGCCGGGGCTGACGAACTCCGATCTGCAGACCACGACCCAGGCCCACGGCAGCGCCGGTGTGCTCGGCACCATCTCCGAGAAGTTGGTCAAGGTGGTGGGCATGTCGACCGATCGTGGTGCGCTGAGTCAGCTGCGGGCGGCCGTCGATCCGAAGGCTCCCGGCGGCGGGTTCTACGGTCCGCTGTTCGTGACCAACGGTCCGCCGGTCCGCAAGCCCCTGGTCCGGCCGGGCAGCGCAGGCGCCGTCGAGGCGTTGTGGCAGGTCGCCGAAGAGGAGACCGGCCTGCGGGTCGACGTCGGTGCCGCCGCCAGGCCATGAGCACTTTGGTTGCGCCGTTTCGGCTTTCGCTCCCGTTCGTGCGGGTGCTACTCGCCGACCTCGGCGTGCGGGCTGCCGACCTCCTTGACGCGGCAGGTCTGCCGGGGGATCTGCTCAACGGCGAGGAGGCGGTGCTGTCTGCGCCGCAGTACTACACCTTGTTCGGCGCGTTGGACCAGCTCGTCGGCGATCGTGACCTTGCGATCACGATCGCGGACAAGCTGAGCCCCGAGGTGTTCGACCCGCCGATCTTCGCGGCGATGTGCAGCCCCAACCTGCTGGTTGCGGCAGAACGGATCGCCGTCCACAAACGGTTGCTTGGCCCGTTGCGCTTGCACGTGGAACTCGACATCGACGGCGTCAACCTCGAGATCGCTTGGCCCGCAGGGGATTCCCCACCCCCCGTCCTGCCAGTCGTCGAGGCCGCGTTCTGGGTCGCGCTGGCCCGGCTCGGGACCCGCACCCCCGTCGCTCCCCAGCGGGTCGTCGTACCGCAGCCACCGAGGAACGTCGCCGCGGTCGAGGAATGGCTGCGCGCCCGGGTCGAGCGCGGCGAGACGACGCTCGTCCGCTTCTCTCGGCTCGATGCGACCCGGCCGTTCCTGACGGCGAACGCCGGGATGTGGGACTTCTTCGAACCCGAGTTGCGTCGCCGCCTCGACGACCTCGCCGGCGACGCCACGTTCGGCTCCAAGGTCAGCGCCACACTGGTCGAGCTCTTGGCCGCCGGCGCCGGCACAACCCACGGCGTCGCCCACCACCTCGGCGTCAGCACGCGGACGCTGCAGCGACGCCTCGGCGACGAGGGCGTCACGTTCCAAGAACTCCTGGCCGACGTCCGCGTGGGACTGGCCCGCCACTACCTGACTCAGTCCACGTTGTCCCTGACCGAGATCGCCTTCCTCTTGGGCTATGACGACCCCAACTCCTTTCACCGCGCGTTCAATCGGTGGACCGGTCGCACACCACTCGGCGTCAGGGACACGGCCACCGGATGACCATCATGGTTGGTCCGGCACGAAGTGGGTGTCGGCACCGGGCTTGAACACCACATAGGCGCGTTTCCATGGCGCGTCGTCGATCAGCCGCCACTCGTGCCCGGTGCCGGTGTGGTCGCCGGCAAGCAGGACGTCGCCGGGGCGGATGGTGAACGTCTCGCCGCCGACCGTCGTGAACTCCAGAACGCCGGACAGCGTGATGACGTACTGGGGAATCGGGTCGTTGTGCCAGTCGAACGACGAATGCGGCTCAGTTTCCTTGAACTCCAGCGTTTCTGCGTCCACCAGCTTCCCGCCGGCGATGCTGCCGCGCTCGACATGAGAGTTGCCGTCAGGCCCGGTGTAGAGGCGATAGGCTCGAATCATCGTCATACCCTTTCGTGGTTGATTGCTGATTGACGTGCAAGAATTCCGCGGTTTTAGCGCGAACCCGCCGACACAGCTCGGCGTCGTCGATGAGTGAATGTCCGTAGGACGGAATCATGCTCCTGAGCCGTGCCGCCCTTCCGCCGTTCTTCATCTCATCGGAGAAGCAGCGTTCGATGATTGGTCACCCATCCATCTGGGCGAAGAATCTGCCCAGATGGCTTGTCGCCGAACATCTACCGGCCGGTCCGAACTGCCGCAGGCATAGTGGATCGCTTGTTCCCGGCCAGGCGTGTCCCACATCGTCGAGGCTGATGAGGCGAACGGGACCGTACCGGGTATCGGAGTTGTCGAAGCGCTGCTCGACCACCCCGGGCTCCAGTTCGCGCAGACGATGGGTGTCGCCATCACCTGATCGATTGGCCCACGACTGCATCGTTCGTCGAATGCCCGTCGGCCAGCGGGCACTGTCGCCACGTTCGTATGGATTCACGTCGTCGTGTCTGCCATGGATCGCAAGCACCGCTGCGACAGCAGACGCGGCGGTCGGGGGGAAAAGTGCCCCGGCGACGAGGCCCGCGGACGTCGGAGTCCGGTCGACAGCCAGTACGTGAGAGGCCAGTCGCGCGCCACCGGAGTAGCCGAGTAGGTGGACGGGAAGGTCGGGATGTCGAGCTCGCGTCACCTCCAGAAGGGTCGTGATGAAGCCGACATCGTCGGGCTCGTCCCGAACCACGTCCTCCCCGGGCAACGGCGAACCCGGCACATTCCAACCGAATCCTTCGGGAAAGACCGCGCTGTATTGAAAGGGAATCAGTGCCTGGGGAGTGAGAACCAGCGCACCGCCGCGGGCAAGGTCGTCTGCGTCGACCATCGCATCGTGGGTTTGAGAGGTGAAGCCGCTGCCGTGCAGCGAGACGATCACGCGGCGGCGCGCGGTGGCGCCTGGGTCGAGGGTGAGGACCAGCCGGTCTCTGCCGGCGTGCGGGATCGTCTCCGACGTAGGGGCGGGCGAGAAGTTGGTGTCCAAACTGCGCCTCCCGACGCGTCGGTCGTATTTTATTGAGCTTCTGTGCGGTAGCCCATCATCACAGCCCTGGCGGGCAAGCTCATCGTCTTCACCGAACCCAGCGGCAAACCGTCCGGTACCGCGTTGATCGCGCCAGCACCAGTCGATGACTGGCGCTTATCGCGTCGTGACACTAATTTCCTTGGGGTGATGTCCCAAGCTGCTGGCGCAGTCGCGCGGTGGATCTCCGCCTTCCTGGCGGTTGTCGCCGTCGCCGCCATCGTGTGTTCTGCCGAACCGGCGCAACTCGGACCCGCCCCGGCGGTGCGCCTGGCCGCCGAAGCAAATCCTTTGGCCGGAATGCCCCTCTACGTCAATCCCATGTCAGCGGCCATGCGCGCCGCGGAGAGCGCCAATCCGCCGACTCCCGAGTTGACCGCAATCGCCAACACGCCGCAGGCGTACTGGATGGACCAGTTATCCACTCCCGCCGTGGACGCGAAGTACATCGGCGCGGCACAGGCTGCTGGCGCCATGCCGGTCCTCGCGCTCTATGGAATCCCGCATCGCGACTGCGGGAGCTTCGCCGCGGGAGGGTTCGCGACGGCGGCCGCCTACAGAGGGTGGATCGACGGCATCGCATCCGACCTGGGATCTTCGCCGGCGGCGATCATCCTCGAACCCGATGCGCTCGCCATGGCCGACTGTCTGTCGCCTGACCAGCGCCAGGAACGCTTCGACCTGATGCGCTACGCCGTCGACACGCTGACCCGCAATCCGGCCGCGGCCGTGTACATCGACGCCGGTCACTCGCGCTGGTTGAGCGCCGAGGACATGGCCGCCAGGCTCAACGACGTCGGCGTGGGCAAAGCGCAGGGTTTCAGCCTGAACACCGCAAACTTCTTCACCACCGATGAGGAAATCGGTTACGGCGAGACGATCTCGGGGCTCACGAACGGATCGCACTATGTGATCGACACCTCGCGCAACGGTGCCGGACCCGCGGCCGACGACCCGCTCTACTGGTGCAATCCCAGCGGCCGTGCACTGGGCGCCTCGCCCTCCACGGCCACGGCGAGCCCGAATGCCGACGCCTACCTGTGGGTCAAGCGTCCCGGGGAGTCCGACGGATCGTGCGGCCGCGGGGACCCTGGAGCGGGGCGATTCTCGAACCAGTACGCCATCGACCTCGCCCGCAACGCGGGTCAGTAGGGGGCTTACGCGCCTAGATCCTCCGGCCACTTTCACAAGAGTGACCGGGGTTGGGGGCCGCCCTTCCAGTGTTCGATGCGGTGGTGGTCAGGAGTGAAGCCGTGCTTGACACCCCAGACCAGAGGACGGCTTGGGTTCGGCTGCCGACGTCGATCTTGCGGTAGATCGTTCGGATGTATGACTTACGGTGTTGGGGCTGAGGTAGGTCAGCTTGGCGACGTCGGCGTTGCTCTTGCCCTGAGTGATGAGCGCCAGGATCTCGGACTCTCGATCGCTGAGCCCTTCGCCGCGGCCGGGCCAATCGAGGCCCGGCGCGCTGCGCGCTCGCAACGGCGCATCGCTGACGACCACTTCGCCCGCATGCACAGCCTCCAGTGCGGCGACCAAATCTCGGGCGGGCAGTGTCTTCGACAGGTAGCCGTGTGCCCCGTGCTGCTGGGCGCTTGCGATGAGGTCGGGGTGAAAGTTCCACGTATAGATCACGACTCGATGTGCGCGGGGGTTGGCCACCAACACACTGATCTCGTGGTGATCGGATTCGGGCTGCGCGAACGAGTCGTACAGCACGATGTCCACGGTGTCGTCGACGGGCATGGAGGCGTCTAGTTCTGCGACGACGACGCGGTCGCGGTAGTTGTCGAACATGTTGGCTAAGCCCATCACCACGACGTCGTAGTCGTCGACGAGGGCGACGGTGATGGGACCGTCCTTGGGCGGGGACATGCCTCGAAGGTACCGCCCTAGGGGTGTGTCTGAACCCCCCTAAAGGGTCTTCTATTGGTGTCAGGTCGGGTTACCGACCAGCGAATGTTCATCCGCCAGCGCCCGTCGCGGCGCCCCTTTGAAAGGTTCGTCATGATCGTTCTCGGGATCGTCCTCATCCTGCTGGGGTTCTTCTTGCCCAGCCTCGTCCCCACCTTCGCCTTCGCCCACCTCGTCCTGGTGATCGGGGTCATCCTCCTCGTCGTCGGCGTGGTCATGGCGATCTTGGGTTCCACGGGCCGCGCCGTCGGCGGCCGACGCCACTACTACTGAGCGCCAAGCGATTCCGGGTCGAGCACATAGGAAGAGGAGGAGATCGAATGCCTGTCTGGGTATGGATTGTGATCGTGGCGATGGTCGTGGTCGCCGTGGTGGTGCTGGTCGCCGCCCTCATGGTGGGCCGTCGCAAGAGGAGGAGCCGACTCAAGGAGCGGTTCGGACCAGAATATGAACGCACCGTGGCGGCGACCGGTGAGCAAGGGGCGGCCGAAAGAGAGCTCGCAGAGCGCGAGCGAAAGCGCGACAAGCTCGAAATCGTTCCGCTGACACACGCCGCATTGCAGGGGTACGCCGGTCAATGGCAGACCGTGCAGACCGCGTTCGTCGACGACCCCTCGAGCGCAGTCGTTGACGCGGACGAACTCGTGACGGAGGTCATGCGCGAGCGCGGCTGCCCGGTCGACGACTTCGAGCAGCGGGCCGCCGACATCTCGGTCGATCATCCGACGGTCGTCGAGAACTACCGTGCCGCTCATGCCATTCATCTCGCGCAGCGGCGCGGCGCTCTCGCCTCGAACAACAGTGGGTTTGTGGCGAAGAAGCCAGCACCGAGGACCTCCGTATTGCACTCAAGAGGTACCGCGGATTCCTCGACCGACTGCTCGCCTTGTAACGACGAGTGGCGCCCACGGGCGGCAGCCGAGCTGGCGCCGCCCGTGGTCGACGGCGGGTTGCGGTGGATCAGCACACCTGCACGCGGGGCCTGCCGCGGCGCAGCGGTGCGACCATGGACCCATGACCGCAACGCTCGTCGCGAAGAACGTGGCCGGCGGATTCGCCCATCGCACCCTCTTCGAGGGGCTCGACGTGACGGTGGCCCCAGGCGATGTGGTCGGAGTCGTCGGTGCCAACGGCGCCGGCAAGAGCACACTCCTGCGGATCCTGGCCGGAGATCTGGAGCCGCTCGACGGTTCGGTCGACGTGGCGCCGGCCGACGCGTTCGTCGGGTGGCTCCCGCAGGAGCACGAGCGGGTACCCGGCGAAACCGTCGCCACCTACATCGCGCGTCGTGCGGGATGCACCGAAGCGACGCAGGCCATGGAAGCAGCGGCCGCCGCGTTGGCAGACCCGGGTCAGGGTCCCGCGGATGTGGATCCGGCCGACGCCTACTCTGCTGCGCTGGACCACTGGCTCGCTACTGGGGCGGCGGACCTCGACGAACGGTTGTCGGCGGTGCTGGCCGACCTCGGGCTCGATTCCGAAGCGTTACAGCCGGAGTCGACCCCGATGACTGCGTTGTCGGGTGGGCAGGCAGCGCGGGTGGGATTGGCGGCGCTGATGGTGTCGCGGTTCGACATCGTCTTGCTCGACGAGCCGACCAACGATCTCGACCTCGACGGACTTGCGCGGCTGGAGCACTTCGTCCACGATCTTCGCGGTGGTGTGGTGCTGGTGAGTCACGATCGGGAGTTCCTCGCCCGCAGCGTGACGCGCGTCCTCGAACTGGACCTGGCCCAGAACACCACCACCGTCTTCGGTGGCGGGTACCTGAGCTATCTGGAAGAGCGCGAGGTTGGTCGCAGACACCGGCGCGAACACTACGAGGAGTTCGCCGAGAAGAAGGCCGACCTCGTGGCACGCGCGCGCATTCAGCGGGAATGGTCGAGCCAAGGTGTCCGCAACGCGATGCGCAAGGCTCCCGACAACGACAAGATCCGGCGACGCGCAGCGACCGAATCCAGCGAGAAGCAGGCGCAGAAGGTGCGCCAGATGGAAAGCCGGATCGCTCGCCTCGAGGAAGTTGCCGAACCCCGTAAGGAATGGACGCTCGAGTTCACCATCGGAGCCGCGCCTCGGTCGAGCTCGGTCGTGGCCACACTCGACAACGCCGTTGTGCGGCAGGGCGCATTCGTCCTGGGGCCGGTGTCCTTACAGGTCGATGCCGGCGAGCGAATCGGCATCACCGGGCCCAACGGGGCAGGAAAATCGACGTTGCTGCGACTACTCCTTGGTCGCCTGCGGCCCGATCAGGGCCGTGCGAGTCTGGGCGCCAACGTCGCCATCGGCGAGATCGACCAGGTCCGCGTTGTCTTTTCTGGTCCTGGGCGACTCGTCGATCGCTTCGAGCAGCGTGTGCCGTCCTGGTCCACCGCCGATGTGCGAACCCTGCTGGCCAAGTTCGGGCTGCGCGCCGACCACGTGGAACGCGCGGTCGACGAGCTCTCGCCCGGTGAGCGAACCCGCGCCGGCCTTGCCTTGCTGCAGGCTCGAGGCACGAACGTACTCGTTCTCGATGAGCCGACGAACCATCTCGACCTCGCCGCCATCGAACAGCTCGAAGAGGCGCTCGAAAGCTATGACGGTGCGCTGTTGCTCGTGACACATGACCGCCGGATGTTGCAGAACGTTCGGTTGGATCGCTCCTGGGTGGTCGACAACGGGCGTGTCGTAGACCTGTAGTCGAAGAGCCGCCGATCCCTTGCCGTAGCCGAAACGTGACGAAGGCTTGACCGAATTGCCCACGCGTGCTTGCAGGTTCGGTCTCGATGAGCCGGTACCGTGACAACGGTTAATGATGAGATGGTCAAATGCAATGGGATCGGTTGATGCGAGCGGTCATTCAGTTCGTTCTAGCGGTGAGCTTGGTTGCCACGGGTGTGGCCGGGAGTACGGCCGACGTCGACACGACGGCGGTCAGCCTCCCGCTTGGTTCGGCCATCAAGTCGATCTTGCCGACGCCTGGCGCGATAGTGGGGGTGGCGCACCCCGTGGTGGTGACCTTCAACGAGCCCATCTCCAACCGGGCAGCCGCCGAGCGCGCCATTGATGTCAAGTCCACCACGGGCATGACCGGCAGATTCGAGTGGCTCGACAGCAAGGTCGTGCAGTGGGTTCCCGACCGATACTGGCCGGCACACAGCACGATCAAACTGTCGGTGGGCAGCAGGTCAACGGAGTTCAATACAGGGCCGGCTGTCGTCGGCATCGCCGACATCTCTGAGCACACGTTCACCGTGACGGTCGACGGTGTTGCGACCGGCCCTGCGCCGCACCACCTTCCGCACGCGGGCGAGCAGGGGGTCCTGCTGGCCTCAATGGGTCGGCCGGAGTACCCATCACCTGTCGACACCTACACGGTCCTCTCGAAGGATCGCGACGTGATCATGGATTCCAGTAGCGTCGGCATACCCATCACCGATCCCGACGGTTATCTGCTCACGGTGGACTACGCCGTCCGCATCAGCAGCCGAGGTCTCTACGTCCACTCAGCTCCGTGGGCTGTCAATGCAATGGGTTTCGAGAATGTCAGCCACGGCTGCATCAGCCTGAGCCCAGCCACCGCAGAGTGGTACTTCAACACGGTCGACGTCGGCGACCCCGTCATCGTGCAGGAATAGCCTGCGGCGACTGTCAATTGGTGGGTTGGTGATCTGAGATCGTCACCTGCAGCCCACACTGACCGGTTCGACTGCGCTTTGACCGGCGACGCCGCGCAACCCACCGAGACATTTCCGTCGCATGCCGCTGCGGAGGATTCCGACGCAGCGCCGGGGAAGTCTCCGCATTGACGCCAAGGCCCATTCGAGCGGCCTGTCAGGCTGCCCTGACCCCGATGGCGGGTATGCGAGTCAGCCCTCACGTGGTTTCCGTTGATGAGAAGCCCTCTGCAAGAGGCTTTTTAAGCATCATGGGTCCACTCGTACGTCCGCGCATGCGCCCAACGTAGGTGGGGAAGTGGCGTCAGATACTCACTTCGCCCGTAGGCGGCCGGCCACCAACGAGCGACGAGCGTCGCAGCGTTTCGGCGGCATACGGTCGACACCCAGCAATGCGGCTGCAGCCAATCACCGCTTCGAGTGTCGAAACCGTAAGAATAGCCCCTGCTCGACGGCCCGGCTGGATGTGTACAGGCTGAATATCACTGGGGCTGAAAAAAGTTTATCAAAATTCCGGGCGCCGACGGCACGCATGTTTACGGTCCCGCTCGACGTTCGCGTTCACCAAGCGTGCAGTCGGCGGAGATGCGGGTCCCGGTGGAAGCTCCGACGACGGCGGCTATCCGCTGCCGGCGGGTTAGCCCCTCGGGCCGGGCAAGAGCGGCACTCCGGGAGCAAGGCCGTCGCCAGTAGGCGGCTTACTGGTCGCCGTGCCCTTATCCTTTGCCAGGCCGCCCATTTCAGTGAGTGGAGCCATGGCTAGCCCGGGCGCTGCCGCCGGGGCACCGGCTGCCACGGCGATGGGTGCGCCGACGGGGATGGGTGCGCCGACGGGGATGGGTGCGCCGACGGGGATGGGTGCGCCGACGGGGATGGGTGCGCCGACCGGCACGGGTCCGGGCAGGACGGCGGGCACGACCCCCGCGGACTGGACTGCAGCAGCGCTGCAAGGCGCCGCCGCGGCCCCGCCAGCGGCCACCGGCGTTGCCCCGCCCGCGGCCACCGGCGTTGCCCCGCCCGCGGCCGGCGCTCCCCCGCCAACGGCCACCGGCGCTCCCCCGCCAGCGACCCCCGGCGCGATGTCACCGGCCTGGTTCTCAAGGCAATTGGACCCGCCCGTAAGCAGCGGCACGGCTGCTGCGTGCGGGCTCAAGGCCACGGCGGCCGCGCACAGTCCTGCGCTGGCGACTATCTTGATAGCGAATCGATCAAAGATAATCGTCACCATCGACCTCCTCATTTGTGCTCGTGAATGACACTCATGCAATTCTTCAGTCAAACCGTATAGCAGCACCGAAATGGTGTCTAGGCAAGACATGAGTTAATTGTCGCGGTCGCAGGTAAATGAGCTGTACTGTGACCTCTCCGTTTCCAGCCGGTGACAATGAGCCCGCGGCGACAACATATTTCAGCAGTTCGGAGCCACGTATCCGAGAACGGTCGCGCACCTCGTGGCGAGATCATTTCTTTACCGGATTGAATTCACTTTGAGCTTTTCGCGAGGCTAAGCAATGGCCCAAGGGGAGACGCTAGCCCGCAGCTAGTTGAGCAATTTGCACTTCGGTTACGAGCTTCGAGTCGAGGCTCCGCGCAATGTCGAATTTGGTGAGTCCGACTTGTTTCCGCGGATCGGCGACCCCATAGGGCGGGGCATGTCTAGCCGCATTCCTCGGTGAACACGCTGCGATTTCTCGCCGGCGCGATGTCCCGATCAGGCGGTCATGAGGTGGTCGGACCCGCCGACGTAGACGATTCCCTGCGGGTTCTGGGTGTTGGTAGCGCCGACGATGACCTCGGCGAACTCTTTGGCCAGCGGCAGCGTGCCCCGGGCGAGGCGAGCCTTCGCTTCGTTCGGGCCACGTCGTTGCAGAGGCGAACACGGAACGCATTGTGTAGAGAGCGGTTTCAGGCGACCGACCCCTCGGGTTCGGTCCATCGTTGATGAGTCGTCACCCCAGCCCACGGCCCGGCCGCGACTGTCGCCATGGCTGGAACCAGGCAACCCGCCCGCGAGCGACTCCTGCGCGCGGCGGACGAACTCTTCTACGCCCAGGGCATCACCGGCACCGGAGTCGATGCCGTCATCGCCAAGGCCGGGTCGCCACGGGTTCGCTCTACAAGAACTTCAGCGGCAAGGCCGATCTGGTGGCCGCCTACCTTGCCGACCGCGACCAGCGTTCCCGCGTCGTCTGGGAGCCGTACATCAAGTCCGAAACGGATTCTCGCGCCAGGATTCTCGGGATCTTCGACGCGCACGACGCGTGGACACGCGATACCGGTTCGCGACGCGGCTGCGCCCACGTCGCGGCGGCGACCCAACTGCCACGGGACCACCTCGGGGTCGCCGTCGCCGTCGATCACAAGCAACGTGTGACCGCCCGCCCTGCCGAACTGGCCGTCGCGGCAGGCGTCGGCGAGCCCGACCGCCTCGTGGCGGACCTCGCCTTGGTCTACGACGGCATGCTCAGCGCTCAAGCGATTGGCATCGACCCCGACCCCGTGGCACGTGCCCGAGGGTTGGCCGAGCGCCTGATCGACCTTCGATGCCCGGTCTACTTGCGGGTCACTCCAATACGAAGACGGGGATCAAGCGATCGGTCTTGGTCTGGTAATCGGCATACGGCGGGTAGGCCTCCACCGCAAGCTTCCACCAGTGTTCGCGCTCGGCGCCATCGATCTCACGGGCAGTCAGGGTGGTCGTCGTGTCGCCATCCTGCACGGTGACGGTGGGGTTGGCCTTGACGTTGAAGTACCACGACGGGTGCTTGGGGTCGCCGCCCTTGGAGGCGACCATGGCGTACCGGCCGTCTTCCTCGACGCGCATCAGCGGCACGTAGCGCTTCTTGCCCGACTTCACTCCCGTGGTCGTGAACAGGACGATGGGCCGGTCCAGCACCTCGACGCCGTCAGTGGTGCCCTGCGCCAGAATGCGCTCGGTCTGTTCGCGTACCCAGTCAGTGGGGCTCAATTCGGCGTGCTCAGTCATGTGCGGGCCAACAACGCGGGCGGCGGTTGTATTCCGAACTTGCCAGCAGTTGCTCCTAGGTGTCGTCGCCCTCGTCTTCTTCGGCCGTGCTGCTGCTGGGCAGCGCCTCGGCGCCAGGGGTAGCCGGGGTGGTCAAGATTTCGTCGACTTCGGTCGTGGGCTCCGAAGATGTCATTGCCTGCTCTTCTGGTAGTCATGGTCGCCGTGACATTTGAATGGGAATTTGTAACGGCGTCCTGCTGTCCTACCCTCGCATTGGCCGACGAAACCGCTTCGACCGACGCGCACCAGCTAGGTTTGGAAACCATGGCCCTGTCACCAGACATCGTCGGCATGACGTACCTGTATCCCGATCACTATGAGGTCGGTCGGGAAGCGGTCCGTCAGTACGCCAACGCGGTGAAGAACGAGGACGCCGCCTACTCCGACGAGGATGCCGCCCAGGCGCTGGGCCATGACGCGATTCTGGCTCCGCTGACGTTCATCTGCGTATTCGGATACCAGGCCCAGATGGCATTCTTCGATCACGCCAACATCCCGATCTTCGACGAGAAGCTCATCCAAGCCGAGCAAGGTCTGAAGATTCTCCAACCGATCAAGGCCGGCGACAAGCTGTACTGCCACATCCGGATCGACTCACTTCGAAGGGCCTTCGGGGCGGACGTCCTCACCCTCAGGAGTCGTATCACCAACCAGCACGGTGAAATCGTGCAGGAGGACTACACGACGCTCGCGGGACGCAGTGAACCAGACCAAGGCTTCGAAACCGCTTGATGCGGCGGGGATTCGACGCGCTTCACCGCTCGGCGTCCCTGGCGACGCGATTGGTGTGCTGCACCCCCGCGTAGCCGCGCATCCTGCGAGCTGCCTCGGCCGCGAGGATCTGCTGGTAGCGCTGAACGAGCTGGTCCCGCGTCAGGCCGAACTCGGGTAGCGCTCGTCGGCAGGCGGTCCTCCGTAGGGCGTCCATTTAGGCGTGGTCGGCGGAGTTCGGCGCCGAAGCGGTGGGACGCGACGGGAGGCCGAGGCGTCGACGTCGTCTTGGTGATAGCAGGCACCGACGCCGCGATCACGACGGCCCTCGCCGCATGCCGGCCGGGCGGTCGGGTGGCATTTGGCGGGGATTCCCTCGGAGGACAGGTCGTCGTTCCCGGTGGCCTCGGCTCGCCGCAAGGGTCTGAGGTTCGCGATGGTGCGGCGGATGAACGACACCTATCCTCACGCAATCGCGGTGGCCGCCGGGGGTGTCGACCTGGACCTCCTCGTCCCCGACCGATACCCACTCCTTTAGGCGGACAAAGCATTCAGGGCGGCTGCCGAGCGTCGCGGTGACAAGGTCGTGGTCGCCGTGTTCACGAGCTGACTCGGTTCGTCGGCGTCGCGCCGGCCGTCAGTAGAGGTGTAGGGCGGCGGCGGAACCATCGATCGCACGCATCCGATCGCGGGCCCTCTCGCCAAGTGCGGCAAGCACTCCCGTGACCAAGAGCTCGGCGACCGCCATCGTCCCTGACCGTCGTCATCTTCGTAATCCTCGGCAATCCCTCGGCGGGTGGCGCGTATCAGCCCGGTCTGCTGTCACCGTTCTGGCGTGCGATCAGCAGCGCGTCACCCAACGGTGCCGGTACCGACGCGATCCGACGCATCGTCTACTTCGACGGTCACGGTGCCGGCCAGTCGGTGCTCGTGCTGGCGGGCCGCCGCTTGACAGTCGTTGGCGGGCCTAGCTCGCGTCGCGGGTTCTCGCTGCTCGAAAGGCGGCCGTGATCTCCGCGACTCTCGGGTCGTCCCGCAGCTGCTCCAGGGTCTCCGGCAACGGGAGCCGCCAGTTGGGATACTCATCAACCGTTCCAGGCAGATTGGGCTGGCGCGGCTCGGCGATCACGTCGTAGGGCGAGATCAGCTTGAGGTGGCTCGGCGTCGATGCGAGGAATCGGTGCATCGCGGCGATGATCGCCGGGTCGTCCAGGGACGAGGTGCCGTCGTCGGCAGGCAACAGGCCCTCGGACCGCAGCAGCGCCAGCCATTCGGCTCTTTCCCGATCGGCGTTCGCCTTCTCGGCCGGCACGTCGTCGAGCAGACCGAGATCCGCGCGCGCCCGCACGTGTTCTCCACGCAGGAATCCCGCCGCAGTGGGAAGGTCGTGCGTCGAGAGGCTGGCGGCCGCCCGCGACGGCCACGCCGCCGGCCTGAGGAGCGGCTGCCCGGGCGCCGATTCGTCGCGGGTGAACCAGGACACCGCGCACACGAGCATGCCGTAGTCGGCCAGCGCTTCGGTGACCTTAGGCTCGACGGTGCCCAGGTCCTCACCGACCACCGTGGCCCGGGCCCGGTGTGCTTCCAGCGCGAGCACGGCGAGCATGACGTCGGCGTCGTAGTGCACGTAGGTGCCGCGGTCCGGACCGTCGCCGGGCGGAATCCACCACAGTCGCCAAAGACCAGCGACGTGGTCGATCCGCAGACCGTCGGCATGGGCCAGCACGGCGCGCAGCATGTCGCGCAACGCGCCGTATCCGTTGGCCGCGAGGCGATCTGGTCGCCACGGGGGCAGCCCCCAGTCCTGGCCTCGAGGCGTGAAGTTGTCCGGCGGCGCGCCGATGCTGACGCCGGTGGCGAGAACGTCGGCCAGCGCCCACGCGTCGGCACCGTCCGCGTCGACCCCCACCGCGAGGTCGTGCAATACGCCCAAGCCCATGCCGCTTTCTCGGGCGGCGTCCCGCACGGCGTTCAGCTGCTCGACGCACCGCTGCTGCACCCAGGCGTGAAAGGCCAACCTCGGCGCCAGCTCCTGGCGTGCGGACGCCACCGCCGGCGCGGCGACATCACGTAGCGGCTCTGGCCACCGGCTCCACCGGCCACGGTGCCGCTCGGCCAGCGCGCAATAGGTGGCCCAGTCGCGGAGTCCCTCGGACACGGACGGTCCGTCCAGCGGATCCGGCCGCCCCTCGGCGTGCCAAAGCAACTCCAGCGCAGCGCGTTTGGCCGCCCACATGAGGTCGTGATCGATCCTCTCGGTGCTCGGCGAGACGCGCAGCGCGTCCACCTCCGCACGCGTGTCCGGATCGGTTCGACGGTAGGAGTCGATGTCCTCGATGCGCAGCGCGAGCGGGTTGGCGAACCGTCTACTGGACGGTGTGTAGGGCGACGGCTGCACCGGATGCGTCGGGCCGGGCGCGTGGAGTGGGTTGAGAAGCACCGCGCCCGAATCGTGTTCGCTTGCAGTCCAGTTGACGAACTCGCGCAGGTCACCCAGATCGCCGATGCCCCAGGACCGAGCCGAGCGCAGCGCATAGAGCTGCAGCATCCATCCCCAGGTCGCCGGTGCCTGAGGGGCTTTCGGCGGGGCCGCCACGAGGGTGGCCTCCTGGCCGTCGCCAGTCTGCACGCGGTACCAGCCCGGAGATAGGTCGCCGGGAAGCTCGTCGCGAACATCGATGCGCCGGGCATCGGCTGGGGGCGCCCGTCGACACGCACGGCCACCGTGGGAGCCAGTACCCCCTCGCGGTCGAGCTCGGCCAGTCGGGACAACTCGCGGCGTCGGTCCAACTCCGTGCCTGCCTCTACGTCGAGTAACCCGAGCACTCGGACGACGACGTCGGCGCCGACCTCCACCGGCTCGCGTCGCTCGCTGCGGTAGGAGGTGGCCACGCCATGAGCGGCAGCAAGGCGGCGCAGGTCCTCGGGCACCGGTCTTGGTTCGACGGTCACCGCGAGCCGCCGATGCAGGTCACGGAGGTGTGGCGGGGGTGCTGTGGAGTATGCACCGCGGTGCTATACCCGGGCGGAGGGTGCTTACACCGACGCGCCCCGACGTCGCACTCGACTCGGGCCCCGCCAAAGCGCGTTTTGTTGATCTGCGGACGGGTATGGCATCTCGATGACGTCGCTATGGCTAGCTGATCGGGTCGTTACTCCCATGTTGTCGCGCATCGGCGTGCCCGGAAGACCGTCGGCCGACGTGGTGGTGGTGGGAGCGGGCATCACGGGTCTCATCACCGCGGTGCTGCTAGCCAGGGCGGGCAAGGACGTGCTGGTCCTGGAGGGGCGGACGGTCGGGGCGTGCGCGACGGGAAACACGACGGGCAAGATCAGCCTGCTCCAAGGCAGCAAGCTGTCCAAGATCGCCGCCAAGCACGGATCCAAGATCGCCGCGCAATACGTCGAAGGCAATCGGGAAGGTCAAGCATGGCTGCTTCGCCACTGCGAAAGTCACGGCATCGCCGTACAACACGAGGACGCCTACACCTATGCGCAGTCCGAGGACGGGATCCCGACGGCGCGCGAGGAGCTGGCTGCCGCGAGGTCTGCGGGCCTGGACGCCGAATGGGTCGATGACGCGGGTACACCGTTTCCCTACCGCGGCGGTGTGCGGCTGCGCGACCAGGCCCAGTTCGACCCGATGTCGTTGCTGGACAGCCTCGTTGCCGAACTGGAACAGCACGGCGGGCGGCTCACGCAGGGAGCGCGGGTGCGTCGCGTCTCTGGTCTCGGGACCAATCTGAGACTTCACGTAGAAACTTCCGATGCCGACGAAACCGTCGTCCGCACCGATCGGCTCGTCCTGGCGACGGGGACGCCGATCCTGGACCGCGGGGGATTCTTCGCCCGTCTGAAGGCGCAGCGGTCCTACTGCATGGCGTTCACGGTTCCGGGGAACATCACTCGCGGAATGTTCCTGGCTGCCGACTCACCCTCGAGGTCCGTGCGCTATGCCCCGACCGGGGACGGCGAGGTGCTCATCGTCGGCGGAGCCGGCCACCCCGTCGGTAGGGAGAAGGCACCGTCGGAAGCACTCGACGAGTTGGCCGCGTGGACCACGAAGCACTTCCCGGGAGCGGTTCGGACCCACTTCTGGTCGGCTCAGGACTACTCGCCCGTCGACGAGCTGCCGTATGTGGGCCCGATCCTGCCCCGCCTCGACAGCATTTGTGTGGCAACGGGTTTCGACAAGTGGGGGATGACCAATGGGCCAGCCGCCGCACTGGCGCTGTCCAGCCGAATCCTTGGTGGTCGAATGGATTGGTCCAGCGCCTTTGCCAGCTGGAGTCCGCACGAGCTAGCCGGCGTCACCACGATGGCGCAAGCCAACCTCGAAGTCGGTTTCAATCTTGCGAAGGGATGGGTGACCCCGATCGCTGCCTCCTTCGATGAACCTCCAGCCGAGGGCGGGGTGGTCAGCGGCCCGCCCTGGCACCTGCAAGCACGAAGCACGGTCGACGGGGTCGAGCGTGTCGTGTCGCCGGTGTGCCCGCACCTCGGTGGCATCGTCAACTGGAACGACGCCGACAAGGCGTGGGAATGCCCACTGCACGGCTCGCGTTTCGCCCCGGACGGGACTCGGCTGGAAGGCCCGGCGACCGACGACCTCACGCCGTCCGGCGCCGTGTGAGGGGCATGGTGGTCGATTCATTCAACGGGAAAGAAAACTGGACGGATGACACCGCCCTCACCTTCACTGCAGGCGGGGTTGGTCTTCTCTGCGACATGGCAGTTCACGCGACCAAGGTCGACGGTGGTGCGCTCGCCATTCTGAATACACCCTCGAAGAGTCGCGAGCTGTTGCACACCACCGACGCCGTGGCGGAACGCCTCGACGAGTTGCAGTTCCTCGTCGGTGAGGGCCTGGTCGCATGTCGCAGTGGCCGCCCCGCCACTGCCGCCGACCTCACCAGTCACGACAGCCTCGAGCGCTGGCCCGCCTTCGCCCAGGAGGCGGGTGCTGCCGGTGTCGACGCGGTCTTCGCGTACCCGGTGGAGGATGGTTCGACCCCGTTGGGCGTGCTGGACCTGTACCGCCATATGCGGGGTGCGCTCAAGGCCAACGATCACGACGCCGCCCGGCAGTACGCGGAAGCAATCGGCACCGTGCTGCACGCAGCTGCGGAAGAGCTCTCCGTGCGCATCGGCGATGTGGCGGCCGACCACCTCGCCCGCCTGGCGGGGTCGTCGCCGCTCGGTCGATCGCAAGTGCACGTGGCGGAGGGGATGGTGGCCGAGCAGCTCGGTGAATCTGTCAACGAGGCCATCGACAGGGTGCGCGCATTCACCTTCGCATCCGGGCAGCGACTCAACGAAGTCACCGAAGACATTGTCGCGCAACGCGTCTTGCTCTCCGGCGGGCTGGAGGAATGAGGTGACCAACGCCGGGCGGATCGAGGCGGTTTCGTCCGCCGTGCCGCGGGTAGGAGCCGGGCGCGCGTAACGACGACGTGGCGGCTGATTCGCTCAGGCAGCTCGGCGGGCGTAGAGCAGGCCCGCCACCGTCGCTCGAGCGACGAACCCAAGACTGACACCGCCGCGGTGGACGCGTACGGCAACGCTCGCGGCCGAGTCGGCGTGCATACGAGTCGCCACACGCTTCGACGGCGGTGTCAGCTCGAGGGTTAGAACGTCATGTCTCCAGTGACCGGGACCGCGCGGACCGCCTTGTCGTGCATGACCGTCATGCGCGTGTCGGGCGACATCGGTGGTGCGGGCACCATGTTGCGTTCGAGTCGCATCTGCCGGACCGTGTCTTGGAACTGCTGCTGATCGGCGGCGATCTGGTCGGTGACCTTGTGGTCACCCGGTGCACTATTGTTCATCACCCCGACGGTGGGGTGGCCTGGACGCACCACCCACGATGCACGGGCATCACCAAGATCGGCCGTGTACAGGCCGGCTGGCGCCACCACCGGTTCCGCGGCGAACCTGTGAGGTGCCGCACCGACTTCGTTCATGGCCAGTGTGCCGTTGACTCGATTGCCGTCGAACGACGCAGTCAGGTTGTCGTGAAACATCGACTTCAGACTCATGACGCCGTCCTTCTGCGTGCCGAAGAACCAGGCATCGTCATCGACGCCGTTGGTCTGATAGGCCGCCACCTCGCCACCGGTGACGGTGATCGCCAATGTCACCGCCTTGCCGTCAGCGCCTGGCATGTCCGCGACGTAGGTTGCCGCCGCGGGCATGGCCGGTGCTGCGGTCGTCGCCGATGGGCCCACGCCATTCGAGCACGCGGTCGCCGCGCCGATCGCTGCGGTCACGCTCACCGCTAGCAGCCAGGCGCCAGGACCGCGTTTCGACAAGGCCGACCGACGGAATCTAGCAACCATCGGGGCACGCCACGTCTACGTAGGCGGTGAGACTGGTGCCGCTCGACGGGTCCTTCTGCACGTTGGTCACCGTGCACGCGGTGAGCGGAGCGGTCGGCGTTCCGTTCAGTTGCACGATGTAACCTTCGCTACTCAACCCGTTGATGGTGGCGTCAGCCCCGCCGGCGGCCGACGCCGCCCCGGCGAATCCGAGCGCGGCGCCCGCCATGGCGCCTGCGGCGGCGATTGTGACGACGAACTTTCTCATTACCCGATCCCTTCGTTGGGCGCCCGGATGTTTCGCGCGCTCTGATACGTAGTGCCGGCACGCTCGCTCGCGTTACGCGTGAATCGCTCGCCGACCCATCGACGTGGCTCAGGTGACGTCTGCCGCCATCGCCACCGGTGCACGGCCAACCCCTCAACGGAATGAGCCTCGCTAGCGAGATCAATCGGACAACGTGTTCCCGCAACGTGAAGGGCCTGGCGCAAGTGGTTGAACGCAAAGGTACCGGCCGGTACAGGGGTCGAGAGTGAGCAGAGAGTGTACGGGTCAGTACACCTGTGGTGAATTGGGTCGGCCGCATCGCGACGGCATCACCCCGGCCCATCGCCGGGTGCGGGTTTGCACTACTGCTGGAGGAGGACTCTTTGCGCGTTCTCCGACAGCGATGCGATTGCCCGTGGTGCCGATCGTCAGCTCCGCCAACAGATTCCGGGCGCTCACGGTGTCACTCCGGTGACGATCACCGAGGCAGGACACTTCCTCCAAGAAGACCGAGGTCCGGAACTGGCTCGCGCCGTCGTCGACTTCGTCGCCGCAACGCCTTCCGCGTAGTCCCGACGGGCGCCAAAGCGGCCTTTGTAACGGACCACCCGTACTGGAACACCAACCGAAGAGACGAACACCTCGTCGTTCTGACATCTCCTCGAGAGGACCGGTTGACATCATGGGTGACACCCTTCGCGACCCGATCGACCACTACCGCACCACACTGCCGCACGCTGGCGCGACGTTGAAGGACTCGTTGATGCTTCCCGGGGTGATGCTCCTGGTGCTCAGCGTGACGGGACTCGCTCTTGGCGTCGCCTCTGCCGGATACATGCGTCCGCAGTGGGCCGCGCTGATCGCGCTCGCCGCCGCAGGGGTCGGTGCCGTCGGCGTCGTGCTGCTGGCCGTCGAGCGACGGCGGGTACAGCGCATCGACTCACAGTGGCAACACGACGAACTGCGCCGCTCGACGACTAGTCGTGCGCGCTGACCCCGGCGCGGTCATTGGCCGCTGCAGGTTCGTGTCACCGGCAACCGGTTCGTGAATCGGTACTCGCCCCGCAACCAAAGGGATCGCCCATATGCCTCACCATCAGGACATCTCGTGCCGAATGCTTACCGAGCTGGCACCGGGTTACAGCGATGCGGATCTGAACGTCGCCGCGGCCGCCGCCGTAAGGGATCACGTCGCATGCTGTGCCGGTTGCCGAAGCTATCTCGCGCAATTGCACACGACCAGAAAGATCTTGAGCAGGATGAGCAACGAGCCCCTGGATCCGCGATACCGTGAGCGACTGTTCGCCGCCTTCCTACGGTCGAGATGATCTGCCAGCCGCGACGTTGCCTAGGGGCGTGTGATCAGCGCGCAGTCATCGCCACGTGCGAAATGCGGCCAGCAGCCGGTCGCGAACTTCCGGACTGAGTGCGGCTGTTCCGCTGCGGCCCATCATGTCGACGGTGACCTGGAACTGCTGCAGGTAATCGGTGCAGCCATCGCACTCGGAGAGGTGTTCGTCGAAGCGGGCCCGGGCCGTTGGGTCCATGGCGTGCTCAAGGTACGCGGTGACGAGTTCCACGAAATCCTCGCACGCCATCGGTCCGTCGGTCATCGGCCCTCCTCCTGAAGGTATGACTCTAGCGCCGCACGGACCATGGCACGGCCACGGTGCAGCAGCACGCGTTGGTTACCGACGCTGAGGTCCAGCAGCTCGCATACTTCGTCGGAGTCGAAGCCCAGGACGTCGCGCATCGTTACGACGATGCGCTGCCGCTCGGGCAGTCGATCGATCTCCCGTTGCGCCACGGCGACCATTTCCGCACCCAGCACCGAGCCCTCGGGCGTATCGGGGAACGGTGACGGCTCGGCTTCCTCCTTCCAGTGGCCTGGCCACTCGGGGTCGTTCGCCGGCCGGAAGCGGCGCGAGTCAACGGTTTTGGTGGAGGCGGGTGATCCTTCGCTATGGCGCCGCTCGCGACTCCCGCGGTTCTTGGCGATGTTCACCAGCACCGCGAACAGCCATGTCCGCACCGAGGAGCGGCCCTCGAACTTGGCGATCCCGGCGAGTAACGCGATCCACGTTTCCTGTACGACGTCCTCGGCGACTTCACGACTGGGCACGTATCCGCGTGCGACCCGCAGCATCGAGGCCGCGTACTGGTCCACCAGACGGGCGAAGGCCCGCTCGTCGCCGGCTCGTAGAGATGCGACCAGCATGGCCTCGTCGTCAGCGGTCTCGGACATCGGCCCGTAGTGTAGCCGCCTGAGGTTCACAAATGGTGAACGGCGCCGACCGGGCGAAGTCGCTGTACCGTGTAGTCCACTGCAGGCATGTACTCCGATTGCACGTTCACCGCTGAACCGTCGGGCGCACTCGGCGTGGTACGGGAGGCATGCGGTGTAGGCCCCCGAGGTGCGCGGCACGTAATCGATTGGTCCACAACACTTGCAGTGGTCGGTGATCGGACTGCGGCTTGTCCGCAGGGCCACCCGGCGAAAACGCTGAGGCCAAGTTCCGGCGGTCAGTGTGACACCTGAGTGCTGGCGCGGGCCTGCAACGCGTCTCCGAGCGTCCACACCGCGGCGCCCAGCAGAACGATGTCCTTGATCAAGAACCCGCCGGTCTCGGTGAGGACGGGAAGCCCCAGCGATGAAGGAGCGACGATCCCCGGGGTGGTGAACAAGAAACTGATCGTGGACACGAACAACAGCAACGCGATCCCGCTGCCCAGCGCTGAGGCGGTCGGAGACAACGGACGGACGGCGATCAGGATCGCAGCCGTGATCTCGACCGCGCCCAGCGCGTTGGACAGCGTTTGCACACTGAGAACCTCGTACAGCCAGCTCATCAATGGCTGATGTGTGATCAGGGGCATGATGGCGTTCGCCTCGTCGGAGGTGAACTTCTGTATCCCGATCCACGCCAGCGGGACGACGAGCCCGAAGCGAAGGATGACGGCGCCGATGGCGCTGAGCGCGTGTGCGGTCGGGTTGGTCCGTGTTTCCTCGATGGTCATGGTCTTCCCTTGCGTCCGGTGGTAGTGGGTCGTGCGACGGTGTGGTCCTATCGAATCCTTCTGCGTGGCAACGATTGCGGAAAGTGCTCGCCGACGGCTGCCGTATCCCCTCACGGTCCTTGCGGCTACCGCGCGATCGCGACGCGACGCGACCGCAGCAGCCCGGCGGCCAGCAGTGTGCAGTATGAGTAGGGCAGCACCATCACGGGCTGGCCGGTCTGCAGGAAGTACCGCGTCGCCATCGTCGCGTCGTGTAGCCCGACCCAGAGCAGGCAGAAGGCTAGGAACCACCAAGCCCATCGCTGACCACTTCTCAGCGCGAATCGTGCGACGGTCATCACGGCGATCGCGCCGGCCACGATGTTCACTCCACCGACCGACGCATTGAGCTGTACCCACGCGTCAGCGTCCGAACCGGCCGCCGACAACGTGGCATAGCTGAAGCCCAGGTCCCCGATTCCGGTCCACCACGGCTGGTCGGGCCGCGTGATCGCCGACCAGGTCGTCACGAGGGTGACGAGTCCAGCGGCCAGGGGGGCAAGGCCAGCGAGGAATGCCAGAAGCCAACCCGAGGTGGGCGTCTCCCGTTCATGCGGCACAATGATCGTTGTCGGACCGGTCTTTTCGTCTTCTCGCGGTAGCGTCATCGAGGGCTCCTTCGGGCGGGGCGAGCGGGTCGGCGCATCGACCGATGCTCCGTCCACGCCCGCGTACACACAAGTAGTGACCCGAATCGTTGCAGGCGTTACAGACAACTGCGTGATCGCCGGCATGACGAGATCCATCGATCGCCATGCTTCGTGATGGCGGCCGGGAAGCCGTCGAACCGTAACGCCCGCCTGGCAACCGGCACTACCGGTACATGCAGACAAAGAAGATTGGTGGCATGATCGTTCGCGGCTGGGCCACGTTGCACAGTAATCCCGAAATTGCTTGCTGTGCATCGACGTTCATCTTGTTCGCCGCGACGCTCCACGACCCACCGCATCGTGCCGTCGCGTCGAACCGTCTACGGTGATCGCGCACTGACGTTAATCGCCAGACATTCTTGGGGAGGCAGGGCACGGGTTGGACAGGGCCCTAGACTGCGTAGATAAGCGCATCGAACGAGTCCGAGCCCGGCCAGGTACACATGTACTGCAAAGTGCAATCGGGTGTCACGTCGTGATCTCGTCTCATCCGCAACGCAACTCATCGGCGCGCTCGTACTCACCGCACTGGTTTCGGCACTCGTAGCCCGTCGAGCGTGCGCGATACCTGGCCCACCGATCATGAAGCCCGGTTGGAGGGCAGTCCGCCTTGCGATCTTCCCCGGTACCGGCGGCGTGTAACGCACGAGCCACGTTGCGACACAACACCACAGTTGAACAATCAACATGAAACTAAGGAGACGCCATCATGAAGAATCTCGGACTCACAGGAATCATTGTCAGTGGACTGGCCGCCGCGGTACTCGGTCTGGCCTCCCCCGCCAACGCCGACTATGGACACAACAAATGGATCAACGACATGGGCACCAGTGTGTCGGTACCCCACGTCGACACTTCCGCCCATCACTGACCATCAGCATCCGTGATGCAGGGCACCCGTACAGCGGGTGCCCTGAAGGCGCTGCGAGGCCGTCGGCAGGTGAACTCCGACATACCCTCACCGCAACTGGCCCCCTACGCGGCCACGAAGGCGGCGATCGCCAACTTCTCGGCCAGCCTCGCCCAGTTGCTCGGCGACAAGGGCATTCGAGTCAACAGTGTGGCACCCGGCCCGACTTGGACGCCGCTCATCCCGGCCACCATGCCACTGGAGAAGGTCGAATCCTTCGGCGCGGACACGCCGTTGGGTCGCGCGGGACAGCCCGCCGAGTTGGCGCCCGTGTACGTGCTGTTGGCCTCGGATGACGGCAGCTACGTCTCAGGCGCTCGCGTGGCCGTCACCGGAGGCAGACCCGTTCTGTAGAAGTACGCGCCGCCGCGGCGAGTATGACGACGAGATGTCCGAAATCGCAGTACTCGTCGTCGACATGCTCAACGCGTATAGGCACTCCGATGCCGAACTCCTCATACCCAAGTAGGTGCGGAAGGCGTCGATCGTGTCTCCGCTCGCTTCGAGGACGCTGACACCGTCGTAGCTGAACTCCGAGCCGTCGGCCAACGTGCCGTTAGACGTCCACTCCAGACACGCGATCCCGTCATCGGTGACGGTGTGCTTGAAGGACGCGTCGATCTGATCGAAGAGGTCGACGAGCGGTTCGACGTCGCCGTCGCGGTGCAGATCGCCGAGCGCGCTGATGAATTGCTTCGTTAGGTCATGCATGTCCCATCGCTTACCCCGGCGCTGGGCCACCGAGTCTTTCGGCTTCCTTACGCTCCGATCTACCGATTCCCTGGGGAATGTGAACTCCCCGCGAGCGCGTTTTTGGAGGCACGATGAACAGCACTGAGCCGGCGTCCGCTCCTCGTCGTCCTCCCGCTTCAGACGCACCGACGTTGTGGACGCCCGCCCGCTTCATGGTGACCAGGTCTGCCTTCGAGTTGCCACACGGCGCCAACATCGTGGAGCGGTGCGAAGCCGCCGGCGTGCCGGACATCACCGTGTTGCCCGGCGATCGGATGCCGCCGGTACGTGCCGAGAACGACCGTGCCGCTTACGCATTGGCCAAACGCACCCTCGCCGTCGTGGTGTCACCGCCCAGCAAGCGCCGACGGCAGCCGATCCCGCCGAGCGCAGACTGGCGCGTCGACCTCGCCGAGGGTTGTCCCGGACACTGCCGGTACTGCTACCTCGCTGGCTCCCTGTCCGGACCGCCGATGACCCGGGTGTACGCGAATCTGCCCGACATCCTCGCCGAGATGGACGATCACGTCGGTCGCGGCACCATCACCTCGGCGTCCGCCGACCGTTCGAACGAGGGCACCACCTTCGAGGCGTCCTGCTACACCGATCCGTTGGCGCTCGAGCATCTCACCGGCTCGCTGTCGGCAATGATCGCGCACGTCGGCACCCACGAGTGGTCTGGTCCGGTCGGCTTGAGGTTCACCACTTACGACAACGTCTCTCCGCTGCTCGGCCTGCCTCACGTCGGGCGCACCCGCGTCCGTGTGTCGCTCAATGCGGGCGACGTCGCCACTCGCTTCGAGGGCGGTACCGCACGGTTGCCACGACGAATCGCCACGTTGCGTGCGCTGGCGCTCGAGGGATACCGCGTCGGCCCGACCATCGCGCCGATCATGCCGATCCCGCAATGGCGCGACGGTTACGGCGCCTTGCTGCGCGACGTCGCCGGCGCAGTCGCGGACGTGCCCGACCTGGACCTCACCGTGGAGTGCATCACGCACCGGTTCACCGAGAAGAGCAAGGACGTCCTGCACGGCTGGTATCCGAATACCAAGCTGGAGATGAGCGAGTCCGCCAGGGCGCGCAAGTTCGGGAAGTACGGTGCGGCCAAGTACGTCTATCTGAACCGACGATGAACGAGCTGCGCTCGTGGTTCGAACGCGAACTCGCCACCGTTCTGCCCGCAGCCTCTACTGGACCTGAGGGCGAGAACCGGGTACGCGTGGCACTCCGGCGAGTAGCCCGCGCTGAGGCACGCCCATGACGGGCTCGGCCGCCGCGCCGAGCTCGGCCAGCACGTCGTTGGCGGCGAGCACCCCGGACATCGCCGACCGTTCCATGAGTCCGGCGAGGTAGGGGAGTTCGACGAAGTCCCCGGCCAGACGCAGCCCGCGGGCGTCGGTGCGCACCCACGGTCGGGTCCCGGCCGATCCGGGCGGGAAGGCAGGCGCGGTCGCCTCCAGCCGATCGTGACTGTGCAGAACGGTGGCGTCCGCGGTCTCGGGCCAGAGCGTGGCGAGTTCGTCGCGCATGGCCCGCGCCGCGGCGTCGGCGGTGGATAGACGGCAGGAGTACGAATGCAGCTCGACGACCGCTCCACCGGTGGACCGGCCCCACTGTGCGCTGGGCTCCTCCAACCGGGAGTAGACGGCGATGGAGTCGAGGTTCGGCTGTCCGCTTACCGCACTGAACGCTGCCCGTTCGGGCGCGACGTCGCGGTCGAGCCAGATCCTGCTGACGGCGAACGGCGGCGCCACGCGCAGGGCGTCGCATTGACGCGCCAACAGCGGGGCGGCCGCAGCCGTCGCGGGCGAGGCGCCGACCAGTGACCGCAGCGCACCGGGGTCGAGGGCGAGGACCAGGTGTTGGGTGGAGACGTCATCGGCGCGGTCCGCCCCGCCGGTGTAGGCCACTCTCCAGCCCTGGCCGTCCGGCTCGATGCCGGTGACCCTGACTCCGGTCCGGACCTGCGCGCCGTGACCCTCCAGGTGGCGGCGCAGCGGATACCAGATGGCGGTCGCATGATCGGTGTTGGTCACGTCGAACCCGATGCCCTCGGGGTTTCCGAGGAAGTAGAAGTGGAACATCGCCACCAGCTCGGCGGCGGAGAGCTCACCCTGGTTGCAGAAGAACGATCGGGCAAACGCCTCGAAGAGCATGCTGCGGGTGCGCTCGGTCATTCCGAGCCGGTCGAGGAACGTTGCCGCGTCCACGGCGTCGAGGTCGGCCACCGTCGTCGCACGGTCGTACGCCAGCAGGGCCCGTCCTGCGTCGGGGTCGGCTCTGAAGAGTTCCCGTCGGCTCAGGCTCTTCGATCGAAGGGCCAGCGTCAGCAAGTTCAGCGGCGGTGCGGCGGGCAGACCGGACAGGTCCTCGGGGGGCCACGTCGCGGAGATGACCGGATACTTCGGCACGCGGGACAGGAAGGACAGGTCCGGATCGGCTCGGCGCAGGATTGAACGCCACGTGTAGTAATGCCGGAAGAACGCGTGAAACCCGTGCTCGACATTCTGCTCACTGCCGTCCGGGAGTCGCTCCGGCCACGCGCCCAGACGTCCGCCCAGATGATCGGCCGCTTCGAGCACGGTCACCCGGATTCCGCGTTCGGCCAGAACGACGGCAGCGGACACGCCCGCGATGCCGCCACCGACGACGACGGCCTCAGCACCGGGAGAGACCTCGCGGGGCAGCAGCGGGTCGGGAGTGACGAGGTGGCGGGGACGCATCCGGAACGGCGCGGCACGGCTAGTGAGCGGGCCGGTCACGGGTCTCCTTGCTGGTTGATCGCCGTGCGAGGCGCAGAACCTTGACGGCGAACGGCACGGCGACGGCGCCCATGAGCAATCCCCCGGTGACCGCGGAACCGGGCAGACCGAAGAACACGAAGTGGCCCAGCACCGAGGAGAAGTACACCCACAGGTACAGCGCAGCCGCCGGCGCGGACGGCCCCGCGTCGCGGTCCAGCGTGGCGTGCAGGACGGCGATGACCGCGGCCGACACCAGCAGCCATCCAACGTAGTTGGTCAACGGGATGCCCGGAACCAGGGGAAGTCCGGGGGATGGATCCGACCACGTCCAGTGACCGGCGGCCACCATCTGCGGGTCCAGGAACACGTCCCACGCCGTCAGCGCGGCCGCCCCGACGGCCACCACGGCGGGGCCGCGCACCGCGAGGGTACGGGCCACCACGAGCGCTGGCCACGCCATCATCACCCACGCCAACGGCACGACGACGGGCACGCCGAGCACCTCGGCGCCGAGGGTGCCGGTGTAGGCGTAGTGGCCGAACGGCCACCCCGTGGCGACGCCGATGGCCTCGGCGATAAGGCCCGAACCACCTGCGACGGCGACCAGCCACGCAGCACCGGCCGGGCCGTGTACCCGACCGACGTCGGCGACGACCGCGAGGAAGAAGATCACGACGCTGGTAACGGTGACTTCGGTGCGCCACGTCTCCGGCATCAGGGGATAGGCGATCTGCACCGCGACCGCTGCCGCGGCGAGAACCCACGCGGGACCCGCCGAACGCAGAGAAACCCGGGGCACGGCCAACGCCACGTGGACACCTCCATCGTCAGGATGCCGGAGAGTCAAGTATCCCGAGTCGCCTCGTGGAAGGGCGCAGCCGGGTGGTCCGTAGAGTTTGCAGGTGCCCATCGCACGTTTGACAGAAACCCACCACGCGTTGGTGATCACCGGATCCGCGCTCGCTTGCATCGGTACGGCGCACCAACTGGTGAACCAGCGGCGTCTGCGGCGGCCGCCGCGCAATCCACCGCCGGTCACTGCCACGGTATCGCTCGTGGTGCCCGCGCGCGACGAGGCGCACCGGATCGCGCCGACGATCGCCTCGCTGCTCGCCCAACGTGGGCTGACCGACGTCGACGTCGTGGTGCTGGACGACGGCTCGACCGACGGCACGGCCGACGTCGTGCGGCGGGTGGCCGGCTCCGATCCTCGTCTGCGGGTCCTGACCGGCACGCCGCCGCCGCCGGGGTGGCTGGGGAAACCGCACGCCTGCGCGCAGCTGGCCGCTGCCGCGCGTGGCGAAATCTTGGTCTTCGTCGACGCCGACGTCGTGCTGTCGCCCGACGCCGTGGCCGCCGCGGTGGCGATGCTGCGCGGTCCGGATCCCCTGGACCTTCTCTGTCCGTGGCCGCGCCAGATCGCCACGGGACTGCTGGGCAGACTCGTCCAACCCCTGCTGGCCTGGTCCTGGTTGACGACTCTGCCGCTGCGACGTGCGGAGCACTCGCGGCGACCGTCCATGGCGGTGGCCAACGGCCAGTTCCTGGTCGTCGAGGCCGACGCGCTGGCCCGGGCCGGCGGATGGCAATCCGTCTCGAGCGCCGTGCTCGACGACATCGCACTGGCCCGCGCCGTCCGCGCGGCGGGCGGGCGCACCGGAGTCGCCGACGGATCGCTGCTGGGGACCTGCCGCATGTATGACACCGGGCATGAACTGCGCGAGGGCTACCGCAAGTCGCTCTGGGCGGCGTTCGGCTCACCGGCAGGGGCCGTCGCGGTCGCCACGGCGCTGACCCTGGTCTACGTCCTGCCCGCGGCCGCCGCGGTGACGGGCTCCCGGGTGGGCGCGCTCGGGTACGCCGCCGCGGTCGTCGGCCGTGTGTCGGCACGGAGGTGGTGTGGTGGACGTTTCGGGTGGGACGCGATGGCGCATCCCTTCTCGGTGGCGGCTCTGCTCTGGCTGCTGGGATCGTCATGGGCGGGCCGGTTGCGCGGATCGTTGAGCTGGAAGGGACGGGCGGTATGAGTCGGGCGGTCGTCATCGGGGCGGGCCTGGGTGGCCTTGCCACTGCCGCCCGGCTGGCCGCCGCCGGTCACCACGTCACCGTGTTCGAGAGTGCCCCGACCGTCGGCGGCAAGCTCGGCGTCCTCGAGCGTGACGGCTTCGGTTTCGACACCGGTCCGTCGCTGCTGACCCTCCCTGCCGTCCTCGAGCAGCTGTTCGTCGACACCGGCGGACCGGCCGACCTCTCGTTGACCGCCGTCGACCCGGCCTGTGCGTACGTCTTCGCGGACGGCACCGAGTTGGTGCTCCCGCACGACCCCGGTCAGCTCCCGGCGGCGCTGGACGCCGCGCTCGGAACCGGGGCCGGGGAGTCGTGGCGGCGGCTGCACGCCCACTCGCGGCGGCTGTGGGACCTCGTCGGTGAACCCATTCTGCGCCAGCCCATTTCGCTCACCGCACTGGCCAGGATGAGTGCCCGGCCCGCGGACCTGCGAGCGGTCGCACCGTGGCGGACGATCGACACGCTGGGGCGGCGGATGCTGCCCGATCCGCGGCTGCGCACCTGGCTGAACCGGTACGCCACCTACTCCGGTTCCGATCCGCGGCGCACCCCGGCCGTGCTGGCGGTCACGTCATTCGTGGAACAGGAGTTCGGCGCGTGGTACGTGCCCGGCGGGCTGCGACGCATCGTCGACGCCGTCGTCTCGCGGTGTCACGACCTCGGTGTCGACATCCACACCGGGACGGAGGTGGAGGAGGTCCTGGTCCGCGGCGGCCGCGCCGCCGGCGTGCGGGTCGACGGTCGCGACGTCGCCGCCGACGTGGTGGTGAGCAATGTCGACGCCGCCGTCCTGCACGACCGGCTGCTCCCACGCGGCACCGCCGCAGCAGCGCGACGCCGGCTGAACCGCAGCCCGCGGTCGATGGCCGGATTCGTGCTGCTGCTGGGACTGTCGGGGCGGCAACCGGGCGCGTCGCACCGGGTGTACTTCCCGCGCGACTACGACGCCGAGTTCGACGCGATCTTCGGTCGCAAGCCGTCGCCGGTCGCCGACCCGACCGTCTACGTCCACGCCCCCGACGACCCGGCGCTTCGTCCCGACGACGACACCGAGGGGTGGTTCGTACTGGTGAACGCGCCCGCTCACGACCCCGGCCGTGGTGTCGACTGGGATGAGCCCGGTCTGCGCGAGCGCTACGCCCGGCACGTGCTCGACGTGCTGGCCCGCCGCGGTGCCGACGTCCGCGACCGCATCCTCTTCACCGAGACCATGACCCCGGCCGATCTGCAACGCCGCACCGGCGCGCCTGGCGGCGCGATCTACGGCACCGCGTCGCACGGGCCACGTGCGGCGTTGCGCCGACCGGCGAACCGCAGCCCGCTGCGGGGTCTCTATCTGGTCGGCGGCTCCGCGCATCCCGGCGGCGGCATCCCGCTGGTGCTGATGTCGGCGGAGATCGTCGCCGATCTCATCGGGCCTGCGGGAACTCCGGCGGCATCGACCGCCGCACCCCGCGGAGCAGCTGACCCATCCCCACCACACCGACGACCGTCCACGTGACGGCCGACGTAACTCCCCAACCCCACCCGAGGAGCGGCACCCCCGCGGGGACCACCGAGGCGCCGCCCGCGGCGACGATGACCACGATCAGCCGCGTCGGACGCTCGGCGACGGTCACCGCGCCGACTCCGGGCATTCCGACCGCCTGTGCACGGGCACGCACGTACTCGAGCAGCATGACCAGGGTGAGAGACGCCCACACCCACGCGGGCGGGGCGCCGAGCGCCCAGAGCACCGCCCCGAGAAAGAGGTCACCCAGCCGGTCGGCGACCGAGTCGATCACCGCGCCAAGCGGTCTGGCCTTCCCGGTCCGCAACGCCACCGCACCGTCGAGGCCGTCCAGCAACCCGGCGGCGAGCACCAGCGGTACGGCCAGCGCCGGCCATCCGGGACCCGCGACGGCGACCCACGCGCCCGCCAGCATCAGCACCCCGGCCGCCGACAGCACGTCGGGCGGGATGCGCAGGACCGGACCGGACGCGAGGACTCGCACCATCTTCAGCCACCCGCGCACGACCGGCGAGGGTTGGACGCCGTCGTGCAGCGACGACCACCCTGCGTCGCCGGCGTCCCCACCCGCGGAATCCTCAGGCCTCATGACGTCAGCCTGCCAGGATGCCGGCCGGCGTGGGCGGGCATCTCGATGAGCCGCCTGCGGGAGCTGGCGTCCGGGGTACGCCTGACGTTTCCGGGTGGCGATCTGGCCCTGTGGGCAGCAGGCGCGACGTACTTCGGCGCGATCGGCCTGGTTCCGCTCGCGCTGGTATCACTCTGGGCGGTCGGCGGCATCGTCGGCCACCAAGCCGTCACCGACGCGATGGAGGCCGGCATCGCCGGGCTGCCCAGCGGGCACGGCACACCCGAGGCGCTGCGCACCCTGACGTCGGTGGCATTGTCGATGTCCTGGTGGCAGGCGCTCGTCGTTCTGTTCCCTGCCAGCCTGTATGGAGAGGGTCTGCGGCGAGCCTTCGTCCAGATGTCGGCGGCCCGGGACACGCTCACCGGCTGGCGGGGACGAGCCGGACTGCTCGGCGTGGCGGCCGTCGCCCCGTTCCTGGTGCTGGCCGTCCTCGCCTCCGCGCCGTACATCGGCCCGCTGTACGCCGGCGACGGCTGGACGCTGGTGTGGGCCGTGGTCGTCGCGTTCCACGTCGTCTGGCTCACCATCTCAACCGCGTTGCTGGGGGTGTTCGCGCTGATCGGGCCGGGACGCCTGGGCTGGCGGGCGCTGTTGGTGGGCGCTTTCGGGGCGGGAGCGATCCTGGCCGGTTTCCTGCAGGGGTTCGTGCTGTTCCTGGCGATCCCCGTCTCATGGTCGGCTCCGTTCGGCGGCCTGCCGATCGTCGGAGCGGTGTCGGCGCTGGCGCTGTGGCTCTACCTGCTGCACATCGTGGTGCTCTGCGGTTTCCGGGTGACCGTGGTGCTCGACGAGATGTTCAGAGTCGGCCATTGAGGATCAGATTCCAGTAGATCTGCGGCAGGCCGTAGCGGTCGAACGCCCACGCCGTGCGGCGGGGCTTCAACGGGTCGACGAACGAGGGCAGCGACGAGGCCAACGCGTACGTGGACACGGCTCCTGAACTTGGCGGTGAGCGCGTCACTGTCTACGCCCCACACGTCGATGGGCGCGCGCCTGCCGAACTCGGCGAGCAGATCGGCCCCCGTCTCACGAAGACGGCGCAACGGCTCGTCGATCATCGACGCCGCCGCGGGGACGTCGCCAGTGAACAAGCCGCCGGGGTCGGCCAGCGCCGGCATGGTGACGCACTATGGCGAGGAACCGTTGTTCCACATCACCCTGTTGAAATCGGTCGAGTGCACGATCGGTATGTCGTTGCGTCCCCCCAGTGGGTATGCAAGCTGTTGGCGGCGAACGGCTGCGGGGGTGGTGCTCCACGTAGACGGCGGGAACATCGACGCCCGGCCGACGGCCAGCCATCGGGCGGTGAGCTCCAGTTCGTCCGGGTTCTGCTGGACGACCAGGTCGACGTCTTCGTCGCGCAGGTGCGCGGCACCGATCTCCTCGACACCCGAAGGGCTGCCGTCGTGCGATCCGTCCGCGCTGGAGGGCTGCTCGGCGACGGGGTTCAGGTAGCGGTGTCGGCCGGCAGCGAACGCTTCGGTCCACCCGCGGTGCGTGTTCCAGAAGAGTATCGTCCTGCGCTCCGTTGGTGACCCCACCAGTGGGAAATGCCAGCACCGTCACCCTTCAAACCTGTTTGATTCGTGAGCGTTTCGACGATTGAACGACCTCGTTGCGGGGCATGTTCGCCGCTATCGACCGACGAGATGCGATGGAGCACCGTAGTGACCACAATCTTCACCGATGACCTGATCGACCGACCGGGTTCGATCCAGATTCCGACCGGTGTCTATCCACCGCAGGAAGATTCGGCTCTCCTGATCGACGCACTCCGGGCAACGGGCCGTGCGCCGGGAAGTCGGGTCGCCGATCTCTGCTCGGGGAGCGGCGTCGTCGCATTGGCCGCCGCGACGCAGGGCGCGGCACCGGTTGCCGCGTTCGAATTGAGTTCGCGCGCGGTCACCTGCGCGAGGGCGAACGCGTCGGCGGCCGGCCAGAGCGTTCGGGTGCATCGCGGATCCTGGTCCCGAGCACTGGAATTCGAGCCGTTCGACATCGTGACGTGCAACCCGCCCTACGTGCCCTTCGACGAGGAGGCCGACGATGCTCCGATACCCGCCGCCGCGGGCCCCGAGACAGCCTGGAACGCGGGGCGCGACGGCCGCCGCATTCTCGACCCGCTGTGCGAACGTGCCTCCGACATGCTGGCCGACGGCGGCACGATTCGCATCGTGCATTCCGAGTTCGCCGACGTTCACCGAACCGTCGATGGGCTGCAGGCGTCCGGGCTCCGCGCTCGCGTCGTTGCCGAACGATGGATCCCCTTCGGCCCCGTGATGACGGCGCGGGCACACTGGCTGGAGCGCATCGGTCTGCTCGACGTGGGTAGGCGCGAGGAGCGCCTCGCCGTCGTGCGCGCCGACCGTTAGTGAATTGGTCAGCGGCGCAACGGTGTTGAGGGACGGCGTGGATGTGCCGTCCCTCGACTCACGCGGGCGCCAGCGGACGTCGTAGCGATGACCTTCCGGCCTGCCAGCACGCCATCATGTGGTCGGCCAGCCGGTCCTCGACCACGTCGCGTGCGCGGATGCCGAACAGCACGTCTGGCTCAAGAGCGGGCTCGCGGGCGACGAGGTCGCCGACGACGTCGTGGCGCACCACCTGTTCGTGCACGGCGTCGGCCTCCACGTGCTCCCGGTAGAAGACAGTGCAGCTATGCGGTGCGGCCATGCGTTCCAGCGCCGCCACGATCCGCGCCGACCCTGGCGGAGAGGTGATCTCGGTGGACGCGAAGTGCCCGATCGCCGCGCCCCGCAGATCGCGGTGCAGCCCGAACAGCGACATCAGGTTCACTACCGTCAGGGCGTCGGCGGGTACGTCGTCGAGGTAGCCGAGGTAGGTGGCGTCCAAGTCGGCGGCCGCCAAGAGGTCGGCGAACAACTGCTGATGCATCCGCTGGCCCCGGCCGGCGCCGTACTCGTCGTTCTGCACTGCTACGAACGCGGCCTTGGCCGTACCCACGAGGCGGGGAATGGCGAACGCGTGCGGATCGGCCTCCTTGAGGTGGTAGAGCGATCGGTGCACGAAGTACTCGCGCATCTGCTCCCAGGTGCCCTCGTCGCGCAGAAAGTACGACAGCCCGGTGCCGTCGACGGGTTCGATCGACAGGGCCGCCATGGCGTCGGCGGCCGTCTCACTCGAGTCCACTTCACCGACGTCGCGGCGCAACGCGTCCAGGAACACCCGTTCCAGACGGGCGCGCAGTTCGAGAAGGGTCGGATCCCACTCCCACGATCCGCTGACTCCCGCGAAGCCGCGATAGTGCAGTTCGTAGCACGCGTAGAGCGCCAGCTGCAGGTCCAGACCGTAGGGATCCTCGCCGTCGACGTCGAGCGCGCGATCGGAGGACGTCCACGCGCCGCCAAGCAAGTCCACGACGCGCGCCGAAATCGGTCCCACCGGCGTCGACAGCAGCGGCTGGGTCACGGGCATCGTCTTCGCTTCCATCGTCACGTTCAGCACTTACCCGGCTAACTCGCTCGGCAACCGTGCTTGAGGGGACCCGCTCAGCCCGTGAGCAGCGACAGCGCGGCGCGGTTGAGTCGGCGCCGGGGCCAGCCGCGCAGACCGTCACTGGCCAGCGCCGCGCGTGCCGCGTTCCGACCGCACACCCCGTGCACTCCTCCGCCGGGATGAGCGCCTGCGCTGCCCAGATACAGGCCCTCGATCGGCGTCTCGGCTCGCCCGAGGCCGGGGGTGGGTCGGAAGATCAGCTGCTGGTTCAACTGCGAGGTGCCACCGTTGACGGCTCCGAAGTGCAGGTTGGCGTCGCTAGCCTCCAGGTCTGAGGGACGCTGGATGTGTTTGGCGACGACGCGGTCGGAGAAACCGGGCGCATGATCCTCGAGCACCCGGTCGACGGCCCCCGCGAGAGTCTCCGCTGACGCGTCGTCGGCTACCCCGCGCGGCAGATGGGTGTACGCCCAAGCGCTTTCGGTACCTTCCGGCGACCGACTGGCATCGGCGGTGGTCATCTGCCCGAACAACAGGAACGGACACTCGGGCACGGTTCTGGTGTTGAGGTCCGCCATCCACCGGATCAGCCCGTCGTGGTCGGCGCCCAAGTGGACGGTGCCTGCGTCGGCGAGACTGGCCGACCGCCAGGGGATCCGGGCGTTCAGTGCGTAGTTCACCTTGAGAACCGGTGTGTCCCAGACGAAGTGCTCGAGGCTCTGCAGCAGGGCGGCGGGCAGCGCGTCCGAGGGCAGCAGGCGCTGATACAGCTGAGGTGCCGAGGTGTCGGCGATGACCGCGCGTCGCACGCGCACGGTGGCGCCGTCCACGGTGTGCACCGCCGCTGCCCGCCCACCTCTGACCTCGATGGCCTCGACTGGTCGGTGGCATTCCACTCGCGCTCCGGCGGCGGTGGCACGGTTGACCAGCGCAGCCGTCAACTGACCCGCGCCGCCGACCGGGACGGGAAAGCCGCCGTCCTGAGCCATCATGATGAGCAGGTAGCCCATGACGCCGCTGCCAGGGGCGTCGATGGGCACGTCGGCGTGCATGGCGTTGCCGAGCAGCAGGAGCCGCGCCGCGTCGCCGTCGAACAACCGTTGCGCCATCACGCCTGCCGGCGACAACATGAGCTGCGCCAGGCGCAGCGCCTCGCCACCGCCCAGGGTTCGCAACAGCGACACCGGGCCGCGTAGCGGCGGGAATGGCGTGAAGAGCGAGCTCAGCAGCGGATCCTTGATCCGCAGCCACTGGTCGAAGAGGCGCCGCCACCGTTGGCCGTCGCCGGGGTGGTGCCGGTCCAATTCGGCGGCCGTGTGGTCGACGTCGCGATAGATGACGGGTGCGTCCTCGTCGGTGGCCGAGCGGGCGTGTCCGACGACGGATGGCGCGTGTGTCCAGCGCAGTCCGTGTTCCTCGAGATGCAGTTCGCGTAGCGCCGGCGAGGCCACCGACAGCGGGTAGAACGCGCTGTAGAGGTCACTCACGTACCCCGGCGCCAGCTCGGCGCTTTTGACCGCGCCACCGGCTTCGGCCTGCGCCTCCAGAACGAGCACGTCCCATCCCGTGTCTGCCAACAGCGCTGCGGCGACCAGGCCGTTGTGTCCAGCGCCGATCACGACTGCGTCGACGGACTCTTGGCCGCTAATCGTGGACGTCCTCACTGGTGCGGCGTTCCGCCAATGCAGCCAATCGCCTCGTGCACTCACGGTTTCGGGGCCACGCGGAAGCCAAGGCCGCCCGGGCGGGCAACCACTTGAGTGGGCCGCCGACCGGTATCTCCGACATTTCGATGCGACAGCCGGTGTCGATGTCGGAGAGGCGCAGGGTGATGCGCGCGGCGCCGAACGGACGACCCTTGGCGATGAGGACGAGTTCCGCTTGCGGGGTGCAGTCCTCCACCACCGTCTCGTCGTTCAGTAGCAGGGGCCAAACGCCGACTGAGTGGTGGATGGTGCTGCCCGGGGCGGGCCAGTTCGCGTCGACCGCGCGCATCCGGCTGTTGCCGACCACCCACTGCGAGTAGGTCCAACCGTCGGCGATCTGATCCCACACCTGCTTGCGGGACGCCGTGGTGTCCCTCGTCACGGTCAGATCACTGTTGATCTCGGGGGTGAATGCCATGTCCGACACATCCTTTCTTTAGAAATTGGCATCGGGGCGGTGAATTACCCGCCCCCGCGGGGCGTGGCGATGATCGATTTCGCGCCCGCCTTCAGCGAGTCGGGCAGCAACCGGCTCGCCAGGCCGATCAGCTTCGCCGTGGAGGACTCGGCGACGGCCTTGCGTCGACCAGCAGTTTCGCCAGTCCGAGCCCGATGCCGCGCTGGAGGCCCCGGTCACCAGGGCGAGGTTGCGCAGTCCCGTCATCGCAGGCCAGTACCCGGCAATCGGGTGGGCCAATCCTCCCGCCTCGAGTGGTGACGATGGGTGATTCGAGGTGGGCACCACGTTTGAACTCCGTGCTCGACGAGCATCCTCAACTGCGAGCCGATGAGCTCACCTGAGTGTGTCCAAACCCGGCACCTCGGACGTTCCGTAATGATGCGTGGCCCCTCCGAGGGCCTTTCACGCAGATGAGCGGACCATATGGCGCTGTCTGGCGACAGGAGGAGAACCAGGTGACTGATCAGGACAAAGCAGACCAAGCCCGCAAGGGGCTGATCGATTCGGTCAAGGGCAAGGCGAAGGAAATCGCCGGCGCCATGACGGGGAACGACTCGCTCTCTGCCGAAGGCCAGCTGGAGCAGACGCAGGCCCAGCAGCGCAAGGAGGCGAACAGCGTCGAAGCCGTCGCCGACGCCGAGGCGGAGCAGGCTCGCGCCGAGGCCACGGAGGCACGGCTGGAGGGCGCCGAAGAGCGGATTGCCGTGAACGCGAGGACAGCTGCGCCGATCAACTGACCAACCAAGCCAATCTGCCGTGAAACCCCTCAAGACACAGGAGTCAACCATGAGTATCGCCACGATCCCGCGTTCGATCTTGCGCTTCCAGTACCAACTCGTCCGAATTCCCCTTCAGCTGATCGAGGATCGGGTGGTGGCACGGATGGGTAGCGAAGCACCCGCCAGGCTCGTCTACGAGCGCGCACTCGGCGTGCTGGACGCGACGATCGGCAGTGCGCTGGGTGACCCGAGGCTCAATAGGCGCGGTGCCTCGCTTGCCAAGCGGAGCGATGAACTCGCGCGCGCCGCTCGCCTGGACGCGGCCGCCAGTCAACGGGTGAAGCAGGCCAACGCCGTACTCGAGAATTCTCGCGATGAGGTGGTAGCAGACTTGATGCAGGCACGCGCGGACAAGGAGCAGGCGGCCGAAGACGCGCGGACCTCGGCACAGGAGCGCAAGCAGGCCGCCACGGAGACCGCTCAGAAGCGGGCGGCCGCCGCCAAGGAGCAGGCCGACGACCTGGCCGCGCGGCGCAAGGAAACGGCCGAAGCCGCCAAGCGCCGGGATCAGGAACGGATCCAGAAGGCCGAGGTGAAGGTCATGAACGCCGGCCGGTTCGACCTGCACTGATTCCGACAACCGAACCAGGCCGAACCTCTCGGGGTTCGGCCTGGTGTCGTTTCACGGTCGACTGACGGCACGATGGATGACATGACGACCCCGCCGACCGTCGAGTCAACGATCGCCGAACTCACCCTCGAGGAGAAGGCGTCGCTGCTCAGTGGTGCGGACTTCTGGCACACCACACCGATCGAACGGCTTGGCATCCCGGCGATCATGCTGACCGACGGTCCGCACGGCCTTCGCAAGCAGCGGAAGGGTGGGGACCACCTCGGCCTGGGTGACAGTGTCCCCGCGACGTGCTTCCCGCCCGCCGTCGGCCTGGGCTGCTCATGGGATGCCGAACTCGTCCAACGGGTCGGCGAGGCCGTCGGAGCCGAGGCTGCCGCCGAGAACGTTGCAGTGGTGCTCGGCCCGGGAGTCAACATCAAGCGTTCGCCCCTGTGCGGCCGCAACTTCGAGTACTTCTCGGAGGATCCCGTCGTCTCGGGTGTGCTCGGCGCGGCGATGGTGAGAGGCCTCCAGTCCACCGGTGTCGGCGCCTCGCTCAAGCACTTCGCGGCCAACAACCAGGAGCACGACCGGATGCGGGTGAGCGCCGACGTCGACCCGCGGCCGTTGCGGGAGATCTACCTGCGCGCCTTTCAGCGCGTCGTCGAGGACTCCCACCCCTGGACCGTCATGTGCTCGTACAACCGCATCAACGGCGTGTACGCGTCGGAGGACCCGTGGCTGTTGACAACGGTGCTGCGCGAGGAGTGGGGATTCGAGGGTCTCGTCGTCTCGGACTGGGGTGCGGTGAATGACCGCGTCTCGGCCCTCGCGGCGGGTCTGGACCTGGAGATGCCGGGGGCGAACGGCGCCACGGATGCCCAGGTGGCGGCGGCGGTGGCGGACGGTTCGCTCGAACAGCGGCTCGTGGACGACGCGGCGGGCCGGGTTCTGCGACTGGTCCGCGCGGCGCAGGCGGGCGTGGGGTCGGTGCCCGAACCCGTCGACGTCGATGATCATCATGCCCTGGCGCGGGAGGCGGCAGGCCGGTCGATCGTGCTGCTGAAGAACGAGGGCGACGTCCTCCCGCTGTCGAAGGACGCGAACATTGCGGTCGTCGGTGCGTTTGCCGCCGAGCCTCGCTACCAGGGTGCGGGTTCGTCGATGATCAAGCCGACCCGCCTCGACAATGCGCTCGACGAGATTCGTTCCATCGCAACGGGAACGGTGACCTACGCAGCAGGGTTCAGCACCGCGGCGGAGGTGTCCGCGGCCGAGTTAGCGCGCCTGCGGGGGGATGCCGTCGGCGTGGCGGCCGATGCCGACGCGGTCGTCTTGTTCCTCGGGCTTCCCGCGCGCATGGAATCGGAGGGCTACGACCGCGACGACATCGACCTGCCCGCGCAGCAGCTGAGTCTCCTCGACGCCGTTCTCGGTGCCAACCCGAACACGGTCGTCGTGCTGTCCAACGGCGGGGTGGTGACGCTGCCGTTCGCCGCGAAGGTGCCTGCGCTGGTGGAAGGTTGGCTCCTGGGGCAAGCGGGCGGCGGGGCAATCGCCGATGTCGTGTTCGGAATCGTCAACCCCTCGGGCAAACTCACCGAGACGGTCCCGCTGCGACTGGCGGACACCCCGGCCCATCAGAACTTTCCCGGCGAGTCGTCCCACGTGCGCTACGGCGAGGGACTGTTCGTGGGGTACCGCTGGTATGACGCGCGTGACCTCGATGTCGCCTACCCATTCGGACACGGGCTGTCCTACACGACGTTCGAGTACGGAGAGGCCGCCGCCGCCGTGAATGCCGATGGTGACGTCGACGTCCGAGTGTCCGTCGCCAACGTGGGTTCGGTGGCGGGTCGTGAGGTCGTGCAGGTATATACCTCGTTGCCCGACGGCCGGGCTCAGCGACCGCCGCGCGAATTGAAGGCCTTCGCGTCGGTCGCCCTCGATGCCGGTGAGGTGCGCGACGTCGTCTTGACGATCAGACGAAAGGATCTCGCGCACTGGGATATTCGCACCGACTCCTGGGTCGTCGAAGGCGGCACGTACACCGTCGACGTTGCCGCGTCGAGCCGCGACATCCGTTCGACGGCTCGGATTCAAGTCGACGGCGATCCGGTGGTAGTGCCGTTGACCCGTGCGTCGTCGATCGTCGAGGTGATGGCCCACCCGGTCGCGGGCCCGATCCTGCAGGCCGCGGTCGCCTCGATGATGGGCGACGCGGATGGTGCCGGCGCCATCATGCCCGAAGGCGTCGAGATGGCCAGGATGCTCGAATCGATTCCGATCGGCAGGGTCGGCATGTTCGCGTCCGCCAGCGGCATGGACGTCGATCCCGCCATGATCGATGCGCTCATCGCGGCGGCCAACGCTTCCCCCTGAGTTGCGCTTAGGCCAGCCGTACCTTCGGTTTGAGAAGTCCGTCTGCGGGCAACACGCATTCACCGCGACGTGGCAGGGCCCCTCCTGCTGCAGCCCCAATGCGGTTCGATGGAGGAGATGGCTATGGCGATCAGCGACGACGACATCACGACCACCGGCGGTGGCGGCGAGGGTCCTGCCGACGGTGGCTCGAACCCCGAGGGTCATGACGGCGGCGCGGACGGCACCGCCGGTGGCGAGGGTCCTGCCGACGGTGGCTCGAACCCCGAAGGCCATGACGGTGGCGCGGACGGCACCGCTTGACCGACGCACCATGCTGAGCCGCTGCATCGGCACCGACCCCCAGACGTTCGCACGCGAACACTGGGGTCGGATGCCGTTGCTCAGCCGGGCGGACGCACTGCCCTGCGACTTCGACGACCTACTGTCGGCGCGAACCGTCGACGAGTTGCTCGCCGAGCGCGGGGTGCGTGCGCCATTCATACGCGTGGCCAAGGAGGGCGAGGTCTTGGCCCGGGACTGCTATCTCGGGGCTGCGGGGTTCGGCGCCGAGATGCCCGACCAGGTGGACTCGGCGAAGGTGCTCCACCAATTCGCCTCCGGCGCAACGATAGTGCTCCAGGGCCTGCACCGGCTGTGGCCGCCGCTGATCGACTTCGTCCGCGGCATGGTCGACGATCTGGGCCATCCCGTCCAGGCCAACGCCTACGTCACCCCGCCCCGGAGTCGCGGCTTCGTCGCTCACTACGACGTCCACGACGTCTTCGTCCTGCAAACCTCCGGATCCAAGCACTGGACCGTCCACCAGCCGGTGCACACCGATCCGCTCCCGTCGCAGCCGTGGACCGATCACCGTGCCGCGATCGCGCGACGCGTCGAAGACGATCCGGTCATCGACACGGTGCTCGGCCCGGGCGACGCGCTCTATCTCCCCCGCGGCTGGGTTCATTCGGCGCAGGCGTTGGGGGCATTGTCGATTCACCTGACGATCGGGGTGTCCAGCCTCACCGGAATGGACGTCATCCGGGCGGTCGTCGATCAGTTGGAGACGGTCGGCGAATTCAGGACGTCCCTGCCGCTCGGCATCGACGCGACCGATCAGAACGAGATGGCGGCGAGGACGACGAAGCTCATCGCGGAACTCGCCGAAACGCTGCGCGACCGCACGTCCGAACTCTCCGAGGATGGAGCGACCCGACTGGCTCGGCGCTTCGCCGACCGTACGCGACCCGTCGCGGTTCGGCCGTTGGCGTCGCTTGAGGCGGCCGAGCACGCCGACACGGTCGTCGTCCGATGGCGCCATGGGCTCGTCGCGCCCGTTCGACGCGGCAACGGACGCGTCTCACTGCAGTTGCCGGACCGCACCATCAGCCTTCCCGATGCATGCGCCGACGCCGTCACGGCGCTGCACCGCGGCCTCGTCGCAGATGCCGGCACCCTGCCCGGCCTGGACCGGGCCGACGGGGAGGTGGTGATCCGCAGACTGCTGCGAGAAGCCGTCCTCGTACCGGCACATCGAGAGCACGGCGGCGGATCGGCGGGCGGATGACGGCCGAGGCGGATTGGACGCCCTGCAGCGATCGGTCGCGACAGCGCGACGACCCGATGTACGGATCAGCCTCCGCGGGCTCGTCGTGGTTGATGCTCGAATTGTGCGGTCCCTGGGGGCAGTCGGCGTTCTTGGAGTCACCTTCGGTCATCGAGCCGCAACTCGGCCGGGCCATCGTTCGCCGAGCGGAGCAGGCGGGGTTGCGGATCGCGGCCATTCGACGGCACGGGCGCCGTGCCGCGAGTCCGCGGTGGCGCTGGTTCGTCGCCCATTCGCACGTCGGAGGCGAAGCTCTGCACCACGGTGAGGTGACCGATCCGCGCGAGTATTTGGACGTGGCCTTGGATGGCTCCGACGGGCACCCGGTCGAATATCCACTCGTCGCGGTCTGCGCACACGGCAAGCATGACCAGTGCTGTGCCGTCCGTGGACGCGGAGCCGTCGCCGCGATCGGGGCGGAGTACCCCGAAGTCACCTGGGAATGCTCACATCTCGGCGGCGATCGCTTCGCGGCAACGATGCTGATATTGCCCGAAGGCTTGTGCTACGGACGGGTCGATGCGGCAGACCCGCCCAACCTCGTGCGCCTGTACTTCGAGGGGCGACTGGACAATGCGCATCTCCGCGGGCGGACCTCGCTACCGCATGCGGTGCAGGCGGCACAGTACTTCGCGCGCGAGATGTCGGGTGATGATCGCATCGACACCCTGACGCCGCTGCGAGTCGAGTCGGACGGCGGGACGACTCATGCAGTCCTGCAGGGTGTTTCAGGCCCGATCGAGGTCACCGTCCGCGAGCAACTGTCAGAACCACTCCTGTCACAGTGCAGCGCCACGCTTCCCGGCCGGGTGCGCACCTATGCGCTGGTCTCTATCGGCACACCGACGTGAGACCTCACGTGTGGTCGCGAATGCTGCCGGTGTCGACGAAGCTGCTGGCATCGGCGCCGCTGACCCTGGGATGGTTGGTCGTCCTCTTGGTCACGACCCGAAACCAGAGGAAGCTGTCACCCCGCGGGCGTGGGCGCGTCCTGCGACGCGCATCGACCAATCTGCGCCATCTGCGACGTGATCCGCATCGCGTGTTGTTGACCAGCATGCTGTGGTTCGACGGAGCCGCTGCCCGCCCCTACCTTCCGCTGTTCATCGTGCTCCTGGCTCCGGCCGAGCGTCGTCTGGGGTCCGCTCGGACGCCCGGCCTGGCCGTCGGCTCCTCGGGGATCGCTGGGTCGGTGGCGCGCCACCGCCGGCCGTTGATCACGACGTAGTGACCGTCCGCGGCGATCGACGGCTCGTTCACCAGCCAAGTCTAGGTGCGTCGGAAGCGCAGCGCGCCGCAGTCGAGGATGGGAGTGTGTTGCGGATGAGTCCAGTGTCGGTGATCGCGGGTGGCGCGGGTGGTCACTGTCGACGAGGCCTTCTACCGCATCGCCGGCGAAGGCTCCGCCATCGTCAACGTGGCATCGATGGCGGCCACATGTTGCCCGAGAGTCTGATCCCGACAGCGCAATTCCCGCTCGCGTTGCAGGACGAGGACCGCTTCATGATCGAAATGTCGTCGGTGTGCAGCATCGCGCCCGAGGACGCCCGCTCAGGTCTGGCGTACGGGGGTGAGCAAGAGCTTCGTCAGGTGCGCATCGTCTCGGTCTCCCCGGGATCCGTCGACACCGAGATGGGCAGGCAGGAGGAGAGCGCCGGTGCGGGCGCGATGGTCGCCGACTTCGCAGTCCCGCGGTGGGGCAAGGCGGAGGAGATGGCCGACCTGTTCGCCTTCTGCGTCAGTGAGAAGGCCGGCTATCTCACCGGCACCGACATCTTGAACGACGGCGGCGTGATCGCCTCGATGAGGGAGCGGGCCCGGCAGGCTGCCGAAAACGGTTGAGCCATGCTCCAACCGGCCACGAAGAGGCGAGCAGGTCCGTTATCGTCGCTGCGTGAGTGAAGCGGCTACGCCGTCCAGTCAAACCGGTCCGACGCTTGCCCCCACGAGCACCCGGCGGGCGGTGCTCAACACCATGAAGGGCTCGGCGGGAAACCTCGTCGAGTGGTATGACGTCTACGTCTACACCGTCTTCGCCACGTACTTCGAGGCGCAGTTCTTCGACAAGAGCGACAAGAACTCGACGCTGTACATCTATGGCATCTTCGCGGTGACCTTCGTCATGCGCCCGGTGGGAGCTTGGTTCTTCGGCAGGTACGCCGACCGTCGCGGCCGCAAGGCCGCCCTGATGCTCAGCATCACCGTCATGTCCAGCTGTTCCTTCGTCGTGGCGGTGATGCCCACCCGCGAGATCATCGGTTACTGGG
>NZ_DASQEU010000058.1:0-63208 GCF_035633495.1 Mycobacterium sp. | reverse complement strand
ATGGCGGTGGATCTGTTCGGCATCGCCGTGGCGGGCGATGGTGTCGGCACCCAGAGCCAGGGTCGCGTACGCGGGTACCGGAGCGACGCTCCATCCGACCTCGGCGAGGACGACGGCCAGGTCGAGGAATCCGCGGCCGCTGCCACCGACCGATTCGGGCAGGGCGATGCCCAACAGGTCGGCGTCAGCAAGGGCCTTCCACACCGTCGGATCGTGGCGGATCCCGCCCGCCTCGAGTTCCGTCAGCCGATCGAGGCCGGCCAGTCGGTGGAACAGATCGCGCGCGATCCTGCCGATCGCGATCTGGTCTTCGCTGAACGTGAAGTCCACGGCGGCAATCCTTTCGGGGTCGTCAGATGCTGGCGGGACGAGGCTCGCGCGGCATGCCGAGCCCCGCCATGGCAATGATGGTGCGTTGGATCTCGTTGGCGCCGCCGCCGAACGTGTTGAGCTCCGCGGTCCGCACTGCGAGGTCGAGAGCGCCACGAAGCGGAGCCTCGGGGCCCGAGCGGGCGCCGTTGCGGTCGAGGATCTCGATGAGCTCGCCTGCGACCTTCTGGGTGAGTTCGGTGCCGAACACCTTGGCAGCGGACGCCTCACCCATTTCGAGCGCTCCCTTGGACATTGCGGCATTGACCCGCAGATTCACCAACTTGTAGGCGGCGACCTGGGCTTCGACGCGCGCGCCCTTGACCAGAACGATGTGCCCACCCTCGCCGTCGCGATGCAGCGTCGCCATGTACTGGCGTTCGGAGCTGAACGGGATGGTCGCTACCCGGGGCAGGCTTGCGGCGAGTCGTTTTTGTGCGAGACCGGCCTTCGCGGCGACGGCGAGCATTGCGCCCTCTGTCGGGTCGCCCACGACGTCCCACCGCCCGCCGTCGTGGGCAAGCGCCGCTCCGTTGCAACATGCCCCGGCAAGCAGTGACCAACGCATCGCCGCATCGGAATTCAGCGACACCTGCGCACCGTGGGCATCGCAGAGGGCGCCGTTGAGGGCATAGCCGTTTCCGGTCGCCTCGATGATGCCGTCTTGGGTCCAGATCGCCTGGACGGTCATCTGGTTCTCAGTCAGCGTTCCGGTCTTGTCGGCGCAGATGACCGTCGTGCTACCTAGCGTCTCCACCGCAGGCAGACGCCGAACGACCGCTTGGCGCTTCGCCATTCGGGCCACGCCGACCGCCAGCGCGACCGCGGCGGTGAACGTCTCAACCGCATCCTGTCGGCGCATCAGCCCCACCCCGAAGGTGACCGCCGCCAGACCCAGGATCGCGATGGTCAACGTCTTGCTGAACCGCGATAGCTTCGCGGTCAACGGTGTCGCGAGAACCTCCGCGGAACCCATGAGGCGATAAATTTCACCGAGCTCTGTCTCGGCGCCAGTAGCAACGACGATGCAGGCACCGCTACCTCCGGTCACCAACGTGCCGGAATACGCCATGTTGCGGCGGTCGGCCACCGGGGTGGCGGCTGGCAACACCACTTCGTCCCCGTGGATTTGTTCCGATTCTCCGGTGAGCTCAGACTCGTCCACTCGCAGTTCGGTCCCCCGCACCAGTCGCACATCGGCGGGCACCTTGTCGCCAGCCTCAATTAGCACCAGATCGCCAGGGACTAGCTCCTCAGGTGGCACGGTGTGCTCGTGGCCGTCCCGCACCACCTTGGCGTCGGTGCGCACCATGGATCGCAAACTGTCAAGTGCGGCCTCGGCCTTGGACTCCTGAATGAAACCCACGACGGCGTCGACGACAACCACGCCGAAGATCACCGCCGAGTCGACGAATTCCTGCAGACCTGCCGTGATGACGCCGGCGACAAGCAGAACGTAGATCAGCGGGTGGTGAAACTGCCGAACTACACGCACTAGCAAACCGGTGCCGGCGGTCAGCGGTAATGTGTTGGGCCCGAAGCGCTTTAGTCGTTTGGCCGCTTCAGGAACTGACGCTCCCCGGTGCGGATCGGTCTCCATCAGCAGCACCACTTCGTGCGCGGGGAGACCATGATGGGCCGTCGTCGTAGACGCCGATGACGGCAATTACCTCACTCCTTCAGGACAAGTGCCAAACCAGTCCTGATAGCACGTTGCTTGACGAAGGTCGGTTCTGGTCAGAGCCGTAAGTCACTCACCGGAAGGACAGTGGGCCCACCTTTCGGTCACGCCCCCTTCGACGCTGATTTCGCCGTACGCCCGATGGGTGCTTGACTTTCCGCGATCCTCGACGTGGCTACAGCGCCCGCAGGTAGCGCTTGCTCACCAGACGCTGCGCCAGCGTGGTGATGGGTCCGGCCAGCTTGCTCCACCACGTGCCGTGACGGGAGAACGCGCTGATCTCGGCGTACACCGCGTCACCGATCGGGTCGTAGCGGACGGCGAACAGTTCCTCGCCGGTCTCGGCGTGGCCCGGCAGGGTGCCGTAGGCGAAACCCCGCCGGTTCGGTTCGTCGATGACGTACACGACGCGGCACGGCGCCCGCAGCGGGCCGAGTCCCACGATCACCTCGGAACCGACGGCCGCCACGTCCGCCGTCGCATCGACGTGCAGCCCGGCGCCGCGGAGCATGCCCCACCGCATCACCTCGGCGGCCGCCTCCTCGAAACGGGTTCGCCCGTGGCCGATGACCGCCGACGCATGCAGATGGCGGTAGCCGTCCGGCGGCGGCCCGGCAGTCGCACCGATCTCGGGATAGGTGAACGGAAGTTCGGCGAGGTCGCTCAGTCTCACCGGTTCACCATGCCAGTCCCGGCGTACGGTCGAAACCGTGACCACCCAGCCCATCGCGCAAGCATCCGGAACGTTCACTCTCGGCGGCGACCTGACCGTCCACCGACTCGGCTTCGGGACCATGCGCCTCACCGGCAAGGGCATCTGGGGCCCGCCCGAAGACCACGACGAAGCCGTTCGCGTCCTACGCCGCGCCGTCGAACTCGGCATCGACTTCTTCGACACCGCGAACTCGTACGGGCCCTACGTGGCCGAGGAGTTGATCCGCGAGGCGCTGCATCCCTATCGGGATGGCGTCGTCATCGCCACTAAGGCCGGGCTCCTGCGGACCGGGGAGGACCAGTGGACACCGCTCGGCTTCCCCGCGTACCTGCGCCAGGAGGTCGAGATGAGCCTGCGTCGGCTGGGCACCGACCGCATCGACCTGTTCCAGTTGCACCGCATCGACCCCAAGTTCCCCGCGGAGGATCAGATCGGCGAGCTCGCGGCGTTGCAGCGCGAGGGCAAGATCCGCCACATCGGACTGTCCGAGATCAGCGTCGAACAGTTGACGGCCGCGCAGAAGGTCACGTCGATCGCCTCCGTACAGAACCGGTACAACATGGCAGAGCGGAAGGCCGAACCGCTGCTCGATGCCTGCCAAGCGCAGAACATCGCGTTCATACCGTGGGCGCCGCTGGGCTCGGGACCGCTCGTCGCCGACGGTGGTCCGCTGCACCGCATCGCCGCGGAGCACCACGTCAAGCCGTCTCAACTGGCCGTGGCCTGGCTGCTGAAGCGGTCCCCGGTGATGCTGCCGATACCCGGCACGTCGCGCGTCGCGCACCTCGACGAGAACGTTTCCGCGGCCGAAGTCACACTCTCCGACGAGGAGTTCGACGCATTGCGGGACGCCGACGGTTAGACGCTCGGCCGCGGGACCGACGGGTGCCGGCAACTGCTCAGGCAATACGGTGGGCGGGTGTCCACCGACCCCGAACCGCAGTCCGGCGGCGGATTCAACCCGCCGGTGCCGACGACCCGCGGCGGACCCGACTACGGGAGATTCGTCGAGGCCGTCCGCACCCTGCAGGACCTGACCCGAGGCGCGGACGCGCCCGACGACGTCGTCACTCGGGCCGCCGACCTGGTCGAAGACGTGAATCGACTGCTCGCCCCCCACGACGCCGACGAGTGGCACTCACCGTCGGGCCGACGGATGGACCTGCCCAACCGCGGCAGCATTCTGTCGATACAGGTGGACCTGACCGTCGGCGACGACGGCCGCATTCGCGGAACCACGCGCTTTCGTCGTTACCACCTCGGGCGCAACGGTGCCGTGCACGGTGGTTCGCTGGCGCACCTGTTCGATTCGCTGTTGGGGTTCACGGCCTACAAACTGAGCGAGAGTCGAAGGCAGCGGACGGCGTTCCTGCACGTCGACTATCGCAAGATCGTCCCCATCGACAAGGAGTTGCAGGTGGACGCGGGCATCGACGGGATCGAGGGCCGCAAGATCTTCGTCGCGGGGCGTCTGCTGGACGGGGACGACGTGCTGTGCGAGGCCCAGGCGTTGTTCCTCAAGCTGCTGCCGGGGCAGCCATGAGCAAACTCAGCGACGTCAAGCGGCGATGGGCGCGGTGGCGGGACCGACTGCGTGAACGGAAGACGGCCGATCTCACCTACCGCCTCGTCGTCGGCGTCGTGGGCCTGGCCGTGCTGGGCCTCGGGATCCTCGCCATCCCGTACCCGGGACCCGGTTGGGCCATCGTGTTCGTCGGGCTGGCGATCCTGGCCACCGAGTTCGAGTGGGCGCACCGACTCCTGAAGTACGCGCGGGAGCGCTACGACCGGTTCATGGAGTGGTTCAAGTCTCAGGGCCTGTGGGTGAAGGTGCTCGGCTTCGCGCTGACCGCGGCGGTCGTGGCGGCGACCTTGTGGTTGCTGGGGGCGCTCAGCTTCGCCGCGGGTCTGGCGGGTGTCGAGCAGCCGTGGTTGATGAGCCCCATCGGCTTGGGGTCTTGAACACCAGCACCGATACCATGGTCGCGTTCCGCGCACCCGCAACCCTCGATGAGGAGACCCACCGATGACCGCCGCCGCAAGCCTCGCCCCAGCAGCCCCGATCCGGGTCGCTGCCGGGACCACCGCGGGCGCGGCGATTCGCGACGCCGAACTCCCGAGCCGGGGGGCGCCCAACGCGATCGTCGTCGTGCGGGATGCCGAGGGCCGGCTGCGGGATCTGTCCTGGACGCCGGACGCCGACGTCGAGGTGACGCCCGTCGCCGCCGACACCGAAGACGGCCGCAGCGTCATCCGCCACTCGGCGGCGCACGTGCTCGCCCAGGCGGTCCAGGGCCTGTTCCCCGAGGCGAAGCTGGGCATCGGCCCGCCCATCACGGACGGCTTCTACTACGACTTCGAAGTTTCGCGCGCGTTCACCCCCGAGGACCTGGCCGCGCTCGAGAAGCGCATGCGCCAGATCGTCAAGGACGGCCAACTGTTCGACCGCCGCGTCTACCAGTCGAAGGACGAGGCGCGCGAAGATCTCGCCGACGAGCCGTACAAGCTGGAGCTCGTCGACGACAAGTCCGGCGATCCCGACGTCATGGAGGTCGGCGGCGACGAGCTGACGGCATACGACAACCTCAATCCGCGCACCCGCGAACGCATCTGGGGCGACCTGTGCCGCGGTCCGCACATTCCGACCACCAGGTACATTCCCGCGTTCAAGCTGACCCGCAGTTCGGCCGCGTACTGGCGCGGTGACCAGGAGAACGCCAGCCTGCAGCGCATCTACGGCACCGCATGGGAGTCGCAGGAAGCCCTCGACCGTCATGTCGAACTGCTCGAAGAAGCGACCCGTCGCGACCATCGCAAGCTCGGTGCCGAATTGGACCTATTCAGCTTTCCCGACGAAATCGGTTCGGGCCTGCCGGTCTTCCATCCCAAGGGCGGGATCATCCGGCGAGAGCTCGAGGACTACTCACGCCGCAAACACATCGAGGCGGGGTACGAGTTCGTCAACACTCCGCACATCACCAAGGCGCAGTTGTTCAACACCTCGGGGCACCTGGACTGGTACGCCGACGGGATGTTCCCCCCGATGCACATCGATGCCGAGTACGACGAGTACGGCTCGGTGCGCAAGCCGGGTCAAGATTATTACCTGAAGCCGATGAACTGCCCGATGCACTGCCTGATCTTCCGGGCTCGCGGGCGGTCATATCGCGAACTTCCTTTGCGAGCCTTCGAATTCGGGTCCGTCTACCGCTACGAGAAGTCCGGCGTCGTGCATGGTTTGACGCGAGTCCGCGGCCTGACGATGGACGACGCCCACATCTTCTGCACCCGCGACCAGATGCGCGGTGAGCTCACCTCTCTGCTGCGGTTCATCATCGACCTGCTCGGCGACTATGGCTTGGACGACTTCTACCTCGAGCTGTCCACCAAGGACCCGAAGAAGTTCGTCGGCTCGGAAGAGATCTGGGAAGAGGCCACCAACACGCTCGCCGAGGTGGCCGCCGAATCGGGCCTCGAGCTGATGCCCGATCCCGGCGGCGCCGCGTTCTACGGGCCGAAGATCTCGGTACAGGCCAGGGATGCGCTCGGCCGCAGTTGGCAGATGTCCACGATCCAGCTGGACTTCAACTTCCCCGAGCGGTTCGAGCTGGAATACACGGCAGCCGACGGCAGCCGCCAGCGCCCGGTGATGATCCACCGCGCCCTTTTCGGGTCGATCGAGCGGTTCTTCGGCATCCTGACCGAGCATTACGCCGGTGCCTTCCCCGCGTGGCTGGCGCCGGTTCAGGTGGTCGGCATACCCGTGGCCGACGCGCACATTCCGCACCTCGAAGACGTTGCCGCGCAACTGAAGGCACGCGGCATTCGCGTCGACGTCGACGCCAGTGACGACCGGATGGCCAAGAAGATCGTCCACCAGACCAACCAGAAGGTGCCGTTCATGCTGCTCGCGGGTGACCGCGACGTCGAAGCGGGCGCGGTGAGCTTCCGGTTCGGTGACCGCACCCAGATCAACGGCATTCCGCGCGACGCTGCCGTCGATGCCATCGTGGACTGGATCACCCGACGCGAGAACGCTGCTCCCACAGCAGAACTGGTCACGGTGTGACGGTGGATCCGGAGAACACGATCACCGACCGGGGTATCGGCGATCCCGATCACCTGCAGAGGCTGTGGACGCCGCATCGGATGAACTACATCGCCGAGGCCAAGGTGGATGGCGGGTCGGCGGCGTCGTCGGAACCGTTCAGCGACATCCCGACGATGTCGGACGAGGACGGGCTGGTCGTTGCGCGCGGCGAACTCGTCTACGCCGTGCTGAACCTGTACCCGTACAACCCCGGACACCTCATGGTGGTCCCGTACCGGAGGGTCTCGGAACTCGAAGACCTCACCGACGCGGAGAGCGCCGAGCTGATGGCGTTCGCGCAGAAGTCGATCCGGGTGATCAAGGCCGTCTCCCGGCCACACGGCTTCAACGTCGGGCTGAACCTGGGGCACTCGGCGGGCGGGAGTCTGGCCGAGCACCTGCACATGCACGTCGTGCCGCGTTGGGGCGGTGACGCGAACTTCATCACCATCATCGGCGACTCGAAGGTGATCCCACAGTTGCTGCGTGACACCCGCCAGCTGCTGGCGACGGAGTGGGTGGCGCAAACGTGAGCGACTTCTACCTGATGACGCGGGCGGCGTACGCCAAGCTGAGCCGTCCGGTGGCGAAGGCCTCGCTGCGCATGGGACTCACCCCGGACAGCATCACCATCATCGGGACAGCGGGAACGGTGATCGCGGCGCTCACGCTGTTCCCGATCGGGCAACTCTGGTGGGGCGCCTTCGCGGTGTTCGTGTTCGTCCTCGCGGACATGCTCGACGGGGCGATGGCGCGCGAGCGCGGGTTCAGCACGCCCTTCGGCGGCGTGCTGGACGCGACGTGCGACCGAATCGCGGACGGTGCCGTCTTCTGCGGCCTGCTGTGGTGGGCCGCCTTCGGGATGCACAGCGCCTCGCTGGCGGTCGCGACGATGATCTCGCTGGTCACCTCGCAGGTGATCTCCTACATCAAGGCCAGGGCCGAGGCCAACGGGCTCAAGGGCGACGGCGGGTTCATCGAACGGCCGGAGCGGCTGATCATCGTCCTCCTCGGCTCAGGACTTTCGGGAGTCTCGTTCCTGCACGTGCCGTGGTTGCTGCCCGTGGCGATGTGGGCGTTGGCGCTGGCCAGCCTCGTCACGCTGGGGCAGCGGCTGCACTCGGTCCGCACCTCGCCGGGCGCGACCGATCCGATGGAGACCAAGCCGCAGCCGCCCAACGATTCCGAAGAGGAAGCGAGCGGGCCGTGAGCACGCCGTCGGCGGGTCTGCCGAGCGTGCGCGGATTTCGGCTTCCCCTCGGTGGCCAACTGTCCGACCTCGGTTACGCCGCGGGTTGGCGAGTGGTGCGCGCGATGCCAGAGTTCGCCGCCCGCAACGCCTTCGAGGCGGGCGCTATGTACGCATCGCGCGGCGGTGGACCAGAACAGCTGCGCAAGAACCTCGCTCGGGTACTCGGCGTAGCGCCCGCCGACGTGCCAGGCAGCCTGATTCGTGCTTCGCTGGCCTCCTACGCACGCTATTGGCGGGAGGCGTTTCGGTTGCCGTCGATGAATCACCAGGTACTGGCCCGTCGACTCGACGAGGCGGCCCTCGGAGGCGAGCACGTGGCCGCGGCATTGGATGCAGGCCGCGGTGCGATCCTGGCGGTGCCGCACAGCGGCAACTGGGACATGTCAGGGGTGTGGTTGACCAATACCCACGGCCGATTCGCCACGGTCGCCGAACGGCTCAAGCCCGAGTCGTTGTACAAGAGATTCCTCGACTATCGCGAGAGCCTGGGATTCGAGGTGCTTCCGCTGACCGGTGGTTCCCGGCCACCGTTCGACATCATGGCTGAGCGGCTCCGCGGAAACGGTCTCGTCTGCCTGATGTCCGACCGCGACCTCACCAAGTCGGGCGTGCGGGTGAACCTGTTCGGCGAGCCGACGATGCTGCCCGCGGGGCCAGCCAAGTTGGCTCTGGCGACGGGCGCCGCGCTGCTGCCCGCGCACTCGTACTACGAACCCGACATCGCGGCGACCGCCATCAGCCCGCGGCTGGACACCTCGTCGGGAGACGTCGCCACCATCACCCAGTCGCTGGCCGACCGGTTCGGCACGAACATCGCAGCCCATCCCGCCGACTGGCACATGCTGCAGCCCCAGTGGATCGCCGACCTGTCGGACGAGCGCCGCGCCCGGCTGGATGAAGTCGGGGGGGGATCGAGCTGATGCGGATCGGGATGGTGTGTCCGTACTCGTTCGACGTACCGGGCGGCGTGCAGGCGCACGTTCTGCAGCTCGCCGAGGTGATGCGCAGCTACGGGCACGACGTCAGCGTCCTGGCGCCGTCGTCGCCGGAGGCACAGTTGCCCGACTACGTCGTATCCGGTGGCAAGGCGGTCCCCATCCCGTACAACGGCTCCGTGGCACGGCTGCGGTTCGGTCCGGCCACTCACCGCAAGGTCAAGAAGTGGCTCATCGAGGGTGACTTCGACGTGCTGCACATCCACGAGCCGAACGCGCCCAGCCTGTCGATGCTGGCCTTGATGATCGCGGAGGGGCCGATCGTCGCGACGTTCCACACGTCGACCACGAAGTCGTTGACGCTCAGTGTCTTTCAGGGCATTCTCCGGCCCTGGCACGAGAAGATCGTCGGCCGGATCGCGGTCTCCGACCTGGCCAGGCGCTGGCAGATGGAGGCGCTGGGCTCCGACGCCGTAGAGATCCCCAACGGCGTCGACGTCGAGTCGTTCGCGTCGGCGCCCACGCTGGACGGTTACCCGAGGCCCGGCAGGTCGGTGCTGTTCCTCGGCCGGTTCGACGAACCCCGCAAGGGCATGGCCGTCCTTCTGGGCGCGCTACCCGAGCTGGTCGAGTCCTTTCCCGACGTCGAGGTGCTCGTCGTCGGCCGCGGTGACGAGGAGGAGTTGATGTCCGAGGCCGGCGACCTGGCCTCACACCTGCGCTTCCTCGGTCTGGTGGACGACGCCGAGAAGGCGTCGGCGATGGCCAGCGCCGACGTGTACTGCGCGCCGAACACCGGAGGGGAGAGCTTCGGCATCGTCCTCGTGGAGGCGATGGCGGCTGGAACGGCGGTGGTGGCGAGCGACCTCGATGCCTTCCGCCGGGTGCTCGAAGACGGCTCCGCAGGTCGGCTGGTGCCGGTCGACGACTCCGCCGCGCTGGCTGCCGCACTGATCGAGGTGCTTGGTGACGACGTCGCCCGCCGGCGGTACGTAGAGGCGGCGACCAAGGCAGTGCGCAAGTACGACTGGTCCGTGGTGGCGCGTGAGATCCTGCGCGTGTACGAGACGGTCGCGGGTGCGGGCGCCAAGGTTCGCGTGGCGGGCACGGCAGGCGCCCGACCATCGGCCGTGCCCCGGCGACCCTCGAGTAAGGGCAAGAAGGCGACGCGCGCGAGCCGGCAGGCCGACGACAGGGAAGCCGCAGGAGAGATGGCGTGATCACGTGGATCGTGGTCGTGGGGCTCGTAGTCCTGGCGGCGGTGCTGTTGATCGGCGGAATCTGGTCGTTCCAGACGGCCCATCGACTGGACCGCCTGCACGTCCGATACGACCTCTCCTGGCAGGCGCTCGACGGCATCCTGGCGCGGCGCGCCGTCGTCGCCCGCGCCGTCGCCACCGATGCCTACGGCAACGGTGCCGCGGGCAGGCGGCTGGCCGCGCTGGCCGACGCCGCCGAGCGGGCCCCGCGCACTGCGCGCGAGGCAGCCGAGAACGAGCTGTCGACCGCACTCGCCGCGGTGGATCCCGCGTCGCTGCCGGTGGCGTTGGTCGCGGAGATGGCGGATGCGGAGGCGCGCGTGCTGCTGGGTCGCCGCTTTCACAACGACGCCGTGCGCGACACCCTTGCCCTGCGTGAACGACCCCTGGTCCGCTGGCTGCACCTCGGCGGAACTGCGCCGATGCCCAGCTATTTCGAAATCGCCGAACGGGCTGCGCAACGCTCCGTCGGCCAGCAGGTCTACAAACGCACGTCCGCCCGCGTCGTCCTGCTCGACGAGCTCGGATACGTGTTGCTGTTCTGTGGATCCGATCCGGCGAGCGATACCGCACCGCGGTGGTGGTTCACCGTGGGTGGCGCCGTGGAGCCGGGCGAGACGCTTCCCGATGCGGCCGTTCGCGAGCTGGCAGAGGAGACGGGTTTGCGCGTCAGCAGAGCCGATCTCGTCGGACCGGTGTGGAAGCGCGAGGCCGTCTTCGACTTCAACGGCTCGGTGATCCGCAGCGCGGAGATGTTCTTCGTCTACCGGACGTTGCGGTTCGAACCGTCGACGGCCGGCTTCACCTCGTTGGAGAACCGCACCATCCACGGGCACCGTTGGTGTGACGAGGCCACCATCGCGGCGCTGGTGGACGGCGGCGAGACGGTCTACCCGTTGCAGCTCGGCGAGCTCCTTGCCGAGGCCAACGCGCTGGTCGCCCCTGGGTCCACTGGGCCGGCCCGGGAGTTGCAATCGATTCGCTAGTCGTCGGGACAAGCTGCGGATCACATCGATTTGGCCCGGCCACTAGACTGGATCCGTACTGATTTGGAGGAGATTGACGTGGATTCCCCCGATACCCCGCTGACTGGCACCGCACGTGTCAAGCGCGGCATGGCCGAGATGCTCAAGGGCGGCGTCATCATGGACGTCGTCACACCCGAGCAGGCCCGCATCGCCGAGAGTGCCGGGGCCGTTGCCGTGATGGCACTCGAGCGCGTGCCCGCCGACATCCGCGCTCAAGGCGGTGTGTCGCGGATGAGCGACCCCGACATGATCGAGGGCATCATCTCCGCGGTGACCATCCCGGTGATGGCCAAGGCGCGCATCGGTCACTTCGTTGAAGCGCAGATCCTGCAGAGCCTCGGCGTCGACTACGTGGACGAGTCCGAGGTGCTCACGCCCGCCGACTACGCCAACCACATCGACAAGTGGAAGTTCACGGTGCCGTTCGTCTGCGGCGCCACCAACCTGGGCGAGGCACTGCGTCGCATCAGCGAGGGTGCCGCCATGATTCGCTCCAAGGGCGAGGCGGGCACCGGGGACGTCTCCAATGCGACCACCCACATGCGCAAGATCGGTGGCGAGATCCGCCGGTTGACCTCGCTGTCGGAGGACGAGTTGTTCGTCGCCGCAAAGGAATTGCAGGCGCCCTACGATCTCGTGGTCGAGGTGGCGCGGGCGGGCAAGTTGCCCGTGACGTTGTTCACGGCGGGCGGTATCGCCACCCCGGCCGACGCCGCGATGATGATGCAGCTCGGTGCCGAAGGCGTATTCGTGGGATCGGGCATCTTCAAGTCGGGCAACCCCGAGGAGCGTGGCGCCGCCATCGTCAAGGCCACGACCTTCTACGACGACCCCGACGTGCTGGCCAAGGTGTCGCGCGGGCTGGGGGAGGCCATGGTCGGAATCAACGTGGAGGAGATCGCGCAGCCTCACCGGCTCGCCGAGCGCGGCTGGTAAGAAACGGGCACATGTCGATCGAAGAGATCCTCGATCTCGAGCAACTCGAGGTCAACATCTACCGCGGTGGTGTCTTCAGCCCGGAATCCGGTTTCCTGCAGCGAACGTTCGGCGGTCACGTGGCAGGCCAGTCGTTGGTCTCGGCGGTGCGTACCGTTGACCCGCGTTATCAGGTGCACTCGCTGCACGGCTACTTCCTGCGGCCCGGTGACGCCAGGGCGCCGACGGTGTATCTGGTGGAACGGCTCCGCGACGGTGGCTCGTTCGCCACGCGGCGGGTCAACGCGGTGCAGCACGGCGAGACGATCTTCTCGATGTCGGCGTCGTTCCAGACCGATCAGAGCGGCATCGAGCACCAGGACGTCATGCCTTCGGCGCCGCCGCCCGACGACCTGCCCAGCTTCCGATCCGGTGGTGCCTTCGACGACGCCGGGTTCGCCCAGTTCGCGGAATGGGACGTCCGCATCGTCCCTCGCGAGCAGGTCGCGGTGCTGCCCGGCAAGGCATCTCAACAGCAGGTGTGGTTCCGCCACACCGACCCGCTTCCCGACGACCCGGTGCTGCACATCTGTGCGTTGGCCTACCTCAGCGATCTCACGCTGTTGGGTTCGGCACAGGTCAATTACCCCGACGAGCGCAAGCACCTGATGGTGGCGTCGCTGGATCACGCCATGTGGTTCATGCGACCGTTCCGCGCCGACGAGTGGCTGCTGTACGACCAGGCTTCTCCGTCGGCCTGCGGCGGCAGGGCACTGACGGAGGGCAAGCTCTTCAATCAGTACGGCGAGATGGTGGCGTCGGTGATGCAGGAGGGCCTAACCCGCTACCAGCGCGACTTCACCCCGCCCGCCAAGTGACGGCACGCGTCGGTGTCCTCGCACTTCAGGGAGATACCCGGGAACATATGGCGGCACTGACCGAAGCCGGTGCCGAGGCCGTCACCGTGCGACGGCGTGCCGAGTTGGACTCCGTGGACGCCCTGGTGATTCCCGGCGGGGAATCGACGGCCATGAGCAAGCTGCTGCGTGAGTTCGAGTTGCTGGACCCGTTGCGCGCGCGACTGGCGGACGGCATGCCGGCCTATGGGTCGTGCGCGGGCATGATCCTGCTGGCGACCGAGATCGTCGACGCCGGCGTCCCCGGCCGGGAGGCGTTGCCACTGGGCGGTATCGACATGACCGTGCGGCGCAATGCGTTTGGCAGGCAGGTCGATTCGTTCGAGGGTGACATCGAGTTCGAAGGGCTCCCCGGCGGCGTGCACGCGGTGTTCATCCGTGCGCCGTGGGTCGAGCGCGTCGGGCCGTCGGTCGAGGTGTTGGCGCGCGCCGCCGGGCATCCGGTCGCGGTGCGCCAGGGCAGGACGTTGGCGACGGCGTTTCACCCAGAGATGACGGGCGATCGTCGCGTGCACCGCCTCTTCGTCGACTCGCTGTAGCGGTTTCGGCGCGCTAACTGTCGCTGATCGAACGTATTCGCGCCGAAATCGCGGGTGAGGGGAGCGTGGGGAGCAGTAGCCGTGACGACGAGCGAATCGTGTTGAGGCTGCTGGTGCCGACACTGGCGTGCCGGAAGTTCATGATGGCAGGCGTCTCGGGATTCTGATCGTCGCTGGTGATGGTCAGTCGGATGCGATCTCCAGCCTCGAAGCGACGGGCGTTGGCCACCATGGGAATTCGGTACTCGACGTCCTCGCCGATGGGCACTGCTTCCGCCGTCCGGCACCGTAGCACCGGCGCGCCTGGCCGGCTGGCGTCTTCGTCGACCTCGCGAAGGCTGGCGCGCAGCCACCCCGCGGTCACGTCGGACGCGGAGCCGTCGGCAGCGACGTGCTCCAGGGTCGCGATCCAGGCCGTGTCGAGGGCGGTGGTCGACGCGATCAACCGCAGCTCGATGTCGCCGACGACATCCATCGGCGTGGTCACCGGTGAACTGGTCCAGGTCAGCATCGCAGGCGCGTCGATGGCGCTGGGCTTCAGGCGGCCAAGACCGCCGCCGAGCGCCATCAACTCCCGTGCACCAGGGGTGCCCTCATCGCCGTCGAGCGTGCCGTCGGCGCGCAGCGCCCACTCCGACAGTGACGTTCCCGCGGGCGGCCACTGGTCGGCGGTATGCCAGTCCTCGGTGCCCGGCAGCACGTAACGGATCGGTGGACCATCCATGATTCCGGTCTCCCGACCCTTGAGCCAGTGGTCGAACCAGGCCAGCGCCTCGGTGTGAAGGCTTTCCCACGGCCAGGTCAGGCCGTACTGGCCGAGCATCGCCACTCGAACGTTCGGGTTGTCCGCCAACGCCTTCCACGCCGCGAACGTCGACGGCAGGTGCAGGGGCACGTTCTCCCAGTCGCACCCCAGGTAGACGGGAATGTCGATGCGGCTCAACAGCGGTGTGAGATTCCTTTCGTCCCACCATTCGTCACGGGTGGGGTGTTTGACGGTGACGTCGAGCCACAGGTCGTCCCACGGATGGGGGTCGTGGGGGAGCTTGAGCAGTTGACGCAACATGGTCACTGCTGCCTCGCCGTTCATGGTGCCGAACTTGCGATGCAGCGGCGGCGTGTTGAGCACCTTGCGGGCCATTTCGACGGGCCGGCTGCGCCAGAACCCGTCGCTGCGGTCCGACGTCATGCCCGCCATCGACAGGAACGGCGTGACGAACGACGAGCTGACCAGCCCGTGGTGGGTGGCAGCCTCGTACAGATCGGCGGTGACCGCGACCGGAAAGATCGCCTTGAGGTGGGGCGGGCGTTCGACGGCGGCCTCGAGTTGGGTCATCGCGAAGTAGCTGATGCCGATCATGCCGACATTGCCGTCGCACCACGGTTGTGCAGCGGCCCACTCGACGAGGTCGTACATGTCCTGGCGTTCTCGTTCATCGAAGAAGCCGAACGTCCCACCCGATCCGCACGTACCGCGCACGTTCGCAATCACGTGGACGTAGCCGCGGGGGACCCAGAAGTCGGTGACGCCGGCCTCGATGAACCCCATCGGGGCGCCGAGATTCTGAATCTGGCGCGGATAGGGCGATGCGGCGATGAGTGCGGGGAACCGTCCGTCAGTGTCCGGGCGGAACACGTCGGCGAGCAGCGTGACGCCGTCGCGGACGGTGATCCCGACGTTGTTCTCCCGGTGGCTGCGGTGCTCGGCCGCACTTAGATTGCGGTAGTCGCGGCCCGTCGTCTGCGGTCCGTTCAATTGATTGCGCGTCATGAGTCTCACGGTACGTTGAGACTAGTCTCAACGCAAGGTGAAACTATTGCTATCCTCGACGCATGCCGAAGAAGACGCCGCCCGGACCCCGCGACGAGAGGGGCGTGCTGTCGGCCCGGATTCTGGCCGCCGGCCGCGATGCCTTCGCCGAAACCGGTTGGGCCGGAACGACGATGCGCGCCGTAGCCCGGACGGCCGACGTCGACCCCGCGCTGGTGTATCACTACTACGGCTCCAAGGAAGCCCTGCTCGACGCGGCGACCACGCCGCCGCAGCGCTGGCTTGAAGGTGTCGCCAAGACCTGGACGGCGCCACCGTCCGAGCTGGGCACCGCCTTGTTGCGGCTGATGTTGGGCGCCTGGGCCGACGAGGAGATCGGTCCCTTCCTGCGAGCAGTGCTTCTCACTGCCGCGCACGAACCGACGACGCGCGAGAAGCTGCGCCTCGTCGTCGAACGCAGCCTGATCGGGGTTTCGCAGCTCGGTGCTGACGAGCATGAACGTATGGTGCGCAGTGGCCTGATCTCCTCACAGATCATGGGCCTGGCGATGATGCGCTACGTGTGGAGGATCGAGCCGGTCGCTTCCATGAGTGATGACGAGATCGTCGCGGCCATCGCCCCGAATCTGCAGCACTACATCGAGGGCGACCTCGGGGGACTACCCTCCACGTAGACTCGACGATCAGACTTCGGAGTTGAACGAAAGCGAGCAGTACCTGCATGAGCGGCCATTCCAAGTGGGCCACCACCAAGCACCAGAAGGCCGTCAAGGACGCGCGCCGCGGCAAGGAATTCGCCAGGCTGATCAAGAACATCGAGGTCGCGGCCCGGACCGGCGGCGGTGACCCGTCGGGCAACCCGACGCTGTACGACGCCATCCAGAAGGCCAAGAAGACCTCGGTACCCAACGACAACATCGAACGCGCCCGCAAGCGCGGTGGTGGTGAAGAGGCGGGCGGCGCGGACTGGCAGCCCATCACCTACGAGGGCTACGGACCGAACGGCGTCGCCGTGCTGATCGAGTGCCTCACCGACAACCGCAACCGCGCTGCCAGCGAGGTGCGCATCGCGATGACGCGCAACGGCGGCAACATGGCCGATCCCGGTTCGGTGTCCTATCTGTTCACTCGCAAGGGCGTCGTCACGCTGGAGAAGAACGGTCTGTCCGAGGACGACGTGCTCAGCGCCGTGCTAGAGGCGGGGGCCGACGACGTCAACGACCTTGGTGACAGCTTCGAGGTGATCTCCGAACCCACCGACCTGGTCGCCGTCCGAACCGCGTTGCAGGATGCGCGCATCGACTACGAGTCCGCCGAGGCCAGCTTCCAGCCGTCAGTGTCGGTGCCCGTCGACCTCGAGGGTGCGCGCAAGGTGCTCAAGCTGGTCGATGCCCTCGAAGACAGCGACGACGTGCAGGATGTCTGGACCAACGTGGACATCTCGGACGAAGTCGCCGCCCAGCTCGACGAGGACTAGCGTCCGAGCGGGGACACCGCGTCGTCGATCGGGGTGTCGCCCGAGATCAGCTCGAACGTCACCCCACCGGTGGCCGGTGCGTCGAGGAGTGCGACCAACACTGCCGCCACATCGGCACGCGGGATGCTCCCGCGCCCGGTCGACTTGGCGACGCGCACCCGCCCCGTGCCCGCGTCGTCGGTGAGCGCTCCAGGCCGCACGATCGTGGAGTTCAGACCGCTCAGTGCTCGGATCGCATCGTCGGCTGCCGCCTTGGCCTTGAGATAGGCCGCGAACACCGGGTCACCCACGTCCTGCGGTGACCGGTCGTCGGCACCCATCGCGGAGACCATCAGGTAGCGGCTCACTCCCGCCGCTTCGGCGGCATCGGCGAGCAGGATCGCGGCGTCGCGATCGACGGTCCTCTTCCTGTCGATCCCGCTGCCCGGGCCCGCGCCCGCCGCGAATACCACCGCGTCGGCATTCGCGAGCAGGCCGGCGACCCGATCCACCGAGGAATTCTCCAGGTCGAGGACGACGGCCTCGGCGCCCGCGCGCCGCAGATCCGCACTCTGGTCGGGGTTTCGGATCAGCCCTGCCACCGAGTCGCCACGGTCGGCGAGCAACTTCTCGAGGATGAGCGCGATCTTGCCGTGCCCGCCTGCGATGACGACGCGCATCACTGTCTCCCGTCGATTGCGAACACCTGGGAATCATCCGCGAAGGCCTTGAACTCCAAGGCATTTCCGGCGGGATCGAGCAGGAACATGGTCCACTGTTCGCCAGCCTGGCTCTCGAAGCGCAGGTAGGGCTCGATGACGAACTCTGTGCCGCTGCTGCGTAGCCGCTCGGCGAGCCGGTGAAACTCGGCGACGTCGAGCAACAGGCCGAAGTGCGGCACAGGGACGTCGTGGCCGTCGACCGGATTGAGTGCGAGCGTGGATCCGCTTGAGGCCAGATGGGTGACGAGCTGATGCCCCTGCAGGTTCCAGTCGACCCACGATTTTGCGCTGCGGCCCTGCGGCAGTCCCAGCACCGTGCCGTAGAAGTGGCGTGCCGCGTCGAGGTCGTCGACGGGTATGGCCAGATGGAACCGTGGGATGGGGGAGTCGAGGACGGTCACCCTTCCAAACTATCGCGACTCGAGGAAGGCGCCGATCTGGCGGGCGGTCTGCTCGGGCTGGTCGAGCATGATCAGCACGTGGGCATCGTCGACGTAGCGCGCCATGCCACCGGTCAGGTCGGCCAAGCTGTGCGCATGCCGATCGGGCGCATAGATGGCCTGCTCGAGCTCCGTGGACGCGCGCGCGAACGGCTACAGCGGTCGGTCCGGCGCAACGAGGCGCTGGTCGCCGCGGACACCGAAACGACGGCCGAGCAGCCCTGCCCGTCGCGACGGCCTACCCGCCTCAGGTCACGGTCGTCGAGCACGGTGCCGTCAGAGGTCGCGCCATGCGACTGGCGCGAGCCGCGGTCGACCGGGCCATCGCCGCACCGGGCGGCTGCGACGCGGCGTCGCGGGCCGACCGGACGATCAGCCGCGATCGCCCGGCAGTGCCCCGTGCAGCAGCAGGCCGAGCAAGCCCTCGCGCGCCTCGAGCGCGGTCAGCCGCCTGCTCACCACGTGCGGTGCCACCGCGGTGATGCCGGCGACCACCAGTCCTGCCAGCAGGTCGACGTCCACCTCCGGGCGCAGTCGGGCACGCGTCTGCAGGTCCACCAGCAGTCCTCGGACGTCCGTCTGGAAGACCTCGATGTGGCGCGCGACGGACTGCGGCGGTGATCCCAGGGCGGCCACCGTGATCAGGGCGCGAGTCGGTGAATCGGCGAAGTACTCCAGCTGCAGGTCGATGTAGGCCGAGAGCACCTCGATCGGGTCGGCGTCGGTGTCCAGCACGTCCTGCAACCGGGCCTGCACCTGCGACACCTCGCGGTCCACCCAGGCCTGCAGCACGTGGGCGACGTCGGGGAAGTAGCCGTACAGGGTGGGACGTGACACCTTCGCCCGCGCCGCGACTGCGGACATGGTGACCCGGTGGACGCCGTCCTGTCCGGCCAGCTCGACCGCGGCGACCATGATGCGGTCGCGAGCGGTCGGTGGAACGGTGTCCACGTCGGCCTCCCTGGGCTGAACAACCCCTTGCGAGTTGCCTTACAATCTGTAAAGGTTGAGTCATGTCGACCCCCTCCGACCATGCCACACCCCTCGACGAACGACCGGCGTCCGACGGTGCTGCCATGCACGACCTGGCGGCGCCCCGGCTTCGCCGTCTGCGGACCTGGAACATCGCCCTGACCGTGCTGCACGCCGCCCAGGCCGTCGCCGTGTTCGTCATCGCCAGCGACTTCGTCATCGACCTGACCACGGCCTACCCGGCCGGCCCACCGGGTACGGCGGTGCCGCAGGCGGAGCCGGCGTTCGCGGTTCAGATCGGACCGGCCATCGCAGTCTTCCTGGCGCTCGCGGCGCTGGACCACCTGCTGACCGGTGTGGTGCTCCGCGGCACCTACGAACGCAGCCTGGCGCGGGGCGTCAACCCATTCCGGTGGCTGGAGTACAGCCTGAGCTCGACCATCATGGTCGTCCTGGTCGCCATGTACGCGGGCATCACCCAGGTGAGCGCGATCATCGCGATCATCGGCGCCAACGTCGCGATGATCCTGTTCGGCTGGGTGCAGGAGCGCAGCAACCCCCCGGGGCGCCGACCCGCCGACCTCGCACCGTTCTGGTTCGGTTGTGTGGCCGGCGCGGCTCCCTGGGTGGCGATCACCGTCAACCTGGTCGGCTCCGGCTACGTCCCGACGTTCGTCTACGTCATCTTCTTCTCGCTGTTCGCGTTCTTCATGAGCTTCGCGGTCAACCAGTGGCTGCAGTACCGGCAGATCGGCCCGTGGCGCGACTACGGCTTCGGGGAGTCGGTCTACCTGGTGCTGAGCCTGGCGGCGAAGTCCGCTCTGGCCTGGCAGATTGTCGCCGGGTCCCTGGCCTGACGTTCTGACGTCCTGAAAGGAGGTCGACGAAGTGGCGCAGCGCGTCGTGGACGGGGTGGTCCTCGTCACCGGAGCCAGCTCGGGCATCGGCGCGGGTATCGCCGCGCGCCTTCATGCGCGGGGGGCCCGCGTCATCATCTCGGGCCGGGACCGGGCACGGCTGGAGTCGGTGGCGGCTCGACATCCCGGGATGTCTGTGGTCGTGATGGACGTCGCCGACCCGGAGTCCGTCACACGAGGGCTGGCGGACGTGGCGGCGGGAGCCCCGCATCTGACCACACTCGTCAACAATGCGGGGATTCAGCGGCTGCTCGACTTCACTGCCGCCGAGCCGCCCGGACCCGCCGACATCGCCTCCGAGATCGCCACCAACTTCGCCGGGCTCATCAACGTCACCGCGGCGGCACTTCCGCTGCTACGTCGGGCTCCTCGTTCGCGCGTGGTCCACGTCGGCTCAGGTCTCGGGTTCGTGCCGTATGCCAAGGCCCCCGTCTACTCCGCGACGAAGGCCGCGGTCCATTCCTTCACGGTGAGCCTGCGACGGCAGCTGGCCGGGTCGACCGTCCAGGTCGTCGAGATCATCCCTCCGGTCGTCGACACGCCACTGCACCGCGACATGCCATCAGCGCCCCCCATGGCCATGCCGTTGGAACGCTTCCTCGACCGGGCCATGCGGGGCCTGGACGCAGGTAAGGACGAGATCCCGATCGGGCTTGGACGTGTCTCGCAGATCGGGGCGCGGGTGGCTCCCAAGCGCTTGCTCTCGCTCATCAACCGCGGCGACTAGGAGACTCCTGAATCTTGGTCTCGGGTGCAGAGGATCAGCGAGGTCAGCAGGAGGCCGCCGCGGTGGTTGCGGGCGGTCTTGTCGTAGCGGGTGGCGATGCCGCGCCATTGCTTGAGCCGGTTGAAGCAGCGTTCGACGACGTTGCGGCCCTTGTAGGTCTCGGCGTCGAAGCGCGGGGGGCGCCCGCCCGTGGAGCCACGAGCGGCTCGCCGGGCCAGTTGGTCGCTGCGCTCCGCTGAGGTGAACCGGATCCCGCGGGAGCGCAGCGCGGCGCGGGTCGAGGGGTGGGAGTACGGCTGGTGGGCCAGCACCTCGTCAGGTCGGCTACGTGGTCGGCCCGGACCCTGGCGGGGGACCCGGATCGCGTCCTGCGCCGGTAGCAGCTGCGGGTTGTCCCTGGCCGGGCGTCAGGATCACGCCCAACGGCAGCCCGCGCCCGTCCACCACCAGGTGGATCTTGCCGGTCAGACCGCCGCGAGACCGTCCAATCCCATGATCAACGGGCTCAGCGGCCAGAATCCTGTCATTAGACCGAGCCCCCTATGAGACGATCGGGGCCGACGGCCATCTTCACCGGCTGGCTCGACGGCGGCACCGCGTACTTCGTCTCCCGTGGGCTGCCATTTCGCACCGCCCGCGATGTCACGGTCGCGCTCATCGGTGGACTCGAAGGCGCGTTCGTGCTGTCGCGGAGCCTGCGCGACGTCGAACCGTTGCTCGCGATGGGAAGAGCTCTCGCGCCGCGTTACCGGGGAACGGCACTGACGGGCGTGTCCCTACCCGGCGACGTCACCGCGGGCCATTAAGGTATCGAACAACTGTTCGGGACTGAGGAGCCAACGTGCGGGTGATGGGCGTCGATCCTGGGCTGACGCGATGCGGACTGTCAATCATCGAAAGCGGCCGTGGTCGTCAGGTGATCGCGTTGGACGTCGACGTCGTCCGGACTCCCTCGGACCAGTCACTACACAAGCGCTTGCTCATCATCAGCGACACCGTCGAGCATTGGCTGGACACGCACCATCCGGACGTGCTCGCGATCGAGCGGGTGTTCGCCAACCAGAACGCGAACACCGCCATGGGCACCGCGCAGGCGGGCGGTGTCATCGCCCTCGCCGCCGCCAGGCGTGACATCGACGTGCACTTCCACACCCCCAGCGAGGTGAAGGCCGCCGTGACGGGCAACGGTCGCGCCGACAAGGCTCAGGTCACCGAGATGGTCACCAGAATCCTTGCGCTGCAGACCAAACCGACGCCGGCCGATGCCGCGGACGCCTTGGCGCTGGCCATCTGCCACTGTTGGCGGGCGCCGATGATCGCCCGGATGGCCGAGGCCGAGGCCATGGCCGCCGAGCAGCGCCGCAAGTACCGGGCCAAACTCAAGGCGGCGACGTGATCGCGTCGGTGCGCGGTGAGGTGCTCGACATCGCCCTCGACCACGCCGTGATCGAGGCGGCGGGCGTCGGCTACAAGGTAATGACGACGCCGACGACGTTGGCGACGCTGCGGCGCGGCACGGAGGCCCGGCTCATCACCGCGATGATCGTCCGCGAGGACTCGATGACGCTGTACGGGTTCGCCGACGCAGAATCGCGCGACCTGTTCACCACGCTGCTCTCGGTCTCCGGCGTAGGCCCGAAGATCGGGCTGGCCACCCTCTCCGTGTACGACGCCAAAACCCTTCGTCAGGCGCTTGCCGACGGCGACGTCACCGCGCTCACCCGTGTGCCGGGCATCGGCAAGCGCGGTGCCGAGCGCTTGGTCCTCGAGCTGAGGGACAAGATCGGCTCCACGGTCTCGTCCGGCACGAGCGGGGTGGTCGGTGGGCACGCGGTACGCGGCCTGGTCGTGGAAGCCCTTGTCGGACTTGGCTTTGCGGCCAAGCAAGCCGAGGAGGCCGCTGACAAGGTCCTCGCGGAGGACTCCGAGGCGACGACGTCGAGTGCGCTGCGGGCCGCGCTGTCGATGCTGGGGAAGAAGTAAGCACGTATGGGCCGCTTCGACGACGACGAGCAGGACGACACCACCGATCGCGAGGTGTCGGCGGCACTGACGGTGGGTGAGGGCGACGTCGACGCCAGCCTGCGTCCCCGCTCGCTCAAGGAGTTCATCGGCCAACCGCGGGTGCGCGAGCAACTTCAGCTGGTCCTCGAAGGGGCCAAGAACCGCGGTGGCACACCAGATCACATCCTGCTGTCCGGCCCGCCCGGGCTCGGCAAGACGTCACTGGCCATGATCATCGCCGCCGAACTCGGGACGTCGCTGCGGCTCACCTCGGGTCCCGCCCTCGAGCGCGCCGGGGATCTGGCTGCCATGCTGTCCAACCTGGTCGAACACGACGTGTTGTTCATCGACGAGATCCACCGCATCGCCCGACCAGCCGAGGAGATGCTGTACCTCGCCATGGAGGACTTCCGCGTCGACGTCTTCGTCGGGAAGGGTCCCGGGGCGACGTCGATTCCCCTGGAGGTCGCGCCGTTCACCCTCGTCGGGGCGACGACCAGATCCGGGGCTCTGACTGGTCCGCTTCGCGACCGCTTCGGGTTCACCGCCCACATGGACTTCTACGAACCCGCCGAACTGGAACGGGTACTGGCCCGCTCGGCGGGAATCCTCGGCATAGAGGTCGGAGCGGACGCCGCTGCCGAGATCGCCCGGCGCTCGCGCGGCACGCCGCGCATCGCCAACCGTCTGCTGCGCCGCGTCCGCGACTATGCCGAGGTGCGCGCTGACGGCGTCGTCACCCGCGACATCGCGAAGTCCGCACTCGCGGTCTACGACGTCGACGAGCTGGGTCTCGACCGCCTGGACCGGGCAGTGCTCTCCGCGCTCACCCGCAGTTTCGGCGGCGGTCCGGTCGGTGTGTCGACCCTTGCGGTAGCCGTGGGCGAAGAGGCCACGACCGTCGAAGAGGTGTGCGAACCTTTCCTGGTGCGCGCAGGGATGATCGCCCGCACCCCGCGCGGCCGGGTGGCCACCGGCCAGGCGTGGACGCATCTTGGCATGACGCCACCCAGCGGTGTGGCTGGCCTGGGGCAACAGGGCTTGTTCGAGTAGCGTCGACGGAGAGCGTGAAATGACCACTGCCGGTTTGATATTCGCGGCGTTGGCTGCCGCCCTGCACGTCTACATCTGGGTACTCGAGTCGTTCCAGTGGACGTCCGCGCGCACGCGCGCGACGTTCGGCACCACGCCCGAGGAAGCCGAGACCACCAAGCTGTTGGCTTTCAACCAGGGCTTCTACAACCTCTTCTTGGCGGTCGTGACCGTGGTGGGCATTGCGTTCACGATCTCGGGCGGCACCCGCGTCGGCGCGGCGCTGCTGTTCGCCGGCGTCGGATCGATGCTGGCCGCCGCCGCAGTGCTGTTTTCGTCTGCCCCCGACAAGGCGCGTTCGGCAGTGATCCAGGGTGCACTGCCCCTCGTGGCGGTGGTGTTGCTCGCCATCGGCTTCTCGACGTAGGACTCGCTGGGGTGGCCGACCACGTGAACGCGATCACCGCCCGAACGCTTGGCCCTGTACATCGCCCGGTCCGCCGATTCGACCAGATGATCGACGTGCATGTTAATTTCGCGTGCGACCACCCGGAACAGCGATGCGCTCGCCACGCCGATGCTGGCGGTGACCCGCGACGGGGCCTGGGCGATCTCACGGCGTATCCGCTCGGCGAGTCCGACGGCGTCTCGGCGGTCGCCCGACACGGCGACCACGAACTCTTCGCCACCGATTCGCGCGACGACCGAGTCCCCGCGCCGAATGTGGCGGAGGATGTCGCCCACCGCGATCAACGTCTGATCGCCCGCCGCGTGCCCTGCGGTGTCGTTGACCCGCTTGAAGTCGTCCAAGTCGTCCAAGTCGACCATCACGCCCGTGAAGTGGACCGCACTGTCCCGGCTCGACTCGGCCGCCAGCAAGCGGACCGATCGTTGGAAGGCCCGCCGGTTCGGTAGATCCGTCAAGGGATCGATGTCCGACTTGAGCGCGTCGAGACCCAGGGTGTGCACCAGCACCTGCACACAGAACGGCACCGCGAGGATGCTGACGACCAACGCGATGGCGCAGTGGATCGCCGCATCGTTAGGGGCGTGCCGAAGTTGGGTACTCACTCCCCAAACTTAGGAGGCATCATGACTCAAGCCGTGTCAGGTGAACGCGTAGAGGGCGGAAGGTTGCGCATTGCGCGCAGTCGTGGTGCCGCCAGTGGATTACTGGTGATCCTGCTGGGGTTGTGGGGTGCACTCGTCCCGTTCCTGGGACCGGCGTTCGACTTCGCGTACGACGCCGATCAGGGTTCGGCGTGGAGCGCAGCCCGCGGCTGGTTGGAGGTATTGCCGGGGGTCGTAGCGGTGGTCGGCGGATTCCTTCTGGTGCGTTCCCGCAACCGCGCGACGGCAATGCTGGGCGGATGGCTCAGCGTCGTCGCCGGCGCGTGGTTCGTCATCGGTCGCGTCATGGCCACCACGCTGACCATTGGGGAGATCGGTCGACCGGTCGCGGAGAGCGAAACCAAGGCCGCGTGGCTGGAACTCACCTACTTTCACGGACTCGGCGCGCTGATCGTGTTCTTCGGAGCGATGGCACTGGGTCGGCTGTCGGTCCGTAGCGTGCGCGACGTCGACTACGCCCACCGCACGGTGGCGGCCCGACACGGTGACGAAGTCGACGAGCGGTCGACGGTGCCCAGCGGTCCCCTCACCGGGTCGACGCCGGTCCAGGAGGACGGGAATCGCACCATGGTGACGGAGCGTCCGCGGCGTTCCTGGCGCAATCGGCTCCCCGGGCGTCGGAACAAGACCACCCCGGTCGGTCAGTAGACCAGCTCGAAACGTCCCTATCCCGTGTAGACCATCACGTGCTTGATGCGCGTGTAGTCCTCGAGGCCGTACATCGACAGGTCCTTGCCGTGGCCCGAGGACTTGAAGCCGCCGTGCGGCATCTCGGCGACGAGCGGGATGTGCGTGTTGATCCACACGCAGCCGAAGTCCAGTGCGTTGGACACCCGGACGGCGGTCGAGACGTCCTTCGTCCAGACCGATGAGGCGAGGGCGAACTCCACCCCGTTGGCCTTTTCGAGCGCGTCGTCCTCGTCGGTGAAGGACTGCACCGTGATGACCGGCCCGAAGACCTCGGTTTGGATCAGCCGGTCGTGCTGCCGCAAGCCGCCGATGACGGTGGGTTCCACGTAGAAGCCCTTGTCGCCCTGCCGATGTCCGCCGGCGGCAATGGTGGCGTGGTCGGGGACGTCGTCGAAGTAGCCGAGCACCCGGTCCATCTGATCGACGTTGTTCACCGGCGGCACCCAGGCATCTTCGTCGTCGGCGGCCCTGCCGAACGTCGTCTGCGCGCCCTTGGCCTGCTCGGCCAGGGCGGCCGTGAGTTCGTCCACCACCGATGCATGCGCGAGCACCCTGGTGGCCGCCGTGCAGTCCTGCCCGGCGTTGAAGTATCCGGCGGTGGCGATGCCTTCGGCTGTTGCAGCGATGTCGGCGTCACCGAACACGATGACCGGGGCCTTGCCGCCCAGTTCGAGGTGGGTGCGCTTGAGGTGTCCGCCCGCGCTGACGGCGACCGCGCGGCCTGCGGCCACCGATCCGGTGATCGACACCATCTGAGGCGTGGGATGTGCCACCACGGACACACCGGTCACCCGGTCGCCGGTGACGACGTTGAGCACGCCGGGCGGAAAGTGCTTGGCCGCCAGTTCGGCGAGCATGACCGTGGTCACGGGCGTCGTGTCGCTGGGTTTGATGACGACGGCGTTGCCCGCGGCGACGGCGGGACAGAACTTCCAGATCGCCATCATCATTGGGTAGTTCCACGGGGCCACCTGGCCGACGACGCCGACCGGTTCGCGGCGGATCCACGACGTGTGGTTCTCCATGTACTCGCCGGCCGACTTACCCTCGAGAACCCTTGCGGCACCGGCGAAGAACCGGATCTGGTCCACCATCGGCGGGATCTCCTCGGCCATGGTGACGTGGTTCGGCTTGCCGGTGTTGCGGCCCTCGGCGGCCACCAGTTCGTCGGCTGCCTTCTCCACTTCGTCGGCGAAGTCGAGCAGAGCCTTCTGGCGGACAGACGGCGTGGTGCGCTTCCAATCCTTGAACGCCTTGGCCGCGGCGGCGTAGGCGTTGTCGACGTCTTGTTCGTTGGACACGGGCGCGGTGCCGTACCGCTCACCGGTGGTGGGGTCGACCAAGGCCATCGTCGCGCCACTCACCGAGTCGACCAGTTCGCCGCCGATGAAGTTCTTGACGGTCGTCACGGTCAGAGGTCCTTGAGGACGAGGGCGAGGACGTCGAGGCCTTCCTCGAGCAACTCGTCGCTGATGGTCAGTGGCGGAAGGAAGCGCAGCACGTTCCCAAAGGTGCCGCAGGACAACACGATCACGCCCGCGGCGTGAGCGCCCGCGCACAGCGCCTTGGTCAGGTCGGCGTCGGGTTCGGTGGTGCCGGGCTTGACGAGTTCGATGGCGATCATCGCGCCGCGGCCACGGACGTCGCCGATGCGGTCGTCGTCGGCCTGCATGCGGCCCAGGCGTTCCTTCATGAACGTCTCGATCTCGCGGGCCCGAGCCACCATCCCGTCGGTCTCGATGGTCTCGATGGTCGCCAGCGCGGCGGCGCAGGCGATCGGATTCCCGCCGTACGTGCCACCGAGGCCGCCCACGTGGGGGGCGTCCATGATCTCGGCGCGGCCCGTCACGCCCGCCAGCGGCAGTCCGTCGGCGATGCCCTTGGCGGTGACGATGAGGTCCGGCTCGATGCCGTCGTGCTCGCAGGCGAACATCGCACCGGTGCGGGCGAATCCGGACTGCACCTCGTCGGCGATGAAGATCACGTCGTTCTTCCTGCACCAGTCGAGCAGGGTCGGCAGGAAGCCCTCGGCGGGAACGATGAAGCCACCCTCGCCCTGGACCGGTTCGATGATGACCGCGGCCAGATTGTCGGCGCCCACCTGCTTGTCGATCACGCTGAGCGCCCGCTTGGCGGCCAGTTCCCCGTCGGTGGCGAGTTCCTTGCCGAACTCCGCGTCGCGGAACGGGTAGGACATGGGTGCGCGATATATCTCGGGGGCAAACGGTCCGAAGCCGTGCTTGTAGGGCATCGACTTGGCGGTCAGGGCCATCGTGAGGTTGGTGCGACCGTGGTATGCGTGGTCGAACGCGACGACCGCCTGCTTGCGGGTGTAGGTGCGCGCTATCTTGATGGCGTTCTCGACGGCCTCGGAACCCGAGTTGAATAGAGCAGAGCGAGTCTCGCCCGGAACGGGGGTCAGCCGGTTCAGGTGCTCGCACACCGCCACGTAACCCTCGTAGGGGGTGACCATGAAGCAGGTATGGGTGAACTGCGCAGCCTGGGCGGCGACGGCGTCGACCACCCGCGGAGAGGCGTTGCCGATCGTGGTCACCGCGATTCCAGAGCCCAGGTCGATGAGTCGGTTGCCGTCGACGTCTTCGACGATGCCGCCACCTGCGCGTGCCGCGTACACCTGCATCGTGTTGCCGACACCGCGTGCGACCGCACCGGCCTTGCGCGCGATCAATGCGGACGACTTCGGGCCGGGGATCGCGGTGGCGAGGTGGCGGCTCTGTTCGATGGTGCTGAGTTCGATGGTGCTCACGTCATGACTCCTGCGAAGGGTGGCAATGCCAGGGGAGAGGACGGCGTTACGTCCCCTCGGAGCCTAGTCGCCGTGGCGGACGACGCGACCGTTAACGTCGGTATGTTCGGCCTCCGACGGCGGATTGCGGCGTTGCAGGGCGAGTTCTCCTACGCTTTCGGTCGCGGCGGCTCGACGGAACCGACGCCACGGTCTTCAGTCTCGACGTCGACGGCTACGCAAGCAGGCAATTTGGGACGCCAAGGGCCACGACTTCGAGATAGGGCCGGTCGGCGACCCGCCGCAGTGATGGCACACTGGTCCAAGACGAGGCCCCCGCGTGACCGCATCCGTCCCGGGGCGCCATGACCGAAATATCGATACGAAAGTCAGAGCTGCCATGGATCTCGCCATCTTCGTACCACTGCTCGTCATCATGGGCGCGTTCATGTTCTTCGCGTCGCGCCGGCAGAAGAAGGCCATGCAGGCGACGATCAACCTGCACGATTCGCTGGCCGTCGGCGACGAGATCATGACCACGGCCGGCCTCTTCGGGACCATCACCGACGTCTCCGACTCGAAGGTCGACGTCGAGCTCGCCCCGGGCGTCGTCGTCACCATGCTGAAGCTGGCGGTCAAGGAAAAGACCATGGTCGACGACGATGACTTCGATGACGACGAATACGAGGACGACGACGATGGCGCCATCGAGGAGTCGACGGCGCAGGAACTCGACCGGCCCGGCGCCGGGACCGAGGTGAAGTCCGACCCAGACCGGCTCACCAAAGACTGACGGCTGAGCACCCAACGCAACCACGTACTCTTTGCGGGTTGACGTACCGATCTGAGGAGAACCAAGAACGTGGCATCGCCTTCGGCGCCGGTGCATCCCTACCGCTACCTGACGCTTTTTCTGGTCCTACTCATCGGTACTTACCTGCTGATGTTCCTGACCGGAGACAAGCAAGCCAAGCCCAAGCTGGGTATCGACCTGCAGGGCGGCACCCGCGTAACCCTCACCGCCCGCACCCCGGACGGTTCGCCTCCGACGCGTGAATCCCTGGCCCAGGCGCAGGAGATCATCAGCTCCCGTGTCGACGGACTCGGGGTGTCCGGCTCGGAAGTCGTCGTCGACGGCGACAACCTCGTCATCACCGTGCCCGGCAACGATGGCAACGAGGCACGCAACCTCGGGCAGACGGCGCGGCTATACATCCGGCCCGTGATCCACGCCATCCCGGCGGCGGGCCAGCAACCGCCCGCGGGTCAGGCGCCCGCCGGCGCACCACCCGGAATGCCAGGTGCACCACCCGGAATGCCTGGCATGCCGCCGCTCATCGCGCCCGCCGCGCCCGACGCGCCGATCGTGCCGCCCGACTCCGGGGCGCCTGCTCCGGGTGCACCGGCTCCCCAGCCACGGCCCTACCCCGAGGAGCCAGCCCCCACGCCCGCACCGGCCCCCACGCCCGCACCAGGGCCGCCCGCACCGCCCAAGCCGCAGGCCAATCTGGCTCAGCGCATCTCGGATGAGAAGGCGCTCCGGCAGAGCGCAGATCAGCAGATCCAACTGCTGGCCCTGCAGTTCCAGGCCACCCGTTGCAACGACGAAGACGTCCTGGCCGGCAACGACGATCCGAACCTGCCTCTGGTGACCTGCTCGCAGGATCACCAGCAGGTGTATCTGCTCGACAAGTCGATCATCAGCGGTGAGCAGATCGAAAGTGCCTCCTCGGGCCTTGATCAGCAGCGCGGCGAGTACGTCGTCGACCTGCAGTTCAAGAGCGAGGGCGCCGACATCTGGGCGAACTACACCGCCGCCAACGTCGGCACCCAGACGGCGTTCACCCTCGACTCGCAGGTGGTCAGCGCCCCGCAGATCAACGAGGCGATCCCCGGCGGCCGCACACAGATCACGGGTCAGTTCACCCAGGATTCGGCCCGCGAACTCGCCAACGTGCTGAAGTACGGCTCACTGCCGTTGTCATTCGAGTCGTCCGAGGCCGAAACCGTCTCGGCCACACTCGGTTTGACGTCGCTGCGGGCCGGTCTGATCGCAGGCGCGATCGGCCTCGCCCTGGTGCTGGTGTACTCACTGCTCTACTACCGCGTGCTGGGCCTGCTGACGGCGCTGTCGCTGGTTGCCTCGGGTGCGATGGTCTTCGCGATTCTGGTCCTGCTCGGCAGGTACATCGGCTACACGCTCGACCTGGCGGGCATCGCCGGTCTGATCATCGGCATCGGCACCACGGCGGACTCGTTCGTGGTGTTCTTCGAACGCATCAAGGACGAGATTCGCGAGGGACGCTCGTTCCGGTCGGCCGTTCCGCGGGGCTGGGCACGGGCGCGCAAGACGATCCTGTCCGGCAACGCGGTCAGCTTCCTGGCTGCCGCGGTGCTGTACGTCCTCGCCATCGGACAGGTCAAGGGCTTCGCATTCACCCTGGGTTTGACCACCGTCCTCGACGTGGTCGTGGTGTTCCTGGTGACGTGGCCACTGGTGTACCTGGCGTCCAAGTCGGCGATGTTGTCCAAGCCGGCATTCAACGGGCTCGGCGCGGTGCAGCAGATCGCGCGCGAACGCCGAGCCGCCGCTTCGTCAGCGGTAGGGAGGTAGCGCGATGGCCAAGCACGAGTCCACGGACGACGTCGACGACGTGACCGACGAGGGTCAGGCAGTCGAACTCGACGACGCCTCGACCGCCGAGGAGCTGGGCACCTCGAGCGCTGGGGCGCCGCAGCACGGCTTCTTCATTCGGCTCTACACGGGCACCGGCGCCTTCGACGTCGTCGGCAAGCGCAAGTTCTGGTTCGGCATCAGCGGTGCGATCGTCGTAATCGCGCTCGCCAGCATCCTGTTGCGCGGCTTCACCTTCGGCATCGACTTCGAGGGCGGCACCAAGGTGTCGATGCCCGCGGCGGGTGCGCAGGGCCAGGTGACGACCCAGCAGGTCGAGGACGTCTTCTCCAAGACGCTCGGCCGGGCCCCCGAAGCGGTGGTGCAGGTCGGCAACGGCGGCTCGGCCACCATCCAGATCCGCTCCGAGACACTGAGCAACCCCGACACCGAGAAACTGCGGACGGCGCTGTTCGACTCGTTCCAGCCCAAGGGCGCGGACGGCCAGCCGAGCAAGTCGGCCGTCAGCGACTCGGCGGTGTCGGAGACGTGGGGCGGCCAGATCACCCAGAAGGCGCTCATCGCCCTGGTGGTCTTCCTGGTGCTCGTTTCGGCGTACATCGCGGTGCGGTACGAGCGGTACATGGCCGCCGCAGCACTGGCTGCGCTGGTCTTCGACCTGTTGACCACGGCGGGGGTGTACTCCCTCGTCGGGTTCGAGGTCACGCCGGCCACGGTGATCGGTCTGCTGACGATTCTGGGCTTCTCGCTCTACGACACGGTCATCGTGTTCGACAAGGTCGAGGAGAACGTGCACGGGTTCGAACACACCACGCGCAGGACGTTCGCCGAACAGGCCAACCTAGCGATCAACCAGACGTTCATGCGATCCATCAACACCAGCTTGATCTCGGTGCTGCCGATCATCGCGCTCATCGTCGTCGCGGTATGGCTGCTCGGCGTGGGCAAGCTGCAGGATCTCGCTCTGGTGCAGCTCGTCGGCGTCATCGTCGGCACCTATTCGTCGATCTTCTTCGCCACGCCCCTGCTGGTCGCCATGCGGGAGCGAACCGAGCTGGTGCGCACCCATACCCGTCGCGTCAACAACCGGCGCAAGGGTTCGTCGGCGAAGGCCGCGAACTCCGGATCGGACACGGCGAAGCACTCGCTGACCGACTCCGATGCCGAGCCGGAGAAGGTGTCGGTTGCGGCCACCCCGGCCCCGGAGAAGCCGGCGCCGGGTGCGAAGCCGGTCCGTCCCACCGGTAGGCCGTCGGGTAAGCGGAACACCAGGCGGTAAGCCTCGATGATTGCCCGACCCCGGCGGGCCGCCATCCTCGCGGCCGTGATCTCTCTGGTCGGCGTTCTCGGTCTGTCCGCGTGCGCGGGCGGGCCTGCCGACGAGATCGACTACGCCGTCGACGGGACGCTGGTCACCTACAACACCAGCACCGTGGCGGGCGCCGCCTCGGCCGGTCCGCAGGCCTTCGCCCGTGTGCTGACGGGCTTCAACTACCACGGTCCCGAGGGGCAGGTCATCGGCGACCGTGACTTCGGCACCATCTCCGTGGTGGGCCGTGCGCCCCTGGTCCTCGACTACCAGATCAGCGACAACGCCGTGTACTCGGACGGCAAACCGGTCACGTGTGACGACATGGTTCTCGCGTGGGCCGCACAGTCGGGCCGATTCCCGGGATTCGACGCCGCCAGCCGGGCGGGCTACGGCGACGTGGCAAGCGTCGACTGTGCGCCGGGGCGGAAGAAGGCTCGCGTGTCGTTCGCCCAGGACCGCGGATTCGTCGACTTCGGGCAGTTGTTCGCCGCGACGACGCTGATGCCGTCGCACGTGATCGCCGACGAGATCGCCGCAGGCGACGGCGCCGTCACCGCCGCCCTGCAGGCGGGTGACCTGCCGACGATCAGTCGCATCGCGCAACTGTGGAACACCATGTGGAGCCTGACCCCGGATCTGGATCTGAAGCGGTTCCCGTCGTCGGGGCCCTACAAGCTGAGCTCGGTGAGCGAGGACGGCGCCGTCGTGCTGGTGGCCAACGACAAGTGGTGGGGTGCCAAGCCGGTTACCGGGAAGATCACGGTGTGGCCGCGCGGCGCGGACGTCCAGGAACGCGTGAATGCAGGTGACTACGACGTCGTCGACGTGGCGGCGGGTTCGTCGGGAACGTTGAGCCTTCCCGACGACTACGTCCGGTCCGACAGCCCGTCAGCCGGCATCGAACAACTCATCTTCGCGCCCAGCGGGCCGCTGCTGAACCCGGCAGCCCGACGCGCCCTGGCGCTGTGCACGCCGCGAGACCAGATCGCGCAGAACGCGGAGGTGCCGATCGCGAACAGTCGACTGAACCCCACGGGCGAGGATTCGATCACGGCCGCCGAGAGCCCGGCCGAAGGCGGCCAGTTCAGTACGTCCAACCCGGTGGCGGCGCGTGACGCCCTCGGAGGGAATCCGCTGACCGTCCGCATCGGGTACCAGAGCCCCAACGCGCGCTTGGCCGCCACCGTAGGCACGATCGTCCGGGCGTGCGAACCGGCGGGCATCACGGTTCAGGATGCGTCGTCGGATACGGTCGGCCCACAGACGTTGCGCGACAACCAGATCGACGTGCTTCTCGCGAGCACCGGCGGGGCGGCGGGCAGCGGATCGACGGGATCGTCGGCGATGGATGCCTATGACCTGTACAGCGGCAACGGGAACAACCTGTCCGGCTATGCGAACGAACAGGTCGACGGTGTCATCGGAGCACTGGCGGTGACGGCGGACCCGAAGGAGCTGGCCCGGTTGCTGGGGGAGGGTGCACCCGTACTGTGGGGCGACATGCCCACCCTTCCGCTCTACCGCCAGCAGCGAACTCTCCTCGTGTCGACGAAGATGACTGCCGTGAGCAGCAATCCGACGCGTTGGGGTGCAGGTTGGAACATGGACCGTTGGGCGCTGGCTCGATGACGCGCAACGACCAGGGGGAACCGCCCGACGTAGCCGCGCTGATCGAATCGCTGATGCGCGAGGTGCCCGACTTCCCGGAACCGGGAATCCAGTTCAAGGACCTCACCCCGGTGCTCGCCGACGCGCGGGGACTCGCGGCAATGACCGACGCGCTGGCCGCCGTCGCCGAGGATGTGGATCTGGTCGCGGGCATCGATGCGCGCGGCTTCCTGCTGGGGGCAGCCGTCGCGACGCGGCTCGGCACGGGCGTGCTGGCGGTGCGCAAGGGAGGCAAGCTGCCGCCCCCGGTGCACGGTGAGACCTACGCCCTGGAGTACGGCACGGCGACGCTGGAGATCCCGGCAGACGGAATGGAATTGGCCGGGCTGCGCGTTCTGCTGATCGACGACGTGCTGGCCACCGGAGGGACGTTGGAGGCTGCGGCCAAGTTGCTCAGGACCGGCGGCGCGACGGTCACGGGTTCCGCGGTCGTCCTGGAACTGGCGGCGCTGGGTGGACGGGCAAAGCTAACGGACTTGGCGGTCACCAGCCTGTACGTGGTGTGAGGGATATCCTCAGCTGAGTGTGTCCGAGCGGGTCAGGAGGTGAGCACGGTGGCGGACGATCAGGCGTTGACGCAAACGCAGCCGATGCCGGTCATCACCCCTGACGCGGTGGCACCCGAGAGCACCAAGAGCTCGTCGAGCGCGTCCCGACGGGTGCGGGCGCGGCTTGCACGGCGGATGACGTCACAGCGCAGCGCGGTGAACCCGGTCCTCGAGCCGCTGGTGGCGGTCCACAGAGAGGTCTATCCGAAGGCCGACCTGACACTCCTGCAGCGCGCCTACGAGGTGGCCGAGCAGCGTCACGCCGAGCAGTTGCGCCGTTCCGGTGACCCCTACATCACCCATCCGTTGGCGGTGGCCAACATCCTCGCCGAACTCGGCATGGACACCACGACACTCGTCGCCGCGCTCCTGCACGACACGGTGGAGGACACCGGCTACACGCTGGAGGCGCTCACCAACGACTTCGGCGTCGAGGTCGGCCATCTGGTGGACGGCGTCACCAAGCTCGACAAGGTGGTTCTGGGCAACGCCGCCGAGGGCGAGACCATACGCAAGATGATCATCGCGATGGCGCGCGATCCCCGGGTGCTCGTCATCAAGGTGGCGGACCGGCTTCACAACATGCGCACCATGCGCTTCCTGCCGCCGGAGAAGCAGGCGCGCAAGGCTCGCGAGACGCTGGAAGTCATTGCCCCACTTGCCCACCGGCTGGGCATGGCGACGGTCAAGTGGGAGCTCGAGGACCTGTCGTTCGCCATCCTGCATCCGAAGAAGTACGAAGAGATCGTGCGACTGGTCGCCGACCGCGCGCCGTCGCGGGATACCTACCTGGCCAAGGTGCGCGCCGAGATCGCCAACACCGTCACCTCCTCGAAGATCAATGCGACCGTCGAGGGCAGGCCGAAACACTACTGGTCGATATACCAGAAGATGATCGTCAAGGGCCGCGACTTCGACGAGATCCACGACCTGGTCGGCGTCCGCATTCTGTGCGACGAGATCCGGGACTGCTACGCGGCCGTCGGCGCGGTGCACTCGCTGTGGCAGCCGATGGCGGGCCGGTTCAAGGACTACATCGCCCAGCCGAGGTACGGCGTGTACCAGTCGCTGCACACCACCGTCGTCGGACCCGAGGGCAAGCCGCTGGAGGTGCAGATCCGCACCCGCGACATGCACCGCACCGCCGAGTACGGCATCGCCGCGCACTGGCGTTACAAGGAAGCCAAGGGCCGCAACGGAATTCCGGCCAACAACGCCGCCGCCGAGCTCGACGACATGGCGTGGATGCGTCAGCTCCTCGACTGGCAGCGGGAAGCCGCGGACCCCGGCGAGTTCCTCGAGTCGCTCCGCTACGACCTCGCCGTGCAGGAGATCTTCGTCTTCACGCCCAAGGGTGACGTCATCACGCTGCCGACGGGGTCGTGCCCGGTGGACTTCGCCTACGCCGTGCACACGGAGGTCGGCCACCGCTGTATCGGGGCACGCGTCAACGGGCGACTGGTGGCGCTGGAACGCAAACTCGAGAACGGCGAAGTGGTGGAGGTCTTCACCTCGAAGGCGTTGAATGCGGGCCCGTCACGGGACTGGCAGACGTTCGTCGTGTCCCCGCGGGCCAAGGCCAAGATCCGGCAGTGGTTCGCGAAGGAGCGGCGCGAGGAAGCGCTCGAGTCGGGCAAGGACTCGATCGCCCGCGAGGTCCGTCGTGGCGGAATTCCGTTGCAGCGCGTGATGAATGGTGAGTCGATGGCCGCGTTGGCGCGAGAGTTGCGCTACGTCGACGTGTCGTCGCTCTATACCGCGGTCGGCGAGGGGCACGTCTCGGCGCGTCACGTCGTCCAGCGGTTGGTCGCCCAACTCGGCGGAGACGACGAGGCCGAGGACGAGATCGCCGAGCGGTCGACACCAGCGACGATGCCGGTGCGTCAGCGCACCAGTGACGACGTAGGTGTCGCGGTGCCCGGCGCGCCGGGTGTCCTGACCAAGCTGGCCAAGTGCTGCACGCCGGTGCCCGGTGACAACATCATGGGCTTCGTCACGCGTGGTGGTGGGGTCAGCGTGCACCGCACCGACTGCACCAATGCGACGTCGCTGCAGCAACAGTCGGAACGCATCATCGACGTCAAGTGGGCGCCATCCTCGTCGTCGGTGTTCCTCGTCGCGATTCAGGTGGAGGCCCTCGACCGGCACCGACTGCTGTCCGACGTGACGCGCGTGCTGGCCGACGAGAAGGTCAACATCCTGTCGGCGTCGGTGGCGACGTCCAACGATCGGGTGGCGATCAGTCGTTTCACCTTCGAGATGGGTGACCCGAAGCACCTCGGCCACGTGCTGAACGTGGTGCGCAACGTCGAGGGCGTCTACGACGTGTACCGGGTGACGTCCGCGGCCTAGGCTTTCGCCCCCACGCGCCCCACCCCACCTCCCCACTCACCCCACCCCACTCCGCGAGCGTGCGTGTCTGCGGCGCGACACGCGGCGCAGAGGCCGACATTGCGCACGCTCGCGTCGTCAATCGGCGACCCGCAGCTGCGGCGAGCGTGCGCAGACTCGGATCCACCATCGGCGTGTCGTGCGCAGACACGCACGCTCGCGGAAGAGGGGTTAGGCGGACTTGGTGCGCGTGGTGATCGCGCCGACGCCCGCGGCAATCAGGCAGGCGACGGCCACCGCGTAGGCGAACCACGGGAACACCGCGCCGAGCGGCCAGCGCGTTGCCGCCCAGCCAGCCACGATGGTGGGCACCGCCATGGCCGCGTACGCGATGAGATAGAAGGCCGACATCGTCTCACCGCGCCGGTCGGAGGGGACGACGTGCGACAGGTGCCGTAACGAGCCGCCGAAGCCCAGGCCGAACGCCGCGCCGAGGACGGCCGCGGCCGCGAGCACCAAAGGCCAACTGTGCGTTGCCAACACCGGCACCGTGAGGATGAGCGCGAGCGCCATGCCAACGTCGCCGACGATCGCCGACCGGCGGGCCGGCACCCGCGTCGAGAAGAGCTGGGCCATCGCGGCGGAGAACGCCGTCGTCCCGACCACGGCCCCGCCGAACACCAGGTTGTGGACGTGCGTCTGCTGGGTGGCCAGCGACGGGTAGAGCGAGAGCAACACACCAAACACCGACCACGACGCCGTCACGCCGAGCGCGGCGAACCAGAAGTCACCGCGAATCTCGGCAGGAACCGCAGGCTTGGCGATGCGGATGGGACCTCGGGTTCGCGACACGTGGGGCTCCCGCAAGGCGACGAGTCCAATGCCGAGGAGGGCGCAGATCACCGCGACGATCGCATACGGCATACGCATCGGATGCGGGGCGTACTGCGCAAGAAGCGCAGAGCCGACGATCGCGACCGTCATCCCGATGTTGAAGCTCACGCCGCTGAGTTGACCGGACCGGACGCCGTGGTGGGGACGCAGGTCGAGCAGCGCCGCCGCGCCGGCCACGACGATCGAGCCGACGGCTGCACCGTGAATGATCCGGGCGACCATCAGCATCGCCATGTTGTCGGCGACCATGAACACGCCCAGTCCGACGATCATCGCCACCAAGGCGCCGAGCAGAACCGGTTTGCGTCCGACGACGTCGGAGATCCTGCCCGACACCAACACCGCGCCGAGTGCGGCCACGGCGTAGACAGCGAAGACCACGGTGGTGGCCAGAGGAGAGAGATGCCACTGCTCCTCGTACATCCCGTAGAGCGGCGCGGGCAGTCCCGATACGCCGAGTGCGACTCCGCTCAGGACCAACAACAGGGTGTAGGCCCCGCGCTGTGTCTCGTCGATGAGCCGCTCGGTTGCGACCGCTGCCACGAGCCCTCCTCGCCACGTTCAGTTCGACGAACGTCGAACCCGACCGAGAGTACGCTCGGTTGGATGAACATCAAACCGGCGGTGACGGAGAACACGACCGTGACACCACCGCGGGTCGGGGAGCATGCACAGGATCCCGCCTTCCCGACGACTCCGGTCGCCGGCGTGCAGCAGCTGCTGGTAGCGCTGGCTGACCCCGTCCGCCTGGAGATGGTTCGACGGTTGATGAATACCCGGTCGCCCATGCCGTGCGCGCTGTTGTACGACGGGATCAACAAGTCGACGGCCACGCACCACTTCAAGACCCTGCGGGAGGCCGGCATCACCGAGCGACTGGTGATCGACGGGCACACCCACCAGCGGCTGCGGGTCGACGAGGTCGACGTGGCCGTGCCCGGCCTCCTGGACTCGATCGTGGAAAGCGCGAACCGGGAAGTGACGGCGCGCGCCCGTTCCTAGTCCAGCCGGACCGACTCGATCGTCACGCCGGTCTTGGGCATGCCGTCGTCGGCGCCGCCCTGCACGCCGCCTGCAGCGATCTCGTCGACGACGGCCAGCCCCGTCTCGTCAACGGTGCCGAACACCGTGTACGTCGGCGGTAGTCGTGAATCCGCGTAGACCAGGAAGAACTGGCTGCCGTTCGTCCCTTGGCCGGCGTTCGCCATCGCCAGAGTGCCCCGCGGGTACACCACCGGCGTCTCCAATGCCGGGTCGGCGAGGCGGTACTGATTGGTCGGGTACTCGTTGGGGAATCGGTAGCCGGGCCCGCCAGTGCCGTCACCCGTCGGGTCGCCGCACTGCAGCACGCCGAGAGTCGGGGACGTGGTCAGCCGGTGACACGGCGTGTCGTCGAAGAAGCCCTGCTGAGCCAGGCTGACGAAGTTGTTGACGGTGCAGGGTGACTTGCCGTTGTCGAGGCGCAGACCGATCGCGCCCGCGTTGGTGACGATCGTGGCGTCGACGGTGTCGGGGGTGGTCGGGACGCGGCCCGTGCGAGGCGGATTGACGGGCTTGCTGGTCACCTCGGTCGTGGCCGGGTATTGACAGTTGGAGCCAAGGGTGGCCGACGGCTTGAACGCCGGCAGCGGCGGTGCCGGCAGCGGCGAGCCAGTCACCTCGGGTGAGCCGGTGGACGGATAACGCCCTTCGAAGTCCTCGGCGACGCGGACGACGAACGCGGCGAAGACGAAGGTGCCGACCACCGCGAGAACCGTCAGCACCGCCACCACGTAGCTGATCACCAGACCGGCGATCGCGAGACCGTGGCCGCCCTCGCGGGTCTTCCTGATCTGGGACAACGACATGTGGCCGAAAACGATGCCCAGGGGGAAGAACAGGAACGCGCAGACCAGCGACGCGATGGCCAGGCCATTGGTGTTCTGCGGCGGCGGGTAGGGCGGATACCCCGGCACCCCGCCCGGTCCGCCCCAGGGGTAGCCGTGAAAGCCCGCGTCAGCCCCCGGTTGAGGCGGCGTCGGCGGGAACTCCCCGTACGGCGGCGGAGGCGGGATGGTCACGGAGGTCGGCCCGGTCCAACGTCAGTCGAGCTGCAGCGACTTGATCTGGACCGGCGTCGTCGGTGCTCCGTCGTCAGGTCCGCGCTCACCGGGAACGACTCCGCCTGCGGCGATCTTGTCGAGGGTGGCCAGACCCGTCGCGTCGATCGTGCCGAATGCGGTGTAGTTCGGCGGCAGCTGCGAATCCTTGAACACCAGGAAGAACTGGCTGCCGTTGGAGCCGGGTGCGCCGGTGTTGGCCATCGCCAGCGTGCCGCGCGGGTACACCACGGGCGACTGCAGGGCCGGGTCGTCGGGCTGGTACTGGTTGGTCGGGTACTCGTTGACGAAGCCGTAGCCGGGTCCGCCGGTGCCCTGTCCGGTCGGATCGCCGCACTGCAGGACCGAGAGGCCCGGGGACGTGGTCAGCCGGTGGCAGGGCGTGTCGTTGAAGTAGCCCTGCTGCGCGAGGCTGGCGAAGCTGTTGACCGTGCACGGCGCCTTGGCGTTGTCGAGCTGCAGCCCGATGTTGCCCTGGGACGTCGTCATGCTGGCGCTGATCTCGGCGGGATCGGTCGGCACCTTGCCCGTGCGGGGCGGGTTGTTCTTCTTGCTGGCCTCTTCACCCGGCGTCGCCGGGTACTCGCAGTTCGCGCCGAGGTCGGCCGGGGCGGCAAACGGCGGGAGGGCTGCGCCGCCGGGTGGGGGCTGAGTCGGTTCAGCGCCGGTCGTCGGGGTGGGGGTTTCGGCCGCCGCGTTGGTGTCGGGGCCCTTGTTGGTCAGGATCACGGTCGCGACGACGGCGCCGATGACCAGGAGCACGCCAGCGACGGAACCGATGATGGTGAAGAGACGACGCCTGCGCTCCTGAGCGGCGCGGCGTTCCAGCTGCCGTTCCAGTTTGCGCTTGGCGGTCTCTCGCCGCTGTTCGTTGGTCGGCACCGCGTGGTCCTCCTCGTGTTCGTCGATCGGCAACGAGTGTGCCAGCAATGGCTGAGAAGAGGTGCCGCGACCCACGCGAAGGGTGGGTGGGAAACTGGTCGACGTGTTCATCACGGGGTTTCCGGCCGGCATGCTGCAGTGCAACTGCTATGTGTTGGCCCCCAAGCAGGGCGCCGACGCCATCGTCGTCGATCCCGGCCAGCGGGCGATGGCGCAGCTGCGTCGGATCCTCGACGAGAACCGGCTGACCCCGGCGGCCGTCCTTCTGACCCACGGACACATCGACCACATCTGGTCAGCCCAGAAGGTCGCCGACACCTACGGGTGCCCGGCTTTCATCCATCCCGAGGATCGCGTCATGCTCACCGACCCCATCAAGGGTTACGGGCCGCGGCTGGCCCAGCTGGCGCTGTCGACGATGTTCCGCGAACCGCGCCAGGTCGTCGAATTGGACCGGGACGGCGACAAGATCGAGTTGGGTGGCATCACCGTCACCGTCGATCACACGCCTGGGCACACCAGGGGCTCGGTGGTCTTTAGGGTGGCTGAAGGGACGTCGGAGCTGGCTTTCACCGGCGACACGTTGTTCAAGCAGTCGATCGGCCGCACCGATCTGCTCGGCGGCAGCGGCCGCGACCTGCTCACCTCGATCGTATCGAAACTGTTGGTGCTCGACGACGACACCGTGGTACTACCTGGGCATGGCCCGAAGTCCACGATCGGTGCCGAGCGTCGCACCAACCCGTTCCTCGAAGGACTCTGAGTGAGTGAGTTTCAGGCGCCCAAGGGCGTCCCGGATTACCTGCCGCCGGACTCGGCGCAATTCGTCGCGGTCCGTGACGGACTGCTGGATGCCGCGCGCCGCGCGGGCTACGGCCACGTCGAACTGCCGATCTTCGAGGACACCGCGTTGTTCGCGCGCGGCGTGGGCGAGTCGACGGACGTCGTCAGCAAGGAGATGTACACGTTCGCCGATCGCGGTGACCGGTCGGTGACGCTGCGGCCGGAGGGCACCGCGGGCGTCGTGCGTGCCGTGATCGAACACGGTCTGGACCGTGGGCAGCTGCCGGTGAAGCTGCGCTACTCGGGCCCGTTCTTCCGCTACGAGCGTCCGCAGGCAGGTCGATACCGTCAGCTGCAGCAGGTCGGCGTCGAGGCGATCGGGGTGGACGATCCCGCGTTGGACGCCGAGGTGATCGCCATCGCCGACGCGGGTTTCCGCTCGCTGGGGTTGGACGGGTTCCGGCTCGAGCTCACCTCGCTGGGTGATGACACGTGCCGACTGCAGTACCGGGAGTTGTTGCAGGAGTTCTTGTTCGGCCTCGACCTCGATGAGGACACCCGTCGTCGCGCCGAGATCAACCCGCTGCGCGTGCTCGACGACAAGCGTCCGCACGTCCGCGAGATGACGGCCGCCGCGCCCCTGATGCTCGACCACCTGTCCGATGTGGCCAAGCAGCACTTCGACACCGTGTTGACGCATCTGGACACGCTCGGGGTGCCGTACGTGATCAATCCGCGGATGGTGCGCGGGTTGGACTATTACACCAAGACGACGTTCGAGTTCGTCCACGACGGGCTGGGAGCGCAGTCGGGCATTGGTGGCGGTGGCCGCTACGACGGCTTGATGAAGCAGCTTGGCGGTCAGGATCTGTCGGGCATCGGCTTCGGCCTCGGCGTCGACCGCACGGTGCTGGCACTCAAGGCCGAGGGCAAGACCGTCGGGGAGACCTCACGCGTCGACGTGTACTGCGTGCCACTCGGTGATGCGGCGAAGCTGGTGTTGGCGAAGCTGGCGGGCGAGTTGCGGGCTTCTGGCGTTCGCGTCGACCTCGCCTACGGGGATCGTGGACTGAAGGGCGCCATCCGGGCGGCTGATCGGTCCGGCGCACGGCTCGCCTTGGTGGCGGGTGACCGTGACGTCGAGGCGGGCACCGTCGGTGTCAAGGAACTTGGGACGGGAGAGCAGGTCGACGTCGCCGGCGACGCCGTCGTAGCCGACGTTCTCTCCCGCCTGACCTAATGGGAGTCGATCAGCGTGTCCTTGGCGGGGATCTAGCCGCGGGTTTCACCTACCCCTGCGCGAGCGTGCGTGTTGGCGGGCGACACGCCGCGCCGCAACCCGAGTGCACGCACGCTCGCGGTGATGATGCTCAACGCGGCCAGCCGAACACCACCGCCGTCAGCACGGTCTCCAGATTCCCGATCCCGCCGTTGAACGGGTTGCCGCGCTTGAGGACTCGGGCGCCGTTCGGGGTGACGGCCACCAGCGCCGGCGAACTCGAGGCGAGTTGCGTGCGGGTGTGGAACCTGACCTGGTCGAGCGGCGCCACGACGACGCCCTCGGCATCGACGTACATCCGGCGGGCACGGTCGAACACCGCCACGGGTTGGTAACCGCTCAGCGGCCGCGTCCTTGCGTTGCGGATCCGGCCGACCACGACCAAGGCGACGGCGGCCAAGGCGATGCCGACGAGCAGGAAGATGGTGCTCAGCCACCACGGCATGGTCGCCGGGGACATCATGGCAACCGCGCCGAAACCGCCAAAGACCAACGCCTGCAAAGCCATTACGAATGCGATTATCGCCAACGGCCCGGTGCCACGATCGACGAGCACGACCAGCGGCCCGTGCTCGGCCACCACCAAGCCGCCGAGCTCGGCGACGATGCGTGGTTCGGCAGCTGCCGTCATGCCCGGGAGTCTGCCACGGTGGTCAAGGCACATGGCAACATCGGCGCGCATGCGGGTACTGGTGCAGCGGGTGACGTCGGCCCGAGTCGTGGTGGACGGTGCCGTGGTCGGTGAAATTCGTCCCGACGGTCAGGGACTCTTGGCGCTCGTCGGCGTCACTCACGATGACGATGCGGATACCGCCCGGCGAATGGCCGAGAAGCTGTGGCAGCTGCGGATCCTCGACGACGAACGCTCGGCCGCCGACGTCCACGCCCCCGTACTGGTGGTGAGCCAGTTCACGCTCTACGCCAACACCGTCAAGGGTCGCCGACCGTCGTTGAACGCTGCCGCGCCGCGGGCCGTCGCCGAGCCGCTGGTGACGGCCTTCGGCGATGCGTTGCGTCACCTCGGGGCGCACGTGGAGACGGGCGTGTTCGGCGCCGACATGGTCGTTGAACTCGTCAACGACGGTCCGGTGACGGTGCTCCTCGAGCTCTAGAGGGAGTCGCGAGCGTGCGTGACCTCCGATCACGGCGCGGCGTGTCGGCCTCAAACACGCACGCTCGCGGCGGAGGGAAGGGCGAGGTAACGATCCGGTACCGTTCGGCGATGTGACGATCATGCGAACAGCGACAAGCAAGATCGGGGCGGCACTCGGAGTAGCGGCGCTGGTGGCGTCCGCAGGCGTGGCGTCCAGTCAGGCCACGGCCGGGGCCGAGCCGGCCGGTCACAAGGTGGTCTACACGCTCACCTCGGCGGGCGGCGCGGACTTCGACCTCTTCTACCTGGTGAATCAACCGGCGGACAAGGCGGCGTACAACGCCGATTCGTACGCGTACCTGAAGAGGGAAGAGATCACCCTGGCAGCGGGTGTGCCGTGGGTGTTCGAGACCACGCTCGCGGATCCTCAGTGGGCGATCTTGACCGTCAGCAGCACCACACACGGGGGCCGCGCCGCGCCGAACCCGCACTGCGACATCACCGTCGACGGTCAGGTGGCCGTGCAGCAGGACGCTCCCTACAACCTGCAGTGCCAGCTCGGGCAGTGGTGACGAGGACCTAGCCCGCCACCGGGCTTCGACCACGTAAGGCCAGCGACCGCGAGCGCCCTACGATGATTCGTCGTGCAGCGACGCAGCCCGGTGCCTGCGATCGTGGTGCCCGTCGGACTCGGATTGTTCTCCCTCGGCCTGGCATTCGGGTTGGTGGTCGTCCACGCCGGGCTCGCGTGGTGGTGGGCGACGGTCTTCACGGCGGTCGTCTAGCGGGTTCGCTGGAGTTTCTCCTGGTGAGCCTCGCGGCGGCGGCCGCACCCCTGGGGCTGGTCGCAGCCACCACCCTCATCGTCAACCTTCGCCACGTGTTCTATGCGTTGTCGTTTTCCGCTGCACCGCGTCAATGGCGTCGTCGCCAAGGCATATAGCACCTATGCCTTGAACGACGAAGCGGATGCGGTGACGGCGGCCGAACCTCGCAGCTGGGACGCTGATCAACGTCCTGATCGTGTCGCTGGTCTAACCCGACGCAACTGGCTCACGAAGAACCTGCCCAGAAATGAACTATGGGCTGGCAAGGTTTAAACCCTGCCAGCCCATAGATCGTGAAGTTCTTAGATCGCGGTAACTCCGGTGGCCTGGGGGCCCTTCGCACCTTGTCCGACATCGAACTGAACCCTCTGAGCCTCTTCCAGCGAGCGGTAGCCGCCGCCTTGGATCTCAGAATAGTGGACGAAGACATCCGGGGAGCCGTCGTCGGGGGCGATAAAGCCGAAGCCCTTTTCGCTGTTGAACCATTTCACAGTTCCCTGTGCCATACCTTTTTACTTCTTTCATCAGGAGCGGATGTGTCTTACACCCGTCGCAAAGTCTACTGCACAATCTGCATCTGATCTCACTAAAGATCGCCATAGACGTGGATTGACTTTCGATCGAACATATGTTCGCATGAAATATGCGATGGGACGGCCAGGGAGTCGGCGTCGATGACGGAGCTCTGCCCGGTCTGCAGCGCATCGGATTCGTGCGCTCGGTGCGTGCGCCGCAGTTCGAGGGCATCACCTTTCACGAGGTGCTGTGCAAGTCCGCACTGAACAAGGTGCCAAACGCCGCCAACCTGCCGTTCCAGTACACCGTCAACGGCTATCGCGGCTGCAGTCACGCGTGCCGGTACTGCTTTGCCAGGCCCACGCACGAGTACCTCGACTTCGACATCGGCGACGACTTCGACACCCAGGTGGTCGTGAAGACCAACGTCGTCGGGGTGCTGCGCAGAGAGTTGTCGCGCCGGTCGTGGACCCGTCAGACGGTTGCCCTCGGAACCAACACCGATCCCTACCAACGTGCCGAGGGCCGATACGTGCTGATGCCGGGAATCATTGGCGCACTTGCCGATTCCGGGACGCCGTTCTCGATCCTCACCAAGGGCACGCTGCTGCGCCGCGATCTGGCACGGATCGTCGACGCCGCGCAGGCCGTCGACGTCAGCGTCGCGGTGTCCCTGGCAGTGGCCGACCCCGACCTGCACGCGGACGTGGAGCCCGGCACGCCGACGCCTCGCGCGCGGCTGGAGCTGATCCGGGCGATCAGTGCAGCCGGGCTCGATTGTCACGTGATGGTCGCCCCGGTACTGCCCATGCTGACCGACTCTGTCGAGCATCTCGATACACTGCTGGGGCAGATCGTCGCGGCGGGCGCCGGCAGTGCGACGGTGTTCGGGCTGCACCTGCGCGGTTCGACGCGAGACTGGTTCATGGCCTGGCTGGCGCGCTCGCGACCGGAGCTGGTGGGGCATTACCGGCAGTTGTACGGGCGGGGGCCCTACCTGCCGCAGAGCTACCGCGACGCGTTGCGTGAGCGGGCGGCGCCGCTGCTCCTCAGGCATGGGTTGACGGGTGGCCAACGGTCCTTCCGCATGGCATCCGTGCCGCCGCCCGTCGCGACGGCGCCACAACCCACCTTGTTCTGACCGCTACGGGAGGGTTGTGTCCATCGGTACCGAGGCGTACCGTCGGGCCGGTACCTTTGCGTACCGACTCGGAGGTGGGACATGGGTGAGGCGACGACGGACCCGGTGCGGCTACCCGCCGCGCCGCGGATCCCCAAGGCGCTACAGGGGCTTGCCTTCATGATCAACCGCGACAGGGCCATCGCGACCGTGGCCCGGCGCTACGGCTCCGAGTTCACCCTCAACCTCCCGATCTTCGGTGAGGCAGTGGTGATCAGTGATCCTGCGCTGGTCAAGGAACTCTTCACGATGAACACCGACCTCATCGCCCGCGCGGGCACGCTCGGCGAAGTGCTCGGACCCGGCTCGACGTTCAGCCTCGAAGGCACCGCGCACCGGCAGCGCCGCAAGCTGCTGGTGCCGCCGTTTCACGGCAAGAGGATGCAGGGCTACGAGCAGATCGTCGAAGAAGAGGTGATGCGCGAGGTCGCCACCTGGCCGGAGGGCGAGGAGTTCGCCACCATGCCGTCGATGATGCGGATCACGCTCAACGCGATCCTGCGAGCGGTCTTCGGTGCCGACGGAGTCGCGCTAGAACAACTGCGGCAACTGCTGCCGGCGATGGTGCTGAAGTCATCACGACTCGCGGTGCTGGCGCCCGCCGTGCGTCGTGACTACGGCCCGTGGAGTCCGTCGGGGCGGGCGGCCAAGCTGCGCCGTCGCTACGACGCGGTCATCTCCGGACTCGTCGCCGACGCGCGCAGCGACCCCGCGTTCGAAGAGCGCAGCGACGTTCTGGCCCTACTGCTGCGAGCGCGGTACGACGACGGCGCGGCCATCGCCGACGACCACGTCGCCGACGAACTGCTCACCTTGCTCGCGGCGGGGCACGAGACCACCGCGACCACCCTGGCGTGGGCGGTCGAGCGTTTGCGGCGCCACCCCCGTCTGCTCAGCCGCCTCACGGACGAAATCGATGCGGGCGATACGGAGCTGCTGCAGGCCACCATCTTCGAGGTGCAACGCACCCGGCCCGTCATCAACGCGACAGCGAGGTTGACCAAGTCGCGGATCAATTTGGGGCAGTGGGTCATTCCCGAACGTCGCGTGGTCATGGTCAGCATCGCGCTCGCCCATGCCGCCGAGCGGAGCTTCGCCGACCCGGCGGTTTTCGATCCGGACCGCTTCGTCGGCAACCCGCCGGGCAACTACTCCTGGATTCCCTACGGTGGCGGCGTTCGGCGGTGCATCGGCGCCGCCTTCGCCAACATGGAGATGGCCGTGACGTTGCGGACCCTGCTGCGCGAGTTCGAATTCCGAAGCACCTATGCCGCCGACGAGCCCCTGCACTCTCGCGGTGTCGCGACGGCGCCGGGCCACGGCGGGATGGCGGTCGTTCACCGACGGGCACCAGGCGTGCCGGCCGCCGTGCCCGCCGCTGCCGCGCAGGTGTCGGCGTGACGGCGTCCGAGGAGATCTCGCGCGAAGACCACGTCGTGGACGTCGGCCGCGGCATCGAGCTGTGCCACGACGGATTCGGCGACCCCGCGGATCCGCCGGTCGTGCTGATCGCCGGGCTGGGGCAGCAGAAGCACACTTGGCCTTCGGAATTCGCCGCCGCGATCGCCGAGAAGGGATATCGGGTCGTCCGGTTCGACAACCGCGACGTCGGCCGATCGACGCACGCCGACTTCCCGCCACCGAAGCCCCTGGCGATCCTTCGCGGCGGTGGCGACAAGCGGCAGTATCACCTCGGCGACATGGCTCGCGATACGGTCGGGTTGTTGGATGCCCTGGGGTATCGGGACGCTCATCTGATCGGCGTGTCGATGGGCGGCATGATCGCCCAGACCGTCGCGGCTCACCATCCCCGGCGTGTGCGCACCCTGACGTCGGTCATGTCGAACACCGGCGCGCCGCGGATCGGGCGGCCGGCTCGTTCGACGTGGCTGCAGATGGCGACCGCACGGCCACCGCGCAACCGGGCCGAGGCATGCGATGCAGCAGTGAAGATGTTCCGCCACATCGGATCTCACGGGTTCCCCTTCGACGAGGAGTGGGTGCGCGACAGGGCGGGCATCGCCTGGGACCGCGACCCCACGTCGGCGGGCGTCACCCGTCAGTTGGCGGGCATCTTCGCGTCGGGCGACCGGACCGCCGAACTCCGGCAGATCGACGTGCCGACGCTGGTCATCCACGGTGATCGCGACCGGATGGTTCATCCGACCGGCGGTGCCGCTACCGCCGCCGCCATCCCCGGCGCGCGATTGGAGACGATCGTCGGCATGGGCCACGACTTGCCGAGCGGAGCATGGGGCCGCCTGCACGATCTAATCGTCGACCACCTCGACGAGGCCGGAAACTGACCCGAAATCCTTAGTCGCGTCTGCGCTTGACCTGATTGAACGGCACGCCGCGATCGGCGGCGAACTCGCGTGGGAAGCCGAGGATGCGTTCGCCGATGATGTTCCGGGCGATCTCGTTCGTGCCGCCGCCGAGGGACGCGGTCTGGCGGGACAGGAAGCGATCACCGTAGCGGGACAAGCCGGATCCGTCGTCGACGACGCCCGCGCTGCCGACGATCGCGAGCGCAGTGTCGATCTCGAACTGAATGGTCTCGGCATGGGAGATTCGGATGATGGACCCGGCAGCCGGGGGCAGTGAGCCGTCGAGCACGCCGTGGTAGACGTGGTCGATCAGTTGCTCCTGCACGGCCCGACGCACCAGCGCCCGGCCCGCCATCTCCCGAACCCGTTCGTCGCCGGCCTGGCCGGTCGCCTCGATCAGTGCGGAATAGTCGATGTCCTGGTCGGTTTCGCCTTCGGCGCCGATGCCGCTGGCGAACTCCGAGCCGCCGCCGACCGCGCGCCGCTCGTGGTACATCTGCCGTGACGCGACGGCCCAACCGTCGTCGACGGCACCGACGACCGCGTCGTCACCCAGTTCGAGGTCGTCGAAGAACTCCTCGCAGAACTCATTGCCGCCGTCGACCTGCAGGATTCGCCGCATCGTTATGCCCGGACTCTTGATGGGCACCAGGAACATTGTGAGGCCTTCGTGTTTCGGTACGTCCCAGTTGGTGCGGGCGAGCAGCAGTCCGTAGTCCGCCGCGAAGGCACTGGTACTCCACGTCTTCGCGCCGTTGATGATCCACTTGTCGCCGCGGCGGTCCGCCCTGGTGATGACACCGGCCAGATCCGAGCCGCCGCTGGGCTCGGAGAGCAACTGAACGAGGACTTCGTCACCTCGGATGGCGCCCGAGATGTGCTGACACTTCTGGTCTTCGGTGCCGGTGTCGAGGATCGTCGCCGCACAGATGGTGAACGTCGGCGTGTTGAGGATGATCGGCAATTCGTAGTTGCGTGATTCGTTGTCGAACGCCTTCTGGTAGGCGTAGGGCAAGCCCAGACCGCCGTACTCACGAGGAAAACAGATACCCGCGAAACCGCCACTGTGCAGCATCTTCTGGAGTTCGCGCGCCCGCAGCCACGGACCCTCGGCGCCCCGGTCGGCTTCCGGCGGAAACGCTGGGTCGATGCGTGGCATGTTGTCCGCGAGCCAGTCTCGCGCCCGCGCCGCGAACTCGGCAACGGATTCGACTGATCCCTCTTCTGCGTCGGTTCGCACCGATGTCGTCTCGGTCACGAGGCCGACTCCAATTCATAGACGCGGAGATTGTGTTCCTCGGGTGTTCCGAACATGGAGCGGTACAGGGTGGCCCGCCTGAGGTACAGGTGCAGATCGTGCTCCCACGTGACGCCGATGCCTCCGTGCAGTTGCACGCAGTGCTGCAGCATGGGTGCGGCGTGTTCACCGAGGTACGACTTGGCCACGCTGACCGTCACGTCGGCGCCGGGGGAGCGTCTCGACACGTCGTCGACTGCGGCGCGGGTCGTCGCCCGACTGGCTTCGAACCAGATCTTCATGTCGGCGAAGCGATGCTTGAGTGCCTGGTACGACGCCAGTGGTCGCCCGAACGAATGTCGGTCGAGGGCCCACTGGATGGTGAAGGCCAGCACCGTGTCGAGGATGCCGACCACCTCGGCGCACTGAAGGATCTGGGCGATCTGGCTCTGCCGGGCGATGAGTGCCGCGGTCTGATCGGCCGAACCGACGATCGCATCCTCTCCGACCTCGACACCGTCGAATTCGATTCGGGCGTAACGCTTCAGGAGGTCGATGGACTTCTGCGGGGTGACCGTCACGCCAGCGGCATCGTCGGGGACCAGGAACTGGCGCACCGCGCCGTCACATTCGGCGACGACGAGGAAGAGTCCGCTCTCGGCGCCTGCCTCCACCCGGTCCTTGACACCGTCGATGCGGTATCCCGAACCGGTGGCACTGGCGGTGACCGTGGTGACACCGGGCATCCAGGGACGCCCCGGTTCGTCGACGGCCCACGACGCGATGAGCTCGCCGGCAACCAGGGACTCGATGGTGCCGGAGTGAGTTTCGGCGTCGTCGGCGTCCACCAGACCGGCCAAGACGACGTTCACCGGGTGCAGTGGCCCCGGCGCCACGGTCTTGCCGACCTGTTCGGCGACCAGTGCGAGATCGGCGACTCCGTCGCCGGAGACACTGCCGCCGCCGAGTCGCTCCGGCACCAGCAGGCTGGCCCAGCCGAGTTCGGCAGCACGCTGCCACCACTCGGAGTCGAAAGACGTTCCGGAAGCGTGCAGTTCGCGCACCCGACCGATCGAGGCCTCCTTGTCCAGGAATGCCCGGGCGGTCGATGCGAAGAGCAGTCGCTCGGGGGACGCAACGTCAGTCATGCGCGATTCGCTACGCTACTAGAAATGGTGGTCAGGCAAGAACGAGCGCAGGCACGTCGGGCTTGTGGACGATCTTGTTCGGAACCTTGAACAGGTCGACCATGTTGCCGCCCATCACCTTCCGCACACCTTCCTCGTCGAGGCCGTGGCGTTCGAGGTCGTCGACCAGGTTGATGGGATCGGACAGACCTTCCGGGTGCGGCCAGTCCGAGCCGAACATGATGCGGTCGATGCCGCACAGATCGGCCATCTTCTTGAAGTCGTCCTCCCAGAACGGCGCGACGTACACGCAGCGCTTGAACGCCTCGATCGGGTTCTCCGGGAACGCGTCGGGCATCTTCTTGAAGACGTCTTCGAACTGGTAGAACAGGTACGGCACCCAGGATGCGCCGTTCTCGACCGACAAGATGCGCAGATCCGGGTTGCGGGTCAGCGCGCCGTGGCAGACCAGTGCAGCCATGGTGTCCTCGATGGGTCGCTTGCCCATCGCGACCATCCGGAACGACGTGGGCGCGAACGGCTTGAACTCGTCGCCGGGCTCCCAGTCGTTGAGGTACTGGGAGTAGCCGCTGTCCGAGGCATGCATCGACACCGGGATGCCGGTCTTGACGCAGGCGTCCCAGAACGGGTCGAACTCGGGCACGCTCATGGAGCGGCTGCCGCGGTGGCCGGGCACCGGCGCAGGGCGCACCAGAACGGTCTTGGCGCCGCGTTCGAGACACCACTCGAGTTCTTCGAGGGCGCGGTCGACGTTGCCCAGATTGATGACCGGGGTGGAGAAGATGCGGTCGGCGTAGTTGAACTGCCAGGTCTCGTACATCCACTGGTTCAGCGCATGCACGATGTCGAGGATCAGGTCGGGGTCGTCCTTCAGCCGCTCCTCGACGAGGCTGGCCAGTGTGGGGAACATCAGGGTGTAGTCGAGGCCGAGACCGTCGAGGACCTCGAGGCGCGCCGCGGGGTCGCGGAAGGCGGGGATGGCCTTCATCGGCTTGCCCATCACTTCGCGGTAGGTCTTGCCGCCGCTGCCGTGCTTGAAGTAGTCCTCCTGTGCGCCGGGCCGGGCGACGACCTCGAACGTCGGGTTGGGGATGTAGTCGCTGACCACGTTGCGAACCATGATCTTGGTGCGTCCGCGGACGTCGATGTAGTCGATGACGCCCTTGCGATGTCCCGGCAGGAACTGCGTCAGCGCTTCCTTGGGTTCGTAGAAGTGGTTGTCTGCGTCGAACACGGGATAGGACAGGGTGCGCGAAGGCATATCCGTCTCCTAGAAGTCTGGTATGTCGGAAGTGGTAATGACGTTTCCACTTTGGCCACGGAGAGTGAACCAGCGTTCGAGAACTGTGTGGCAATCGCTGAACGTGCAGTTCAGAGCGTTGCGCCTAGGCTTTGAGCGCCCTGATGCAGAACTCGTAGATGTGGTGACCCTCCAAAGGCGCGTCGTTGAGTTCGGCCCCGAGGACGCGCAGTCGCATCGCACCGAGTGCCGACTGCATGATCAGCGTGGCGGTGGGGTCGACGTCGAGGCGCGGATCGAAGGAGCCCTCGGTCACCCCGCGCTCGATGATGTCCTTGATCAGCACGTTCACGGGTGAGAGCACCCTGGCGTACTCGCGTGGCATCGTCTCGGCCAGGTGGTCGTTGTAGAACGTCAGGCCGCGGTTGATGCTGTCCTGTGTGGTGGACGCGGCCGGTGCGCTGATCTTGGCGATCAGCAGGCGCAACGCCTCCGGGGCGTCCAGCGCGTCGGTCTCGGCCCGCCAGCGAAGCGTGGACTCGCTCGTGATCCTGTCGACCAGGGCCAGGAGGAGTTCGTCCTTGGTGGAGAAGTGCTGGTAGAAGGATCGCAGCGAGGTCTTGGACCGCTCGACCACTTCGAGCACCGTGAAGTCGGTTCGCCCGGTCTCGCCAAGGATGGCCAGAGCGGAGCGCATGAAGCGGCTGGCTCGGGATTCCTCGTCGACCGTGCCTGCGTCCGTTGCGTCTGCTGACGGCCGTTCAGTCGCCTTCGTCACGAGAATGACGTTACCGGTTGGGTAGAGGCATCGGTGCGATTGCCGATAGGGTGACGCTCCGATGGCCGAATGGTTCCTGTTCCTGCCCCAGGTGCGGCTGGAGATTGCCGACATCGTCGAGCGTGCGCGGGCGGCCGAATCGGCTGGTTTCGACGGCATCGCACTCATCGACCACCTCGAGCCGCCCGGGGCTGCGCACCAGGGAATCTGGGAGGCGATGACCGTCGCGACCTGGGTGGCCGCGCACACCGAGCGGTTGACGATCGGGCACCTGGTGCTGTGCGACGCGTTTCGCCAGCCCGCCGTGCTGGCCAAGGAAGTGGTGACGCTGGCGGCGGCCTCGGGAAACCGCTTCGAGCTCGGGCTCGGCTGGGGTTCCTGGCCGCAGGAGTTCGACAGGTTCGGCTTGGCCGATGGCGACGATGCGCCTGCCCGCGTCGCGCGCCTGGACCGCAACCTCGGGCTGATCCGCCAGTACTGGGGCGAATCAGACGCCGACGGCGTGATCCAGGAGCCACGCCCGGAACGACGAATTCCGCTGGTGCTCGGCGGAACCGGCAAGAAGACGATGGACCTGGTGCGCAGGTACGCCGACTGGTGGAACGTGCCGTCTCACCAACTCGACCGGCTGCCCGGCCTGCTGCCGACGGTGGGCGACGTTCGCGTGTCCGTGCAGCAGATGGTCGGCTTCGTCGGTCGGGACGCCGACCGTGACGAGATGACGGCGACCAGCACCCGTCGATTCGGCCACCTGGGCAGCGGTCTGGTGTGCGGGGACGCAAGCGAACTCGCCGAGCACTTCTCGGGGTTGTCGGCCCAAGGCGTCGAGCGCTTCTATGTCTGGTTCGCCGACTTCGCCCAACCGTCCACCCTCGCCGACTTCGCCGAGAACGTCATCGCAAGTCACACATAACAATTCAGTCCGAGAGGTATGACATGTCGATTGATTCAGATCAGGCCGAGTGGACGGTCGAGGGACTGCTCGACCTGTTCGACGTGCAACCCGATGGCGCGGACCGCTTCATCGGTCAGACGGGCATCGTAGGCGCCGACGAGCGTCAGGTGGTGGAGGGCACTCAGGTGATGGCCCAGGCGATCGTCGCGGCGGGCAAGCGGTTCCCCGAGAAGTCGGTGCGGTCGGCGTACGCGGTATTCGCCCGTGCCGTCGTGGTGGGGCCGCCGGTGGAGTTGACCGTCGACGTCGTGGCCGAGGGCCGCACCACGGCGACCGCGGTGATCTCGGCGTCGCAGAACGGTAGGCGTTGCATCACGGTGACGGTGCTCGCCGAGTGCCGTCGGCGGACGTCATCCGTCATCACCTTCCCAAGCCCGACGTCGCCGCGCCTATCGAGGCGAACGTGTCGGAGATGCCGATGGCCGGACGCCAGTTGCGACTCGTCGACGTCGTCGACGTCAACAGTCCCGACGAGGTCGGGCCGCCCGAGCTGCACGCGTGGTTGCACTACGACCCGATTCCCGGTCGCGACGAGCTGGCCAAGGCGTTGATCGCGTACTTCACCGGTCACCTTGGCATTTCGACGACGATGCGCGCGCACGAAGGGATCGGCACTGCGCAGGCCCACCTCACGGTGTCCACGGCGCCGATGACCATCTCGGTGAGCTTTCACGAACCGTTCACCTGGGGCGGCTGGATTCTCTACACCCACGAGAGCACCCAGGTGGGCTCGGGGATGTCCTACGTTCGTGGCACAGTGCACACCGAAGAGGGCGAGCTGCTCGCGTCGTTCGCCCAGGACGCGCTGATTCGACCCCTGCGCACCACCGACACGTCGATCGCTGCGGAGTCCAGGCTCTAGATCTTCAGATACCCCTTGTCGGCGGGGATCTGGGCGGCCGTCACCAGCGACGAGGCGTCGCTCGCCAACCACACCACGACGTCGGAGATGAGGTTCGGCGCGGCCAGCGAGTCGGTCGGCAACGCGCCGGGGGAGTAGCTGTGGATGAAGTTCGGGTGTGCGGCGAACATCTCGTACATCGAGACGTCGTTGCCCATGGGTGTGTCGGTGCCGTAGGGATGCACGGAGTTGACGCGAATCCCGAACTCGCCCAACTCGACTGCAAGCGAATTGGTCAGGCCGACGACACCGAACTTCGACGCGCAGTAGTGCCCGCAACCCGGGACCGCCTTGATGCCCGCCGCAGAGCTGACGTTGATGATCGACCCGCCGTTGCCCGCCTCGATCATCGCGGGCACCGCGGCCCTGATGGTGTTGAAGACGCCGGTGAGGTTGGTGTCGATGGTCTCCTGCCACTGTTGCGCCGAGATCTCCCACAGCCGACCCCAATTCAGCACCCCGGCATTCGCCACCACGACGTCGAGGCGGCCGAACTGCTCGATGCCCTCCGCGACGACGCGCTGCTGCCCCTCGGCGTCGCGGACGTCGACCTCCTTGGCCAGGATCTTGCGGCCCTCGCCTTCGACCAGGCTGGTGGTCTCGGCGAGATCCTCCGGTGTCGCGGGCTCGTAGCCGTTGCTCGCGGCGACGGGACCGCACGCGTCGATCGCGATGACGTCGGCTCCGGCGCGCGCCAATCGCACGCAGTGTGAACGTCCCTGACCGCGCGCGGCGCCCGTGACGTAGGCGACCTTGCCGGCCAACGGTTGGTCGGTGCTCGTCATGCCGGTTGCTCCTTCGGTAGCAGAATCGTGGCGGAGTGCGTTGAGCGCCTACTCATCTCGTAATCGGTCAGCGGAGACCGGCGTGCGAATCGCCTCGAGGCGGTGATGGTTTGGGGGCGGTGGTAGACGGTGTCCCGTTGCGAGTTCACGAAGTACGTATTCAGGGTGGGGTTGCACTCGGTGAAGTACAGCCGGGCCGTCTTCCCGCGGCGCTCCATAAGGGTGTTCCACCGGTTGAACGCATCCTGGCTGACTTCGGCCACCTGGTTGCCGCTCCGACGCGTTTCGTCGATGATGCGCACGGCATGGGCGGCGATGGTCTCGACGAAGTCCGGCCACGCGAAGCCGACGAAGCCGAGTGGCCCGACGATCTCCCAGCGGTTGGGCAGGCGGGGGTGCGACGTCCCGGCGTAGGCGCGGAGCCCGTGGCTCCGGTAGTAGTCTGCGAGGTCGAACCCGTTGGCACCCAACACCGTTCCGGTGCGGTAGGTCTCGGGATCGGTCCACAGTTCGTATCCCGTCGCCAACACCAGCAGGTCAGCGGGGTGCTCGACGCCGTCGACGGTGCGGACGCCATCGCGGGTGATGCGCTCGATCGGCGTGGTGATCAGCTGGGTGGTCGGATCGTTGAGCGCGGTGAGGAACGCACTCGAGATGACGGGTCTCTTGGCCATGATGCCGTAGCCGGGCACCAGCGCCCGGCGAGTCCGAGGGTCGCGCACGGTGGCGCGCAGGAGCAACCGGTAGAGCGCACGGCAGTACGCGTCGTACCACGGCATGAGGCGCACGAGTAGTCGGTCGGGGAGTCGGGAGAACAGATGCACGATCGGTGCGACCATCGCAACGTCCATCAGGCCCCTGCCTGCGGCGTTGACGGCGGCGACGACGCCTGGCACGCGCAGGGCGCGCCGCATCAACGGTGGGATGTCGAAGTCGACCTTGGGTAGTACCCACGCCGGAGTGCGTTGATAGACATCGAGATTGGCGGCCTCGGCGGACAGCGCGGCGGCGATCTGTACGCCGCTGGACCCGGTGCCGATCACGGCGACCCGCTTGCCGCGGGTCTCGTAGGAGTCGTCCCAGGCGTTGGGGCGCAGGATCGTGCCCGCGAAGTCCTCGACACCGTCGATGTCGACGGTGTTCTTGGCGTTGACGTAGCCGCCCACCGAGCTGATCACGAAGCGCGCCGTCAGCTGTGGCCGGTCACGGACGTCCAGGCGCCACAGGCCCGCGTCGTCGTCCCACTGCTGACGGACGACTTCGGCGCCGGTCCGGAGGCGAGGGTAGAGGTTCAGCCGTGTCGCAGTGTCTCGGAGGTACCGATGGATCTCGGGGCCGGGGGCGAACAGACGGGTCCAGTCGGGGTTCGGCGCGAAAGAGAGTTGGTACCACAGCGTGGGGATGTCGACGGCCAGGCCCGGGTATTGGTTGTCGCGCCAGGTGCCGCCGAAGTCATCGCCTCGTTCGAGGATGACGAAGTCGTCGATACCCTTGCGCTGCAACAGGTGTGCTGCGGCAATGCCGCCAGGACCTGCGCCGATGATGACGACTTCGACGTCGGGTTCGGTCACGTGCCACCTCCGGTCAGACCGGCCACGACGTGGGCGGTCACGAAACGCTTCACTGCTCGTGGACTCTCGATGTTGACGCCCATCGGCGGCAGCAGTTCGAAGCTGAACAGGATGCGCACGATCCACTCGCCGGCTTTCGCGGGATCGACCGTCGGCCCGACTTCGCCGCTGCTCTGTGCGGCCTTCACCAGCGGCTTCCACAACTCGGTGGCTCTGCCCACGAGGTCGTCGCCGATGTTGCGCAGCAGGAGGAGGAGGATGCTCTCGTCGATGCCGCGAGGGGCGACGGCGTCGGACTTCTGGCGGCGTGCACAGATCAGCACCGCGGCGGCCGCGACCTGCTCGGCGAGCGTGTCTGCCTTGTCGACCTCGGCGGCCATCGTGTCGAAGAACGTCGACGCGAGATGGTCCAGACCGACCTTGATGGCGTGGTCGCGGCGACCGAGCGCGTTGTGCACCGTGCCGCGCGACACGCCCGCGGCCCCTGCGACCGCGGTGAGGCTGAATTGCCGTGCACCCAGCCGCCGCAACGTCTCCGTGGTGGCGGCCAGTAACGCCGGGGACACGGGACGGGTGGTCTCCGCTCCAGCGCGCATTTGCACACATTAGCGATATGTGTTCAACGTGGTCAATGCCCTCAGCGCGGCGTGACGTCCCACGCATGGTGGACGATGTCGTGCAGGTGATACAGCGCAATCGTCGCAATGGTGAATTCGCTTCCGTTGCTGCGTAGTCCGCGTCGCGACCAGGCGTCGGCCGGCACGGACTCGTAGGTGTCGGCGACGGCCGATGCCGCCTGCCGCAACTCGTCGGCGAGGGTGACGGGGTTCTGCGAGGGGTAGTCGTCGGTGAGTGCGGTCTCGTCCTGGTCCCAGTTGGGAAACCGGGGGTCGTCCTCGTTCAGCATGAGTTGCACGCGATGGGCGAAGATTCGGTGCACGTCACGAACGTGGCAGCCGTATTCGAGGACCGACCAGACGCCTGGCACCGGGCACGGTGACCGACGGTCCCGCCATCCGTCCAGTCCAGTCGTCGGCATCGCGTCGGATGAGGGCGGCGAGGTCCGTATGGTGCAACGCCCGTGCGTCGTAGCGGCAGTCCGGGCAGGGCTCCCCGAGGACCCACGTCCAGTCCTTGGTGTCTGGTGGGACGGCGGCTTCGAGGCCGTCGGACCCGGACGTCATTACTCGTGCAGGTCCTGCGCGGAGAAGGTGTCGCACTTGTTCGGGTCACCGGTGCGGTAGCCCTCGGTGAACCAGTACTGCCGCGCGGCGGATGAACCGTGCGTCCACGACTCCGGATTCACCCGCCCCGTCGAGGACTGCTGGATGCGGTCATCGCCGACCGACGAGGCCGCGGACAGGGCGTCCTGAATGTCCTTGTCGGTCAACGGCTCCAGGAACGTCACGTCGGTGCCCTCCTGCTTGGTGATCGCCGCGTAGTGCGCCCACACCCCGCCGTAGCAGTCGGCTTGCAGTTCGGTGCGCACGGAGTTGCCTTCAGCGCCGCCGGGCCCCTGCTGCGCGCGGCCCAGGGTGCCCTGCAGGTTCTGCACGTGATGGCCGAACTCGTGGGCGACGACGTACTCCTGCGCCAACGGGCCACCGCTGGAACCGAACTGGTCGACGAGCACCTGGAAGAAGGACGTATCGAAGTACGCGGTGCCGTCGGCCGGGCAGTAGAACGGGCCCACGTCGGTGGTGGCCGGGCCGCAGCCGGTCTGCACCTGGTTGCTGAAGAGCCGCACGTTGGGCCGCGTGTAACCCTTCATCAGTTGCGACCACACGCCGTCCACCGAGTTGCCCGTGGCCACGACGCGGCACTCCACGACGTCGTTGGCGTCCTTGCCCGTCTTGCACTGGCTCAGGTCGAATCCCGGCGCCTCGACGCCCTGAGAGTCGTATTGGCCCGTGCCGTCCTGCGGCAGCACGGTTCCCGGGTCGACGCCGAGGAACAGGGCGACCACGACGATCAGCAGCCCACCGATTCCACCGCCGACCGCGATGCGTCGGCCTCCGCCGCCACCCCCGCCGCCGCTGGTCGACGTGGTGCTCGTGTCGATCCGCATACCCTCGTTGAAGGTCATCATTCACCCCGTCCGTTGACACCGGCGATGGCGCCGCGCCAGCCGGTTCAGCTTCCCACACTACGATTCGTGCGGTGGCCGCCCAGCGCGAAACCGTGGAAGATCCGACCGTCGCGCATACCGCGTACGGGGTGCTGCGAGGCACCACCGAAGGTGGGGTGAACGTCTGGCGCGGGATCGCCTACGCCGAGCAACCCCTCGGTGACAGGCGCTTCCGGGCGCCCGCCCCGCCCGCGCCGTGGAGTGGGGTCCGCGATGCCGTCGAGCACGGGCCGCTGCCACCTCAGGGCCGGTCCTTCGTCGGTGGCGGGCGCGACGATCCGAAGATCCGCGACGAAGCCTGTCTGACGCTGACCGTGTGGTCGCCCGATCCCGGGGGCGCACTGCCGGTGATGGTGTGGCTGCCCGGCGGTGCCTTCGTCTACGGGGCGGGTCAGCTGCAGCTCTACAACGGCAGCAGGCTGGCCGCCAACGGCAACGTCGTCGTCGTCAACGTGACGTACCGGCTCGGTGTCTTCGGTGGTTTCGAACTCGGCGACCTCGGCGCCGGCTTCGACGACAACCTCGCGTTGCGCGACCAGGTGGCGGCCCTGCAGTGGGTGCGCGACAACATCGGCGCCTTCGGTGGCGACCCCGATCAGGTCACCGTGTTCGGCGAGTCAGCGGGTGCCACCTCGGTCTTGGCGTTGCTGGCCAGCCCGCTCGCCCACGGGTTGTTCAGCCGCGCGATCGCGCAGAGTCCCGCGCTTCCGCTGATCGCCGACCGGGAGACGCGCGCACGGCAGGCCCGCACGTTCGTCGACCGGCTCGGCGTCGCCGTCGACGAGGTGAAGTCCCTTCCGCAGCGCCCACTTCGACGCGCCGCGGGCCAGCTTCAGGGCGAGAGCGCCGCGCACACGCCGACGCTGGCGTACGGCCTGACCTACGGCGTCGACTCCCTGCCGAAACATCCCATCGACGCCGCGCGGGACGGCGAGGTGTCGCCGGTTCCGTTGATCGTCGGCACCAACAGCCACGAGGCGTCGATGTTCGCGTGGGGTAAACCGCCGATGCTGCCGACCACGCAGCCGATCGTCGAGTCGTACTTCGCTCGCACGGCGCCCGACGCCAAGGACCGCGTGCTGGCCGCGTATCCGGACTATCCGCGGCGCCGTGCCCTCATCGCCTTCGGTTCGGACACGATGTTCGGTGCTCCCACGTGGGCGTTCGCCGACGCCTACTCGGTGCATGCGCCGACCCACGTCTACCGCTTCGACCACGCCGCCTGGAGTTTGCGACTGCTCGGCCTCGGTGCCACGCACGGCAGTGAGATCGTGCACGTCCAGCACAGCTATGGCTCCTACCTCGGCCGCAAGGTTCACCCGCTGGGCAGGCGGGTACAACCAGCCGTCGGCAGACGCATGCAGAGAACTTGGCTGAACTTCGCGACGGAGGGCCTCGACGACGACTGGCCGCGGTACGACGCGGCGTCCCGCCGCACCCGCGTCATCAGATCGACTCGCGACGACACCGTCGCCGACCCCGACGCAATCAGGCGTTCGGCCTGGGAGGGGCTGTACTGAACCGCTCCTTGGCGTACCGGTCGAGGTTGTGCAGGAATCGCTGAAACAGCCAGGCCATCACCGGCCTTCCGATCTCCATGCCGAGCCTGCCTGCGATGCCTGCCGGTTTGATCGCCATCACCCAGGTGAGGTGACAGCCGTCGGCCGTCTCGACCACCCGGTAGTCCTCCGCGAAGGCCATGATGGCATTGGACGTGCTCTCGTTGAAGCGGAAGGCCATGTGGGAGTAGGGCTCCCAGGTGAGGAACTCCTCGGCGCCGGTGATGCCGCCGCGCATGTCCACCGTGCGCGTCGTGCCGATTCCGCGTGGCTCGGGGCTCGTCCACGTCACGTTGGTGATCACGGTCGCCCAGCACGGCCACGACTCTGCGTCGCCGAGTACCTCGAAGAGCTGCTCGGGTGTAATGGTGAGGTCGGATAGCGTCCCGTGGAGTGGTGTAATTCGGATCGGTGAACCATCTGGTTCGTGATCAACGAGTCATGTTGCATGTTAGGCATTTTCGAGTTGGGGTGTCAACGATGACACTGTCGTCTGGGCTGCAGCTGCTTGTTGTTTGGCGGCGATGATCACCCGCAGTTCGTCCATACTGACATCGGAGACGTAGCGGCGGGTGACCTGCCACTCGTCGTGTGCTTCGATCACCACCGCCGTCGCCAACCGTAGGAACGACGCTGGGTTCGGGAAGATCTCCACGACATCGGCGCGGCGTTTGATCTCCTTGTTGAGCCGTTCGATCGGATTATTCGACCAGATTTTTTGGCTCTTCCGGGAAGAGCCCGAAAAGGATGCCAAAGTTTGTGTGCGCATCGCGGGGGCAGGACGACGTAAAACGGCCGAGACCGTGACGACCTGGGGAGCCACAACCCGCCAAATCCTTGCGCTACGTGAGCATTTGGTGGCCCAGAAGATCACGTGTGTCGTGATGGAAGCCACCAGCGATTACTGGAAGCCCTTCGTGCGCCACGAGGCGCTTGAGATCGAGTGGGGGTGAAAGGCCCACGCCGCTGGTCAGTCGCAGCTGGCCGGTGAAGCTGGGAGGCAGTCTGATCCGGGGAGCGCCGGGGAAGGCGGGAGCAGCCTCCGACAACGTACGGGACGGGTTGGCACTGTCAGACAGCCCGGGCCCGGCAAGCAGTGATGAGAAGGCGTACGTAAGGAACCGCTGTCTGACGCTCCGTAAGTCCAGTGCCGGCTCAAACCTGACGGATATGGGCCGGTGTGCAGCGCGGGGCTGTCTCGTTTCGGCGGGGCGGCCTACTCCGAAGCCGGTTGCATCGGTCCGGTGGGGAGGTCACGGCGAAAGCCTGCGGCGTAGTCGTGGCGATGCTGTCGGAGTAAAGGCGGGCGCCTCCCTCATCGATCGATCTCTGGTGAACGTGGGAACCATCCGCGGTCGCCCTCCCGTCGGGCATCCAGCCCGACGGTGGGCAGGTCCGTTGCCGACTGATGGCCGCGGGATGGGGCGGAGGCCCCGTAGTAGTCCGAGCGTGCGAGAGGCACGTGCATGGCGAAGGGGGCCAGCAAGTCGGCAGTGGAAGAACTGGAATATCAGGAGGTGTCGCCGGTGAATACCGACGAGCTGGCGTTCGCCTTGTTCGAGGCGGAACGTCGGGTACTGCAGATCCAGACCAAACTGCACCTTTGGGCCGGTGATGATCCTCATCGCAGGTTCGATGATCTGTTCAATCTTGTCGTCGATCCCGCGTTCCTTCTCGTCGCGTGGGATCGGGTACGGGGTAACAAGGGTGCTCGGACAGCGGGGATCGACGGTCGTACTTCGTCGTCCATCGCACAGTCCACGGGTGTCGAGAAGTTTCTCGACGAGCTGCGGGGCTCGCTGAAGGACCGCAGCTTCCGTCCACTTCCGGTGCGGGAGCGGATGATTCCCAAGGCGGGCGGCAAGCTGCGTCGTCTGGGAATCGCCACGGTCACCGACCGGGTGGTGCAAGCATCGTTGAAACTGGTGTTGGAGCCGATTTTCGAGGCGGATTTCCTGCCGTGTTCCTACGGGTTCCGTCCGAACCGGCGGGCTCATGACGCGGTGGCCGAGGTGCGTTTCCTGGCGTCCCACTCCTATGAGTGGATCGTCGAGGGCGACATCAAAGCCTGCTTCGATGAGATCTCACATTCCGTCCTTCTGGATCGGGTGCGGGATCGTATCGGGGATAAGCGGGTCATGGGCCTGGTCAAGGCGTTCCTCAAGGCGGGCATCCTCGGTGAGGACCGCGTCTTGCGGGAGAACAACGCCGGTACCCCACAGGG
>NZ_DASQEU010000057.1:0-25148 GCF_035633495.1 Mycobacterium sp. | reverse complement strand
CAGAACGGCGACCGAACGCCCTGACAGCCCCTCGGGCTGGCCCCTTATCCCGCTTGGGTGGCGGGTCATCGACGGCAGTACACGCCACGACGCGCACGCGGAGTTGAACCACGACCGTGCCGATGCTGTGTCGTGGTGTACAGCGCCCAGTAATTGTCCGGCTTGTCTAGGACGTTACTGATCCCGCTGGAATGTGTCCGCGATGGGTGGGTGGAGTTCCAGGCTGCGGGCGTCGTCGGGAATCCGTGGTGGTTCCAGCGGCAACGTCGCGGCGTTGGAAGCTGCGCCCGCGTCAGTACCGGTGGCCTCGTCCCGGCGCTCCGATGCTTGCGGTGTGGCGCGTTCCAGAAATCGGAGCAGTTCGACAGGGAAGGGAAGTACCAGGGTGGAATTCTTCTCTGCGGCGACCTCGACGACGGTCTGCAAGAGGCGCAGTTGCAGCGCGGCTGGGTGCTCGGCCATCACCTCGGCTGCTTGGGCCAGCTTTTCGGACGCCTGAAGTTCGCCCTCGGCGGTGATGACCCGAGCCCGTCGCTCACGTTCGGCCTCGGCTTGGCGGGCAATCGACCGCTTCATCGAATCGGGCAGTGCTACATCCTTGATTTCGACGCGGTCGATCTGAACACCCCAGCCCAGCGCGGGACTGTCGATCAGCAACTCCAGCCCCTGATTGAGATGCTCGCGGTTGGACAGCAGGTCGTCCAGATTGCTTTTGCCGATGATGGAACGCAGTGATGTCTGTGCGACCTGGCCAATAGCCGACACGTAGTCCTGCACGTCGACGGCCGCACGCACCGGATCCGAGACCTGGAAATAGATGACAGCATCCACACGGACGGTCACATTGTCGCGGGTGATGCCATCTTGGGCGGGCACGGGCATCGTGATGATCTGCATGTTCACTTTTTGGAGGCGATCGGCGACCGGAATTAACATCGTGAGTCCCGGTCCGCGCAGGCCGGGTTGCACACGGCCGAACCGGAAGACGACGCCGCGTTCGAACTGTTTGACGACCTTAATATTCGTTCCGAGCCAGATCACACCGATACCGAACGCTGCGGCCAGTGCGTAGAGGGTGATCATCTTCTATCTCCAATCTGCCCGGGGCTTCGGCTGTCAGTACTCGTTAGCGAGCTCGGGCTGCTATTACCGATGAAACGCCACTCCTTCCGATAAAGCGAGTGAACGCCCTCTCTGTCAACCTGGGTTGAGGCACCCACTCCCTGATAATTAGTGACACCGGGGGCGGGGATGGAGAGATTCCCCGAAATGACGAGCGCAGTGTCGAGGTTGGCCCGTGTGGCCGGGATGGAAGATCCTGGTCGGGTGGCTGAGGATGTAACGCAACGGCCCGATCCCGAGGTGCCCGAACGCGCCCGGCGGCGGACGTTCACCGCGAAGTACAAGCTGGAGGTCCTGGTCGCCTACGACGCAGCACCCGAGGGTGAGAAGGGTGCGGTGCTGCGCCGTGAGGGGCTGTATTCCAGCCATATCGTGCAGTGGCGCAAAGCCCGCGACGACGGCGCGTTGGCGGGGCTGGCCGCCCCACGCGGGCGCAAGCGGCGCGACGTGCAGGCCGAGCAGATCGCCCGGCTGCAAGGCGAAAAGCGGCGACTGGAGCAGGAGCTGGCCAAGACCCGCGCCGTGGTGGATGTCCAGGCAAAACTTCACGCGCTCTTGGAGATTCTCTCCGGGAGCGCGGATACCGAGCCGAGGTCGAGGCGATGACCGACCGGGCCGTCATCGAGCTGACACCGCAGCTGGGCGTGCGAGGCGCCTGTGAAGCTGTTGGTGCCACCCAGGCCGGCTACTACCGGCGTCACCGGAAAAGCCCGGTACCGCCACGGCCAGAGCCCATCCCGCATCGGCGGCGTCATCAGCCGCGGGCGCTGAGCGCTGCCGAGCAGCAGGGGATCCTGGAGGTGCTGCACAGCGACCGGTTCGCCGACCTCGCGCCAGCCGAGGTGTGGGCCACGCTGCTCGATGAAGGTGTCTACCTGGGCTCGGAATCGACGTTCTACCGGTTGCTGCGCCGCGCCGGCGAGGTGCGTGAGCGCCGCCGCCAAGCCACCCATCCAGCGAAGGTGAAACCCGAACTCGTCGCCAGCAGCCCGAATTCGGTCTGGTCGTGGGATATCACGAAATTGCGGGGCCCGGCGAAGTGGAGTTACTACTACTTGTACGTGATCGTGGACATCTTCTCGCGCTACGTCGTTGGCTGGATGGTCGCTAGCCGCGAGACCGGACCCCTGGCCGAGGTACTGATTCGCCAGACCTGCACCAAGCAGGGGATCGGGCGTGCCCAGTTGACCATTCACGCCGATCGCGGTAGTTCGATGACTTCTAAGCCGGTGGCGTTTCTGCTCGCCGATCTTGGTGTCATCCAGTCGCATTCGCGCCCGCACGTCTCCAACGACAACCCGTTCAGCGATTATGCCGAGGCCGTGATTATGCCGAGCATGAACCCGCGTGAGCGGGTTCGTGCTGGTCGGAGGGCTGCCGCAGCCTGAACCGCTCGGCATAATCAGAGGGTGTCGAGGTAGGCAAGCAGCGTGTCCGGAGGGCGATAGCGGTTCGGGGTAACTTCTGGAGGCGTGGTCCGGTCCAGTGCGCGTTGTTTGAGTGCGAGATCGGCATGCATGTAGATCTGCGTTGAGGCGATGCTTTCGTGGCCGAGCCAGAGCGCAATCACCGAGATGTCTACGCCCGCTTCGCGTAGGAACATAGCGGCGCTGTGGCGAAGGACGTGGGGGGTGACTCGTCTGGTCGCCAGCGATGGGCATTGATGTGCTGCGGTTGTGGCGTATTTGCTGACGAGCCACTCGACGGCATCGGTGCTCATCGGTGTGCCGTGCCGGCTCGGAAACAGCGGCGAGTCAGGTTGGGCGTCATGCGTTTTCAGCCACTCCTGCAGAGTGGCGACGGTGCCCGCGGTCAGGGGCGTGGATCGTTGTTTTCGTCCCTTGCCGCGACAACGAACGTGTGGCCCGGTCGCCAGTGTCGCGTCTTCGCAGCGCAACCCGGTGAGTTCGGCGACACGCAAACCGGTTTGGACCGCAACGGTGAGTAGCGCGTGGTCGCGGCGACCGATCCAGGTGTCTCGGTCGGGAACGCGGAGGATCGCCTCGATCTCCTCTTTGGTAAGGAACGCGACGATCGCCCGATCGAACCGTTTCTGTGGGATCGCTAGGACCCGCGAGATCAGATCGGCGTGTTCGGGATGCTCCAACGCGGCGAACCGGAACAGTGAGTGGATCGCGGCCAGGCGGGCGTTGCGGGTCCGTGTGCTGTTGCGCCGCTCGGTTTCGAGGTGGGTGAGGAACGCTCCGATCGTCGGGGCGTCGAGATCGGTGAAGTCGAGGGTCGCTGGAGCGAGTTTCTTTCTGTCGGCGATGAATCCGAAGAGCAGGCGGAAGGTGTCGCGATAGGCGGTGATGGTGGCTGGGCTGGCCTGCCGTTGGGTGAGGAGGCGGTCGGTGAAGAACTTTTGCATGGTGGGAGCCAGGAGACTCATGGCAGTTCTCCGAGGAATTCTTCGAGGCGCCGGCCGATGATGGCGAAGAGTTCGGGTGCGGCTTGGAGGTACCAGTAGGTGGATGCGGGATCGCTGTGCCCGAGAACCGCTGACAGCAGCGGTATTCGAGCATCGACATCGGCGTGCTGTTGGTGCCAGTCGATCAATTGGCGGACCGCAAAAGCATGGCGGAGGTCGTGAATTCGGGGGCGGGGTCGTTGTCCCTGCCCTGTCAGCCCTGCTCGGTCGATCAGGACGGGAAACGTTGCGTGCATCGAGTCTTTGTTCATCCGAGTGCCCCGGATCGACACGAACACCGACGGTGACACCGGTTCCGGGAAGAGACGGTCGACGCAGTCGAAATAGCCCTCGAGTGCCCGGACCGTCGACTCGTGCAGGGGCACCTTTCGGCCACCTCGCTTGGCGTGCCGCACAATCAGCAGTGATCCATCCCTGTCGAGATCGTCGCGATCGAGGGCGAGAGCTTCCCCGAGTCGTAGGCCGGTGACCGACAGCAACCCGATGAACGTCACGTAGGTGGCGGCGCGCAGTGGCGGGTTCAGGGAGCGGGCGGCCGCCATCAGCGCGGCGATGTCGGCAACGGAATACAAGTACGGCGCCACCCGCTGCTGGCGTGCGGGGAGCAAGTCGCGCGGCGGTACCTCGGTTTCCGGATCGATGGTGCGTAGATACTCGGCGAAGCCGCGCACCATGCCCAGCCGTTGACGCCACCAGATCGGCCCGGCATTCACCGGCAGGGTTGCCCATCGCAGAGCCAGTTCGGTGCTGACGTGCTCGGCGCCATTGCCGTGCAGGTAGCCGACGAAATTGGGGAGCAGCGACCCGGCGTCGACGAGTGTGAAGCCCAAGCCGCGACGCAGGGCGAGGTAGGAGTCGACGGCGGCGCTCAGATCGGTCATCGGGCACCCGGCCAGGGCCGCGCCAATTCCCTCGTGAGGGCAGGGTCCACGGTGGTATACGACACGGTGACCGCAGCGGTGCGGTGCCGCATGACCTGCGCGATCTCCGGCCACGACGCGCCGCTGCGCACCAGTTGGGTCGCTGCGGCATGTCGGAGTCGATGTGCACCCATCACGGGTAGTCCGACGCGGCGTGACACCCGTGCCACCACGTCGCCGACACCGGTAGGGCTCATTGCGCCTTCGGGTGCTCTCACCTCGACGAACAACGCACGGCATCCCGGTGGCACCCGCCGATGACCGTCCTGCAGGTAGGACACGATCGTTTCACCGACGTCGATGGGGACCGGGAGAAGCTCGTGGCGGTTGCCTTTTCCGCGGGTCGTGATTTCACCGCGCCGCCAGTCGATGTCATCGACGGTCAACCCGGCCACTTCACTGCGCCGCAGTCCCAGCCGCCACAGGATCGTCAAGATCGCATAGTCGCGCAACCCAACGTCGCGGCTGCGGTCGCAGCCCCCGAGTAGACGTTCGAAATCGCGTTCGTCGAGTTCGCAGGTCACATTGTGACGTTGCCCGGCGACTTTGGGCAGTGCTGCGGCGAGCGACTGTGCGGTGACGCCCGTGACGTGCAGGAACCGCAGAAATGATGCCAATGCGCTCACCGTCTTCTTCGACCATCCGACGCTTGAGCGTGAGGCGACCGCCGCGACATATGCGGTGATCTCGGCCGTCGATAGCTCAGCCAACTCCTCATGTTGGCGAAGAGCATCGCTGCAGAAGTGTTTGGCCACAGACAGATTGGCTGCGATCGAACTCTCGACCAGGCCGCGCTCGGTGGTCAGATAGCTGCGATAGTTCTCCAGAACCTCTGCGGCCGGACCGGACTCCACCGCGGCCTCGGGCGGCGTCACGCCGATCGCGCGTAGATAGGCCAGCGGAACCGACAGGTTCGCTGCGGCAACCAATGTCGTTCGCCCCGCGGCCCTTCGGGTCGCGACAAGACGATCCACGCAGGCGGCGTCAAGATCGTCGGCTGTCAGATGATGGTCGCGTAACCAACGATTCAGCGCCGTGAGCTGCCGGAGCCTCCAGCGCACCGAGTCCGGTGCGTAGCCCATCTCTTCGAGATGCCCCCGAAATCCCTGTGCGTACAACACAAGTGGACCAGCAGCACCTATCGACTGTCGCTTCTTCATCCCGGCCTCCTCTGAACGGCAAATCCATACAGAGCAAGCATCGTCCCAGGCGATTATGCCGAGCGGTTCAGGCTGCGGCAGCCCTCCGACCAGCACGAACCCGCTCACGCGGGTTCATGCTCGGCATAATCACGGCCTCGGCATAATCCGAGTTATCCCGAATTCGGGATAACTCGGAGGCCCAGTTCAAGACGCTGAAGTACCGGCCCGACTTCCCCGGCCGGTTCGGCTCGATCGAAGACGCCCGACGGTACTGCCACGTCTTCTTCGGTTGGTATAACGACGAACATCGCCACACCGGGCTGGGATTGCATACTCCCGCCGACGTCCACTACGGCCTGGCCGAGGCAATCCGCGACAAGCGTGCCGGCGTACTCGACGCCGCCTACCGCGCCCCCCGAACGATTTGTACGCAAACGGCCCGAACCACCGCAGATCCCCGAAACCTCGTGGATCAACCACCCCGACCAACCAGAGGAGAATGCTCAGTAAATACCGCGCAACGGTGCCTCATTCAGGTTGACGGGTTCCGACGTGCTCGACGCCCCAACCGAGCAAACGCCTGTGTTCGCCGGCAGTAGAAACCTCTTCCGGTCTCCGAACTCGGCATCGTTAAGCATTCGTGGTCCGAGCAGCGCTGCCCCGCAACTGCCGCCGCGACCACGAGCGTCCTCGTTCTCGCGCACAGCCGGTTCGGGTAGCCGCCGGCCGCCGGCCGCCGGCAGGCGTCCTTGACAACAACCGAAGTGATTCGGGTTCAACAAACTTTCACGAATTGAATCGCATTGCGACGCAACCGATTTCATGGCTTACGGTCGTAAATGATGCGCTCGCGGCCCCCATGTCGGCCCGTCTCCCCGGGCCGCGGTGTTGGCATACTGACAAGGTGGTGGAGGACCCATGGACCCATCATCACGGTGTGTCGGTGGGGATCGCGGAACGCAACGCGTGCAGCTCGGTGGCGCGCGGCGCGATGATGCGGGCGTCGTCTGCGCGACGTAGAGGGCGGTGGGGACGGTGGACCGCTTGCGCATGTCGAGGGCGAAGCGGTCGACCTCGCTGAGGTAGCTGTCCGGGGATGTGTGCAAGGAGGCTCTTGGATGGTGGCGCGCCGCGCGGAGCGTGGCGCTTCCGTTTGCGGTCGACCGTGCGTAGGGGGACAGTACACAGATTGCGAAGTCGCCAACCCGCGTGATCCGATCTGCTGTTGCTGCGACGGGTTTACAACCAGGGAGGCATGAACATGTGCCGTTTGATCGGCTTCGCATCACCGGTGCCCACCACCCTAACCGAGCAGATCGGCAAAGACGAAGTCGCCCGGTTCGCCGACATGTCAGTCCTGCACGCCGATGGCTGGGGGACTGCCTGGCTCCGGCCGGAGACGGCGCATCCGCAACGACTGCAGCTGGAGGGATACCGCAGCATCGAACGTGCCCCCCGCGATCCGTGCTTCGCCGAACTGGCCGAACGCACATCTACGGTGGCGCGGCTGGTGCATCTTCGCTGGGCGACCGAGGGGCTCGCGGTGTCGTTCGCGAACACCCATCCGTTCTCGCAGGATGGAATCACCCTGGCGCACAACGGGTCCATTTCGCCACGACCGGTGCTGGACTCGCTGCTTTGCCCGGCTGCGAGAGCGTCGCTGCACGGGACCACGGACAGTGAGCGCTACCTCGCGCTCATCAGACAGGAACTGCACACCGGTCTCGACCTGCCCACCGCGGTGGCGCGGGCGGTGTCCACACTGCGCGGAAGCTTCCCGCACGCGAGCCTCAATGCCCTGATTTTGACCGAGAACACCTTCATCGCGGTGCATGCAAGCGCGACCAGCGCGGCGCCGGTCGAGGACATGTTGGTCAGCGGAATCGGGCACGATGATCTCCCGCTGGATCACATCGACCGCTACTTCCTGATGCGGTGGCGGCGCGGGGTCGGCGGCGCGGTCGTGTTTTCATCGTCCGGACTGCTCGAGGACGGCTGGGAGGAGTTGCCCGACGAGTCGATCACGGTCGTCGACTTGGCCGACATGGAGGTGTCCATCCGGGAACTGGTGCCAGGACCGAGGCCGTGAAATCGGGTCGTCGAGCGTCGAGGAAGACTCCGCCGAGGAAGACTCCGCCGGCTGCAGACCGAACGGTTGCCGAGACAGTCGACCGGCGACTGAACGAATTGCGACCGGCAGAGCGGCGAGCCGCGGGCACGTTGCTCGCCGATTACCCGAGCGCCGGTCTCGGAACGGTGGCCGGTCTTGCCGAGCGAGCCGGGGTTGGCCCGCCATCGGGTGATGCGGTTCGCCGAGGGTCTCGGATACGACGGATTCACCGCCGTCCCAAGTGCGCTGCGGGGGGAGCTAACGCAGCGTGTAGCGGCCGTTGCGGGCGCCGGGCGTGTTACTCGCATCGCCGTACAACGCTTTCAACGATGCGGACGGGACCCCACCGCCTGCCACCGCCACACAAGGGACTCCTCGGCAGCCGGAACAGCTGCACCGTCCTGCCCGGCGGCCGCCACATGCACGCGGATTGCGCATTGCGGAGACATGGGCAGGAGTGAGCGTCGGAGCCGCGGGGTTTTACTCGTCCTGCTGATCGTTGTCCTCGTCAACGAAAGACGCCACCCAGATCTCGTTGCTCGGCCTCGACTTCACGATGCCGATCGGGGTGCGAGGCTGTTCTCGGCGGCGGCGGCGGCGGCGGCGGCAGGCGTGCTTGTCATGGCACTGATCGGCGGCGTGCGAATCCATCGTATCGGGCCGACATTCGACAAACGCCGACGCTAGGACGTCGGGTCCAGCGCCTCACCGGGCAGAGGTGCGACGGCCAGGCTCGGTCGGCCTCAGGGTTCATTCTTCACCGCAACTCTCGGGCTGTCCCGCGGTATCGGCGGAGAGAAGACGTCGGCACCGCTCCACAGGGCTGCCCCGCCGACCAGGAGGGTTCTCTGCGCGGCCATCGCGGTCACATCGCTCCCGTGGTTGCGTTTACGCAAGGCGCGGCGTTGCCGGCTCGCTCCGTTACCACAGCGGACGACCTCGGTCAGCATCGCCACAGCCGCGCGGTATTCGCCCAGTTCCTCCAGGGCGGATCGGACATGGCAGACCAACAGTCCCAGCAGGTCGGGCGCCGGAACCACGAGGTCCGAGGTCAAATCGATCCCGTGCCCTGTCAACCCCTCGAGAGCGGCCATTGAGTACCCCGCCTGCAGCGCCTCCGCGGTGATTTTCGGGGCGCATCCGCCCAAGCTGATGGACCGCAACGCCGTCATCACCAGCGCACGTACCACCGTGGCGAGCAGAACTGTCTCGTCGACGGTCGCGGGGACGTCACTGACTCTCACCTCGACGGTCGGCAGATGAGCCGACGGCCGAACATCCCAATTGATCATCCCCTCGTCGAGGATGACACCGCGTTCGACCATCTCTTCCACGACCGCGTCGTAGTGCTCGACCGAGGCGAACCACGGCGGCGGCCCCGAACAGGGCCACCGCGAGAGCATTATCGACCGCCAGCTCGCAAACCCGGTATCGACGCCGCGGTGGATGGGGGAATTGGCGGTCAGGGCCAGCAGGGCCGGTAGCCACGGACGCAAGTAGTTGCCGACCTGCACCGCGGTTTCCCGGTCGGGTACGCCCACGTGGACATGGCCGGCGCAGACTCCCCGCGTCCATGCCAGATAGCCGAACCTGCTCGCTATCGTGCGGAACCGGGAAATGTCTGTGATCGGCAACACCGCCGAACCGAGCACCGGCACGCCCACCGCCAGCAACCGAGCGCCGCACTGCCCGGCAGCATCGGCGGCCGCCGACCGCATCTTGGCCAGCTGCGTACGTAGTTCGTGACTGTGCCAGCACACCGGCGATGTGGTCTCGACCTGGCACTGGGTGAACTCCAATTGAAGCCGGACACCAAGCTTTTCAGCCGCCTCGACAACCGCGAGGCTGCGCATGAGGGGGTGTCCAGTCGACGGATCGACGAGCAGAAACTCCTCCTCGACCCCCATCGACGGGTGGACCCACCCGTCGGGCTCGACGGTGCCGGCCTCGTCGGCTCGGTCGGACCCTGACATCTTGGATCTTCTCCCACCTGTCGCGACAGCGAGCCGGTCAGGCATGGCGCCTGCTCAGTGATCGCACTGATCGCGTGAAACCGATTCCGCATCCCGCAACACCGGAACCTTTCGAGAATACTCCCGGCCTCCGTAATCTGCTCCCACAGAAACCACGGTGAGCACCGATCCCAGGGGCAATCACCCGAGGTTCATCCCCGTTGGAGACAGCATCGTTGCGGCACTCGAACACCCCCTCTGATCAGAGGTGTTGCGATCGCCGCGAAAACCCAAGGATTGTCAAACAGGACACATCGAGGCAGGAGTTGCGGACAGATCGACGGCCACGGCGCGCTCTTCGGGGTGGCCGCGCTCCGCCTGGGGACAGCACACTGGTCATTGACCGAGCGAGCGGTACTGACCTGAACCGTCCAGCTCGATGTAGGCACAACGTGTGGGCGGCGTTGCCGCCACCGTTATGCACCGTTCCCTCGTTTGTGTGTCGACCCGGTGAATCAGGCCGCGGGTCGGCGGCGCATCGTCAACGTCCCCGCCCGCCTCACCCGCCCCCAACGCCGACCGGTCCTGCACCTGCCCTCACACTGGCCTTGGGCCCGCGCTTGGAAAGCCCTGTGGCACAACATCATCAGCTATAACCAACTCCGACACCCACCGCCAGCAGCCACCCACGCCTGACCACCGCCGCAAGGCCCGACCGAAGCGCAACAGGAAATGCTGGGCAGACCAGCAGCTATCTACTGCCCGCAGCAAGAAGATCCCGATCAGAAGAACCACACATACACAATCAGTCAGTCCATGGATCGAGGCTAAAACGTGCGCCGTGGCGGCTCCCGTCCGCCACCACGGACGGAAGCAGCCCGGCCGCCACGAGCCCCACCGAGCAAGGCGCGGAACGAACGCTCAACACAGGTGGATTCCGCTCGTGTCACCAGGCTGAACTGTTCGGGCGGATCGTGCGTGTACATCGCAGAGGGTCTCGGCTTGCACCGAGCCACACGTTAAAGGCAGGTCAGGATATGTCATCGCATACTCGGGAAACGGGTTCACTTCGATGGGTCGGTGTCAGCCACCGCACACTGATGGCCTGGCGACTCCTTAGTGCGATCATGCTGCTGGTGATGGGCGGGATCCATCTGTACCTCGTGTTCGACGGCGTAGGCGGCCCGCTTGGCGTGCTGTTCGTGCTCAACGCGGTTGGCGCGCTCGTGCTGGCAATCGCAATCATTGTGCTGCGTGGGCGGCTCCTGTCGCTGGCAACGGGGCTGAGCCTGCTGTTCATGGTGGGCACGCTGCTTGCGCTGGTGCTCGCGCTGACCGCGGGGCTGTTTGGCATTCACGAGGTATTAAGCTTCAATCTGGTGCGCATCACGCTTGTGGTGGAGTCCATCGGCACGATCATCCTGGCAGTAACCGTCGCGCTGGTGTTGCGGTCGCGACGAGCACCCTGACGGCGCAATGACCGGCAACTTCACACGTTGCCTATGGCTCTGATCATCGTGGTAAACCCTTACCGCGTCCGCCGTCCAGCCAAGCCACGCTCTAACGCGTCAGATTAGAGTCTCAACGTCGGGTTGAGGTGGAGAAACCTCCCGCCTGGCCGTGGGGCCCCCCAGACAATCGAGAACCTTAGATGCTTCAAACCTGAAGATGCTTCAGACGAAGGGGTAGGGGCCAGACAATCTTGGTCCGCTCGCAACGCTCAACACAGGTGTGCACCGGATTTCTCGGCGCGGGTGTAGATGTCGAGCGCGAGCAGTTCGGCGGCTTCCTGCACACGCACGGGTGCCAGTGTGCGCCGAACCGAGCGCCGCAGTACGCGGTTTGGCACGTATTTGGCACGGCCCTCAAAAACCCTCCCCAAAAATAGCGTTTGAACTGCGGAAACGGAGCCTTGACCCGGTTCGGCGGAAAGATTACCGACAGCGCCAAGATTGGTCTGGCGAACGAGCTTCGGTATCGCGAAAAGGTAATGGCCACAACGTGGTCGAGCAGGCAGGACGCGCGGATCCGCTACACCGCGCCCGCCGTTGCGGATGGCCGGTCAGCGTCTGTGACAGAGATCGACCTTTACCGCAACCTGGAGGAGGCCCTGGGGCCGGTCTGACCCTGGTCACCTGCTAAAGTCGAAGCCCAGGCCAGCGGTGACCACGCCCGCTGCGATCCTCGAAATTCCGATCACCAAGCAGGGCAGGCCATGCCGCTTGCTCGTCGAGAGGAGTCCAATGACCACCTACTAGTGGTCGCGGTCGTAAGTTCGTCGGGGGTTTAGGTCCAAGCGGTGGGGTCTGCGAGGTAGAGGCCGCAGGCGGTGTCGAGTGCGTCTTCGGCGGGGCCGCCCATGAATCCGGTGGGGAGGAAGGAGTCTTCGTAGTCGTCGTGGCTCGCTCGGTACATCGCAAAGCCCCAGTCTCGTGCCGAACCGGCGTAGCGCAGCCGGCACAACCGCAGCACCTCCCCGTCGGTCAGGACGCCGTCGACATAGGCGAACCCGGCGCGGTAACGCAGGCGGATCTCACTGAGTTGTGGCCACCGTTGACGGGAACGTTCGGTCAGCCGTTGATGCAACGAGGCCTTGGTCGAGTCCGGGATCTTCGCCATCTCCCTATCGTGACCCCAACCCCTCGGGTGCGATGTTGGGTGGCCACGGCGTGTTGCCTGGGCGATCAGACCTCATGCGGGGACAACGGATGCATGACCATGAGCAGTCCCTTCACTATCACCCTGACCATCCTGGACGAGTCGATTCTGCGCGCCCGTGCCCGGTCATCGACCGCGCCGCATCGCGACGTGATTCGCGCGCGGATCGTGCTCGCCGCAGCCGACGGCGCCGCCAACACCGAGATCGCCACCGAGGTGGGAGTGCACATCGACACCGCCCGCAAGTGGCGCCGACGATTCGTCGCCGCGGGTCTGGCTGGTCTGGAGGACTTGGCGCGCAGCGGGCGGCGACGCAGGTTCACACCAGTGCAGGTCGCCGAAGTCAAGGCACTGGCCTGCACGCTGCCCGCCGAAACCGGTGCGCCGTTGTCGCGGTGGTCAAGCGCTGAGCTGGCCACCGAGGCGATCAGCCGCAAGATAGCCGATACGATCTCGGCGGCCACCGTACGCCGATGGCTGGCCACCGATGCGATCAAGCCCTGGCAGCACCGGTCCTGGATCTTCCCCCGCGACCCCGACTTCGGCGCCAAGGCCGCCCGCGTGCTCGACCTGTATGCCCGCCGATGGGAAGGCCAACCACTGGGCCCGGACGACTACGTGATCAGCGCCGACGAGAAATCCCAGCTCCAAGCCCTGCAACGCCGTCACCGGGGACAACCGCCCGGACCCGGGCGAACCCGCCGGGTCGAGTTCGAGTACCGGCGCGGCGGCACCCTGGCCTACTTCGCCGCCTACGACGTCCACCAGGCCCGGGTGCTCGGCCAGATCGCCCCCAAGACCGGTATCGAACCCTTCGAGAACCTCGCCGCCCACGTCATGACTACCGAACCCTATGCCTCGGCCCGGCGAGTGTTCTGGGTCGTCGACAACGGCTCGTCGCACAACGGGGCACGCTCCATCGACCGCATGCACAGGGCCTGGCCGACCGCGACCTTGGTGCACCTACCGATACACGCATCCTGGCTCAACCAGGTCGAGATCTACTTCTCGATCCTGCAGCGAAAAGCCATCAACCCCAACGACTTCGCCGACCTCGACCAACTCTCTCAACGCATCCTCAGCTTCCAGGACCGCTACAACGCCACCGCGACACCGTTCGACTGGACCTACACGCGCGACGACCTCAACGCCTTCCTGCGCCGCCTCGACCTCCACGACATCCCGCACGCCGCATGACCCCCGACGAACTTACGACCGCGACCACTAGTCGGAAGGTGTCTTCGGGGTCGTCTCGTTTGAGACCGACCCGCACCACGACATCAACGCCGACGCGAAATTCTGGAGCCCCGACACCGAGAGGTGGGTCGACTGCCCAGGCTCGACCGGCATCGGGACCGACGTGCTTTACAGCGTCGATTTCTACCCCATCCCCACCGACGCAGTCGAAGAGATGCAGACGCATTGTCGCGACCTCATGGCACGAAGGGCCGCGCCCGGATCGACAAGCGGCTAAACGCCGAGGCCGAGACCGTCGCGCTGAGGTGACTGGCACGCTGCCCATTCGAGCGTCTGAGCCGCTCGCCCGAGAGCGACCGTTCCCATGACCACGTCCTACAAGGAAGCGTTCGGGATCGTTTCATTCGAGGACCGACCCGCAGACAGACATCAACGCCGACGCCAACTGCTGGCATCCGGCCAGCGACGAGTGGGTGGATTGTCCGGGCTCGACCGGCATCGGGGTCGACGTGCTGTGGAGCGGCGACTACACCCAGATCCTGGCGGCCTCGGTCGCCGAGATGCAGCAGCGTTGCCGCGACCTTTTTCCAACGTGCGCAGGCGCGGCGATACTGAAAACTGGCCGTGAGAAGGCCGTAGCGGCACGAACGGAGTTGGGCCAGATCCCCGACCGACAGGTCCTAGGTTGGCAGGGGCACCGATGGTCGGTCAGCCAATCCTCCCAGTCTACGACTGCTTGACCGGCCAATTTGAATGCGTCCCATCGTCTGCCGCCGACATGGATGACCCAATGGTTTGCCAAGTACACGGGCACCTTGGCTGGAATGGTGAAGACCGCCGTCCGCCTATGACACCGGTGGGAATTGCATAGTTACGGGCTGCCGGGTATGAGGCCGGGGGTGTGTGAGGAAGCGGGAGTGCCGCTGCTTCGCACGTGAGTTGACGACAATTCTGACGACAACGATGACGACAGTCGGGCTACCCGACATCTCCACCTACACCACAATAGAACCCGTATCGTGCCTGGTCACACTATCCGCCCGTGCCTACGGATCAGAAGGTTGGGGGTTCGAATCCCTTCGGGCGCACCCAGCTCAAACCCCTTCTCGCCGCCCTCGACGGGGCATTCTCCTTACTGTTGACGACAGCACTCCGTATCGGGGAACTGTTCGTTGTCGACGACGCTGATCACCTGACTCCCGAGCAGCTGCACGATTTGTCGCACTCCTTTCTTTATGGCGCTGCGTCGCCGAGTAGAACGCGGGCATCCTTGATCAGTAGCAGTAGGTGCAGCGGATCGGTCGGTGAGGGCTCAAAGTCGAAGTGGGCGTAGAACGCGCGCGCCTGATCATGCATCGCATGCACCAGCATCGCCCGCACACCGACTATCTCGGCAGCGGCCACGCTACGGGTGATCGCATCCCGCAGCAGTTGCGCCCCTAGGCCCTTGCCCTGATCCTTACGGTCGATCGCCAACCGCGAGAGCAAGATCACCGGCACCGGATCGGGCATATTGCGGCGAACCCGTCCCGGTGCGGCGGCGCGCTGTAGCGACGCCGAGGCCAGCGCATAGAAACCCACGACCCGGCCCTCTCGACAGGTCACGAAGCATCGTGAGGCGCCCTCGATGTGATTGGCCAGCGCCCGAGTGCGCAGGTAGCTGTCGAGGTCGGGCTCGCCACTGTCGAAGGCGGCGACTTCATCGCCCTCGCTGATCGGGCGGGGCGCGCGGTAACCGCTCACTCGTCGAAGATCGACGGCTCCGCGAACAGCTGCTTCAGCCGGGGCTTGTGCGACACTGGCTGGTCCAGCATCGCCAGAAACTCCGACCAGGCCGGGGTATCGAGCACGAACAGCCGGCGATCGGCGAGCACGTCGCGCGCGTGGGCCAGCGTCGCGGTGACCGTAAAGTTGGTCAGGTCGGTGCCCTCCACCTCGGCGGCACGACGAATCAGTGCGTCCTGCTCGGAAGTAAGGCGCACCGCGAAACGCTCCGTCTTAGCCATGCTCCCTATTGTGTGCCTGATAGGCCCACAAATCAACCCTGGATCGATCTTCATATCCCCTGAGCTACGGCGACGCGGTTGAACCCCGTGAAACGGTCCCTGCCGAATGGATGATTGCTGCCGGGGCCAGTCGAGTCACGGTGCAGGCGGCTGGCGACGACACTTCTGACGACAACGACGACGACAGTCAGGCATCCCTGCACCCTGGGCTACATGTCAGTGGGACGTGCATCCTGGCTGTTCGCGCTGTACGCCCCTGCCTACGGATCAGAAGGTTGGGGGTTCGAATCCCTTCGGGCGCACCACAGGTCAAACCTTCTTTGCTGTCCTCGACATAGCATTTTTCAACGGGTGACGACACATTGACGAACTTCGCCTCATTAGCCTGTCTGATCTTCGCCGCGTCGGCTGAGCCGGAACAGGCGTCCATGCCCGCCAGTGCATCGCGCTGAACCTCTTCAGTCACTTCGCGGGGATGTAGGGTGACTCGTGTAACGCTACGCGGTACACTCGGTTTGTGATTCAGGCGTTCGCCGACAAGGACACAGAGAAACTGTTCAACGGACGTCGGGTCAAGAAGTACAGCCCGGAACTCAGCGGCCGAGCGCTCCAAAAGCTGCTGATGCTCAACGCGGCTAACCAGATCAGTGACCTCAGAATGCCGCCCGGAAACCATCTGGAGGCCTTGGCTGGTGACCGCAAAGGCCAGCACAGCATCCGCATCAACGACCAGTACCGCATCTGCTTCATCTGGACCGCCGCGGGCCCGCGAGACGTTCAAATCGTCGACTACCACTAGGAAAGGAGATGACCATGAGGGATATTGCCCCGGTTCACCCCGGCCGGATTCTCGCCGATCATTACCTCGCCGACCTTGGTCTTTCACAGCGCAAGCTCGCTGATCTGATTGATGTGCCGCCTCGGCGCATCAATCAGATCGTTCACGGTGAGCGCGCTGTCACACCGGACACGTCGTTGCGGCTCGGGAAGCTGTTCGGCCAGTCGGACACTTACTGGCTGAACCTACAGAAGCACTACGACATCGAGGTCGCACGTGAAACGGCCGACTTGAGCCGCGTTCAGGTTCTGGCGTCGTAGCCACCCACCTGTTCGGGGGAATCCGGCTTCGACACCGATGCGGCTCGGCGCGATCTGCCTGCCAGAGCCAATCGTCATGATGGATGATCGCCCGATCCATGAGTCCTCAACGCGCTATCAAGTTGTACTGTGGCCGCCAGAACTGGGTGATTAGCCTGGTAGATAGATCACCCTGGCTAGCGCGACGGTCGCCAGCATGGTCGGTAACAGCATCGGTAAACCGACTTTCACGTAGAGCCCGAACTGGGGTAGCGAACTTGCAGTGGGCGTCCACGGATAAGCATCGCAGATCGAATGGTGTTACGGCGGCTGAAGTTTCGATTGTAGCGGCATCACGGATAGCTAATCGATTGATGCTGGCCTCCTAAAGTCGGCAGGCGACCTGAGGATGACGGGCCGCGCCGCCGGGCTACCGAACACGGATAGCGAAAACCAGCGGAGATGGGCTCGTGCCGATAACACCGGGTTTCAATCTTCGCGATAGCGCCGCCCGCTCAATCACGCGGGCCAACAGCGGCCCGTCTGCGGCTGACCTCGCGGCTTGCCGCGAATAATCCCAATCCCGTACAGACGCGAGGTGCGTGCCGATCAGCAGCACCAATGGATTATGGAAGGCGACGAGCGCGGCCTCTACGAGCAGTACCCGCCACCTCCCAACACCTAGAGACTCCTGTAGCTGCTACTTCCTGCCGTAGACCCGTTCCGTCATGGCAGTGTCCCCGAAGCTCTCGGCTTTGACGATTTTGCCGTTGCTGAAGGTGTACACATCGACTTGGTGCCCAGATTCGCCGCCGGCGGTGCTTTGGGTGAGGACGACCACATCATCGCCGTCGGCGAGGAAACGGCGGGGCGCTGTCGTGAAGGACTTCTCCGCCAGCTTCGCTAACATTTCCAAGACCTCGGCTTTGCCGCGATACGTTCCGCTCACCTTGCTATTGCCGGCCACGAACCACTCGATGTCGTCGTCGAAGTTGCTTAGGGCCGTTGCGACATCACCTGTCGAGTACGCGTCATACCCCTCCTTGGTTGTGTCGATATTCTTTTTTGTAAACATGATCACCCCTATTGCCTCGGTTTTCCATCGGTCCCGGTTCCCCCGAGGGGATTGATCTTCCACTCTTGGCGGGACTCGCGGGGCATATTGGTCTAAGGTTGCGAGGCCTGGCGATGAAGCAAAAGGTTAGGACACAAAGATGCTCGACCAGCGGGGTGAGTGACGGGGCTCGAACCGCGACATCCAGGATCACAAGCTGTAGCTCGGCCCGGGACGGGTGTCACGACGATGTCACAACCGAACCCAAAGTCTGCCCGGCAGCCCTCAACTCGTCGTCCTGCGAGTGGGTGTATATCCGCGCCGTCCCCGACGCGTCGCCATGGCCCAGCCACTTGGCGATGACGGCCAGCGGCACACCCCGAAGGTGCAGCGCCGTACCGCACGAATGCCGCGCGTCGTGCAGCCGGATCGGACGCACACCCGCGGCCTCCGTCAGCCGGTGCCACATATTCGTCAACGCACCCGGCGTGTACGGTCGGCCGGCCTCGGCCACCGCGACGTAGCCGCTGTCGGCGTAGTCGGCACCCAGCGCGAGCCGCTCCTGCGCCTGCCGCGCCGAGGCCCGCTTCAGCACACGGATCAGAAGGTTGGGGGTCCGAATCCCTTCGGGCGCACCCTCTACCAGCAACAACGACTCCCTCGGCACTAGCGACACGCCCGGGCACGGTCCGCCCATCACCGCGGTGGCCGCGGTCGAGCAGTTGCCGAGAATGGGTTATGTCGTGCAGGCACCGCCGTCCGGTGTCGAGTTGCGTACGAGGCTCGGGCGACAAGCGACATGGCCTTTCCGCCACGGCGGATGACGAATGAGCGTACCGTCCTCATCGCTGAGCCATCAGCCCGTTCGGAATGAGTTTGGCCGTCCGCCGCCCTACTCGATGAGTGTCAGCTCACGCCGCATATGTCTTCGCACCGCATTTCCGCAGTATCACATTCAGCTCCTTCGCTTGATCCTCATCCGAAATCGCTCCGGAAGCGCGAGGTAGGGCGAACGAAAAGCCCTGTCGTTCAAGCTAATCGCTTCCGGCAAGACCGCGGTCTTCTTCAATCCCCGTCCCTCTTCATCGAAACCAGGCGCACATCATGATCATTCTCGGAATCGTCCTCATCGTCCTTGGACTCATCCTCCCCTCCCTCCTCCCCACCTTCGCGTTCGCTCATATCCTCCTGGTCGTCGGCGTCATCCTCCTGGTCGTCGGCCTGATCTTGATGGTCGTGGGACGGGCCGGACACGCGGTCGGTGGTCGCCGCCACTACTACTAGTCACCTGGCGTAGTCACCCCCCACACCGCCCCGATGCCCACCCGCCCGCTGTGAACCCTGACGGGCGTATCCGGTTGAGCTGCAACATGGTAACGAACGAGGGTAGACCTATCGGGGCCAGCGAACATGTCAGAAGACTAGGATTTTGAATACCTTCGGGCGTGCTCGTCGTCTCGAAGCGTCTTCGCGCTGAGGGAGGCGGACAATGTGGTTGGTCGACGCGGCGTGCGGTGTGTTGCTTGCCGTGACTGCCCTAGGGGTGCTGGTGCCGTCCGACCCACTTGGTCCGCAGATCAGCCTCGTCGACCACACCGTCGCGATGGATCCCCCCGCAGACCCGCCGACCCCGTTCGACGTCGAGGACCCGACGATCGGGCGTCTCGACCCGGGGCTGTTGAGCGCCATCGAGAATGCCGCCACTGCGGCCGCCGCCGACGGCATCACCATGACCATCACCTCGGGCTGGCGGTCCCCGGAGTTTCAGCAGCGGCTTCTCGACGACGCGGTACGGACGTACGGCAGCTTCGCCGCGGCGCGTCGGTACGTGCAGACGCCGGAGATGTCCAAGCACGTCATCGGGGAGGCGGTCGACGTCGGCGGCGCGGGCGCCGATCAATGGCTCATCGCGAACGGGGCCCGCTTCGGGCTCTGTCGGATGTACGCCAACGAGCTGTGGCACTTCGAACTGGCCACGGACGAGACCGGTAACTGCCCGCCGCTCCTGCCCGACGCGGCGGCATGAGCGCCCTCGGGTGCGAGGATGTCGAGATGACACCACCTGTGATCCAACGTTGGATCGACATCATCGACGGTGACCGTGCCGACGAGTTGCCCGACATCCTCGCCGACGACTGCGTCTTCTACTCGCCCGCGGTCTTCACGCCGCAGGAGGGCCGCGAAAAGGCGACCATGTACCTGCGGGCCGCCTCGAAGCTGTTCAGCGACACCGACTTCCACTACGTCGAGCACTGGTATGGCGAGTGTTCCGCGGTTCTCGAGTTCGCCGCGACGATCGACGGAATCTACGTCAACGGAGTCGACATGATCGCGTGGAATGACGACGAGCGGATTGTCTCGTTCAAGGTGATGATGCGCCCCTTGAAGGGCCTGCAGGTGATCATGCCCAAGATGGCCGAGTTGCTGCAGACCGCGTGACGGGCGCGTCGGCAGGCTTCGAGATCCCGATGCCGAGGCGAATCGCCTGAGCAGGAACTGGCGGGCTGAAGTAGTGCCCTTCGGCGAAACCGCAACCGAAGGACTTGAGCAAGTCGGCGGCGGCCTTGTTCTCCACACCCTCCGCGACGCTGGTCAGCCCGAACTCGTGCGCCAGTTCGAGTACGGAACGGACGATGGCGGCAGCGCTTTCGTCGTGCAGGATCGGCGCGATGAACTGCCGGTCGAGCTTGAGCTCGTCGACGGGCAGCTCATGGAGGTAGGTCATGGCGGCGTAGCCGCTGCCGAAGTCGTCGATAGCCACGCGGACGCCGGACTCCCGTAGCTGGTCCAGCACGGTTCGGGCCCGAACGACGCTGGCCAACAACAGGTCCTCGGTGATCTCGACGGTCGGGGACGGCGGCGACATGCCGCGGCTGGCGAGTATGGCCAGCAGCCTACGTGGCGCGGCGAGTGCAAGTGCCAGCAGCAACGTGCTTTCGGCGCAATGTACAGAACGGCTAGCGTGACGCGGGTGGAGTTGTTGTTGATCGCGGACACCCACCTGCCGAAGCGCGCCCATGACCTTCCCGCGTCGGTGTGGGACCAGGTGGCGCGGGTTGACGTGGTGTTCCATGCCGGCGATTGGGTGCAACCGGCCCTTCTCGACGAACTCGAGGCCAGGGCCGAGCGGCTCGTGGGCTGCTGGGGCAACAACGACGGCGAGGAACTGCGGCGACGGCTACCCGAACGGGCCGACGTGGAGCTCGAGGGCGTGCGCTTCACCGTCGTGCACGAAACGGGCGCATCCGCAGGCCGGGACCAGCGGATGGCGAAGCTGTACCCCGACGTCGACGTCCTGGTGTTCGGACACAGCCACATCCCCTGGGACACCACTGCGGAGACGGGCCTGCGGCTGCTGAACCCCGGTTCGCCCACCGACCGGCGCAGGCAGCCCTTCTGCACCTACATGACGGCGACCGTCGTCGGCTCCGTTCTGTCGGACGTCGAGCTACATCGTGTCTGAGGACCGTTCTCAGGCGTTCTGAACGGACTCCAGCGTCAGCGACCGACCGGTCCGCTTGCGGTAGACGACCTCGAACACGAAGCTCATCGCCAGCACTGCCAGCAGGGTGATCCACGTGATCGCCGGGCCGGTGTGGATGGTGTACCCCAACAGCAGGACGAACAGAGCGGCGTTCAGCACGACGGCGAGCACCAGCAGCCACCGCTTGGCACCGGTGTCGCGATACACCCGCAGATGTCCGGCACTGACCGTGCCCGTAGACGATCAGGAAGGCGAGGCCGGCCATCGAGCCGACCGCGGCCAGCGGGAAGAACACCACGAACAGCGCCGTCAACACCGCTGCGACGAGCAGGCCGACGTTGCCCCCGCGCCACACCCCACGCGTGAAATCCATTGGTAGCTCGCCGGATTTCGCGACCATGAAGGCCAGATTGGCGTCGCCGAACATCGTCGCGTTGACCCCGGACGCGGTGGCCAGCAGGGCGGCGACACCGATCACGACGAACCCGACGTGTCCCAGCGCGGCGCCGCCGGCCTCCGAGAGCGCGTGGTCCTGATTGGCGTCCATCGTGGGCAGGCTCAGCGTCATCACCACGATGGTGCTGATCAGCACGTAGACCACCACGACGATGCCGAGGGCCGCGAACATGGCGCGCGGTAGCTCCTTGGCGGGATTCTTCATGTCGCCCGCCGAATTGGTGACCACGCCGAAGCCCTCATACGTCACGTACAGCAGACCTGCCGCGAAGAGGATGCCCAGCCAGTGATGATCACCGTTCTCCGACAGACGGGCGGGGTCTGCCTTCATCGATCCGAACACGGCGAACACGGCGAGGATCGCCAATTCGAGGGTGACGACGAACAATTCGGATCGACCCACCAGTTTGGAACCCACCATGTTGATCAGCACGATCGAGACGATCAGCACGATGCCGATGACCTTGCCCGACCAGGCCGGTGTTTCCCATGGCAGCAACGCCCGGACGTAGCCCGCGAATCCCGCGCAGTACAGAGCCATCGCGATGATCCAGCCGAGAAACTGAAACACGTTGAGCCCGCAAGCAATCACGCCGTCCCCGAAGCACCTGATCAGGAACTGAGCGGCGCCGCCACGGCTCGGATACTTGGCGCCGAGCTTCGCGTAGGAGTACACGCTGAACATCGAGACGGCACCGCCGACCAGGAACGCGGCGGGTAGCCACACCCCCGCCGTCGTCGAGGCCAGCCCCAGGAGTGTGTACAGCCCGGCGCCCATCATCCCGCCGACACCGATCGCGGTCGCGCTCGACACCGTGATCGCGCCGGACGGCGTCCGCGCAGTAGTCACCCGGCGGGCCGTATGCCTGAATGTTTGGCGCCGCAATTGAACAAGGCCATCCGCGCCACCTCGGTACCAGGGTTCTTCCAACGATGCCGGGTACCGTTTTGCACCACGGTGTCGCCGGGATACAACGTGACCTCGGCCCCGTCGTCGAGTTCCAACACCAGGCTGCCCTCGAGCACCACCTCGAAGTCGATGGTGTCGGTGGCATGCATGCCCGGGTCGGAGGGGTCCATGTAGGCCAGCAATCCTGGGAGCTTGGCCTCCGCGTCTGCCAGCGCCGTCTCGAGGTCGACGTCGGCCGCCGGCGCGGCAGCCCCGGGTGGCACCGAGATGAAACCGAACCTGAAGCCGCCCACTGGCGCGAAGTACGTGGTGAACGCCGGCCTCGCGCCGTCGTTTGGGAACTGCGGTGTCTCGTCACCGCCCCACAACTGGTGTAACTCCGAACCCGGCAGCAGCAGCGGCTCGTCGGGCGTCACGACGTCGTCGCTGACGAAGACGGACTTGCCGGACGCGTCGTGTCCGGTGACGACTCTCCGTACATTCATCGCGTCAGTTTGGCATCGGCGGACCTTGTTGGGTGGCACTCTCCACGACATGGATCAGAAGCCGCCCACCGCCGTCATCGAGTCAGCCCACGCCGAGCACCTCGGCGGCCTTCCGTTCGCCGACACCCGCGACTTCGCCGACGCCGACCGCGGATTCATCGCGGCGCTGAAGCCGTGCGTGGTGAAGGCCGCCGACGGACGTGTGGTGTGGGACAACGACGTCTACGGATTCCTGACGGGTGACGCACCCTCCTCGGTGCACCCCAGCTTGTGGCGGCAGTCGACGCTGGCGGCCAAGCAGGGGCTCTACGAAGTGGCCGAAGGCGTCTATCAGGTCCGCGGCCTCGACCTTTCCAACGTCAGCTTCATCGAGGGCGACACCGGCGTCATCGTCATCGACCCGCTGGTCTCGACCGAGACCGCTGCCGCGGCGCTGGGCCTGTACCGCGCGCACCGCGGGGACCGTCCCGTCGTCGCGGTGATCTACACCCACAGCCACGTCGACCACTTCGGTGGCGTGCTCGGGGTCACGACGCAGGCCGACGTCGACGCGGGCAAGGTGGCGGTCATCGCCCCCGAGGGCTTCATCGAACATGCGGTGCAGGAGAACGTCTACGCGGGCACGGCGATGACGAGGCGTGCCGCCTACATGTACGGCACCGTGCTGGCCCGCGGGCCGCAAGGGCAGGTCGGCTGCGGCCTCGGGCAGACGCCGTCCACGGGTGAAGTGGCGATCATCGTGCCGACGGTCGACATCGCCGCGACCGGCGAGACGCACACCATCGACGGCGTGGAGATCGAGTTCCAGATGGCGCCGGGTACCGAGGCGCCCGCCGAGATGCACTTCTACTTCCCGCGGTACCGCGCGCTCTGCATGGCTGAGAATGCGACCCACAACCTGCACAACCTGTTGACGCTGCGCGGCGCCCTGGTGCGCGATCCCCACGCGTGGTCGGGCTACCTCACCGAGGCGATCGACACGTTCGCCGACCGGACCGACGTCGTTTTCGCGTCGCACCACTGGCCGACCTGGGGTGAGGACCGAATCGTCGAATTCCTTTCCCTGCAACGTGATCTGTACGCCTACCTGCACGACCAGACCCTGCGGTTGATCAACCAGGGCCACACCGGCATCGAGATCGCCGAGACATTCCAGATGCCGCCTGCCCTCCACGACGCATGGCATACGCACGGTTACTACGGGTCGGTCAGCCACAACGTCAAGGCGGTCTACCAGCGCTACATGGGATGGTTCGACGGTAACCCGGCGCGGCTGTGGCAGCACCCGCCGGAGGCGATCGGTCCGCGCTACGTCGAGGCGATGGGTGGAGTCGACCGCGTCGTCCAACTGGCCCAGGCCGCTTTCGACGACGGCGACTTCCGCTGGGCGGCAACACTACTCGACCATGCGATCTTCGCCGGCGAGAATCACGCCGGCGCCAGGACGCTGTATGCCGACACGTTGGAGCAGTTGGCGTACGGCGCGGAGAACGCTACGTGGCGCAACTTCTTCCTCGCCGGTGCCACCGAGCTGCGTGAGGGAAACTTCGGCACGCCGGTGCAGACGACGTCGTTGTCGCTGGTGTCGCAGCTGACGCCGGAGCAGATGTTCGACAGCTTCGCGATCAGCATCAACGGACCGAAGGCCTGGGATCTCGACCTCGCCATCGACGTGACGTTCGCCGACGTCGCCACCAACTACCGGCTCACCTTGCGCAACGGGGTGCTGGTGTACCGCAAGGTCCCCGCCGGTCCGGCGACCGCGACGGCGACGGTCACGGTGGTGAACAAGCTGCGCCTGTTGACGTTCGCCACGGGGGACACCACGTCGCCGGGAGTGGAAGTGGCGGGTGACGCCACCGCGATGTCGTCGCTCCTTGGCGTGCTGGACCGACCGGACCCCGCCTTCAACATCGTCACGCCGTAGTTCCCCTCCCCCTTTTGCGATTTCGGCGCGCAAACGTTCGCTCAGCGACAGTTAGCGCGCCGAAATCGCTCGGAGTTCTAGGGGAGGCCGCCGTCGGCCCGCAGGATCGAACCCGTCGTGAAGCTCGACGCGTCGGAGGCCAGAAACAGTGCGGCGCCGACGATCTCGGCGGGCTGCCCGGCGCGACCCAGCGCCAGGTGCCGGAACGGACTCTCGG